>NZ_NPFM01000028.1:0-341654 GCF_002258645.1 Rhodococcus sp. 15-649-2-2
GGGGAAACGCCCGGTCCCATTCCGAACCCGGAAGCTAAGCCCTCCAGCGCCGATGGTACTGCACTCGACAGGGTGTGGGAGAGTAGGACACCGCCGAACACAACTTGGACCAGACAACCCCCGACCATCACGGTCGGGGGTTGTTTGCATTCGAAACCACTTAAAGTCACAACAGTATTCGTGGCCTTGTCCGTCGTCGGTATCCCTGAATTCCAGGGCTCCGACATCTGCACCGCAAGTCCCATCATTGCGATGCGGCCGCGTGTCTCGCCCCCACCCGGGTCGCACACGCGAGCGCACTCGCCAGACGCGAGTAGAACAGCGACACCAGACCGCGCGCACCTGACAAACGCACGCGCATTCGCATAATCCAGAGGTGTCAGCACCGCCGGTTGCCTCCGATGGTGTCGGCCGTCGACTCGTCACTGTCACCCCCCGTCGCACACGCGAGCGCATTTCCCGCAAACAAAGGGAATCAGTGATGCCCAGCTGGGTCGGCCGCCTGACTTGTCATTGCCAACCCCGGTCACAAACGCGCGCGCGTTTGCGGGCCCCCGAACCGGACTGAACCCCAACAAGTCGAGTACTGCTATCGAAGCTTGGCGATCGAGGTTGGCGGGCTTACGCACACCTGGCTTCTGCAGACGCGCTCGCCTTCGCGAGGCGCGCGCAGAATCGTCAGCGATGTGGTGAGCGTTCGACAAACGCGAGCGCGTTTGCGAGGGGACCGGGAAAGGACGGCCAAGTCGTCAGTGATGAAAACGGCAGGGACGCAGCGCACTACACCTGCTGAGCCCAACGATCGGGTCAGGCGTGAACAGCTTCGTGCTCATCCGCCTCGACCTTGACGTCCTTCGGATTTGCAAGAACTGTTTCCGCAGAGCGTCCGCGAAGAGTGACTGCATCACCGAATTCCCAACGATGTGCTTCCTCGTCAGCAGCACCGTCGACGGCAGTCTTGGAGGCGAGGATGGCTCCGGGCGCATTCTTTGCCAGTTCGGAGAGACGAGCTGCCTCGTTCACCGGGTCTCCGATAACGGTGTACTCGAATCTGGACTTTGCACCGACGTTGCCGGCAACCGCCCGTCCGGCAGCGACGCCGACGGCGGCGCTGCATTCGGGCACTTCCACCAACAACCGTCGAGAAATTGCTCGTGCTGCAGCAAGTGCGGAGCCGCAGTGGTCGGAAATTTCGTTCGGGGCCCCGAAGATGGCGAGCGCGGCGTCTCCCTCGAACTTGTTGATGAAGCCGCCGTGTTCGTCCACCTCGTCGACCACGACTGCGAAGAATCGGTTGAGTAGGTCCACGACCTCGGTAGGGGGCCGGGATGCTGCCAGCTCCGTCGATCCCACCAGGTCGATGAAGAACACTGCGACATCACGTTCTTGTCCGCCGAGTTCGCTGTCGGACTGCAACGCTTTCTCGGCAACTTCGTGCCCGACGTGTCGGCCGAACAGGTCGCGGATCTTCTCTCGATCGCGCACACCGTCGGCCATGCGATTGAAGCCGCTCTGCAGTTCGCCGAGCTCGGTGCCGTCGTACACCGCGAGGCGGACATCCATGTTGCCCTTCTCCACCTCGGCCATACCCGCACGCACGTTGTTGATGGGTGAAGTGGTCGCGAAGCCGCCCAGCACGGTCAACGCGAGCCCGAACACGATCGTGATGCCACCCAACGCGAGGATGGAGATGGCCAACTGAGTCGATGTGGTTTCGGGGTTGATGAAGCGGAAGATCGCGATGATCATCAAGCCACTGACCGGGACGCCCGTTCCCAGTAGCCACGACAGGATGGAGCGGCCCATGACTCCTGCGATACGAATTCGTCGAGGATCACCGGCTTCGAGGGCCCGAGCGGCAGCGGGACGAAGCGCGAATTCACTGAGTAGGTAACTGAACGCACAGACGACGGTGCCACCTGCGGCGATCGTGAAGGCAACCTTGGGAATCGACGCCGGGTCGATGATCCCGTCGATCGTGGGGAGCAGCAGCAAGGCTCCGATCCACAGCAGAATCTGGATTCGCGTCAGTCGCCAGGGCATAGCGAGCGTCGCGACCTGCTCCTCGCGGCTGGGTTGACGGTCCTCGATTGCCCACCGCAAGCTTCGCAGGGCGTGCGTGGTGCCCCAGACAGCACCGACGACGAATGCCACGAACACGTAGACCGGTACGACGATGTAGTTGACCCACCAGTACTTGCTCGGATCGAGCACGTCCGGTCCCGGCACGACAACGCTGATCAACACACCGACGATTACGGCGCCGATCAGGTTCGACAGGATGAGGAAGACCGTCAACAGCAGCTGAATGCGAACCCGTCGTCGGCGCGGGGACTCGGAGGTGTCGCCGAGCAGTCGGGAACCCAGGGGAGCGGCGGATCGTCTCAATTGCGGCATGGTCGTCACAGACTAACGGGGCGCCTGCCTTATGGTGGTCGAGTGCGTTTAGTTATTGCTCGTTGCCAAGTCGACTACGTCGGCCGTCTCACCGCACACCTTCCGTCCGCTCGCCGTCTGTTGCTCGTGAAGTCCGACGGATCGGTCAGCGTGCATGCGGACGACCGCGCGTACAAGCCGCTCAATTGGATGTCTCCGCCGTGTTGGACGGTCGAGACCACCGAAGACGAGACGATCAAATGGGTCGTCACCAACAAGGCGGGCGAGGAACTTCGCATCACCATCGATGACGTCGAGCTCGACTCGAGTCACGAGCTGGGCATAGACCCGGGTCTGGTGAAAGACGGTGTGGAGGCACATCTTCAGGAGCTGTTGGCCGAGCACGTCAGCACCTTGGGCGACGGATACACCCTCGTCCGACGCGAATACATGACGGCTATCGGCCCGGTGGATCTGCTGTGCCGCAACGCTGATGGCGGAACAGTGGCCGTCGAGATCAAGCGACGTGGTGAGATCGACGGCGTCGAGCAGTTGACCCGTTACCTGGAGCTTCTCAATCGTGATCCGCTGCTGGCCCCGGTGAGCGGAGTCTTCGCTGCCCAGGTCATCAAGCCGCAGGCGAAGACGCTGGCCACAGACCGCGGCATTCGTTGTCTCACACTCGACTACGACGTCCTACGGGGAACCGACAGTACCGAGTTCCGTCTTTTCTGACGACTGTCGGCACGAGTCGGCCTGTTCTCTACACTGGACGGGTGCCCCGTCGTAACCAACCCCGCCGACCGAATCGGAGCGGCCCGAGTGATCTCGGTCCGGCAACCGACTCGGTGCTGGGTGGCAACCGGGTCGAGGTCGGTCCGGATGGAGACACGTACACGACGCGGATGATCCCGGGTGCCAAGGCCGTCAAGACGTATCGCTGCCCTGGCTGCGATCACGAGGTGCGGCCGGGCGTCGCGCATATCGTCGCGTGGCCGTCGGACGATTTCGGGGGCGCGGACAACCGCAGACATTGGCACTCCGGATGTTGGAGCGGCCGAAACACGCGAGGCCTCACCCGCAGGTGGTCGTAGCAGGGGAGGCCCAGCGTGTACTGCGAAATCAGGACGCCGAGTCGGCCGATTCCTTCTCGTCCTCGGCCTTCGCGGCTGCCTTCTCTTCTTCCTTCTTGAGGATTGCCGTCGGGTCGGGATTGTCGAGCAGTTCGCTCTCGCGGTTGACCGAGGCGAGCATGGCCGGAACCGAATCGAGCTGTCCACGGATTCCGAGAAGCTGGGCGAGTACGCGGCTGCGCAGCACACGCAACTCCTCGGCCAGTTCCTTGGAGTGGGCGATCCGCCGTTCGGCTTGTTCGCTGGCGGATTGAAGCCGTCGAGCAGCCTCGGTGGTTGCCTCCTCGATGCGACGGGCAGCATCGGCCTTGCTCGACGCTTCGAGTTCTTCGAGCGCGGTCAACACCTTGGTGCGGCGCTCGGCCATCGTGATCTCGAAATCTTCCTGAACCTCGGCGCGCTTGGCCTCGGACTCGGCGGCCAGCTTGTCGCGCTCGGCCTGCGCGGCCTCGACCACCCGGGCTGCCTCGGTGCGCGCCTGAGCCATGGTCTGCTGGTGCTCGGTCTCGAGCGCCGTCCGACGCTCTTCGAGTTCTGCCACCAGTGACTCGTGCCGTCCACGCAGTCGCGCACTCTCTTGCTGCGCAACCGAAATCATTTCTTCGGACTCCGAATGCGCCTTGGCGCGTACCTCGGATGCCTCGTCGGAGGCCAACCGCAGCATGCGCGAGATGCGATCACTCATACCCTCCGCTGTGGTGGGCGGAACCGACAGGCGATCGATGTCCTTGCGCAGTTCGTCGATCTCGTCACGCGCGTCGTCGAGTTGCTTGGCCAGATCACGAGCCTGGGCTGCGGCCGCATCACGATCAGCGGTCGTCAGCCGGAGCTCGGCGTCGAACCGCTCGAAGTAGTTGGTGACTTCGTCGCGATCGAACCCCTTCCGGACGATGGAAAAGGGAAGTTGCACCGCGGAAGTGCGCTCATGATCGATGGCCATGGCCGTCAATTTACCGGTGAGTCAAGTAGAGAGCCATACGGCTCGTTCACAGAGTTCGATCAGTGCGCGTCGGGGTTCGGCTCGACGAGTTCGATGAGCACGCCACCGGCGTCCTTGGGATGGACGAAGTTGATCCGAGAATCGGCAGTGCCCCGGCGCGGGGCGTCGTACAGCAGCCGAACGCCGCGGGCGCGCAATTCGGTCGAGATCTCCTCGATATCGGTGACGCGGTACGCCAACTGCTGTAGTCCCGGTCCGTTGCGTCCGATGAACTTGGCGATGGTGGACGACTCGTCGATCGGGGCGAGCAACTGCAGTGCAGCGGACTTCTCTCCGGCACCGGGGAACGAGAGCATCGCCTCGCGAACGCCCTGTTCTTCGTTGATCTCCTCGTGCACGGCGACCATGCCGAGGTGGTCGGTGTACCAGGCGATGGCGGCGTCGAGATCGGGCACCGCGACACCCACGTGGTCTATAGCCGTCACCAGGTCGGAGCGCAGCGGGGCTCCCGTGTAAGACTGCGTGCTGGAGGTCATGGCCATGACGTTAGCGCCAGCTGCGTTTCGGTGCTCCGCCCGGCCGGTATCGGTAGGGGGCGTCGGAGCGTTGATCTCGACAAGGCCGTCTTCACACTTTCGGAGGAAATCGTGACCACAACAGTCATCGTTGCCGGTGCTCGTACGCCCGTCGGGCGCTTCTCGGGCGCACTCAAGGACTTCTCGGGATCGGACCTCGGCGGAATCGCCATCAAGGGTGCCCTCGAGAAGGCCGGTGTTGCGCCGGATCAGGTCGACTACGTCATCATGGGACAGGTTCTGACCGCCGGAGCCGGCCAGATTCCGGCCCGTCAGGCTGCCGTTGCCGCCGGCATTCCGATGACCGTGCCTGCACTGACGATCAACAAGGTGTGTCTGTCCGGTGTCGACGCCATCGCGCTGGCCGATCAGCTCATCCGCGCCGGTGAGTTCGAGATCGTCGTCGCCGGTGGGCAGGAGTCGATGACCCAGGCTCCGCACATGCTCGAGAAGTCGCGCGCCGGGTTCAAGTACGGCGACGTCACGATGCGTGATCACCTCGCGTACGACGGTTTGTACGACATCTTCACCGACCAGGCCATGGGCGCACTCACCGAGCAGCGGAACCAGAGTGCCGAAGCCATCAGCCGCGAGGAGCAAGACGCTTTCGCCGCCGCGTCGCATCAGAAAGCCGCAGCCGCCTGGAAGAACGGCGTATTCGACAACGAGGTTGTCCCCGTGTCCGTTCCGCAGCGCAAGGGCGATCCGATCCAGGTCACGGAAGACGAAGGCGTCCGCGCCGACACCACGGTCGATTCCCTCGGAAAGCTTCGACCCGCCTTCGACAAGGCCGGAACCGTCACCGCGGGATCGGCGTCGCAGATTTCCGACGGTGCTGCCGCCGTCGTCGTGATGAGCAAGGAAAAGGCCGAGTCGCTCGGTTTGACCTGGCTCGCCGAGATCGGTGCCCACGGAGTGGTGGCAGGTCCCGACTCCACGCTGCAGTCGCAGCCGGCCCGGGCGATTGCCAAGGCGTGCGCGAAGGACGGCATCGATCCGAAGGACCTCGACGTCGTCGAGATCAACGAGGCGTTCGCGGCGGTCGGAATCGCCTCGACACGCGAGCTCGGCATCGATCCGGAGATCGTGAACGTCAACGGTGGCGCGATCTCCATCGGACATCCCCTCGGCATGTCCGGTGCCCGCATCGCATTGCACTTGGCCCTCGAGCTGCAGCGACGCGGCGGCGGAGTCGGCGCAGCCGCACTGTGCGGCGGCGGTGGACAGGGCGACGCCCTCATCGTTCGAGTACCGAAGAAGTAGGACCGCGGTGGCTCTGGTCGGGAGTGAGACCAGAGCCACTACGTTCTGTCGTAGCAAACCGGGCACAATGGCTGGCATGACCAACTTCTTCAACCTGAGCAGCACGGCCACCCGTTTCCGTTTCATCGCTGTACTCGAAGCGTTCACCTGGCTGGGACTGCTGATCGGAATGGCGTTCAAGTACATCCCCGCCGATGGCAACGAAATCGGCGTGAAGATCTTCGGGCCGATCCATGGCGGCGTGTTCGTCGTGTACCTGGGCATCGCGGTGCTGACGGCAGTGAAGTTGAAGTGGGACGTCAAGGCAACACTGCTGGCGCTCGTCGCAGCATTCCCACCGTTCGGCACGGTGATCTTCGAGATCTGGGCCGCGCGCACCGGACGCCTCGCCGAGCTGAGCACAGGCCGACCCGTAGCCGACGCGAAGGTCCTGTCCTGACTGCCCGCCAGTGGATGACGCATCGGGTTAGTGACAAACTGTAGAACGTGACTCGACCCGGTTCCCGTCCTCCCGTCCGCCCGTCAGCTGCCGTCCCCGCCTCGATCGCCGGTGCTGTCGACCTGTCCGTTCTCAAGGACCGTCCGGCACCTGCTCCCGCGGCCGAGCCCGCCGGTGAATCCGGGGGACTCGCACCGATCGTGGACGTGACCGCGGCGACGTTCGAGGCCGAGGTTCTGCAACGATCCACTCAGGTCCCGGTGATCGTCGATCTCGGTTCGGCCCGCTCCCCGCAATCGCAGGCGTTGACGCGACAGCTCGGCCAATTGGCCGTCGAGGCAGGCGGCACGTGGGTGCTGGCCCGCGTCGACGTCGATTCCAATCCACAGATCGCGCAGGCGTTCGGTGTGAAAGCCATTCCGACTGTGGTTGCCGTTGCAGCCGGTCAGCCACTGGCCGACTTCGAGGGAACGCAGTCGGACGAGCAGCTGCGTCAGTGGCTACAGGCCGTCGAGCAGGCGACTGCGGGAAAGCTCACCGGGCCTCCCGGGGCGGCTGCTGCAGAACCGGAACCCGAGATCGAGGACCCCAGAATCGTCGCTGCCGAGGAAGCCATCGACGAGGGCGACTTCGACAAGGCGGCGGCCGCATACCAGGCGATCATCGACGCCGAACCGAAGAACACCGACGCCGTCGCGGCGCTGCGTCAGGTCAGGTTCTTGGCTCGGGTGCAGAACATTGCACCTGACGCCATCGAGATCGCCGACGCCGATCCCGCGAACGTGCAGGCCCGGATCGCGGCCGCAGACGCCGAGATGGCTGCTCAGCAACCGGAGCAGGCTTTCGCTCGGTTGATCGACGGCATCAAGATCAGTGCGGGCGACGACCGGACCGCACTGCGCACTCGACTCCTCGAGCTGTTCGAGTTGTTCGACGCAGCCGATCCGCTGGTGGTGTCCGCGCGGCGCAAACTCGCGTCCGCTCTGTACTGAGTTCCTCAGCTGTAGCGCGAGTCGCACAGCTCCTTGCCGCCGAGAACTCCCGAGCGGAAGGCGTCGACTCGGGAGAATCCGGATGGCAACGTCGTTCCGTTGACGTCGCTGGCTGCGAGTCCGTCGCTGAGTAGGCCCGACACCGCCTCGTCGAGATCGCCTGGGGAAAGAAAGACTTCGAGGCCCGTCGAACCGTTCTCGGCGCTCATCGCCGAGGTGATGACCCCGGACAGGCACGCCGAACGCAGAGCGGTCTGCGGGTCGTCGAGGGTCTGGCCGGCTTCCTTCTGCACCGCGAGCGTGTAGCGGGAGGCGAACAGCACGTACGCGCTGTAGTCACCGGAGACGTTGAGCGGCAATATGTCTCCGCGCTGCGGGGTCTCGGGCTGTCCGACTTCGGCCAGGGCCTCGACGTCGACGCCGATGGTATTGGTCGAGGGGCAGTACGACACCGGCGCAGTGGCTTCGGCGTCGGCGCATCCGACGTCCGAACCGGTGTAGTCGACGGCCGGGGGAGTTGTGACGGGCAGTACCTGCTCGAAGGATCGAGTGAAGGCGTCGAGGGAGTCCTCGGTGACCGGTAGTTCACCCGAGTCGTCCGGATCATCGAACTTCTGCGGCAACGATGCTCGACGCGAGTCGATTTCGGCCTCGTCGATGCTCGTGCAGGCCCCGGCACCGTCGGTGAAGCCGATCTGCACAGCCGTGACGCGCTCGAAGGCCGAGCCGTGCACCGATTCCGGATCGTTGGGATCGACATCGCGAACGGCGACGGTCGCGGCGAGAACGCCGTTGAGTCCGTCGGAGGTATTGATGGTGAAGTGCGGCGAATCGTCCTCTGCGACATGGCGAATGAACGCGCCGGCAAAACAGTCGGCCTGTTGCTCGGCCACGATGGTGGGAGTGTCGTCACCGACGAGTCCCGATTGATGCTGGATGGCGTGACCGTATTCGTGGGCGATCACCATCACCACCGACATCGGTCCGAATGCGTCGACCAGAGCAGGAAGCAGAATGGTGCGATCCCACCCGATCGAGTCGTCGCGCGTGCAATACGCGGCATTGGGGATACCGCCGGTTCGATCCCCGCAGAACCTGACGCCGGATCCCTCGTCCTCGGACGCGTCCCACGAGACCACGTTCGAGATCGGCGTGAACGAGCCTTTGAAGAGGGCTGGGTACTGCTCGGCCCAGAACTGTTGAATGTCGTCGATCGCGTTGGTGGCGAGGATATCGGAGTCGGTGCCCTCGGCGTTCTCGACCTCGATCGTCGAATCGGGGACACCCGGTCGTGGCCCGCTCGGTCCGCTCGTGACCGGCAGTCCGGCGACGGTGAACGGGTTCTCGTAGATGGACACGGCGTTGCCGCCGACAGTCTGTGCGCACGAGGCGAGGAGAAGGAGTCCTGCAGTGGCGGCCGCGGCCAGTAGTCGGGGTGTGCGGCCGCCACTCATCTATCGCTCCAGTCTTATCCAGATCGCCCCGTTGGCGGGAAGTGCAACCTGGCCTGACGCAGGTCGACCGTGCCACGAGTGCGATGTTGCCGTCACTTCACCCAGGTTGCCCATTCCGGAGCCGCCGTATTCCGTTGCATCGGTGTTCAGGATCTCGATCCAACGGCCGGGTTCCGGTAGTCCCACACGATAGCTGCCGTGCTCGGAACCGGAGAAGTTGAAAATACACGCGATGACCGAACCGTCGGACCCGTACCGCAGAAAGCTCAGCACGTTGTTCTCGGTGTCGTTGGCGTCGATCCACGAGTACCCGCTCGGCGAGGTGTCGAGTGTCCACAGTGCCGGATGCGACTTGTACGTCGAGTTCAGATCGGAGACAAGGGATTTGACGCCATTGTGCAGGGGCTCCTCGTCGATCTGGTACCAGTCGAGGCCGCGTTCCTCGGACCATTCACGGGTCTGGCCGAACTCCTGGCCCATGAACAGCAGTTGCTTGCCCGGGTGCGCCCACATGTAGGCGAGCATGCCGCGCAGCCCTGCTGCCTTGGTGTAGTCGTCACCGGGCATCCGAGTCCACAGCGTCCCCTTGCCGTGCACCACCTCGTCGTGGCTGATGGGCAGCAGGTAGTTCTCGCTCCACGCGTAGACGAGGGAGAAGGTGATCTCGTGGTGGTGGTAGCTGCGATGGATCGGATCACGCCCGAGGAATCCCAGGGTGTCGTGCATCCAGCCCATGTTCCACTTCATGTTGAAGCCGAGTCCGCCGACGTTCGTCGGGCGGGTGACGCCGGGCCATGCCGTCGACTCCTCGGCCACGGTGACGACGCCGCGGTGCTTCTTGTGCACCGTCGCGTTCATCTCCTGCAGGAACGTGACGGCCTCGAGGTTCTCCCGGCCGCCGTAGATGTTCGGCGACCAACCGCCCTCGGGGCGGGAGTAATCCAGGTACAGCATCGATGCAACGGCGTCGACACGGAGGCCGTCGATGTGGAACTCGTCGATCCAGTACAGCGCGTTCGCGACCAGGAAGTTGCGCACCTCTCGGCGGCCGAAGTCGAAAACAAGTGTGCCCCAGTCGAGTTGCTCGCCGCGCTGGGGGTCGCCGTGTTCGTAGAGCGGGCCGCCGTCGAATCGAGCGAGGGCCCACTCGTCCTTGGGGAAGTGCGCAGGCACCCAGTCGACGATGACGCCGATTCCGGCGCTGTGCAGATGATCGACGAAGTAGCGGAAATCGTCGGGGCTGCCGAAACGTGATGTGGGTGCGTAGTAGGACGTGACCTGGTAGCCCCACGACCCGCCGAAGGGGTGCTCCGCGACCGGGAGGAGCTCGACGTGGGTGAAGCCGGTTTCGGTGATGTACTCGGCCAATTGCTCGGCCAGTTCGCGGTAACCCAGGCCCGGTCGCCACGACGCCAGATGGATCTCGTAGACACTCATCGGTCCCTGCGTTGGCTCGATTCCGGCCCTGGTGTCGAGCCACTTCTCGTCGTTCCACGTGTACGACGACGCGGTGACGACCGATGCGGTCGACGGCGGAACCTCGGTGGCGAAAGCCATCGGGTCTGCCTTGTCCTTGACCGAGCCGTCGGCACCGTTCACGCGGAACTTGTACAGGGCACCCGGCGCGATGTCGGGTACGAACAGCTCCCACACTCCGGTCGAGCCCAGAACACGCATGGGCCAGCTGCGGCCGGTCCAGCCGTCGAAGTCACCGACGAGGGTGACGCCCTGTGCTGCGGGGGCCCACACTGCGAACGAGGTGCCGACCACCGGACCGTCCGGCGTCGCGTACGACTGCTGATGCGCGCCGAGGATGTCCCACAGCCGCTCGTGCCGACCCTCACCGAACAGGTGTAGATCGAGCTCACCGAGAGTGGGGAGGAACCGGTATCCGTCGGCGGATTCGGAGACGTGCCCGCCGGGCCACGTCACGACGAGCCGATAGTCGATCAGGTCCTCGAACGGCAGCAGCGCCGAGAACACTCCGTGCGCGACGTGAGTCAGCTCGTGGTCGACACCGCCGACTCGGGCGACGACCTTCTCGGCGTCGGGCTTGAGCGCTCGGATGGCCGTTCCGCCGGGTACCGGATGGGCACCGAGAACGGAATGCGGGTTGTAGTGCCGACCCGCCGCGATGAGTTCCAGATCGTTGTCGGACGGGGCTGCGACGGTGTCTTCGGGCGTCGTCGGATTCTTGGTCACGTTGAATCCACTCACTTTCGGTTGCCGCGGTAGGCCAGTTCGATTCGTGCCGGGTAGGGAATGTGGGGGAGCGTGAAAATGTGCGCCACCGACGTCCAGGGCTCGAGTCGGACGAAATTGGTGTGGCCCCAGTCGTAATGAACGCCGCTCACCTCGTCCTTGATCGTGAGGGTGTCCTGCCAGTCGTGGCCGAGGGCAGGCATGTCCAGATGGATGGTGCCTTCCTCGGCACCGAACGGGTTGAGGTTGATCACCACCAGGATCGAGTCGCCGGTCTGCGGGTCGAACTTCGAGTACCCGATCAACGCTTCGTTGTCGATCGTGTGGAAGTGGATGTTGCGGAGCTGCTGCAGCGCCGGATGCGCGCGCCTGATCGCGTTCAGCGTGGTGATCCAGGGCTCGAGCGACTCGCCTCGGGCGAGCGCACCCTCGAAGTCGCGCGGACGCAACTGGTACTTCTCCGAGTCCAGATACTCCTCGCTGCCCTCACGCACGGCCTGGTGCTCGAACAGCTCGTAGCCGGAGTAGACGCCCCAGGTGGGGGCCATCGTCGCCGCGAGAGCTGCCCGGAGAGCGAACATTCCGGGCCCACCGTGCTGCAGGCTCTCGTGCAGGATGTCCGGGGTGTTGACGAACAGGTTGGGCCGCGCGTCGTCGGCGCGTCGCGCATGCTCCTCGGCGAACTCGGTCAGCTCCCACTTCGCGGTACGCCAGGTGAAGTACGTGTACGACTGGGTGAACCCGCGCTGTGCCAATCCGTACATGCGCACCGGACGGGTGAAGGCCTCGGCGAGGAACAGCACGTCCGGGTCGGCCTTCTTGACCTCGGCGATGAGCCATTCCCAGAAGTCCGGTGGCTTGGTGTGCGGGTTGTCGACTCGGAAGACCTTGACCCCCAGCGAGATCCAATACCGGACCACGCGCAGTACCTCTTCGTAGATGCCGCGTCGATCGTTGTCGAAGTTGACCGGGTAGATGTCCTGGTACTTCTTCGGTGGGTTCTCGGCGTAGGCGATCGTGCCGTCCGGCAGCACGGTGAACCACTCGGAATGCGTTGCTGCCCAAGGGTGATCGGGAGCGGCCTGCAGGGCGAGGTCGAGCGCCACTTCGAGGCCGTACTCCTGCGCGGCAGCGACGAAGGCACGGAAGTCGTCCTCGGTTCCCAGTTCGGGATGGATGGCGTCGTGCCCGCCGTCCTTGGATCCGATCGCCCACGGCGACCCGACGTCCTCGGGGCCCGGAGTCAGCGTGTTGTTCGGGCCCTTGCGGTTGATGGTGCCGATCGGGTGGATGGGCGGCAGGTAGACGATGTCGAATCCCATCCGCTGGATGCGAGGCAACTGCTCGATCGACGTTGCGAACGTGCCGTGCCGCGGCGATCCGTCCTCGTTCCACCCGCCGGTCGATCGAGGGAAGAACTCGTACCAGGCACCGTTGAGAGCGAGATTGCGATCGACCCAGATGTTGACCGCGCGCGAGCGTGTCACCAGCTCGCGCAGCGGGTGCGCGAACAGCAGTTCGGCGACCGACGACGCGAATGCCGACGACACTCGGGCCGGCAGCGGTCGGTCGGTTTCGCGCAGCGCGGCAGCGACGTCGGCCAGCAGTTGCCTGCTCTCGGCAGGAACCCCGGTGGCGGCGCGCAGGAACAGCCGCGCCCCGATCTCCAGATCGTTCGCGAGTTCGTGCGCGCTCTGGCCCACTCCGAGCTTCGCTTCCACGGCATGGCGCCAGGTGCTGATCGGATCGCTCCACGCTTCGATGCGGCAGATCCAGTAACCCGGCCGAGAGGGGACGAACACCGCGTCGAACGTGTCGGGTTCGCGGCCCGGTGTCATCGGGATGCGTTCGAGTTTGCCTCCCGGTCCGCGCACCGACAGTGTCGCGGCCACCGCGTCGTGACCCTCGCGCCAGACGTCGGCGGAGACTGGAAACGTCTCGCCCACCACCGCTTTCGCGGGGTACTTCCCGGTCGTCGTATCTGGAAGGACATTGTCGATACCAAGTCGACCTGTCACTTCACACTCCATTCTTCGCTAGAGGTATGGCTGCGCGGGCGCAACCTCTGATCGAACCGATATTGGTGTGCTTCTATTCGTCAACCGTAATGCAGCAATGCAGATGGCGCGTGCGCCGACGCATACTGCCCGCGACGGGCACCGCGGAGCAGATTTCGTGCAAGCCGCCCATCGACACAGGTGTCCGTGGGTAGGGTTCGATCCTGTGAAAGCTTTGCGCCGATTCACCGTCCGAGCCCATCTTCCCGCCCGCTTGAATGCCCTCGCCGAGCTCTCGACAAACCTCAGGTGGTCGTGGCACTCGGCGACGCAGGATCTGTTCGAGCACATCGATCCACTGTTGTGGACCGAACTCGAGCGCGATCCGGTGGCTGTACTGGGAGCCGTCGCACCCGCGCGGCTCGAGGAACTCGCGGCCGACGAACGTTTTCTGGCCGAGCTGGACGCCGCGGAGGCGGATCTGCACGACTACCTCGCCCGTCCGCTCTGGTACCAGAACGAGCTGTCGAAGGGGCGGGCTCTGCCGTCGGGCATCGGGTACTTCTCCATGGAGTTCGGTGTCACCGAAGTGTTGCCGAACTATTCGGGCGGGCTCGGCATCTTGGCCGGGGACCACCTCAAGGAGGCCTCCGACCTGGGCCTGCCGTTGATAGGCGTCGGGTTGCTCTATCGCTCGGGGTACTTTCGCCAGTCGCTGACTGCCGACGGCTGGCAGGCCGAACGCTATCCGTCCCTCGACCCGCACGGTCTGCCGCTGCGGTTGCTCACCGACGACGGCGATTCTCCGGTGCTGATCCACGTGTCGATGCCGGGATCTCGCGTTCTGCGGGCGCGCGTGTGGATCGCCCAGGTGGGGCGCGTCCCACTGTTGTTGCTCGACTCCGACATCGCCGACAACGATCCCGAGCTGCGCGGGGTGACCGACCGGTTGTACGGCGGCGACCAGGATCACCGCATCAAACAGGAGATCCTCGCCGGTATCGGCGGAGTACGAGCGATCCGGGCCTACACCCGTGCACACGGACTTCCCGACCCCGAGGTGTTCCACATGAACGAGGGCCACGCCGGCTTCTTGGGCGTCGAACGCATCCGCGAACTCGTCACCTCGGGAACCCTGGATTTCGACGCGGCGCTGGCTGCGGTGCGGGCCGGCACCGTCTTCACCACCCACACCCCTGTCCCCGCCGGAATCGACCGGTTTCCGGCCGATCTGGTGCGGCACTACTTCGGAAGTGCGGACGGCGGCGCGGACTCGGCGCTACTGCCGGGATTGCCGATGGACCGAATCCTCGCCCTCGGCGGCGAGAGCGACGCCTCGGTGTTCAACATGGCGCACATGGGATTGCGGCTCGGCCAACGAGCCAACGGTGTGTCGAAACTCCACGGCATCGTCAGCCGCGAGATGTTCAACGGTCTGTGGCCGGGATTCGATGCGTCCGAGGTGCCGATCGGATCGGTCACCAACGGCGTCCATGCTCCTACGTGGTCTGCTCGGGAATGGGCACAGGAGGAGGAGATGTCCTCGGAGCGCGTGTGGTCCACGCGTAACGCTCTGCGTGCGCAGTTGGTGGACGAGGTACGCCGCCGAGTGCGGCGGTCGGCACTCGAACGCGGTTCCACGCAAGCCGAGATCAATTGGACTGCAAGTGTTTTCGATCCGAACGTGCTGACCGTCGGTTTCGCTCGTCGCGTACCGACGTACAAGCGACTGACTCTGATGCTGCGCGAACCCGAGCGACTGCGGGCGATGTTGCTGGACCCGGAACGACCGGTCCAACTCGTGGTCGCAGGCAAGTCGCATCCGGCCGACGACGGCGGAAAGGCGCTCATTCAGCAGATCGTCAAGTTCGCCGATCAAGCCGACGTGCGACATCGCATCGTGTTCCTGCCCGACTACGACATGTCCATGGCGCGCTTCCTGTACTGGGGATGCGATGTATGGCTGAACAATCCGCTGCGGCCGCTCGAAGCGTGTGGCACCTCGGGCATGAAATCGGCACTCAACGGCGGCCTCAACCTCTCGATCCGCGACGGCTGGTGGGACGAGATGTACGACGGCGAGAACGGCTGGGCCATCCCGACGGCCGATGGTGTCACCGACGACAATCGACGGGACGATCTCGAAGCAGCTGCTCTGTACGAGCTGCTCGAACAGGCTGTGCTGCCCAAGTTCTACGACCGCGGCGAGGACGGCGTGCCCGGTCGATGGATCGAAATGGTGCGGCACACCCTCGAACAGCTGGGCCCGAAGGTGTTGGCGTCGAGAATGGTTCAGGACTACACGCTCGGCTACTACGCGCCTGCTGCCGAGTCCGCTCGCGCGGCGTCGGCCGACGGTCACCGCGGTGCCACGGACGTGGCGTCGTACCGTCGCCGCGTCGAACAGGCCTGGGGCGCAGTGAAAGTCACCCGCGTCGACAGTGAGGGGCTACCGGATACTCCGGTGATCGGTGCGGAACTGTCGCTGCGCGCGAACGTCGATCTCGGCGGCTTGGACGCGGCGGACGTCGTGGTGCAGGCGGTGGTCGGTCGCGCCGATGACGAGGAGAACCTCACCGACATCTCCGCGACGCCCATGACACACGTGGGCACGGAGGGCGGTGAGCACGTCTATGCCGGCGAGAGCACGCTGCCGCACAGCGGCGCAGTGGGATACACCGTGCGGGTGCTGCCGCATCACGACGGCCTGGCCTCGGATGCCGAGCTCGGATTGGTGTCCACTCCGTAGGGGTAGTGGCGCTACTTTCCCGCCAGCCGGGTGAGCGCCTTGCGCACCACCTCCGGGTCCGAGGTCTCCCAGAACGGAGGCAACGAGGCTCGGAGGTAACCGCCGTAGCGGGCAGTGGCCAGACGTGAATCGAGAACGGCGACAACGCCTTTGTCGTCCACGCTGCGGAGCAACCGGCCGACGCCCTGCGCGAGCAGCAGGGCGGCATGGTTGGCGGCGACAGCGAGAAACCCGTTGCCGCCGCGGGATTCCACGGCCTGCTGACGGGCTACGAGCAGCGGATCGTCGGGCCGCGGAAACGGAATCCGATCCAGAATCACCAGACTGAGCGACGGGCCCGGCACATCCACTCCCTGCCACAGCGACAACGTCCCGAACAGGGAGGTGGCCTCGTCGTCGGCGAACTTCTGCACCAGTGCGCCGGTGGAATCGTCGCCCTGGCACAGGATCGGCGTATCGAGTCGCTCGCGCATTTCCTCCGCGGCGGCCTTGGCTGCACGCATCGACGAGAAGAGTCCGAGTGTCCGTCCTCCGGCTGCGCTGACCAGAGACTCGATTTCGTCTAGGTAGGACTTGGAGAGGCCGTCGCGTCCGGGCGGTGAGAGGTGCTTGGCGATGTACATGATGCCGGCCCGGGCATGATCGAACGGTGACCCGACGTCGAGCGAATTCCACCGGATCGACCCGGTATCGGACGGCGGTTCCACACCCGACGCCATCGCGGTATCGCTCCGGGACGGCGTCTCCGCAGGCAGGCCCCAGTTGACGGCCAACCCGTCGAACGACCCGCCGACGGTCAAGGTTGCCGACGTCAGGACCACGGTGGACTCGGCGAACAGGCGCGCTCGGAGCAGTCCGCCGACCGAGAGCGGGGCGATACGGACCGTGCGTTTGACGTTGCCGCGGAAATCGTCGACCGCGTGCCAGACGACGTCCCTGCGTTTGGCCGGATCGGGTTCGTCGAAGGCCGTGAGAACTCGAACGGCGCTGTCGTGCACCTCGTCGACCGCGACGAGTGCAGCGCTGCGAGCCGCGGCAGCCTCGGGGTCGCTGGCCGCCATGCCCTGCTTGTTGGGGCCGATCGCGGTGCGCACTGCCCAGGCGGCGTCGCGGATGGAGGCGAGGGCCGGCCCGACGCCGTCGGGCAGAGATTGCCAGCGACTCGGGGGCAGCTCGTCGAGAATCGCGGCCCAGTTCTCGGCTGCACCTTCGAGCTGGTCCACCGTCTCTTCTTCGATCAACTTCGCGCTCCGGCGAGCGGCAGCGGTGACGGTTGCTGCCGACAGCTCCTCTGTTGCAACGCCCGTCACTCGATCGACCAGTTCGTGAGCCTCGTCGACGACCACGACGTCGTGCTCGGGCAGGATCTGGATGCCGGTGATCGCATCGATCGCGAGCAGCGCATGATTGGTCACCACGACGTCGACCTGGGCGGCCTCGGTGCGGGCGCGCTCGGCGAAGCAATCCTCGCCGACGGGGCAGCGGGACTTGCCGAGGCATTCGCGCGCAGTGACGCTGACCTGGCGCCAGGCCTGATCGCTGACTCCGGGCACGACGTCGTCGCGGTCGCCGGTCTCGGTCTCGGACGACCACTTGGTCAGCCGCACCACCTCTCGGCCCATGCGCGAGACCGCGAACGGGTCGAACAGTTCTGCGTCCGGTGCCTCCTGCGCGGCACCGGTGTGGATCTTGTTCATGCACAAGTAGTTGTTGCGGCCCTTGAGGATCGCGAACTTCGGTCGTCGACCCAGAGCCTCGGTCAGTGCGTCGGACAGGCGCGGCAGGTCGCGGTCGACCAACTGCCGCTGCAGTGCGATGGTGGCCGTGGAAACGATGACGGTCTTTCCGGAGTCGACCGCGTGCCTGATGCTCGGGACGAGATAGGCGAGGGACTTTCCGGTACCGGTGCCTGCCTGCACCGCGAGATGCTCACCGGTATCGATCGAGTGCGCCACCGCCGACGCCATCGTCAGCTGATTGCTCCGTTCCTTGCCGCCCAGTGAGTGCACCGCTACCTGCAGTAGAGCGGGAACGGTTGGCAACTCGGTCTTCGACGGCACCGAAGAAGACTACTGCCGATTGCCCACCGGGTTCGGCATCGACACCGCCCCTAGCCTTCGACGAAGCGGGTGGGTATCGCCGGTTCGCCCTGAGACAGTTTCAGGCCCTCCCACGGGAGGCTGACCAGGCGCCCGGCCAGTAGTTCACGGCCGTCGGCCAGCGTCGGCAGGCCGGGGACGCGCTCGCCGCCGCGGACCAAAGGCGTGGTCAACGTCTCCACCGTCATATCGTCGCCGATGGTCGGGGGAGAGTCGAAGGGGTGCACGATCTCCTCGACGGCGGTGCCGGTGCTGCGCGCCGTTCGCACCGCGGCCTTGGTGCCCCCGCGCGATTCTTTGTGACTGCTGCGCTTGGCGACAGGGATGCCGTCGACCGTGACCAGCTTGTAGACCATGCCCGCCGTCGGGGCACCGGAACCGGTGACCAGTGACGTGCCGACGCCGTAGGAGTCCACTGGTTCGGCCCGCAGCGCGGCGATGGCGTACTCGTCGAGGTCGCCCGAAACGACGATCCTGGTCTTCGGCGCACCCAGGGCGTCCAGCTGGTCGCGAACCTGCCGCGCGAGCACTCCGAGGTCGCCGGAATCGATGCGTACCCCGCCGAGTTCGGGCCCGGCGACCTCGATGGCGTTGGCGACGCCCTGGGTGATGTCGTAGGTGTCGACGAGCAGCGTGGTGCTCACGCCGAGTGCTCGTACCTGCGCCGCGAATGCGGACCGTTCGTCCGGGCCGTCGACGGTGGTGTGCAGCAGGGTGAACGCGTGAGCCGATGTGCCGGCTCCGGGGACGCCGTGCCGGCGGACGGCTTCGAGATTGGACGTCGCGGTGAACCCGGCGAGGTACGCCGCACGCGATGCGGCGACGGCCGCTTCCTCGTGGGTTCGACGCGATCCCATCTCGATGATCGGCCTGGACTTCGCGGACGCCACCATCCGTGCTGCCGCCGATGCGATCGCGCTGTCGTGATTGAGGATCGAGAGCACGAGTGTTTCGAGGACGACGCACTCGGCGAAGGTTCCGCGGACGGTCAGCACGGGGGAGCCGGGAAAGTACAGCTCCCCTTCGCGATAGCCGTCTATGTCGCCGGTGAATCGGTAGTTGCGCAGCCACTCGACGGTGTCGGCGTCGAGAAATTCGGCCACGATGCGTAGCTCGTCCGGGCCGAAACGAAAGCGCGCGATGGCGTCGAGGATGCGGCCGGTGCCCGCGAGAACTCCGTACCGGCGGCCCGCAGGCAGCCGTCGCGCAAAAACCTCGAAGCTGCAGACACGATCTGCGTTACCGCTGGCCAGAGCGGCTGAGAGCATCGTGTACTCGTACTGATCGGTCAGCAGCGCGGTACTGACGTCGTCGGTGAAAATCGCGTGATCTGTGGTCGCGTCGTTGCTCACCTCGCCCACACTACGAGCGCAGGGGCGAGCGTGTGACGCTGGCCCGACACGCCGTACCCTGTGGACATGCCTTGGTTGACGGTGGATGGAACGCTTCTGCCCGTGGACGGCGTCTCGGCAGGTGATGTTGTCGCAGCATCACCGCAGGCGGTTCCGGCCCAGACCGAGGCCGTTGCTGCCGACGAGTCACACGACACTCCATGGGTCACGATCGTGTGGGACGACCCGGTCAACCTGATGCACTACGTGACCTACGTGTTCCAGAAGCTCTTCGGCTACAGCAAGGCCAAGGCCACCGAGCTGATGATGCAGGTGCACTCCGAGGGCAAAGCCGTCGTGTCTAGCGGCGAGCGCGACGCGATGGAGAACGATGTTCGACGCCTGCATGCGGCTGGTCTGTGGGCCACGATGCAGCAGGACAAGTAGTAGCTCACCACCTCTACGTCAGAGAAGGACATCAGCAACAGTGCGCACGTGGACGAGACGGAATTCGCTGTCCGGGGTCAAGATCAAATCCGAGATCGACGCGCGTGAGGCGGCAGTGCTTCGGTCTCTCGTCGGCTCGGTACTGGGACTGCTGCGCGACCGATCCGCCGCTGCCCCCACCGACGAGCTGGCCGCGCTGACCGGTCTGCGTACCGGCCACAACACTCCGCCCGACGATGCCGCGCTGGCGCGGCTGCTTCCGGACTTCCACCGCGCCGATCCCAGCCGCGACGAGGAGGATCCGACCGACCTCAACGGCGCTCTGCGTGGCCTCCACGAGCCCGAGATCATCGACGAGAAGTTGGCGGCCGGATCGATCATCCTGGCCACGCTTCCCGAGTCCGGTGGCAAGATCGTGCTGACCCAGGAGCAAGCGGATGCATGGTTGACCGGCCTCAACGACGTGAGGCTGGCGCTCGGCACGACGCTGGGGATCAGTGCGGACACACCGGACGTCCTCGACGAGGGTGATCCTCGCGCTCCGCATCTCGATGTGTACCACTGGCTGACCTGGATGCAGGATTCACTCGTACAGGTCCTCATTCCCTAGGACGCGCGCGTGACCGCAGCCTTCTCCAACCCCGGACCGCGGGACTCTCTGACCGACGTGGCAGGTCTTCTGGTCGGTCACCATCACGAACTCGACGACGACGCCACGATGGGATCCGGCTCGGCCACCGGTGCCACCGTGGTGCGTGCACTCGGTGGAGCGACGGCCGCAGTCGACGTCCGCGGCGGCGGGCCGGGAACTCGCGAGACCGATCTGCTCGATCCGAGCCATTCCGTTCAGCACGTCAACGCGATACTGCTGACCGCGGGCAGTGCGTACGGGCTCGCGGCCGCAGACGGCGTCATGCGATGGCTGGAAGAGCACGGTCAGGGCATTCCGATGGGCAGTCCCGATCACGTCGTTCCGATCGTGCCGGCTGCGGTGATCTTCGATCTTCCGGTCGGTGAGTGGACGGCGCGTCCGACCTCGGAGTTCGGCTATCTCGCGGCGGCAGCAGCGGCGGCCGAATTCGCTACGGGATCGGTCGGAGCAGGAGTCGGTGCTCGTGCCGGAGTGCTCAAGGGCGGCGTGGGCACCGCGAGCACGGTGATCGAAGGCGGTCCGGCCGACGGGGTGACGGTCGCGGCGCTGATGGTCGCCAATCCTGTGGGCGCGGTATTCGACCCCCGCACCGGATTGTTGTGGGGCACCGGCACACTCGGGCCCGCAGCGTTCGGCATGCGCAAGCCCGACGTCAACGAGGTGTGGACCGCCTCGGCGCTCGAACCCAAGGGCACTGCCCTGAACACCACGATCGGTGTGGTCGCCACCGACGCGACACTGTCGTCGGCGTCGTGCAAGAGGATTGCCGTCGCGGGTCACGACGGTCTTGCTCGGGCCATTCGGCCTGCGCACTCGCCCCTCGACGGCGACACGATCTTTGCCGTGTCCACGGGCACCAGAGCCGTCACTGCCGAGTCCTCGGTCCCCGCCGCGTACTCGGCGGAGCTACCGGTCCTGGCGGCGGTCACCGAAGCCGCGGCGATCGTCGTCGAGCGGGCCATCGTGCGTGCCCTGCTCGACGCCACCTCGGTGGCCGGCATCCCTACCTACCGCCAGATCTTCCCGTCGGCGTTCGCCGCGTCGCGCACCTGAGGGCAGGTCTCGACCCGTCCCTGACCGGTACCGTGGAGGAACCGAGGTTGGAGGCGATCATGAGTGATATCGGCAAGCTTCCCGGCAAGCGTGAGCGGCCGGTCTGGATGCAGGCCGCCGTCTACGTCGGGGCATTCACCGCGCTGCTGTGGATCATCGAGATCATCGATGTGGCCAGCGGGTCGAGGCTCGAACGCAACGGCATCGAGCCGCGTTCGGTCGAGGGTTTGTGGGGCATTCTGTTCGCGCCCGTGCTGCACGACGACTGGCAGCATCTGATCGCGAACACCGTGCCGATCATCGTGCTCGGGTTTCTGGTGTTGCTCTCCGGACTGGCGCGTGGGCTGGCTGCCACCGGGATCATCTGGGTGGTCGGCGGGTTCGGCACCTGGCTCACCGCCGGCTCCTACTCGAACACGATCGGTGCGTCGATTCTGATCTTCGGGTTCATCGCATACCTGTTGGTGCGCGGCTTCTTCACGCGCAAGCTCGGGCAACTCGCGATCGGTGTGGTGGTGTTCGTGCTGTACGGCAGCGCCCTGTGGGGCGTGCTCCCGAGTGATCCGAACATCTCGTGGCAGGGACATCTGTTCGGTGCGGTGGGCGGAGTGATCGCGGCTCGACTGTTGTCAGCCGATGCGCGCGCCGAGAGGTCGCGTGCGAAATCGCTCGATCGGCTCACTCCGTAGGTGCGAGGTAACTGCAGACACACCTGTCGTCGCTGGTGAATTTCGCCGACTCGCGCTGTGAATACTGCCCGAACGTTTCTGGTGATGCTCTCGGCGTGGCAGCATGGCTTTCATGCGAATTACCGTCCTGGGATGTTCGGGCAGCGTGTCCGGACCCGATTCACCCGCGTCGGGCTACTTGCTGGAAGAAGAGGAGACCGCTCCGGTCGTTCTCGACTTCGGTCCCGGCGTGCTCGGGGCGTTGCAGCGTTACGCCGACCCGGGGGATGTGAGTGTTCTGCTCTCGCATCTGCACGCCGATCACTGCCTCGATGTTCCAGGTCTGCTGGTGTGGCGTCGCTACCATCCGAACCCGCCGGAAGGTCGAGCGATCGTCTACGGGCCGAAGGACACGGCGTTTCGGCTCGGAGTCGCCTCGGCAGAGTGCGGCGGGCAGATCGACGACATGTCCGACACGATCGACCTACGACGCTGGGTGGACGGCCGCACCGTGGAGTTCGGCAAATTGTCGATTCTGACGCGGCAAGTGTTCCATCCGCCGGAGTCGTACGGCATGCGGATCACCACCGGTGAGGGCCGCACCTTCACGTACAGCGGCGACACGGGAATGTGTCAGGCGGTGCGGGATCTGGCGCACGGAGCCGATGTGTTCCTGTGCGAGGCATCGTGGACCGACAGCCCCGAGCGACCCGAGGGCGTGCACTTGTCCGGAACCGAGGCCGGCCGAATCGCTCGCGAGGCCGGGGTCGGAGAATTGCTGCTGACCCACATTCCGCCGTGGACGTCTCGCGAGGACGTCATAGCCGAGGCCAAAGCGGAGTTCAGTGGACCGGTGCATGCCGTTCTTCCGGGGGACGTATTCACCGTCTGAGGACGCGCTAGGCTTCGAGTCGTGTCCAGACGAGAAGACGGCAGGGCGGACGACGAGCTCCGCAACATCAAGATCACCCGTGGATTCACCAGCCATCCGGCAGGGTCGGTGCTGGTCGAGTTCGGCAACACCAGGGTGATGTGTACGGCCAGCGTCGAGGAGGGCGTGCCGCGTTGGCGAAAGGGATCCGGCCTCGGTTGGCTCACCGCCGAATATGCGATGCTTCCGGCCGCGACGCATACCCGCAACGGCCGCGAGTCCGTCAAGGGCAAGGTCGGCGGACGTACTCAGGAAATCTCTCGCTTGGTCGGACGTTCACTGCGTGCCTGCATCGATCTGGCCGCCATCGGTGAGAACACCATCGCACTCGACTGCGACGTACTCCAGGCGGACGGCGGCACCCGAACTGCTGCCGTCACCGGAGCGTTCGTGGCGCTCAACGACGCCGTCACCTACCTACGGGCAGCGGGACGCCTGGCCGATCCGCAGCCGATTTCGTGCATGATCGCCGCGGTCAGCGTCGGCGTCGTCGACGGACGGGTGCGTCTCGACCTGCCGTACGAAGAGGATTCGCGTGCCGAGGTCGACATGAACGTGGTCGCCACCGACACCGGCACCCTGGTGGAAATTCAAGGCACCGGAGAAGGCGCGACCTTCCCGCGCACCACACTCGACAAGTTGCTCGACTCCGCGTTCGTCGGCATCGAGAAGTTGTTCGAGGTTCAGAAGGAAGCTCTGGCGCTGCCGTACCCGGGGGATCTGCCCGAGCCGGCCGCCGCGGGATCGAAGAAGAAATTCGGTGCCTGATACCAAGCTCCTGGTCGCGAGTCGCAACGCGAAGAAGTTGCGTGAATTGCGGCGAGTTCTCGACGCTGCCGGGCTCGTCGGCATCGAGTTGATCCGTCTCGACGAAGTGCCTCCCTTTCCCGAGGCACCCGAGACCGGAGCGACCTTCGAGGACAACGCGCTGGCCAAGGCTCGCGACGGAGCCGCAGCCACCGGATTGCCTTGTGTTGCAGACGATTCCGGAATCGAGATCGATGCACTCAACGCGATGCCCGGGGTGCTGTCGGCTCGCTGGTCGGGTGCACACGGGCAGGACGAGGCCAACACCGCGCTGGTGCTGGCTCAGTTGACGGACACGCCCGACGAGCGCCGCGGGGCGGCATTCGTATCGGCATGTGCGCTGGTGCTGCCAGGCGGCAGCGAGACCGTGGTCCGCGGGGAATGGCGGGGGGTCGTGGGGCGAGAGCCGATGGGGGAGAACGGTTTCGGCTACGATCCGATTTTCGTTCCCGAGGGCGACGGCCGCAGTGCAGCGCAGCTGAGCCCGGACGAGAAGGACGCGGCCTCGCATCGCGGCCGCGCGCTACGCAAACTTGTTCCCGCGCTCGAAGAACTGACGGGGCGGTAGCTCGTGGGGGCGCGCGCAGTGCTGGGGCGTACGTCGGTTGCGCTCGCCGGCGTCGCGGTAATTCTGACTGGTATCCCGGCCTCGGCCAAACCTGCGGCAGGCTCGTTCGCCGAGGCTCTCGCATATTCGATCGCGCACCCTGGAGTGACGCCTCCGGGCTCGAACGACTACTCGTGCGTCCCCAGTGCGCAGCACCCGGAACCGGTGGTGCTGGTGCACGGTTTCCTGGAGAACTCGTACGACAACTGGGCGTCCTTGTCGCCGAACTTGGCCGATGCCGGGTACTGCGTGTTCGCGATCGACTACGGAAACACCGGGCCTGTGCCCGCGCTCGGAGCACTCGAGTCCATCCCCGAGAGCGCTGCCGAACTGTCGACGTTCGTCGATTCCGTCCTCGCGGCAACAGGAGCCGAGAAGGTGTCGATCGTCGGTCACTCGAAGGGTGGCACGGTGCCCCGCTACTACGCGCGCTTCCTCGGTGGGGATCGCACGGTGGCACGGATTGTCGCGTTGTCGCCGCCGAACTATCCGACTGCGGGCCCGCCCGTGCAGGACGACGTGCTGCAGAGACTGAACGAGGGGAGCGACACCGTCACGGGGATCGAGTACACGACGATCGTCACCCGCTACGACCAGATCGTCGTTCCGTACACCGCGTCACTGCTGACCGGTGCAGGAAACACGAACGTGGTGTTGCAGGACGTATGCCCGGCCAACGTCGTCGAGCACACAGGGATCTCCTACGATCCGCTCGCCAAGCGGCTGGTGCAGAACGCACTGGATCCGGAGAACTCGCAGCCGATCAGCTGCTGACGTCAGACGGCGAAGTCGGCTTTGACCTGCTTGGTGCGCTTGTGCTCGATGTAGAACGACAGGAACGGGATGGTGCCGGCCAGTAGCGTGCCGATGGTGCGGCCGGCGGGCCAGCGCACCTTGATCGCGAGGTCGATCGTCAGGATCAGGTACACGAGATAGACCCAACCGTGCACGACGGCAATCCAATTCGGCACGTTCTCGGCCTTGAAGATGTACTTCGCGACCATCTCGGCCACGAGGACCAGCAACCAGATACCGGTGGCATAGGCCAGAACGCGGTAACGCAGCAACGCGGATGCAATCTTCTGGGTCTTGTTCGCAGATGCCTGCGCCTTCTCCGGTGCCGAACTCACGTGGTGCTCCTGTCGGTCCCGCGGGATTCGTTCAGCTCCGCGAGGTAGCTGTTGTATTCGAGTAGTTGCCGGGCCTCGGGATCGTCGAGATCGCTCGTATCCGCCGCCGGGGCATGCCGCTGGGGAAGCAGGTCGAGGGGCACCTCGGTGGGACCGTCGGGTCGCGCGGCTGCCGCTTCGTCCGGATCCTCGTCCTCGAGTCGGACGAATTTGCGGTAGGCGTACACCACGAACGCGGCGAACAAGGGCCACTGGAACGCGTACCCCAGGTTCTGGCCGTTGCCACCGACCGACTCGAAGCGTTCCCACTGCCACCAGCCGAGGCCGAGACAGACCGCCGCCGCCACCACGACCAGCGCGATCAACGCAGGTCGACGGTTCGGGCGGGAGGTGGTCACGCTTCGACGGTACCGGAGGTACTACTACTGGAGGTAGTCGCGTGCTGCGGCCCGGCGGTGATTCTCACCATGAACGGCCCTGGTGTTCCTACGATCGTCGCCGACTCGCCCGCGCCGCCGCGAGTCGGTCCGCACCCGCGCCGGTGACGTCGGCGAGCGCGCTGCTACGTCCGGTAAGAATCAGCGCCAGCGTGCCCGCCGATCCTTCGATGATCGGACCGTCGCCGCGGGTCCAGTCGAGATCGGTTGCGCGCCAATGCAATCGAAGCTCGGGGCCTTTGAACGGTGCCGCGCCGGTTGCGGGCACCAGGAAATCGAGCATCGTGATCATGCGGTGGTCGGGAACGTGGTGCTCGATGCCCAGCGGCCGACACATGTCCAATCCATGCACGATGACGTCGGACAAGGGAGCCATCGGCCCGTGTCCCGGCGGGGTGAACTTCTTGTCTGCGTGAGCTGTGAGGAGCGCGGGTAATTCGGCGCCGTGCTTGCGACGCACACGCTGGGTCATCAGCTGATTGGCCCGGTCGAAGTTGCCTCGGGTACGTGCCATGGCGAGGCCGAATTGCCAGAGGGGGACGATCAGCGGGACCACCAGATGGGCGGCGACGTCGCGCACAGTCCAGGCGTCGCACAGCGACGGGGTGTCCCATTGTTCGGGGGTCAAGGTCTCGAGTGTGCGCGCGATGGAGCGTCGTTCTTCGGAAATTTCGGCGAAGATCGCGTCGTCGTCGGGATCGCTGGACATACGAGCCACCTTCACACGTCGGAACCTGCAAACCTGGGAGTCTCGAGAAGGGCCGGGCCGAACGACCGTTGTGCGCGAGGGGGGACTTGAACCCCCACGTCCTGAGACACTGGAACCTAAATCCAGCGCGTCTGCCAATTCCGCCACTCGCGCGTGCCGGTGAAGTCTACAACCGATGCTCCTACGTGTGCGACGCGGTTCTTCGAGCCAGGTCGACCTCCGATTAGGCTCGCCGGGTGGTGAAGAAGGAGAACTCGTTCGACCCGGCGCGCATCCTCGAGTTGCTGTGGCGGGTGGGGGCGAAGCCGAGCCGAACAGGGCTGAGCGTGGACGCGATCGTCGACGCCGCCATCGAGCTGGCCGACGCGCACGGCCTCGAGTCCGTGTCGATGCGCAACGTGGCCGAGCATCTCGGGGTCGGCGCAATGTCGCTCTACACCCACGTTCCGGGTCGAGAGGAGTTGGCGGATCTGATGATCGACCGATCCCTTGTCGGCCTTTACTCGCATGCCGACGAGCCGTCTTCTGTTCCCGGCGGGTGGCGTCCTGCTCTGCGGTTCGTCGCCGAGCGCAATTGGTCTCTGTATCAACGGCATTCGTGGCTGCTGGAGGCGGAAGGGGCGCGGCCGGTGCTGGGTCCGCACACCAACGACAAGTACGAGGCCGAACTACGCCCCCTGGTCGGCACCGGCCTGACCGACATCGAGATCGACTCCGTGCTCACACTCGTACTCACGCACGTCTCCGGTACCGCGCGTGCCCTCGCGGGCGTCGTGCGGGTGAAGGAGCAGTCGGGAATGACCGACGCCCAGTGGTGGGCGGCCACTGCTCCGATCATCGAACGGGTGATGGACCGTGAGCGTTTTCCGGTGTCGTCTCGGGTCGGAACGGCCGCGGCGGCGTCGTACGACGCCGCCAGCGACCCCGTGCACGCCTACCGGTTCGGGTTGGAGTGCATTCTCGACGGTGTGGAGGCGCTGATGTCTCGCGGTCAGCCTGCCGATCGCAATTCCGCTTCGGAGTGACCCTGCTTCGCCCTGCGTGATTTGTGCTGATATCGCCACACCGCGTGCTCGAGCGAGGCGAGGTCGGTGCCGAGTGCGTTCGCTGCCGCTGTGAGGATCGCGGGGAAGCGGTCTTCGGCAATTCCAGCGGCGAGGTTCTGGCGGAGCGGTTCGAGTGCGTCGGCGACGAACGAGTTCAGATGTGCGGTCGCCTTGTCGGTGCGCACCCCGAGATGCATGAGCATGCACTCCCAGGTGGTCTCGCCGAGGCCGGGGATCGCGCGGAACGCATCGAATTGTTCTTTCGTGTGCTGCTCGAAATCGGTCGAACAGCTCAGCCCCACCGAGATCAACGTCTGTGCCGCCACGGTTGCAGCTGCTGCCTTGGTTCGACTGTTGCCCGGAACGAACTGACGGTTGGACAGAATCTCGACGAGTACACCCGGGTCCGAGGTCAGTTCTGCGAGTGTTGTCAAGTCGTCGAGTCGGTTATCGCCACGATGCGATCGCCATCGCGCGAGCACTGCGCGGACCCCGCTGGTCGGTCCGCCGTACGGGGCGCGGGCGGAGAACAGTGCATCGAGCAGCGCGACCTCGCTCTCGCCGCGCCACCCGGGTGTCCAGTGCGGCGAACGTGATTGTGACGCAACCGATTCGATGTGCAGCAGTACTGCGTCGAGTTCGTTCGGTGTGTAGATGTCTGTTACCGATGAATACATGAATTCCCCCCGAATTCTGTCGACCACCCTCGTGAGGAGTGGTTCGAGTGACGAAGCTAGAGGACCCCACCGACAGGATTGACTGGAGCTGATCTGTGCTCGAGATCACATCACGAAAAGATAACGAAAAATACGAGGGTTTCCTCATGTTCTGCGCGCCGAGGCGATCCCCTCGCCAGGGTGAATGTGGGTTACCGACGAGTTGGGTAAACAAAAAGTAATGCCGCGCGACGGGGCGTACTCGCTGGTAGCACTCGGACGTCCGAGCAAACCTGAGGATTTCCTCATGATTTTGTGTCAATCTTGAGCAGCGCGGAGAGACCTGTCGACGACGACCGGCTCACTGCTTCTGCCTGTAGCCCACGACGCACTCGGGCAGCCACCACAGCGAGCGCCCCGACCCCCGAGGCGCCCACGAGAGGAATCTTCAGCCTTGACGATCAACGAGAGCACACCATCACACGGACGCGGCACGCGGGGGAACGGCAACGCAGGCAAATCCCCTAGAAGCAATGGCGGCTCTCGGACTCTGGCAGATCGTTTCGCCGCGGGTGAGCCCTACGCTCTGGCATTCGGTGGCCAGGGTGCACCGTGGCTCAGCTCCCTCGAAGAGCTGGCCCGCGACTCCGCACTCGAGCCCGAACTCACCGATCTCGTCAACGAGGCTGCAGCCGTACTCGCGCCCGTCTCCGACGAGCTACTGGTCGTCCGCTCCGTCGGATTCGACCCCATCGGCTGGATGCTCGAGCAGGATCTCGCCGACGACGACACTGTCGGCTCGTACGGACCGTCCGAGGCTGCGCTGACTTCCGCCGCAGTCTCGCTTCCCGGAGTGTTTCTCACCCAGGTCGCAGCACTGCGTGCGCTGAAGCTGCAGGGACTCGATCCCTCCCAGACCCCTCCCGTCAAGGTGGTCGGACACTCGCAGGGGCTCATCGCTGCCGAGTCCGTCGCTGCGGACGGTGCGCAGGATGCGAACTTCCTCGCGATCGCTCAGCTCGTGGGTGCAGCAGCGGGTCTCGTCGGCCGCCGCCGCGGAATCATCGGAGCAGGCGACCGTGCGCCGATGGTCTCGGTCGCCAACGTCGAGCCCGAACGCCTGCAAGCCATCATCGCCGACCTGGAGATCGTCGGAGCGCCGGAGCGATCCGCCGCACTCGCTATCCGCAACGGTCGTCGTCGCGTCGTACTCTCGGGACCGCCGGCCCAGCTGGCCCGCGTTCAGGAGAAGTGCGAGCAGATCGCTGCCGAGGAAGAGCGTGAGCGCGACGCCAAGAAGCGTGGCGGAGCCGTGTTCGCTCCGGTCTTCGAGCAGCTTCCGGTCGAGATCGGCTTCCATCACCCCGCTCTCGAGGACGCTGTCGAACTCGTCAGCGCCTGGGCTCAGCGCTGTGGACTCGACGTCGAGCTTGCTCGCGGCCTCGCACAGAAGATCCTGGTCGACTCCGTGGATTGGGTCGACGCCATCGACGGCGTTGTCGACGCCGGTGCCGATTGGATCCTCGACCTCGGTCCGGGCGACCTGCTCACCCGCATGACCACTCCGGCACTGCGCGGACAGGGCGTCGGCATCATCGCCGCATCCTCACGCGGGGGCCACCGGAATCTACTCACTCCGGGAGCCGCACCCGAGGTGCAGCCCGCATGGTCTGCCTTTGCGCCCAAGCCGGTCACGCTGCCCGACGGCCGCGTTGTGGTCGAGACCTCCTTCACCAAGATGACCGGACGTTCACCGATCCTGCTCGCCGGCATGACGCCGACGACGGTCGACGCGAAGATCGTTGCCGCAGCGGCCAACGCAGGCCACTGGGCCGAGCTCGCCGGTGGCGGCCAGGTCACCGAGGACATCTTCACCGATCGCGTCGCGGAGCTCTCCACTCTCCTCGAGCCCGGCCGCGCCATCCAGTTCAACTCGCTGTTCCTCGATCCGTACCTGTGGAAGCTGCAGCTCGGCGGTCGCCGCATCGTGCAGCGCGCTCGCGCAGCAGGTGCCGCCATCGACGGCGTCGTCGTCACGGCAGGAATCCCCGAACTCGACGAGGCAGTCGCTCTCATCGAAGAGCTGTCCGAGGCGGGCATCAGCTACGTCTCGTTCAAGCCCGGCACCGTCGCGCAGATTCGCGCCGTCATCCGCATCGCCAACGAGGTGCCGTCCTACCAGGTCAACGTCCACATCGAAGGTGGCCGCGCAGGCGGGCACCACTCGTGGGAGGACCTCGACGACCTGCTGCTGACCACCTACGCGGAGCTGCGGTCGCGGCCCAACCTCGTCATCTGTGTCGGCGGCGGCATCGGAACCCCCGAGCGCGCAGCGGAATACCTCACCGGCACCTGGTCGGCCGTTTACGGCTACCCCAAGATGCCGCTCGACGGAATCCTCGTCGGCACCGCTGCCATGGCCACCCTCGAAGCCACCACGGCACCCGAGGTCAAGCAGCTTCTCGTCGACACACCGGGAACTCCCGACTGGGTCGGGGCCGGAACCGCCACCGGCGGAATGGCTTCGGGCCGTAGCCAGCTCGGTGCCGACATCCACGAAATCGACAATGCGGCATCGCGTTGCGGTCGACTGCTCGACGAGGTCGCCGGCAACGCCGACGCCGTGGCCGAGCGCCGCGACGAGATCATCGCCGCACTCGACGGCACTGCAAAGCCGTTCTTCGGTGACGTCGCCGAGATGACCTACCAGCAGTGGCTCGCCCGCTACCTGGATCTGGCCATCGGTACCGACTCGCGCAGCGACTTCGATTGCGGCGGTGAGTTCACCGATGCCGTGACCGAGGCACGTGAATCGGTATGGCTCGACATCACCTGGCGCACCCGCTTCCTGGAGATGTTGCAGCGCGCCGAGGCTCGTCTGCACCCGGTCGATCGCGGACCCATCCCCACCCTGTTCGCCGACGCCGAGGTTCTCGAACGTCCGCGCGCAGCACTGAAGTCGCTGCTCGCGCAGTTCCCCGACGCCGCCGATGTGGTGCTGCACCCGGCCGACATCACCTTCTTCACCTCGCTGTGCCGGATGCCCGGCAAGCCGGTCAACTTCGTCCCCGTCGTCGACGGTGACGTGCGCCGCTGGTGGCGCAGTGACTCGCTGTGGCAGGCACACGACCCTCGCTACTCTGCCGATCAGGTCTGCATCATCCCCGGAACCGTTGCCGTTGCAGGCATCACCCGTGTGGACGAGCCGGTCGGCGAACTGCTGAACCGTTTCGAGAAGGCCACTGCGGACCAGCTTCTCGCTGAGGGTGTCGAGCCGGCGGCCATTGCCAGCCGCCGCCACGCCGAGATCGCGCCCGGACTGCTGGGCATCGTGCTGGCAGCTCCCGACGTCACCTGGGCTTCGCGTATGACGCAGAACCCCGTTGCACGCCTGGGTGATCCTGCCGAGTGGACCGTCGATTCCGATTCGGTCGCCTCGCATCCGCAGACCGGCTCCTCACTGACCGTGCTCGATGCCGAGCATGTGGAGCTGCTGGTTCCTCTCGCTCCGGGCAAGGAAGTACGCATCCGTCTGACGGTGCCCGCCTCCACGATCGACGGCGGCGCTCCCGTCGTCACCGCACAGGATGCCCAGCAGGCCATGTCGGCACTACTCGGAGTTGCTGCCGGCCAGGAGCTTCCGGCCGTCAAGGGCGGCGTCGCGCGGCTGAACATCGCGTGGATCCCCGACCTGATCGCCGACCACGCCGGCGTCACCGGTTCCGGACTGCCCGACACACTGACCGTCAGCGGCAAGGCCGTTCCCGACGTTCTGGTCGGTGCCTGCTGGCCCGCCGTCTTCGCCGTCCTCGGTGCTACCCGCAACGCCGAAGGCATCGACGTCATCGAGGGCATGCTCGACCTGGTGCACCTCGATCACAGCGTCAACCTGGTCGGTGAATTGCCTACCGACACTTCGATTCTCGTCGTCAAGGCGGCTGCGGGAGAGGTGCTCGACACCGACCTCGGGCGCGTCGTCGAGGTCACCGTCGAGATCGGTGCCATGCTCGGCGAGGGCCTCGATGCTCCTTCTGTCGCAACCCTGGTGGAGCGCTTCGCGATTCGTGGACGCACCGGCAAGGGCGAGCTGTCCGATCCGGCTCGCGCCGGCGGATCCCTCAGCGCCGACGCCAAGGACACCCCGCGTCGTCGTCGCCGTCAGGCCACCATCGTGGCCCCGCGCAACATGGCGGCGTTCGCTCAGGTCTCGGGTGATCACAACCCGATTCACACCTCGGACGCCGCAGCACTGCTCGCCGGTCTCGGCAGCCCGATCGTGCACGGCATGTGGCTCTCCGCGGCTGCCCAGCAGACGGTCACCGCAGTCGACCACGCGGACACCAAGACTCCGCCGCGTCGCCTCACTGCATGGACGGCACGCTTCCTCGGCATGGTTCGTCCAGGAGCCGAGATCGACGTTCGCGTCGACCGCACCGGGTTCGACCAGGGTGCAGAGCTCGTCGAGGTGTCCTGCCGTGTCGCAGGCGAACTCGTCATGGTCGCCACTGCTCGCACCGCTGCGCCGAAGACCGTCTACGCATTCCCCGGCCAGGGCATCCAGCGCCCGGGCATGGGACTGGACGCACGGGCTCGGTCGAAGGCCGCACGTGAGGTGTGGGAGCGTGCCGACAAGCACACCCGCAGCGCACTCGGATTCTCGATTCTCGCTGTGGTGCGCGACAACCCGACAACTCTCAAGGCGCGCGGCGTCACGCACAAGCATCCCGACGGCGTGCTGCACCTGACCCAGTTCACCCAGGTCGCGATGGCCGTTCTCGGTGTCGCACAGGTTGCCGAGCTGCGCGAATCCGGTGCGTTCGTGGAGAACTCCATCCTCGCCGGCCACTCGGTGGGTGAGTACAACGCACTCGCCGCTGTCGCCGGTGTGCTTCCGCTCGAAGCCGTCCTCGAGGTCGTCTTCCAGCGTGGCTCGGCCATGCACGCACTCGTTCCTCGTGACGAGAACGGCCGCAGCGACTACCGGATGGCAGCCATTCGCCCGTCTCAGATCGGCCTGGCCGACGAGGACGTGCAGGGCTTCGTCGCCGGTGTCGCAGCAGAATCCGGTGAGTTCCTCGAAATCGTCAACCTCAACCTGCGCGGTTCGCAGTACGCCATTGCAGGCACGGTCGCCGGCCTCGGCGAGCTCGAGAAGAAGATCGCGATTCGACGGGCAGAATTCGGTGGCAAGGCCGCCTACATCATGGTTCCGGGCATCGACGTGCCGTTCCACTCGACCGTGCTGCGCGGGGGAGTCGACGACTTCCGCAACCGCCTGCAGACCCTGCTGCCCGAGCAGCTGGATCCGGCGATCCTGGTGGGGCGCTACATCCCGAACCTGGTGCCCAAGCCGTTCTCGCTCGACCGCGAGTTCGTCCAGGAGATCGCCGATCTGGTGCCGTCCGAGCCGCTGAACACTGTTCTCGCGGACTTCGATTCGTGGGCCGCACGGCCGAGCGACCTGTGCCGGGTGATTCTGACCGAGCTGCTGGCATGGCAGTTCGCCAGCCCGGTTCGATGGATCGAGACGCAGGACCTGCTGTTCGCGGACGAGTCCGACGGCGGCATGGGCATCGAACGCTTCGTCGAGATCGGCCTCGGTGCAACGCCGACCGTCGCCAACCTCGCGTCGCAGACCCTCAAGCTGCCCGGCCGCTTCGGTCACCCGGTCGAGGTGCTCAACCTCGAACGTGAAGCCGCGATCGTCTACGGCACCGACACCGACCCGGCTCCGGCCGACGAGGACGAGGCAACTCCCGCTCCCGAGACCGCCGCTCCTGCAGCCGCGGCTGCTCCGGCGGCAGCACCTGCTCCGGCAGCTGCACCGTCGGGCGGACCTCGCCCGGACGACATCGCCTTCGTCGCTGCAGACGCGACCAAGATCCTCATCGGCCTGTGGACCAAACTGCAGCTCGATCAGATCGGGCCCGCCGACACCATCGAGGCACTGTGCGACGGCGTCTCCTCACGTCGTAACCAGCTGCTCGTCGACCTCGGCTCCGAGCTCTCGCTCGGTGCCATCGACGGCGCAGCCGATGCCGACATGGGCGCGCTCTCGGGCACGGTCAACAAGCTGGCTCGTACGTACAAGCCGTTCGGCCCAGTGCTCAGCGATTCGATCAACGATCACCTCCGCAAGGTGTTCGGCCCCTCGGGTCGACGCCCGGCCTCGATCGCCGATCGCGTCAAGAAGACCTGGGAACTGGGCGACGGCTGGGCGCATCACGTCACCGCCGAGGTCGCTCTCGGCACCCGTGACGGTGCCTCGGTCCGCGGCGGTGCACTCGGCGGCCTGGCCGACGGCGCTCTCGCCGACGGCTCTGCTGTCGACAACGTCATCGATGCGGCAGTAGCCGCGGTGGCCGCACGTCGCGGCGTCGCAGTCTCGATGCCGCAAGCAGGCGGTGGAGCCGGCGGAACCGTCGACGCTGCTGCTCTGGGTGAGTTCACCGAGCACATCACCGGCCGCGACGGCGTTCTCGCCTCCGCAGCCCGGTTGGTGCTCGAACAGCTCGGACTGGCCGATGCCCCCAACTCGCTGCTCGCCGAGGACCCCGACGCCGCTCTGGTCGAGCTGGTCTCCGCCGAACTCGGATCGGACTGGCCCCGCCTGGTCGCTCCCGCGTTCGACGCCAAGCGCGCCGTGCTGATCGACGACCGGTGGGCAACTGCCCGTGAGGATCTGGCCCGGTTGTGGCTCGGTACCGCAGGCGATGTCGCCGTCGAGTCCTTTGCAGGCGCAGGCAATGCTGTTGCAGCTCAAGCACAGTGGTGGAAGGCCAAGGCCGACTACGAGAACAAGACCGTGCTCGCCGAGACCTTCGGACGCATCGCGGACATCGCGGTCGCATCCGAGGACAAGGGCCAGTGGGCCGACGAGGTCGCTGTCGTCACCGGTGGCAGCAAGGGATCCATCGCAGCAGCGGTGACCGCCAAGCTGCTGGCCGGGGGAGCGACGGTCTTCGTCACCACCTCCAGGCTCGACGACGAGCGGCTCGGCTTCTACCGGGCGCTCTACCGCGACAACGCACGTAGCGGAGCGTCGCTGTGGGTGGTTCCGGCCAATATCGCGTCGTACACCGACGTCGATGCTCTCATCGAGTGGATCGGCAGCGACTTCATCGACACTGCCGGTGGCGCAAAGACTCTGGTCAAGGCCGCCACCACGCCGACGATGCTGTTCCCGTTCGCCGCACCCCGGGTCATGGGCGAGATGTCCGACGCCGGTGCTCGCGCCGAGATGGAAATGCGCGTGCTGCTCTGGTCGGTCGAGCGTCTGATCACCGGACTGGCGAAGGTCGGCTACGACACCGACATCGACACCCACCTGCACGTGGTGCTGCCGGGATCGCCGAACCGCGGAATGTTCGGTGGCGACGGTGCCTACGGCGAGTCGAAGGCTGCACTCGATGCGGTTGTCGCCAAGTGGGGCTCGGAGAAGAACTGGGCCGAGCGGGTGTCCATCGCCCACGCTCACATCGGGTGGGTGCGTGGCACCGGCCTGATGGGTGGCAACGATCCCATCGTCGAGGCCGTCGAGGCCGAGGGTGTGCGCACCTGGTCGACCGAGGAGATGGCGACCGAGCTGCTCGAACTGTGCACACCTGCCGCTCGTCGTCAGGCTACGCAGGAACCGATCACCGCCGATCTCACGGGCGGCCTGGCCAACACCAAGCTCAACCTCGTCGAGCTCGCTCGGGACGCAGCTGCGGCCGCGGCCGAGAAGACCGAAGAGGCAGTGGACAACTCGGTGATCGCGGCACTGCCCGCACCGCCGCGGCTGTCGACGTCGACCACGGCTCCGGCATGGCCGACCCTGGATGTCGATCCGAAGGACCTGATCGTCATCGTCGGTGCAGGTGAGCTCGGACCGTACGGTTCGGCGCGTACCCGCTTCGAGATGGAGGTCGACGAGCAGCTCTCTGCCGCAGGCGTTCTCGAACTCGCATGGAATACCGGCCTGATCGCCTGGGAGAACGATCCCAAGCCGGGTTGGTACGACATCGAGTCCGGTGACCTGGTGCCCGAGGAAGACATCGCCGACAAGTACCACGACATCGTGGTCGAGAAATGCGGTATCCGCACCTACGGCGACGACGGTGCGATGGTCGGCAACACCGCTCCGCTGATGACCTCGATCTTCCTCGACAACGACCTCACCTTCGTGGTCGGAACCGAGATCGATGCCCGGTCGTTCGCGGCAGCGGATCCCGAGCACACGCTGATCACACCGGTTCCCGATTCGAGCGACTGGCAGGTCACCCGCAAGGCAGGCACCGAGATTCGCGTTCCGCGCAAGATGAAGCTCACCCGCACCGTGGGTGGACAGATTCCGACCGGATTCGATCCCACCAAGTGGGGCATCTCGCCCGACATGGCCAGCTCGGTCGACCGAGTCGCCCTGTGGAACATCGTCACCACGGTCGACGCGTTCATCTCCTCGGGCTTCAACCCGTCGGAACTGATGCGCTGGGTGCACCCGACGCTGGTCGCCAACACGCAGGGCACCGGCATGGGCGGCATGGAGTCCATGCGCTCGCTGTACATCGATACCCTGCTCGGTGATGCTCGTGCGAACGACATCCTGCAGGAGGCTCTGCCGAACGTCGTTGCTGCGCACGTGGTCCAGTCGTACATCGGTAGCTACGGCGCGATGGTTCACCCCGTCGCCGCCTGTGCCACCGCTGCAGTCTCGGTCGAGGAAGGCGTCGACAAGATCAAGCTGGGCAAGGCTCAGCTCGTGGTCGCCGGCGGATTCGACGACCTGAGCACCGAAGGCATCATCGGCTTCGGCGACATGTCGGCCACCGCGGACTCGGCAGCGATGTCCGCCAAGGGAATCAGCGACCGACGCTTCTCGCGGGCCAACGACCGCAGGCGCGGTGGATTCGTCGAATCGCACGGCGGCGGAACGATTCTGCTCGCCCGCGGCGATCTGGCACTCGAGATGGGCCTACCGGTTCTCGGAGTGGTTGCCTACGCACAGTCGTACGGCGACGGAGTGCACACCTCCATCCCGGCTCCGGGACTCGGCGCGCTCAGTGCCGGTCGCGGCGGCAAGGACTCGGCACTTGCGCTCTCGCTCAACGCACTCGGCGTCAGTGCAGACGACGTGGCCGTGATCTCCAAGCACGACACGTCCACCGCAGCCAACGACCCGAACGAGGCGGAACTGCACACCCGCCTCGCCAAGGCCATCGGCCGCTCGGACGGCGCTCCGCTGTTCGTCGTCTCGCAGAAGAGCCTCACCGGACACTCGAAGGGTGGAGCGGCTGCCTGGCAGCTGATCGGCCTGTGCCAGGTGCTGGCCAACGGCGTCATTCCGCCGAACCGCAGCCTCGACTGCGTCGACGACAAGATGACCGGCTTCGAGCATCTGGTGTGGGCACGGGAGCCGTTGCGCTTCGGCGACTCGGTTCCGCTCAAGGCGGGTCTGCTCACCTCGCTCGGATTCGGGCACGTGTCCGGACTCATCGCTCTGGTGCACCCGCAGGCGTTCATCGAGGCCGTTCCCGCGGATCGCCGTGCGGAGTACATCGCCAAGGCGAACGAGCGTCGAATTGCCGGTCAGCGCAGGCTGATCTCCGCAATGGTGGGAGGCGACTCCCTCTACGAGCGGCCCGACGATCGACGGCTCGGACATGACGGGACGCCGGCCAAGGCGTCGCGCGAACTGGAGGCAAACGTGTTGCTCAACGAGTCCGCTCGCCTCGGCGAGGACGATGTCTACTCCTCCGGTCTGCCGGGTGCCATCTGATGGCGATTCTCGGAGTGGGTTTCGACCTGGTGACGGTGTCCGACTTCGCCGAGCAGATGGAGAAGGTCGGCACGACGATGATTCGCGACAGCTTCACCGCGGGTGAGCGTCGGCATGCCGCGACGAAGAGTTCCGATCCGACCCGCCACTACGCAGCACGGTGGGCCGCCAAGGAAGCAGTGCTGAAGGCTTGGGCGACATCGCGATTCGCTCGGCCGCCGCAGATCGGTGACAACCCGTACCCGTTGATCGAGGTCGTCAACGATGCGTGGGGCCGTCCGTCCATCAAGCTGCACGGCATCGCGCAGGAGTTCCTGCCGACGGTCAAGATTCACCTGTCGCTGACGCACGACGGCGACATCGCTGCCGCGGTGGCGATCCTGGAGGAGTGAGTCTCCGCTGAAACGAGTAAGGCCCGTCCGATCCACGAGATCGGGCGGGCCTTTCGTCTGTGCGGGCTCGGTTGCTCAGGCTTGCTCGTTATCGCTCGCCGAGCCGCCGGAACGCCTGCTCTCCTTCTCGGCGACGAGCAGATAGGCCATCATGATGCGTTTGAGTTCGGCGACGGCGTCTTCGTGGCTCTGGCCGTCCTGCACGGAGAAGTTGAGCATCGAGTAGACGATGTGCACCAGCACCTGAGCCATGAGGTTCCTGCGGTGCCGTGGTGTGCGCGGAGTCAACGGCCCGAGCATGCGCGAGACCTGATCGGCGAACTCTCGCTCGTGGATGACTCCGGTCGCACGCGTCGACGGCGTCGACTGCATGGCGAGCCACACCTCACGGCGCGACGGGTCGGTCATCCACATGCCCGCCATGTGGTCGACGAAGTTGTTGAGGAACCGCACCCAATCCAGCGACGGGACCTCGCCGTCGAATTCGGCCAGCTCCTGTTGTACTCCGACGAGGTCCTGGCGATTGAGCTCGCAGACGATGACGTATTTGTTGGCGAAGAACTGGTACAGCGTGCCGATCGGCAGTTCGGCGCGCGACGCGACTTCCTCGCAGGTGAACGACTCGAACCCCACGTCGCTGAGCAACTCACGCGAGGCCTGCAGCAGGGCGTCGAATTTGCGTTGACTGCGTTCCTGGGTGGGTCGGCGGCGCGGCATCAGTTCCTGCGTCTGTGCCGTCGACTCGAGCGCGGCGTCGAGACGGCGCGAGGACTGAGCACGAGCAGAGGATTCCACCCGGTCAGGCTATCCGGCGGACGGGCCCGGTAGCCACACCTGGTCCGCTACCTGCGGGTCGGCAGCCGAGAGTTTCGAACGAACATGGGGTTGACGACAACGACCGGTTCCAATCCCTGTGACAAACTCCAAGACCGATCTGGACCAATTTAACCGTCAACAGGTATGGTTCAAGGAACAGAATCAATTTCCGTGCAGGGTGATCGTCGTTCGGATCCGCTGGATGACGTTCATGGTCGGGTGCCTCCACCCTGAGCACAGGGAGACTGCCATGGCAACCATTGGTATAGCGATCGAATCTGGCTCGATGCAGACAATTCTTGTCGAGCCGACCTCAGGCGAGGTACTCGCCGATCGGACGACGCCACTGCACCCCGACGCGGCCACCGTACTGACCGAAGCGATCGAGATCATGCGTGCCGAGGCCGCGACCCTCGATACCGACGTCGACGCAGTAGGCGTGGTGTATCGATCCGAGGCGGAACGCGCCGAATTCAGCGGTGCTCTCGGCGACGAACCTGTGACGTTGTGTTCGGCGTCCGAGTCGTTCCTGACCTGGCTGGCCCAATCGGAAGAACTCGCCGACGCGAAGACAGTGCTCCTGTACTACATGGGTGAGGCTGGCGTCTCCATCTCTCTTGCGGATGCCGCAGAGGCATCGTTCACCCCTACGAGAACCGCCGAGCTGGATTCGATGTCGCCCGAACGCATCGGCAGCACCATTCCACTGGCGTGGGACGTAGTGGATCACTCCGGCAAGAAGCCCGAGTTCGTGGCCCTGTTCGGCGACTCGTCGAGCAATCGCGACCTCGTCGACATCCTGGCTCTCGGACTCGGTGTTCCCGTGATGCGAGTGGGAGATGCCGATCAGATCGCCGCACGAGGGGCTGCGCTACTGGCGCTCGCGGACGGGCCGGCCCCAGTGGAAGAGGCAGTCGCAGCGCCGGCCGTCGCGCCGGTGGAGCCGTTGTCCGCCGAATCGGAGCCGGAGCAGACTGCCGAACCCGACGAGGCCGACGCTCAGGACACTGTCGCGACGCCACTACTCGTGACCGCTGTTTCTGCGTCCGCAGTGCCGACGGTTGCCGACTCGAAGCCATCACAGGCCGGGAGCTCCGGTCGCAAGCTCGTGTTCGCAGCCGTGCTGCTGGCGGGCGTGCTGTCGGCAGGTGTTGCGGTTGCTGCAACGTTACCGGGTGACTCGGAATCCACCGCGGAGCAGAGCGTCGACCAGCGTGATGCCGGTGCCGATCTGGCCGGGGCAACCCGTTACGTGGACCCAATGACGACGACCGACCCGGCTGCCCTGGCCGCACCGGCCCTTGCACCGCTACCGGAGACGATTCCTCCTACCGTGGATCCGGCAACCGTTGCCACACCGACACCGACAACGGACGCGTGGGCCACGCAGGATGCGCCGCAGGCCGTGGTCGCTCCGCAGCCGGCTCCCGCTCCGACGAAGGTCGACCCTCCGCAGTTCACCGTCCCTGTCGTTGTGCCGGAGCCGGGAAAGTCGCAAGAGCAGCTCGAGCAGGAAGCGTGGGATCGACACTGGCAGCAGACCGGTGAGTGGATTCATCAGGAGTTGGCCGGGGGCTGACAGCGGGCGCTCCGCGCTACGAGTGATGACAGACTGGCGAGAGCCTGTCTGTCATTTTCTCGTTTGGAGGACTCATGCCTGCCGATGCACCACCCGTGGACGTTCGATCCGACATCGAAGCGGCGATGCCCCGAGCGAAAGCGGAGTTGGCAGAGCTGGTTCGGTTCACGTCGGTACACGATCCCCGACAGTTTCCGGTCGAGGAATGCTTCGGTGCGGCACGCTGGGTGCAACAGGCTTTCCTGGACGCGGGTGTTCCGGACGTGCAGTTGATCGAGACGGTCGACGGCTCGCTGGCCGTTGTCGGCTCGCGTCCGGCACCCGCGGGAGCGCCGACCGTTCTGCTCTACTCGCACTATGACGTTCAGCCTCCGGGAGAGCAGAATCTCTGGAACAGTGCGCCTTTCGAGCTGACCGAGCGAGACGGTCGGTGGTACGGGCGAGGATCGGCCGATTGCAAGGGCAACGTGATCATGCACCTGTTGGCGCTTCGGGCGCTGGGGGAGTCCATCGGTGTGGGCGTTCGGATCGTCTGTGAGGGTTCGGAAGAGACGGGCACGGGTGGGCTCGAAGCGCTCGTGGAGCAGCGACCGGAATTGTTCGCCGCCGACGTGGTCGTCATCGGCGACACCGGGAACGCGCGGGTGGGCCTGCCGACGGTGACGACCACTCTTCGCGGTATCGCCAATGTGGTGGTACACGTGGAAACACTTGCAGGAGAGGTTCATTCCGGCATGTACGGCGGTCCGGCTCCCGATGCGCTCGCCGCGTTGGTGCAGGTGCTCTCCACCCTGCGCAACGAGCAGGGTGACACCGTGGTCGACGGTCTCGACGGAGGGCAGACGTGGGACGGAGTCGCGTACGAGACGGAACAGTTCCGCTCCGATGCCGGGGTGCTCGACGGCGTCCGGCTGGCGGGCTCGGGCACTGTGGCCGACGCGGTGTGGGCGCGGCCCGCTCTGACCATTCTGGGTATCGACTGCCCGCCCGTCGTGGGGTCTGCGGCGGCGATCTCACCGCGTGCGTCCGCGAGGCTCAATTTGCGCGTACCGCCGGGAATGGATCCCAAGACGGCTCAGGATGCTTTGGTGGCTCATCTCGAGGCGCGAACGCCGTGGAATGCGCGCGTCACCGTTGAGCGTGAGGCTGTCGGATCGCCCTTCCGGGCCAGGACCGACGGACCGGGCTACGCAGCACTGTCCGAGGCGCTGGAAGAGGCGTTCGGGCATCCGATGGGGACGGCCGGGCAGGGCGGGTCCATTCCGCTGTGCAACGCGTTGGCTCAGGTGCTGCCGGACGCCGAGATCGTGCTGATGGGCGTCGAGGAACCTCGGTGCCGGATCCACGCTCCCAACGAGAGCGTGGACCCGACGGAGATCGAGAAGATGGCCGTCGCCGAGGCGTTGTTCCTGCAGCGGCTGGCCGGGTCAGACGGCTAGATCGCGGCGGAGCTTGGCGACGTGGCCGGTGGCGCGGACGTTGTACTGCGCTACCTCGATCTTGCCGGCCTCGTCGACGAGGAACGTGGAGCGGATGACGCCCTCGTAGACCTTGCCGTAGTTCTTCTTCTCCCCGAATGCGCCCCACGCCTGCAACGTCGTCTTCTCCTCGTCGGAGAGCAGCGGGAACGTCAGCTCTTCCTTGTCGCGGAACTTCGCGAGCTTGGCCGGCTTGTCGGGGGAGATGCCGATGACTTCGAGGCCTTCGCCGTTGAGCTCGGCGAGACTGTCGCGGAAGTCGCAGGCCTGCTTGGTGCAGCCGGGGGTGCTCGCGGCGGGGTAGAAGTACACGATCACCTTCTTGCCTGCATAGTCGGCGAGGGAGACGTCGTTGCCGTCGGAATCGGGCAGGGTGAACGCCGGAGCGGTGTCGCCCGGCTCGAGCTTGCTGTATTCGGTCACCGCACGAGACTATCGAAATATCGTCGTGCTCTAGGCTCGACTGCGACCGAGACTATTTGCAACAAGTTGGAGGACACGTGGCCAAGGACACCGACCGAATCGAGCGCGAGATCGAGGCCGCTCGCAATCAGCTCGCCAGCACCCTGGACGAGCTGAGCGTCCGTGCCAGCCCCAAGAACATCGTCGCCAACACCAAGCAGTCCGTGGTGGCAAAGCTCAACGAGCCGGCAGTGAAGTTCACTCTGCTCGGAGTGGGCGCAGTGGTGGCAGTTCTCGTGGTTCGCAGGATCTTCAACTGACGCAACAGGCGCTTTGACCAGCCGATTTCACATCTGGCGGCATCTGCTGTTAATGTTTCTCCCGCACCGCAGAGAACACGCGGTGCGGATCGGCGCCATTAGCTCAGTTGGTTAGAGCAGCTGACTCTTAATCAGCGGGTCCGGGGTTCGAATCCCTGATGGCGCACACTGAAACGCCCGTTCACCAGAACCATCTGGTGAACGGGCGTTTTTTGTTGGGTGGCTGCCCAGTCGATTCGTCTCGGACGTATCCGCCGACGAGTGCTTGGATTCAGTCGGGTATGCCGGTGGTCCGTTGGATGTAGTGCTTCGCCGCTGAGCGGACTACTCCTCGGTGGAGCTCGCGATACCTCGCATCGAGTTCCACTATTCGAGGGAGTCACCTATCTGAAACTGCGCGCTGCGCAAGAGCTCCCGAGTCAGTTCGACGCCAGTGTGGTTGACGATCATCGCCAAATAGACCTCCAGCGTATGAAACAGGCCGTCGGGCATGGAGTCCTCGGTATCGGGGGCATCGCCGACGTCACGCATGCGATCTCGCCAGGGGCTGTCGAGTTCATCGAAACCCGGCCCATCCTTCAGCAGCGCATCGAACATCGCCGTTCGTACGCCGTCGACCCATTGGGCAAAATTGCTGTGACCCAACTGAGTCGCGAAGGTGAGGGCCTCGCCACCGACCGACAACGGTGCCATCAATTCATGGGCCAACCCTGCAACCGACGGTGCGACCACCAGAACCCAAGCACCCACCTGAACGACGCCAACGACCTCGACATCGGCATTGACACCCTCCAAACCGGTAACCGTGCCGGTCCTCGACGTGGTCAGGGCGTCGAGGACCGCTTCCGCATCGTCGTGGTGGACGAATGTGAACGACACGCCCGTATGCACCCATTCGTATTCGTCGGAGATCCAGGTGAAGTCTTCCCAAGTTGCAGGCATAGCCGAATTCTCACACGCTCGACGTACCGGATTCCGCCTGTGTGGAAGGCCGTCTGGATCAGCGGAAGGTGTCCTGCGAAGCTGTGCGGATGTCTTTCATCATCAGGCTGACGACGTCGATCGACGCGGACCCGGCAGTGGTGTTCGATCTGGAATCGGATGCTGTCGTTCACGCCGAGTCTCAGGGTTCGTTCGATGAGAGTGTGCGGGTCGACTCGGGTCGAAGTGATCTTCGTTTGGGCGATGAAATCGAAATCCGTTCCAGGCACCTCGGTGTGTGGTTCACCTTGACCAGTCGCATCACGGAGTACGAGCCCTCACGATATTTCGTGGATGAGCAGGTCACCGGCCCCGTTGCCTCCATGCGTCACGAGCATTTGTTTCTCGCACGACGTGAACACACGCACATGGTCGACATCACGTCGGTGACATTCCCTGGCGGACGACTCGGCGCTGTGATCCTGGACGTCCCCGGCAAGCTGTATCTTCGGCGCGTCCTGCGCGTTCGGAATGCATACATCAAGAAGCGTGCGGAATCGGAGCAGGGAACTGGTGGACGGTAGACGTCTGCAATCTGACACCGACACAACGGTTCTCGATCCTGTTTTGTGCGACCTCAGGCTGCATTCGGTTCGAAAGATGCTGATCGGTATTTTTTGAGGCAGACTGTTGAACCGGACGTAGTTCGCTCGAACGAGGAGAATTGCCATGCAATCGACCCGCCGACTTCTGCTCGGGGCTCTACTCTGCGCCCCAGCACTATTGGTGTTCCCCGCGACGGCATCGGCGGCGCAGTCGACAGATGTGACGTACGCGTTCGAGGTCGACGGGTCGACCGTGACAAACACGATTACCAACAATTCCGGTAGCGAACTGACTTGCGGCACATCGTTGGCTCCCGCACCGGGCGGAGTGCTGCCTCCAGTGTGGGAGGTCGTCGGCAACGGTCAGTCGCTGTACTCGACCGACGACGCGGGCCAGGTCGGAATCAGTACCCAACACGTCACCGATATCCCGGCCGGCACCTATGTTGCGCTCGCATCGTGCGTTACCGAAGGCGCCGATCCCACAACAGCGTGGGTCTCGGACTACCCCGGCCTCCCCGACGTCCTCGCAACCCTGCCATGGACCTCGTACACCGTGCAGCAGGCATCGCCGATCGTAACGATCGAAAGTTGAGCGCTGGAACCTGATTCGGTCCCTGGCAGCTCTGCCTAACCGATACGTTTCGAGGAGGAGCCGAATTCGACCGTCCGGCAACGTAATCGACGATGAACTCAAGGTCGCGTTGGGCTGTGGCTTCCCACGATGCGGTGGTCCAGGTATCGTCGGAAATGTTGCTGCCACCGGCTTCTCGGGTGATCTGCGACGGAGCCGAGGTGCGGTGGGACGTGAAGGCTCGGGGTCGGCGTCGTTGAACAGAAACCACCCGTGCGCGATCGCTGGTGGCCGAGCGACCTGATCAGCGTTGACGGCTATCGGTGCGGGATACTCGATCGATGGTGGTCGTCCGATCGAGAGATCCAGCTGACCTGCCGCTGTGTGTCGAGGCGCTGATCGACGTCCACAAATCCGACGACTATCCGCATCGTTGGCCACACGATCCGGCTGACTGGTTGACGCCCGAGAACATGGCGGCCGCGTGGGTTGCTGAGCATGAGAATCGCATCGTCGGACATGTCGTCATCGTCGACAAGGCGGGTGCCCTCTGGGTGTCCCGACTCTTCGTGCGACCGGGACACCGGGGCTCGCTCGTCGGAGATGCGCTGTTGCGGCAGGCGCGAATTGGAGGTGCGTCGATGCTCGATGTCATCGAGCGCTCCAGCAAAGCGATCGAATTGTACGAACGCACCGGCTGGACGCTGGTCGACAGGCGTCCGGCAGAGTGGATCATGTCTGACGGTCGTAGGCCGGTCGAGCGAATCTACCGTGCGGATCCGCGCTCGACCGAGCACAACTCGACGGGCCCAACACTCCGGTGATCGTTTTCGATGCCCGATCAGGAGCGTACTGGGATGCCTGGGGCTGATCGGACCGACTCACGGCCCTCTCACTCCACAGTCGAATGTCCGACCCATGGTGCATGATCGCGGGCATTGGATGCGTCGACCGAAAGGAAACCGAGATGTCAACAGAACCCGAGGCCGGCTCCGGCGTCACGGTGGTCGTCTCTCACACGACCCTGCCGAACCAGCGCGACGCTGTCCGAGCCCTGTGGGAAAAGCACATGGCTTCGGCTGTGCTCGACAATCCCGGGCATCTCGCTTACTACTACTGTCTCGATTCCGACGATCCCGATCGCATCACTGCGTTTCAGCACTACCGCACCGCCGAGGATGCGGTCACATTTCTCCAGCATCCCGCTTATCGGGAGTACGAACGTGAAGCGGCACCGCTGTTGGCCGGCGCACCACAGGTACGCACCCTTGTCCCGACATGGATCAAGCCGGGAAAGTAGCGGGAAGACGGCGAACAGCGAATGCGGATCAGCACTCGGGGCCGCATACTTGGCCGCGAGATGAGACTCCTTTCCGTCACCTTCGCCCTCTCCGTCCTTGTCGGGTCCCTCGTGCTGTCGGCCGCACCCGTCTCGGCCGCACCCGTCTCGGCCGCACCCGTCTCGGCGGCACCGGGTAGTGCCGATTTCTACGGTGCTCCCGTTGCCGATTTGGAGGCGTACGCACCTGGGTCCATCGTGCGCCGAGAACCCGTGCCGCAGCTCGACCTTCTGGGGTCGCACACCGAGCGCATTCTGTACCGATCTGCCGATCCCCGTGATCGAGCGGTGGCGGTGTCGGGGCTTCTGGTCACACCCACCCGTGCATGGGCAGGGCCCGGACCCCGGCCTGTGATCGCTTATGCGCCGGGCAGTTACGGGATCGCCGACCGCTGCTCGGGTTCCTCCGAGTTGGGACTGACAACGACGATGCCGGCGCTGTTGCCGCTTCTGGCACAGGGGTATCAGGTGGTCACGACCGACTACCAAGGGCTCGGTACCCCCGGCGAGTACGAGTTCCTCGGCCGGGTCGCCAGCGCACGTGCCCTGCTCGACTCGGCGCGGGCCGCGGCACGTGAGACCGACGCGCCCGTTGTCCTTTACGGCTACTCGGCGGGCGGCGTCGCGTCGGCTGCCGCCGCAGAGCTCGCCTCCACGTACGCGCCCGACGTGTCCGTGGTCGGGGCCTTCGTCGGTGCCGCACCGACCGATCCTGTGGTCCGCGTCGAAGGCCAGGACGGCTCCGCGTGGGCCGCGACAATGCTCTATACGATCGACGGCCTGATCGGCGCGCACCCCGACCAGGCCGACCGAATCCGCGCTCTGTTCAATGATCGCGGACGGGCAGCTCTCGATGCGGCACTGGATTTCTGCAACACCGACGCGCTCGGGTACGGATCACTGCGGTCCGAGGACCTGACTGCGGACGGCACGTCGCTGAGCGCGCTGATGCTGGGTCCCGTACTGGGCCCACTGACGGCGGCGAACACCATTGGATTCACCGCGCCCGTCGCGCCCGTGATGATCGTTCACGGCATCCACGACCGTTCTGTCGAGATCGAGCAGAGCCGACTCCTGACGCAGCGCTGGCGCGCCGCCGGAGGTACCGACATCACCGTTCGGGAGTTCGACTTCGGAACCGATCTCGTTCCCGCAGTCGACCATACGGCCACCAACATCGCTGCTTACCCCGAGTTGCTCGAGTGGATCGACCGACTTGTCGCGCAGGCCTAACGCGGTACCCGGTAGATAGTCAGTGATGTAGATCACACGTGAGCGATGTGTGCTTGCTCGCGCTCGAATCGACTTACTCGGCGCAGCTACCAGGTACAGGGCGTACCGGAAAGCCTGCTGCTTCCGAGAAAGGACCAACAGAACATGATCACCACTGGAAACGAGGCCACACTATGAGCAGCCGAAGAAGTCTCTCCAGCCGACTCTTCGAGGGTCTCGGCCGCATCACATGGGGCTACGGAAAGCGAAAGCTGGACGAACGGCGCGCACGTAAGCGCGGCGGGCGATAAGCCGAACGGCGTCTGCTCGGTGGGTGTCCGATTTCGGCATCTTCGATAGGTACGGTGCAGCCATGGACGGATTCGAGATAGGCGACGGAGTCACTCCGCTGAGTGGGCCCATGAGCGGTGTCTACGGAACTGTGGTGTGGTTCTACGAGGAGAAGCAGCAACTGTTGGTTCGCTTCGGCGGTAGTCAACAGATGTACTTCGCGGGGGACGAGTTGAAGCGATGGGGAGCGTAGTCGTCTGCTCGGCCTCCCAGCGGAATAATTGAATCTTCACCGATGCTGATGGAGTCGACCATCCCGAATCGAAAGGTCCCACCATGCATCTGGGCGTCGACAGTTTCGTCTCTTCCGTGACCGACCCGACCGACGGTCGGGTGATCGCGCCCGAGGAGCGGATGAGTCACCTGCTCGAGGAGATCGCACTCGCCGATCAGGTCGGGCTCTACTCGTTCGGTATCGGCGAGCATCATCGCAGCGAGTACTACGACTCGGCCCCGTCGATCATCCTGGCTGCTGCAGCCGCCCGAACCGAGAACATTCGGCTCGGTAGCGCCGTCAAGGTGCTCAGTGCGGACGATCCAGTGCGGGTGTTCCAAGAGTTCGCCACCCTCGACCTGATCTCCAAGGGCCGGGTCGATCTGGTCGTGGGTCGCGGTTCGTTCACCGAATCGTTCCCGCTGTTCGGCCTGGATCTGGCCGATTACGACTCGCTCTTCGCTGAAAAGCTGGACCTCCTGCTGCAGATCCGCGACAACGTAGAAGTCACCTGGTCGGGTCGGCACCGTCCGGCGCTCAACCGACAGGGGATCTATCCGCGCCCACTTCAGGACCCGTTGCCGATCTGGGTCGGTGTAGGTGGCACCCCTGAATCCTTTGCTCGCGCAGGACTTCTGGGACTCCCGCTGATGATCGCCATCATCGGCGGCGAGCCACGCCAGTTCGCTCCGCTCGTCGACCTCTACCGCCGCGCCGGCGCGCAAGCGGGTCACCCGCCCGAGCAGCTGAAGGTAGGTCTGCACGTGTTCGGCTTCGTCGCCGAGACAACCCAGGCTGCAGCCGACACCATCTATCCCGGCTGGAACGAGATGTTCACCAAGATCTCCCGTGAGCGTGGATTTGCCCGACCGAGCCGGCAACAGTTCGACGCCACTTCCGGCCCGAACGGCGCGTTCTTCATGGGCGATCCGCAGACGGTGGCAGACAAGATTCTGCGAGTGGGTGAGCAACTGGGCGGTGTGGATCGACTGTCGCTACAGATGACCAATCCGCGGCTGGCGCACAGCGACCTGCTTCGCGGCATCGAATTGCTCGGCACCGAGGTCGCGCCCCTCGTGACTGGAAAATGAGGCCTACCTAGTTCGAGGCCCATTCCATTTCGTCGACGCCTGCGACAGGCGTCAGCAGGGAACGGATCTCACCGGCGTACATGGTGCGTTTGATCTCGCCCAGAACGTCGCCACGAGTTCCGGCCAGGTCGCCTGCGCGGGCGACGGCGTCGTCGAGCAGTGAATCGGCGGGCGATACAGCATCGACCAGCCCGAGTGCCATGGCGTCACCTCCGCCGTAGCGGCGTCCGGTGGTGAGTGCCTCGTGGAACGCATGGGGCGCCAGTCTCGCTCGCACCATGTCGACGGTTCCCGGGCTGTAGGTCGCGCCGATGTTGACACCGGGGAAGCAGAGGAAGCCGCGATCGGATCGCATGATCCGGTAGTCGTGCGCCATCACGAAAAATGCGGCACCACCGAAAGTGTGTCCCTGCATGGCCGCGACTGTCTGCATCGGAAGCGTCAGAAAGCGCACCAACATCTCCTGAACGGTGCCGATGAATCGGTTGATCTGGTCGAGATTCTCCGCACCCCACGACAGGTCCACTCCGGTGGAGAAGTACTTGCCTGTCGCTGTCGTGACGAGCGCAGCGGCACCGGAACTGGCCTGGACTTCGTCGAGCAGAGTATTGATCTCGGCAACCCAATCCGGACTGATGCGGTTTTCGGTGTCGTCGACACCTCGGCTTCCGAGGTTCAGTACGAAGACATCGGCAACTCGTTCGAGATATGGCATATCCCGAACGTACCCACATCTGGTTGTTCTCACTCACAACGCCGAGGGTTCGACGGTCGTTACGAGGACGCGCTGGCCGACTCTCGACGAATCAGTTCGCGGTGACCGTAGGTGGCACCGAGAATGTCCTCGCGATTTGCCACGGAGGAGCCGACTGCGCCTGCCACCGTACCCAGCGAAGCGGCGAGCCATGCGAGGGAGAGATAGTCGCCAAGAGTCGCGTCGCGACCGATCTGTGTAGTCAGGAAGTCCGGCGAAATGACCACCGCTGCCGAGAACAGTACGACTGCGGACAGCAGCGCGTACATGCAGAGCGCACCGGCCAGGACAGTTCCGAGGGTGGCTGCGTTGTACATCCAGCGATCGATCGTCGAGCTTCGGAACGATCGTTTCTCCCACAGCCCGTTGGGGAAGACGACCCACACCGTCATGGCGATCACCGCGGTGACTCCGATCATCGCCAGTCGTCCTAGGCTCATCGACGCCGCCATCTGCCAGATGCTCGCGTAGAACACACCGAAGGCGGACGCTGCGCTCGCGGCTGCAAGCGCGCTCGACAACGTGGGAACCAACCGCCACGGACGATTACACCGAATCATTCCCGATACCAACCTGATTCGCCCGAATATGCTCGACGTCAGGAGAACTTCGGCACCCTCCCCGGAATCACTCGGAGCCCAGCGAGAGCGAGAGTATCTACGTGGTTGCCGTGAGGGGTCGTCGGCTTCGATCAACTCGTGCAACACCGCCAGTGCGGCCGAGACAGCGCGTCGCCGGACCGCCAGTGTTCCGAAGGAGGGCACGTACAGCGCGCCCGTCGTACCGCCTCGAATCTCGGCGATCACCGGGCGCGACCCGAGGCGGCGAGGAACCTCCGAGACACACAAGACAATGTCGTAGTTGTCGGTGGCTTGCACCGATGCCAGCCACTGACCGAGTGGGGCGGCACCGGTTGCGGTGGGTGGGAGCGGAACCGATGCTCCGGACACCCGTAGTTCTCGCCGGTGCCCGTCGATCATCGCGTGATCGGGCAACTTCTCGATGATGGCGGACGCGACGGTCGACGCAAAGCCGTCGTCACTGACCACGCCGACCGAGAGGGGCGCGACGTCTGCGTCGGTGGCATGTGTGTTGTCGGTGGTGTCCGGGCCCGCTGAGGCCGGTCGATCGAAGTGCATCCAGTTCGCTTACCCGATGACACTCGATGCACACCACGCGTAGAGGGGTTTGTCGTCGCGCAGACCGGGTGGCGCACTTGACAGTCGATGCAGTCCAGCGAGAGGAAGTTCCGATGCCGGCGAAAGACAACGAAACCGAGGACCAGCCGCAACTGAAGGATCAGGGCCTGTACGAGAAGCTTCGAGAAGAAGGCAACTCGAAGGAGAAGGCTGCTCGCATCTCGAACGCAGCCGCGAAGGAGGGCAGGGATCAGATCGGTGAGAAGGGTGGGAAGTCCGGATCCTACGAGGACTGGACCGTGGACGAATTGACCGACAGAGCCAAAGAACTGGGCCTGGAAGGTTACTCGAAACTGAAGAAGGAGGAGCTCATCGACGCGCTCCGACACCACTGATTCACTGCGGGCGCAGCGATGAGTAGTACTCCTGCTGGGATGGGTAGTAGTCGTCGAAACTCGGGAGTGGGTCGCCGCTTCCGGCCGCGACGAACATGTCCAGGTAGTACTCCCACCCCGGTCCGATGTCGCCCAGACCGTCCGTGCTTTCGCAACTGTGTACGAGCACGAGAAGGGTCGCTGTGCCTCTCTCGGTCAGGCGGACCTCGAGTGGCCACTGGCCCTCGCCGGTCATCCGTACTGCCAGGAGGCCCGGTGCCTCACACGTTTCGATGATCATGTCCGAGGCCGGCTCGCCCTCCTCGAAACTCATGGTGACCCGAATGGTGTTGTCCGAAATGCGCTCCCATGGACCGAACCACAGTGCCGTCCGGGAAGATTCGGTGAGGTGTGCCCACACGTCCTCGCGTGGTGCCGAGATGGTTCTGCTCAATTCGAGGGCGTAGCCGGTGTCGGTGCTCCGCAATGTGCCCACGGGTGTCGGTGCCATCGAGTGATTATGCGACTCACGTACCACTGCCGTCGAGCACCATCATCATTGCCGTTGCGCGGGCACGGTGCTCGATGAACTCGAGCGAGCAATCGATCAACTCGGGGCGTAGAGCTTCTCCACCAAGCCGAGGGCCCACATGGCGGTGAGGGGACCACCGTCGTTGGTGAACTTGTCGGTCCGCACGATCCGGTCGCTGCGCACCGCCGGTAATCCGGTCCAGAGTGGGTTGGCGTTCATCGCCTGCAGATCCTCCTCCGACGTGATCGCGGCGATCATCGCCACTGCGTCGGATGCGGCGGTGACGTTCTCGGGTCCGTATTCGATCTCCGGGGTGGCGGCGGCCCAGGCGGAGCCGAAGCGGGCTCCCACATCCTCCAGTGCAATGGATGTCACCCGGTCGCGTCCTATCGAGATCCCGCCTTGCTCCGACGTGCTGACAGGTAGGACGGCGGTATCGGCGATCGCATCGGCGTACTGCGTCGTGAGTTGGTCTACGCCAGTGGTGTATTCGTCGATTATCGTTCGGGCCTCATCCTGCAGATTCAGTGCCGCGCCGATCGTTGTCACGTCCTGCTGCCAGCTGACTCCGGTGCCGGTGGAGCCCACCGGCAGTACTGGCGCTATGTGGCTGAGCTGGTCGTAGATTTCTTCGATCACCTCGTCGCGCCCGATGATCAGGTCAGGATCGACACGTGCGATGGCTTCGAGGTCGACGGTGTTTCGCGGATACAGCTCGGGAACACCGTCTGCGAGCAGCATCCTGGTGGGCTCGGTCAGAGGACCCGGTATTTCGGGCGGAGCTTCGGTTTCCACCGGCATTCCGGCGATGGGCAGATCGAATGCCAGGGCGATGTCGAGGTCGCGTCGTCCGTCGATCACGACGACCGACTCGATTCGATCCGGTACCTCCACGGTGCCGAACTGCGTGGTGACCGTGTGGGTCGCCGGGTTTGTGGCTGCAGGCTCGGTGTCCGAACCGCAGGACGACATCAGGGAGGCAGCAAGGACCGCGCCTAGGGCAACGGACAAGTGGGGGAGTCTCTTCATAACTTAAGTAAACCAAACCTAAGTAAATTGCGAAGAACTGGTCAAACGTCGTACTCGACTCGCACCGAAACGGGGTCGGTCTGCAACGCACGGAAGCCGGCTCCGATGATAAGTCCGAGTACCGGATTGTTCGAGAAGGATCGTGCTCGGAGGGCAACGTCGTCGTCGGGCACGAACGTTGCTGTTCCGGTGCGCCACCGGCTACCCACGCGAATGCGGATCCTCGGCTCGTCGGTGATGTTGGCTCCCCAGCCGGATCTGGTTCCGTGTTGGGATATCAGCCACGCACCGGAGTCGTCGAACGACGCCGACACCGGCACGCGCCGGGCGAGTCCGGTTTTACGGCCCACTGTCTCGATGTCGGTCACCAGCGAGGTGGTCACACCGATGGATGTCAATCCGTTGACGATGGGATTCGCGACGTATTTGCCGATCAAGCGCTCGCGTCGAAACTTCGCAGCACTGGCAGCGCTGGTCGGATTGCCCGTGCCGCGACGGTTGCGGAACGCGTCCCAGCCGTTGCGCTGCATCATCGTGGCCGCAGTCTTCCACGCCGGACGACTCGAATTCGGTTGCCGCCCAGCACCGATGAGCTGCAACTGGTCGGTGTGCCACTGCAGATCGAGAGCGCCGTTGATCTGCTTGAACGCGCTGGACTTCGACGGGACGCGCAGAGCCACGCGCGGCGACTCGACCCGATCCAGCGTGCCGTCGACCAGAGAGTTCGCGACGGCCGGATCGAGGGCCGTGGGACGGCCGAGACCCACCATGTCGCACTCGCCCGACTGGACCGCCGAACTCATCACCGAACGGGTGCGGAATCCTCCGGTCACGGCCAGTGGCACCGTTCCTGCAGCGTCGCGTACCGTCCGCGCGTATTCCAGGAAGTAGGCCTCGCGCTCTCGGGTACTCGAGGTGCCCATCATTGCGGGGGATTCGTAACTACCACCACTGATTTCGATCAGATCGATGGATTCTCGGACCAGATGCTCGACGGTGATCCGCGATTCTTCTTCGCTGAACCCGCCGCGCTGGAAGTCTGCCGAATTCAGTTTGATTCCCACGGCGAAGCTGGGGGACACCGTTGACCTGATGGCGCGGACCACTTCGAGAACGAACCGCATTCGCCCGTCGAGGTCGCCGCCCCAGGCATCGTCGCGTTTGTTGGACAACGGCGACAGGAACTGAGACACCAGGTAGCCGTGTGCGCCATGGATCTGGACGCCGTCGAAGCCGGCCGACTCGGCCACAGCTGCTGCCGTGGCGAATCGATCGATGATGTTGCGAATCTCGTTCTCGCTCAACGCACGCGGTGCCGGAATGCCCGGGATGTTGGGGGCAATGGCGGACGGTGCGACGGGCTTGGTGCGGGTGACGATCGGATTGGCCTGCCGGCCCGGGTGATTGAGCTGCATCCAGATGGGTGCGCCGCCGTCGGATGTCGCCTTTGCCCACCGAGCAAGTGCGTCGCGGTCGCGGTCGTCTTCGATCACGACGTTGCCCGGTTCTCCGAGATGGGATCGGTCGACCATGACGTTGCCGGTCACAACAAGGCCGTAGCCGCCTGCACCCCATCGGCGGTACAGCGTCTCGAGGCGAGAGTCGGGTGCATGCTCGGCCGTCGCCAGTCCCTCGCTCAGAGCCGACTTCATCACGCGGTTCGGCAGGATCTGCCCGCAGGCGAGTGTGAGAGGGCTGCTCAGGTCGATGACCTCGGTGTCGGGGGACATGGCGTTGCTCCGATTCCAGTGGATAGCCGTTGCGGGCTATGCTCAGCAGCATAGACAACGCGACCCTAGATGTAACTTCGCGTTACGTCAATAACGGTCGAGAAGGGTTCGAATGGCCAATCGGAGTAGCGCGCGGGCAGACATGCTGCGCAGCGCCGCGCAATTGTTCCGTCGGCGTGGAGTGGAAGCCACCTCGTTGGCCGACGTCATCGATCACGCGGGCGCGCCGCGTGGCTCGATCTATCACCATTTCCCTGGCGGGAAGCCTCAGCTGGTGGAGGAGGCAACGCGAACCGCGGGTGCCGCGATGAGCGCGATGATCTCGGCCGGCCTGGCTTCGGCCGGTCCGGCGGCAACCGTCCGGGCGATCATCGACGGATTCCGAAGCGAGCTGCTGGCGACGGATTACGTTGCAGGGTGCCCGGTCGCGCCTGCTGCGCTCGAGGGGCTGCATGCGCCGGCCGCTGTCGCGGCGGCAGGTGAGTCCTTCTCGTCCTGGGAGGACGTGATCGCGGCGTCCCTGTGGCAGCGCGGATTGGCCCGCGAGCGGTCCTACACGTTGGCGACTTTCTCGATCGCCGCCATCGAAGGCGCGCTGATCGTGGCCAAGGCGCAGCGATCCACCACCGCTCTGGACCGGACGGAAACCGAACTGTTGGCCCTGCTCGGGGCGGTACTGGACGCGTCGAACCCTCCTCGTCCATGAGTCGGTAGCGGTTGGCCCTGTTGCTATAACACCCAGTTACAGTTACTTTCCCTTCGGGAACTATGCCGATCGTCATAGTCGAAGGGATCCTGATGTCGTTGCCTACAACTTCCCGTCACCGAGCAGATGCCCCGCCGCGGAGTCGGCGATACCTGGCGCTGCTCGTCATCTGCACAGCTGAGTTGCTCGTCGTTCTCGACAACACCGTCGTCAACGTTGCGCTGCCCTCCATGGGGTTGCAGCTTCGTGCCGATATCAGCGGGCTTCAGTGGGTGGTCGACGCGTACACGCTGACGTTTGCCGGACTGTTGCTTGCGTTCGGTCACCTCGGTGATCGCTATGGCCGAAAGAGGGTCATGATTTTCGGGCTGGCCGGTATCGCGGTCATGTCCGTCGGCGGCGCTCTTGCCGCGGATCTAGGGCAGGTCGTCCTGGCTCGGGCGGCGATGGGTGTGTGTGCGGCAGCAGTGTTCCCGGCAACGCTCGCGCTGATCATCAATATCTTCACCGACGCCAAGGAGCGGGCGCTGGCCATCGCCGCCTGGACCGCGATGGCAGGTTTCGCGATCGCTATCGGTCCCACAGCAGGCGGTTTTCTGCTCGAGCACTTCTCGTGGCACTCGGTGTTCTGGATCAATGTTCCTGTGGCGCTGTCGGTTCTGATAGCCGCTGTGTGGTGTGTCCCGGAATCGCGGGCCGAGCATGTCGGGAAATACGACCCGCTGGGCATCGCGCTGTCGTTGGCCGGTATCACGGTGCTGGTGTGGGCGATCATCGAAGCGCCGCACAATGGATGGTTGTCTGCGACGAGTGTCGTTGCCTATGTTGCCGGTGCCGTCGCTCTTGCCGGGTTCGTCTGGTGGGAGCTCCGGACACCATCCCCGGTGCTGGACCTGAATCTGTTTCGGAACAGGCGGTTCTCGTTGCCGGCCTTGGCGATTGCCGTCGCCTATTTCAGTATGTTCGGGTTCCTTTTCATGATCACCCAGTACTTCCAAGGCGTGATGGAGCTGACGCCGCTGCAGTTCGGCATCCACTCGTTGCCCTTCGCGGTGTCCATCGCGATCGGCGCACCCATGGCCACGGTGATCGCACAGCGCATCGGAACCACGGCCGTGATCGTCTTCGGCTTGGTGGTGATGAGCGTCGGGATGTTCATCGCCGGCCAGGTGAAGGTCGAAACCCCTTATCTGGGACCGGTTGTGGTGTCGATGGTGCTGATGGGCCTCGGTTTGGCAATCGTGCAAGGCCCGGCCACCGAATCGATCATGTCTTCGGTGTCGCTCGACGAAGCAGGTGCCGGCTCCGCGGTGAACGACACCACCCGGGAGGTCGGCGGAACCCTCGGAGTTGCCGTCCTCGGATCCATCGTCGCGTCGATCTACACCGCACAGGTGAGTCCGAAGATCGACGCGATACCCGACGCGATCATGGAGCCGTACCAAAAAGCGTTCGCTCGCGAAACGGTTGTCAGCGTCATCGAGATCGTGAAAGCGCCCACCAACCCGATCTTCGCGACGCAGAAAGCGGACCTGATCTACGCGATGAAGGCGGCCTCGTTGGAAGGCTTTCAGCTCGCATCGTTCGTCACAGTCGGGGCCGCCATGACGTGCGCGATCGCTGTTGCGCTGTTCCTGCCCTGGCGACGACCCGAGGGTAGCGGTGTGCTTCTGGCGTGGCGCGACCACACGGACGCCGACGGGGTCAGTTGAAGGGCGTGCCGCCGGTGACGGCGATGGTCTCGCCCGTGATGTAGCTCGACTCGTTCGATGCCAGGAACACGTACGCCGGAGCCAGTTCCGCGGGGTGGCCGGGTCGTCCGAGAGGAACGGTTTCGCCGAACTTCTCGTACTTCTCGGCCGGCATCGTAGCCGGGATCAGTGGGGTCCAAATCGGTCCTGGCGCAACGGCGTTGACTCGAATACCACGCGCTGCCAGGTCGCCGGCGAGTCCCTTGGTGAAGGCTACGATTCCCGCTTTGGTGGTGGCGTAGTCCATCAGCTCCGGAGATGGATTCGATGCCTGAATCGAGGTGGTGTTGATGATGGTCGCCCCAGCGTCCATCGTTTCTGCAGCGCGTTTGGAGATCCAGAACAGGGCGTACAGATTGGTCTTGAGCACGCGATCGAACTGCTCGGTGGTGATGTCGGCGATGCCGCCCATCTGGGCCATCTGAAACGCGGCGTTGTTGACGACGATATCGAGTCCGCCCAGAACGTCGGACGCGGTGTCCACCAGCTGGACACACTGATCTTCGTCGGTCACGTCACACGCGATCGCCCTGCCTGCTCGGCCTGCACTCTCGATCAGGTCGACGGTGGCCTGAGCGTCAGGACCCTCGGACTCGAGATGAGCGATGACGACATCGGCCCCTTCGCGAGCAAAAGCCAGTGCGACGGCCCTCCCGATTCCCGAATCGCCGCCGGTGACCAGGGCCTTACGACCGTGCAGACGGTCCGATCCCCGGTAGGAGTTCTCGCCGTGATCGGGGGCGGTCACCATGTCGCGCGTCAGCCCGGGGTGGTCCAAGCGATTCTGCTCTGCCCGCTCCGGCATCGGGAATGCGGAAGTGGGGTCGGTCTTGCTGAACTGGTCGGACATTGTCGATCCTCGCCTCGGTGCATGAAGTGCTCCGGACGGCGATACGACAGCCGCCCCGGAGTCGCTGTCCACCGAGGGTTTGCCGGATGCGGCCTTCTGCAAACCTGGGCCGTCAGTACCGACGCGGATCCGTCACGATCGCCGCCGCACCCAGGGCTTCGAGAATCATGCGCGCCGGCCGCGTCGGCGCGAAGACTTCGAGCCGGCCGGCGCTGCGGGAAGCGGCGTCGATGATCACGCTGGCTGCGCCGGAGTAGATGAACGACACCGCCGACAAGTCCAGCAGCACAACGGTTTCCTTGTGCAGGGCCTCCCGGATTGCGTGTTCCAGATCGGCACGGGAGTTCAGCTCGAGATCGCCGGTTGCCCGGACGACAGTCAGGTCTGCCGAGTACGACTCGGTCGTGATCGAGTAGCCGGGACGGCTGCGCACGATGGGTGCGATTCGAGATTCGAGGTGGTCGGTGACAGTCACGGTGCGAACCTCTCAGTTCGGATGGCCTAGCGACCGGCATGCTCTGGGTGGAACCCGAGGGCTACAGGTTCCGTCGTATGCCGTGCGGCAATCCTGACAGCGCAACGTCACCGAATCGAGGCCTCCCCATCACGGAGCGATAGCGAGTGAGTAACGAGATGGTAACGGTGGATGTGACGCAGCTGAGCAACGCTCAGGGCAAGGTGTGACCTGCGGCGACGAAGAGTCGGTACCACTCCTGCCTGGTCAAACGCAGGTCCGAACCTGCGGCGGCCTCGACCACTCGATCGGGATTCGTGGTGCCCAGCACAACCTGAATGTTCGCGGGATGTCGAGTGATCCAGGCTGTCGCGATCGCCGACGGGGTCGAGCCGTGCGACTCGGCAATCTCATCGAGTGCGGTGTTGAGTTCTGGATAGTTCACTCGGTCTCCTACGAAGACGCCGGAGGCGCTACCGCTCTGAAAGGGCGACCACGCCTGCAAGGTGATGCCGCGCGCCCTCGCGTAGTCCAACAATCCGTTGTCGCGATCGATCGATTGATCCTCCGAGCTCATGTTGGCGGTCAGGCCGGCCGCGATCAGGGGGGAATGAACGATGCTCAGCTGCACTTGATCGAACAGAATCGGTTGTTCCACAGCGGTCTTCAGTAACTCGATCTGTCCGGGTGTGTGATTGGAGACGCCGAAGGTCAAGACCTTGCCCGACGCGTGCAGCTCGTCGAACGCCGCCGCCACGTCCTCCGGTTCGACGAGGCTGTCCGGTCGATGCAGCAGCAACGTGTCCAGATGATCGACACCGAGTGCAGTGAGGGATTCTTCGACCGTGGCGACGATGTGATCCTTGGAGAAATCGAACCAGCCTTCGCGAATGCCAACCTTGCTCTGAATCTCGACGCGCTCGCGCTGGGCCGGAGTCAGCTTCACCGCATCTCCGAATCGCTTCTCGCACGTGTGCGGGGTGCCGCCGTAGATGTCGGCGTGGTCGAACACGGTGACGCCCACGTCGAGGGCGGTGTCCACCAGCCTTCTGATCTGGTTCTCGTCCAGATCGGTGATGCGCATGAACCCCAGCACGATGCTCGAGACGCTTGCGCCGGTCTGGGGGAGGGGAAAGGTGCGCACGGTGGATCTCCTGTTCGCCGGTCGAGCTGTCGGGTCGAGTCTGTCAAAGACGGGCGGGCCGCTACCTCCAGGCTTTTGCGCAAGGTGTTGACAATATTGCGCAATACCTGCATTCGTTGTGCTCAGCATCACAAACAACATCCGAGGTGAACCATGGCACCCACCCTCACACAGGTGGCGCAACAGGCAGGTGTGTCGTTGTCGACGGCGTCGCGCGCCTTCAGCAATCCGGACCGTATCGGTGCAGACACGCTGGCCCCGTCGACCTGTCTTGGCACGACAGTTTCGACCTCGATGCGATTGCTGCCGACATCGCCGACTGGCAGCACGGTGCGGCAGGACAATCGGTGTTGAAGCGCCGATGAGGTTGGGCCACGAGGCATCGGGAACGGTGGTTCGCCGTGCCGAGGACGGTAGCGGACCCGTCGAGGGCACCACGGTGACGTTCCACCCGGCAACACCGGGCGGAACGGGCGCGAAGTATCCGGCGGATCGTCCGAACCTGTCGCCCGGGTGTCGGTACATGGGCAGTGCCGCGCAGGTACCGCACAACGACGGACTCTTCATCGGGCACGTCGCCGTCCCGACACGGATGCTCAGAGCATTGCCCGAGGGACTCGATCTGAGGATCGCAGCGTTGGCCGAGCCTGCGAGCGTCGCTTGGCACGCCGTCGAGCGCGCCGCCGACGTCTCGGGCAAGACCGTCCTCGTCGTGGGCACCGGCCCGATCGGTGCCCTCATCGTGGCGGTCGCCGCGCGGGCGGGTGCGGCACACATCGTGGCGGCCGACCTGACGGAGTTCTCGCTCGACGTGGCACGTGCACTCGGGGCGCATCGAACTATCGATGCTCGCGAGTCCGCAGCGATCGCCTCCGTGGAGGCGGACGTCACGTTCGAGTGCTCGGGCAACCACCGCGGCCTCGCTTCGGCGATCGACGGCACCATGCGCGGCGGGCGAGTGGTCATGGTCGGGCTACCGCCGGCGGGGGATCAGCCGGTGCCGGTGTCGCTGGCGATCACCCGCGAGATAGACCTGGTCGGATCCATCCGTTTCAACGACGAGATGGACGATGTCATCGAGGCTTTGGCGGACGGCTCTCTCGACGTCGAAGCCGTCATCACAGCGGAGTATCCCGTTGCGGAGGCGCTCGACGCCTTCGCGCTGGCTGCGGACGCGTCTCGATCGAGCAAGGTCCTACTGACTTTCTGATCGAGTGTCCGGTCGTTACTCGAATTCCAGGCGCATGGATTGCGTCGTGGCCTGGAGTATCACCACGAAGCCGGTCAGCGTCACCACGATCGGTGCCCACAGAACAACCGCGACGAATATGTCCACGTCTCGCTCCATCACGATGAACACCGCAACGATGGACGTGCCGGCCAAGCACAGTGCGATGTGCGCGGCCAAACGCCACTTGTCGAAGAAGAAGCCGGCCAGCATTCCAATGGGGATGAGGAACGTGCATTTCCCGAGCGTGACCTCGGGTGCGAAGTTCGCTGTGATGGTGGCTCCGAAGATCGCGATGTCGGCAATGACGACGAAGGCGAACGCCTGCCCGAGTGTCGGCCACGGGCCGAACCACCAGAACGCGCCCATGATGTACGCGGCGATCATGGAGGTCCATTGCACGATCGACGGGAGCGGTGTGGTGGCGCCGTAGCCGTATGCCAGCTCGAGGGTGACCACAAGGGCCATGGACAGAGCAGCCGCCGAGACGATGCGTTTGACCACAGTGGTGATGGCGAGAGACGTCATCACCCCGACGCCCCACTGATAATGCTCGTTCGATCTGGTCGCAGCGCGAGTCATTTCGGCCCCTATCGTTCCAATCGGCAACCGATTGAAACACAGCCGTGATTGCGGGGATCGACTTTCGCCGAGTCCCCACTCGTATCCTGTCCGTTCGGCTTTTCGGTCAGCTGGTCAAGCGTGCCAACAGTTCGGGGAGCGTCTCACCGATGTCGTGGCGGCTTGCGACTCGGTATCTCGCGGCGCTGCCGAGAGCGCGACGTCGATCCGAATCGCCGATGACGGTCGAGATTGCACCGGCGAGGGCGGCAGCGTCACCGGGTGCGACGAGAATCCCGGCACCGTCGGCGAGGAACTCGTGGGTGCCACCGTGGTCGGTTCCGATCACCGGAAGTCCGTACGACATTGCTTCGAGCACCGACAACGGACCGGCCTCCGGTGACGTACTTGCCGAGACGACCACATCCCATCTGCGCAGCGCCGATGGGGCGTCGGTGTGTCCGAGGAACTCGACACGGCCCGCGAGGTCGGGTCGAGATGCTCGCTCGTGGAGCTCCGCGACGTACTCGCGGTCACCGGGGAAGCTCCCCCCTGCCAGTTCGACACGAATATCGGGGAGGGTGGCCACGGCGTCGAGCAGTACTCGATGGCCCTTCCACGGCGTGAGGAGGGCGAGTATGCCGACAACCGGCGGGGAATGCAGCTCGCCGCCGAAACGCGGTACCGGCCACGTGACTCCGTTGTGTGAGACCACGACCGGAAGGCCGGCCGCACGGAGAGGTACCGCAGTGGCTTCCGATACGGAAACCGCTACCCGAATTGCGGAGCGGGCGTAGCGAACTACCAGACGTTGCTTGAGGGACGTCATGGTGTCGTGGACCAGCCATGAGGCACCGCGGGGCGGGCGGGACAATGCGGCGACCGGGAGGGCGAAGAGCGAGTTGACGACAGTGGCCGTACCCGGCGCGCGGGCAATTGTGCGGACCGAACGTGATGCGATGACCCACCTCGCGACCATGCGTATCGCCGCGATACCTCTGGCCGCTCCTCGTTCGCCACCCAGACCGAGTTCGCCGATGGGGATGTGTCGCGTCGTCCTGGGGACACGATCGGCCAGTGGGCCGTTCGGACACGCGATCACAGTGTCGTGGCCGCGGCGCTCGGCCTCGTCGATCAAGTCCAACAGGACCTTCTCGGCGCCGGAGACCTGCCCGGTGTGGGCCAGGAACAGCACTGTCGAATCTTCGGTCATCTGTAGGCCCGTCTGTGCAGCGAAGGTCGTTCCGGCAGATCAATACACATCGCGGAGCAGCGCCACTGGGTCTTCACACATTCTCCGCAGCGCTGCATCCACGACCGACACGTCGACCATCTTGCTGCAGAACGAGGCCGTGTAGGTTCGCCCACCGGCAACTTCGGCGATGAGCATCGTGCAGCCGTCCGGGCCGTCCGGTTCGAGTGATGCGGCCATCTGCGGGGGTCTGCCGTCATCGGTCCAGTCGAGGTGATCGAACACTCGTACTCGGCCGAGGTCACTGACGGCCAACCGCAACGGCTCTGGAACCTCGACGACCGAATTCTCGTCAGGCAACTGCGCCGAACGTCGAATACGCGACGCCACATCGCGGAGATGTGACATGCCCAGTACTGCGATGGGCCAGCCGGATTCGATCACCTCGCGCATTGCCGTAGCGATGGCGACGGGAGTCGTGCCGGCGGGGAGGTGAAGTGGAATGCCGACGGCAAAGTTCCCGTGCGAACTCTGCTGCGCCGGATCGAGATAGCGCCTGCTGTTGAACAACACCATGATGTGATCGTCGACGTCGACGGCTTCTGCTCGAAGTGCAGCGCTCCACAGGGCAATCGATATCGACGCAGGGGTCGCTCCAGGCAGGTTCTCGGCCGTCCAGTGCTTGAGTTCGTCGACTACGGCTCTGCTCATGTACCCGGCTCGGCTGACTTTTCCGGCTTCCCAGTTCTCGATCCGGCGCCGGGGACCGGACCCGCCGTTCGTCTCCGACCGATGGCGAGCGCGCAGTGCCCAGAAGTCGGCCAGTGTCTTCGGATTTCGAGAGTAGTGACGCCAGAGAGCTTTCCACGTCGTGCTCGGCGGCAAGCCTGCGGCCAGTCCCGGAACCAATGACCCGTCGGCATCGTCGCAGAATGCCGCCAACATCAGGACGCCGATCTGGCCGTCCCCGATTCCGTGCGAATAGTCGACAGCGAGATGGTCGTCGAACACGACCACTTCGAGTGGACCGCGGGTACCTCTTCGAGATCGAATGTCGGTCAGTATCTGCCCCAGGTCTTCGGTGGGGCTGCTGCTCGAGATGACATTGTCGCCGGCGATGTCGCTGCGGTACCGCCACCGTCGGGCATCCGACCGTGGTTCCAGCGCGATGTGCGGTGCCGCGTCGACGTGTTCGGCGGCGGTGAGCGTTCGACGCGTGCGCTCTATGTCGAGTCCGCGAACGGGGCCGACCGCGGTGACTATTCGGGTATCGGCGAACACGCGATCCAGCGCGGTCGAGCGGTAACTACGTTCAGCGGACGGCATCGACGACCTCCTGCATACGACTCCGGAAGTTGGCCCGCGAGAAGCCCTCGGCCCATGCGCGAATTTCACTGCGGTCGAAGTCTTCGGGAGTGAACGACCGCATGGCGTCGGCGAACCCGGCGACGACTGCCTCGTCGGTGCCCGGCTGCACATGCAGGCCGGTCTTGCCTGGAATCACGGAGTCCATGGCACCGCCGTCACCCAACGCGATGACCGGGGTTCCGGTTGCCATGGACTCGACGGGGACGATGCCGAAGTCTTCTACTCCGGGCATCAGAAGGGCACGCGTCGTTCGATGAAGTTCGAGGAGCTTCTCGTGTGAAACCCGTCCCAGAAAGGTCGTTTTCGGTCCGGCCAGCTCCCGGCAGGCGTCCATCGCACGGCCGTCTCCCGCCACCACGAGGGGCACGTCGGCCTCGGCGGCGGCGCGTACCGCGATGTCGGGACGCTTGTAGGGGACGAGTCGGCCGGCGAGCAGGAAGAAGTTCTCACGCTCGATCGACGGGTCTGGAGTGAAGCCCTGGGTGTCCACCGGCGGATGGACCACCACGGCGTCGTCGCGCCCCCACCAGTCTTCGATCCGACGAGCGACCGCAGTCGAGTTGGCTACCACGGTCGTCAGTTTCGGTGCGGCAGCGATCTCACATCGACGGGCTACGGCCGACAGCGCCGTCAAAATCGCCGCTCCGGCTCTGCCGCCGCCTTCGCCTGCGCGCAGTTCGGGGTCCCAGGCCCACCGTGCGGGGCTGTGTACGTAGGCGATCACCGGGGAGTCGGTGGCGAACACGGCCTGAGTTGCAAAGGCGTGATGGCTCACCACCACTGCATCGAAACCGCGGAGCGGCATGCGGCGAAAGGCCAACGGCATCAACGGAAGAACAGGTGCGTACGACCGTTGGCCCAAAGCGCTGTACACGCGATCGAGGCCGGACGTGTGCGGCTCGCGGCTTATTCCCGACGGAACCCCGGACGGCCGGGAGATGGGTGCGAACACCTCGGCCGCGGGCCAGTGCAGGGCAAGTTGTTCGATGACGTGCTCGGATCCGGCGATTTCGGTGAATCGTTCGTGAACGACGGCAATTCTGTCAGCTGGCATTGCGTTGGCCTTCCGGCGCGATCGTCTGCGCGGTCTGTTCCGCTCGTCGGGTCGAGGTCTTGTTCTGCAATACCAGGTGTACGGGAATGTCGAAGTCTCCCAGTCGCCGCAGCGTCGTAGTTGCTGCCTTCTTGTCTCGTCCACGTTTCGACACCAGCACCACGACGGTCTCGACATCACCCACGTCGGTGTACTGCCACCACTGTTCCGACAGGCCGAATTCCGCTGTGGCTTCGTGATGTCCGGTTGTCGGCCCCTGACCCCGTGTCGACTCGAAGACCGCACCGTCCCCGACCAACAGGAGAATCACGCTGTCGCCCTTGGGAGCAGCGTGTCGCGCACTTCTGGACGCAGGCCGGTCGCCGCGCTCGAGGGCCGCAATCCGTGAAGCGACGACGGGGGGCATGGTGTCGCCGGCTGCCTGGTCGAAGTGTGCACCGTACTTGCGGGACACGCGCCGCGCCCAGGAGCGAGAGGGCGTGCGGCCGAATCGTCCTCGAAGCAACACGATCAGTTCGGCCGCGACGATGAGGGCAGCGAGAGCTGCGACGAGTGCCTCCGAGACCGGTTTCGGTGAGACCGGAGTGGTGCTCTGCTCGGGGTTTGACAACACAACCAGTCGATCTCCACTCGCAGCGGCCTCGAGTTCACTCTGGCGGGTGCGTAGTTCGGCCAGCTCGGACAGTGATGCAGCCCGATTGGGATCGTCGGCGGCGAGAGCGTTCACCTGCGCCTGTTTCGCGTCGATGGCGGACTGTCCCTCGTCTGTTCGCTCCTGCGAGTCGCGGATCGCATTGTCCGAGGCGGTACTTGCCATCGTCGACACCATCGCCTCGGCAAGATCTGCGGCGAGTTCGGGGGATCGGGTCGTCACGGTCACGGTCAGCAGCGCGGGCGAGGTACCGGGAGAGAGCTCTACGCTCGAGGCCAGTTCCGCCGCGTCCATACCGGCGTCCACCTGTGAGAGGACCTGATCTAGCACGCCGCGATCGGTTGCCAATTCGATGAACGGTGCACGCATCTGCTCGATGAACGCGTCACCGGGAACGAGGGCCTGGACCGGTTCGATCTCGGCGACGATCGACGCGGCGTACTGCTTGTCGGTGAGCTCGCTCCTGAGGTAGAACACGCCCGCACCGACCAGTGCCGCAATGATCACGGCGGGCAGCAGTGCCCGGCCGAGCTCACGCATGTGTCCCGCGAGGTCGATCGGTGGGGGCACGTCGCCCCGGTGTACGGCATCGTGGACGGACATCAACCGCGTACCCTTCCGTCGTCGATGCGAGCGGATGTACCGCTTCGGTGATTCGTGGAGCCGATGGGCTCGATGATAGCCGGGCACCGGCGCTGTTCGCGTAGCCGTGCCGTTCGCGAATGGAGCTGCATATCAACAACATTGGAATAACATGCGCAGCGGTCCGAAAAAATCGTGAAACCGAACTTCGACTCCGCAGCGCGCGGACCGAATCGGGTGATGTGTCCGATGTACCTGTGGGCCTCACTGGGAGCGTGCACGGTGTCGTCCTTTCTCGGCTGATCCCGGCAACGGTGACTCGACGAGTCCGATGGCGACGAACGCGTACAGCGAGATCGCGACCAGTAGGGCTGCCGCAACGGAAACGAGCAGCCACAGACCGGGGTAGTGCTGTACCAGGAACCAGCCCCCGACCGTCGTGGCGACGGCGATCACGACGACGATCGAAATGGACTGCAACGGAAACAGTCTGGGGACGGGCATGCTTCGAGCAATCACGATCCACAGCAGGACGAGGGTGGTTCCGATCGTCGCGACCGTGGACACAGCAGCTCCGTCGTACGACATCCGCGGGATCAATACGAGGTTCAACCCGATGTTCAGGGCCAGACCGACCAACGCAACCACGGGGTAGTGACGTTGCATTCCGGCCGATGCGAGCAGAAATATGCCCAGCATCACCAACGACATCAGCGCTGCGCCGATCACGAGCAGACGGGCAGCGTGAGCACCGTCGACGAATCTGTCGCCGTACAGCAGACCGATCAACGGCTCGGCCGACGGTACGAACGCCGCGACAGCCATCGCGCCGAACAGCGCGAACAGCAGTGCGGCCGAACGTGAGCGAGCTCGGAATGCTGTGGTGTCGTGGGGCCACGACGCGACGAGCAAAGTGCTGATCGGTGCCACCGCCGCCAGCACGAAGGTGTCGATCATGTCGGAGAATTTGTAGCCGATGGAATACAGTCCCACGGCCTCGAAGGTGTCGAGGAGGCTGAGCATCAGCATGTCGATCTTGAGCATGGCGATGGTGAGGGCGAAGCCGATCGCCAGCGGCACGGCCTCTCTCAGATACGGCCCCCAGCGGCGCACTTCGATGTGTCTCGACGGTCGCAGCCCCATGGAACGGTTGCCTATACCGAAACCCTTCGTGACCAGCTTGAACACTTCGTTGACCACTGCTGGAAGCACGAAGATGAGCAGGGTGGGGGCCAGCACGGCCGCCAGCACGGTCAAGGCCAATTGTATTGCCTGGCCCGCACTTTCGGCCACGGCCACCAGCACCAGGCGGTGACGGCTCTGGAAGAGGACGCTCAAGGCGTGGCCCGGTGTGGCGAACACGACCACCAATCCGCCGAGCGATGTCGCGAGCACCACCTCCGCCGGATACTGCAGTAGGAGAACGTACGCGACTGCCAGCACGTACCCCACCAACCCGAGGACGGTACGCAGAGCCAGGAACGACGACGCCGTTCGACCGATCTCTTCGGGATCGTCGTCCATCAGTTTCGCCAGCACGACGCGTCCGACTCCCAGATCGGTGACGACGGACATCAAGCCGAGCAGTGCGAAGACGAAGCTGAACTGACCCCAGTCGTCCGGTCCGAGGGATCGCGCGATGACGACGCTGCCTGCCCATCCCAGGGCTGCGATGATCACTCGGCTGATCAGGACGGCAATCGTGGCTTTGGCCGCAGCTTTCGGATCCGCGGCGACTGCGCGGTAGTCGGGGGGCTGCTCGGTGCCGTCGAGTGCGAGGTCCTCGGCCATCAGACCGCGCCTGCGGCTCGATACGCGTCGGCAGTGAGTTCCGCTGTTCGACGCCAGCTGATCCGGCGTGAGGCTTCGGCCGCAGCTCCGACGAGGGCGGCGCGGGCGTCCTCGTCGAATGCGATGGGCCGCATGGCCCGTACCCAGTCGTCCACGTTCTCCGACTTCACCAGAACGGCACCGTCACCCACGACATCGGGTAGGGCTCCGACTGCGCTGGCGACCACGGCACCGCCGCACGCCATCGCCTCGACCGGTGGGAGTCCGTAACCCTCGTACCGAGAGGCGTAGGCGGTCACGGTCGCAGCAGCGTAGAGCGCCGGGAGGTCCGTGACGTCGACGTAGCCCAGACCATGCGAATTGTGCGGGGCGCTCGGCCCGGTGGAACCGGCACCGGCCAACACGCACGGTAGTCCGATCTCCTCCGCCGCATCGGCCACCAGTCGAACGTTCTTGCGTGGCTCCACTGTTCCGACCTGCAGGACGAATCGATCCGGCAGAGCGAACTTGTTGCGGACGGCGTCCACCTCGGCGTCGGTGGGAACGGCCGCCCATGCGGCCGGTGCCAGCCCGACGACAGTGGCTTCGCGGCCGCTGACTGCTTCGATCCGATCGGCGGTGAATCGCGATACCGCTATCAACAGATCTGCACGACGCAGCGCATGGCGAACCAGCCGCTGTTCACCCGCCGCCCTGAATCGGCTCGATGCCGACGGCATGTCGATGACGGAAAGGTCGTGCACCGTCGCGACAGTGAAGGCTTTCGTGAGCAGTGGGAGATCGACGTCCAGCCCATGAACCACATCGCACGCTCCGAGGGGGAGTGCTCCGAGTACTGCCCGAGCCGCACCGCTCGAGACGGGTCGCTCGATCGGCCGCACCGAGGGCGGGAGCTCGCTCACTGCGTCGCGCTGCACCGATGCGGCGAGGTCGGCATTCGGCAGGCAGTGCGGTAGCTCGTTCAGTAGTTCGCGTATGTAGGTCTGTACGCCGCTTCCGCCCGGTCGGAGGGCGAGCGCCCCGAAGACGATTCGTGTTGCGCTGCTGCGCATCCCACCACTCCTAACAAGAGCCAGAAATAGACATCGATCGGAAAGATCTCGAAGTACGTCGAGACGAGACTGGCGAACATGGCTGCGACGATCGACGCACCGACTCCCAGCGCCAGTGCGCCGTCACCACCGGGCAGTGTCCGCGACAGGCGCGTGCACCACAGCAGCGACGTGACGAGTAAGGCGACCACGACCCACAGACCGATGGGGCCGAGTTCGAGCAGCGCCTTCACGTAGTAGTTGTCCGGCTGATAGTTGGTCGACAGACCGGATTGCGTGAACGCCGTGCCCTCGGCAGTGGAAATACGGTCTGCCGCAGAACCACTCGATCCCAGTCCTGTTCCGAACGGATGAACCAAGATGCTCGCGATGATGTTGGCCCAGCCGTCTCCACGCTGACCGAGGCTGCTCGACGAGAAGAAGACCGACGTTATCTTCGGTACGAAGGGAACCGTGACCGCCACGGCCAGTGCCGCCAGAGCAAGAGGTGCAGCGAGGTAGCGGAAACGCACAGCGATCAAGTAGATGGCCCCGACCGCGAGCCCGAGAATTGCTCCTCGCACGATCGAACTGGACATGGCGACCACCATCATCGGAGTCGCCCAGAGGAACAACATGTTTCGGCGTCGGCGCGGATCGGCCAGGGCAACGGCTCCGCCCACGAGCAAGGCCAGCATCACGTACAGCCCGAACGGGAAGGGCAGGTTGAACGTGCTGAACGTTCGGAGCAGGCCGCCCGAGGTTCGCACTTGCGTGCCGTACTCGTACCCGAGCGACACCAGCGCAGCCGGTCCGGCCACAAGTTGTGCGATGCCCACCGCCGAGGTGAACACACCCATACCCATCAGGATGGAGACGAGGTGATCGCGATCCTTCGCGTCGAACGGTGCGAACCACATCACGACAACCAGCAGAACGTAGAAGAACGTCACCTTGATACCGAATATGCCGACGATGCCGAACGTGGCGAACGCGGAGATGCTGCCGAGTACGACGAACAGGGCCGCCGCCGGCCACCACGGCATGAACACCCGAGGCGTCGAGCCACGGACGTGTCGCGGTCGGCGCAACCACGCACACAGAACCGTGAAGACGACAAGACCTTCCTTCCAACCGGACACCACGCCGGGCAGGGGAACGAGAACCAGAAGGCCGTGCAGTGGAACGAATGCCGCGAGCAACAGTATTCCGCGCTGGGGTCGCCGGTAGATCGTCACAGCAACTGCGCAACCGAGCGCGACGACCACCACCGCGCCGAAACCGATGGCGACGTACGTGATCACGGGGTGACCCGAACCTGGCCGTATTCGGCGTAGACCACGATCAGTCCTCGGCGCGTTTCAGAACGGCCAGCACTGTGAGGAACAGGATCTTGATATCGAGCCAGACGGACCAGTTCTCGATGTAGTAGTTGTCCCACTCCGCGCGGTCGGCAATGGAGGTCTGGCCGCGAAGGCCGTGAACCTGAGCCCATCCCGTCACACCGGCCTTGACGCGGTGGCGTTCGCCGTATCGACGGATCTGCATTTCGAACAGGTCGACGTACTCGGGTCGTTCCGGCCGAGGGCCGACCAGACTCATGTCACCGCGAATGACATTGATCAGCTGGGGAAGTTCATCCAACGAGGTCTGTCGCATGATCTTTCCGATACGGGTGCGCCGATCGACTCCCTCGACGCCACCGGGCGCGTCCCCGGCCTTTCGCTCGAACGCGGCGTCCGATGCGCGCGGGGGCCGCATGGAGCGAAACTTCAGGCAATCGAAGGGCAATCCGTCCCGCCCGATCCGCTCCTGCGCGAAGAAGATCGGGCCGGGGGAGCTCAGGCGCACGAGCAGCATCAGCGTCAGGAAGACGGGGGAGAGCAGCAGGAGACCGAATGCCGTCAGGACTCGATCGAGAACACCTTTGAGGGCGAACTGCCACCCCTTGGGGTTCACGTGCGGCAGCACCATCAACGGCAGGCCGCCGATGTGCTCGACGCGAGTGTTGACGCCGACGGCGTCGTACAACCTGGGCACCACCCACACCCGCATACCGAGCCGATGCGCAGTTCTGATCGCTCCGACCAGGACTCGGTCTTCTGTCGGAGCGAATGCAACGATCAGTTCTTCCGCACCGGTCCTACGCGCAACTGCCTCGAAATCGCCCGGCAGCCCGAGGTGTGGCAGATCGGGTAGCTCGCTTTGCGGCGAGACGTCGGCGATCGGGGCATCGCCGACGTAACCGACCGGAGCAAGACCGTACTCGGGAAATTGTCTTGTGCGAGAAACGAGTTGATGTGCGATCGGATCGTTGCCGAGCACGATGGCCGGTGCCGCGGATCCGAACTTGGTGCGAAGCAAGCGCTGGACGACGACGCGGATCAGACGTGCGATCGCAATCGTGAGCGCGCTCAGCAACCACAGTCGCAACACGACCGCGCTGGGCCGGTAGTCGGTGTCGGCCAGGAACATCACGACCGTCAAAGCGAGCGACGCGAACGCAACAGCCGTTTCGGCCGGCCCTATCTCGTCGAGGAAGTTGCGACGTAGGCTGCGCCGGTACATCGACTTGCCGGCCATGATTCCGATGAGTAGTGGCAGGAACAGCCATGGGAGCCAGCCGGTGTCGGTGAGACTGCCCGAATGCCACAGTAGCGCTCCGATCAAAGCAACGGCACCGGCGAGCACATCCACCGCGACGGTGATCGCGGTGTTGAGCGGATCGACCCGTAGTCGGTCCACCAGTGTGCGGCGGACCGCAGCGGTGTCGGGCTCGACAGACCGCGGGCGAGTGTGCGGTGATTCGAGTGTTTCGGGCACAGCGTCTTCCCGGTGGCTAGTTTCGGATGGGTAAGTCTTTGATATCCCATTGAATGTATACCGCTGAGAAAGAGGTCACCCGGTCGACTTCATGAAAAAAACCCGAGGTCGGTTGTAGGCCGAGAAAAGCTATTAGCAGTTGAGGAAAGTGGCCTTTATTCGAAAACTCGCTCGCGAATAATCCAGGCCAAGTCCTGCAGTATCTGAACGTGGCCGGTGGTCCACTGCCGCGGCTGCCGATCCCACACGCAGAGGGTGCCCACGGAATGGCCGCCGTCGTCGACGAGCGGAACTCCGAGGTAGGAAACGAACAGATTGCTCTGGACCGACGGATGATCCTTGAGTGCGTCGTTGAGTCTCGCGTCCTCTACCACCAGCGGCTGGCCCAGATCGATCGCATAACGGCAGATGGACGCTTCGAGAGGAACCTCCTGCGCGCCACCGAGTTCCGACGGAAGTCCGAGTGCACTCTTGAAGTACTGACGTCTGTCGTCGAGAAGCGAGAATGCGGCCGACGGAGCGTCCAATGCATCGGCGACCATCGCGACGATCCGGTCGTAGCCGGCGTCGGATCCGGTGTCCATCAACCCTGTCCGAGTCACTGCTGCCAGCCTCTCGGGGTCGTCGATCGGGGTACCGAATGCCCGCGTCACCTCGACCGGGTCGACGCCCTTCTCGGAGGCGGCCTGCAAGGCCCGCAGCAACGCACCCACGTCGGAGTCCTGGTCGTCGGACAGTTCGCGAACGAGCCGGTCCACCACTGCGCGCCGAATGAATTCTTCGGTGGAAAGACCGGATTTCTCCGCTTGCCGGGCGAGTAGCTCGTTCAGACGCTCGTCGAAACCGGGAAAGCCTGTAGTCATTGGGCAAATGGTAGTACAGGCAAAGTTGTCGTACCGATGACTGCCGCAAGAAGATATTTTTCGATTCTGAAACACGCCGCCTTTGCGACAATGCGTATGACAATCCATTCGTGAATGACTGCGCCCCGTTGTTGCTAGCATCTGTCGATGAGAAGGAATTCGACGCGACGAGCGAGTGCCGCACTGGTGATCGTGCTGTTGGCGTTCGCTGCCGGGTCGATACCCGCTGCTGCATCTGTTGTGCGGTCGCAGCAGGCCGGAAGTCCATTGTGTGCTCGGCAGTCCGATGCAGTTCGGATCGGGGTATCGCCGGGCGCGTCGATAGGCACACTGTCTCCGGCGGATCTGGATCGGGAACTCACTCTTGCTCGAGACGCCGGGGCTTTCGCCGTTCGTGTCGACATCGATTGGTCCGCAATCGAATCGACTCGGGGCCGCTTCGATTGGAGTCGCACGGACCGAGTTATCGACGCCGTTGTGGCCCACGGGATGTGCCCGCACGGCATAATCGCCTACACCCCGAGATGGGCACGAGTGGCGGCTGCCATCAACGATTCGCACTCCCGACCTGCCAATGCCGCCACCTTTGCTGCGTTCGCCAAGACCGTGGCGCAACGGTACTCGAGCCGAATCGGCATCTGGGAGGTGTGGAACGAGCCGAACATCGTGACGTTCTTCAAGCCGGCCCCCGATGTGACGGCATACTCGGCGCTACTGCGCGCCAGCTATACCGCAATCAAGCAAGTGCAACCCGCATCCACGGTGCTGGCGGGTGGGATGGCACCCTCCGAGGACACCAACGGAAACATCTCCGGTACGTCGTTCCTGTCGCAGATGTACGCGCAGGGGTCGAACAAGTACTTCGACGCCTTCAACGTCCACCCGTACACATGGCCGTATCTACCCAACGACCCCAGCACCGCGTCGTGGAACACCGCCATGAAGATGTGGTCCATGCGAGACACCATGATTGCCGGTGGTGACAGTGCCAAGCAGATCTGGATCACCGAGTTCGGTGCTCCTACCGGAACATCTCCCAACAGCGTCAGTGAGCAGGTGCAATCGGACAGCATCGGGATCGTGCTCGATGCTGTCCTCGGTAACGATTGGCTCGGGCCTGCCTACGTCTACAGCCTCCGCGACGCCGGTTCCAACACCGCCGACACCGAACAGAACTTCGGATTGGTGCACAGAGACTGGACGCCCAAGATCGCCTACGGACGCGTCGACGCATATGCCGCGGAGCAATCCGGTCGATGATCGACCGATTCTCCTGGTGTGGGCTACTGTCTGCCCATGACGTCGCAGCCGGGGGGCTCGTTTCCTGATCGTGTAGAGGTCTCGTTCGATTCGCAGGGGGATTCCTGCGCGGCGTGGCTCTACCTTCCGAACGACCCGCGCCCAGCTCCGGTGATCGTCATGGCGCACGGTCTGGGCGGTACCCGGGAAATGCGACTCGACGCCTATGCCGAGCGCTTCCGTGCCGCCGGGTACGCCTGCCTGGTGTTCGACTATCGCTACTTCGGGGCCAGCGGCGGCGAGCCGCGTCAGCTGCTCGATATCGAGTCCCAGTTGCAGGACTGGGCTTCGGCCATCGCCCATGCGCGTTCGCGTACCGATGTGGACAACGGTCGAATCGTGTTGTGGGGCTCGTCGTTCGGCGGGGGCCACGTCATAGTCGCTGCCGCCCGAGACCAACAGGTCGTGGCCGTCGTGGCGCAGTGCCCGTTCACCGACGGCATTGCGTCGGGGCTGGCGTCGAACACGTGGACCTCGGTGAAGCTGTCCGGCCGGGCCTTGGCAGACCTCGCGGGATCGGTGATAGGGCGCCCGCCGCTGATGGTGGCGACGGCTGGGCGACCCGGGACGACCGCGCTGATGACCTCACCCGACAGTTACGACGGCTATCTGGCCCTCGCTCCTGACACCGACGAATCGTTCCACAATCGGGTAGCGGCCAGAGTCGCGCTGCAGATCGTGCGGCACCGGCCCGGACGTCGAGCCGAGGATGTTCGATGCCCCATTCTGTTCGTCGTCTGTGAGACGGACTCGGTCGCGCCCGCAAAAGCAACCCTGCGGTACGCACGGAAGGCTCCGGTCGGCGAGATCAGGACCTACGACGCCGGTCACTTCGAGATCTATCTGGGAGAGGCGTTCGAGAGGGTGGTGGCAGATCAGCTCGAGTTCCTGACGCGCACCGTGCCACTGCACCGTCAGTAGACGTCACGCACGTAGCGCTTCTCGGCAGCAAGAGCTTTGACGTAGGCCTCGGCACTGCTGGGAGCGAGCTTTCCGTGCTGGGCCACCACGCCCTTCAGCGCAGCGTCGACGTCCTTGGCCATTCGCGTTGCATCGCCGCAGACGTAGAAGTGGGCGCCACGAGCAATCCAGTTCCACAACTCGGCCCCGTGCTCACGCATCCGATCTTGAACGTAGACCTTGTCTTTCTGATCGCGCGAGAAGGCAACGTCCAGGCGGCTGAGCGACCCGTCCCGCATCATCTCCGTCAGTTCGTCGCGGTAGTAGAAATCTGTATCCGCATGTTGCTCACCGAAGAACAGCCAATTCCGGCCGGTGTGACCCAGAGCCCGACGCTCGTGCAGGAACGCTCTGAACGGGGCGACGCCCGTGCCGGGGCCGACCATGATCATCGGGGTGGCGGGGTCGTCCGGTGGCTTGAAATGCGAGGACTTCTGCACGAAGATCCCCACCTCGTCGTTCGCCGCGTGGTCGGCCAGATATGTCGAGCACACGCCGCGTCGCGGAACTCCGTGCACGTTGTACCGTACGGCGGAAACAGTCACCTGTACCTCGTTGGGATTCTCCTTCGGACTCGAGGAAATCGAGTACAGCCGCGGCTGCAGCGGTTTGAGAACTCCCAGCCAGTCTTCTACCGACGCCCTGACCGGATGGGCAGCGAGGACATCGATCGACTGGCGACCCCACATCCAGTCGAGCAACGCATGTTTGTTGTCGGGATGCAGCATTGCTTCGAGATCGTCCACCGCGGTCCGGCGGTGAATGAATTTCAGTAGATCCGGTGTTGCACGGGCGATCTCGAGGTGGCTGCGCAGTGCCGTGCGCAATGTCATGGCACCGGTGCCGCTGAGATCGACATTCGTGTCGCCGTCCAGTCCGGTTGCCAGCAACCACTCGTCGACGAAAGCATCGCTGTTGCGCGGCCAGACTCCGAGCGCATCGCCCACTTCGTAGTCGAGTGTTCCGTCGGGTAGGTGAAAGCCGAGTTGACGCACGTCCTTCATCGATCCGCGCGAATTCAGTACTCGGTTGCGTACGACAGTCGTCACGAGCGGAGACTTCTTGCCGAAGCGCGCCGGGGCGGCATCGTGTGTTGTCTGTTCGATAGGTCGTGTCTTCTCTACCGTCGTCGGCGCGACGAGGCCACCTGTGTTCGAGGGGCTTGCGGTGTCATCGTTACGAAGGCAGACCACCACCGCGTCGAGCCACGATGCGGCCTCGTCTTCGTAATCGGGTTCGCAGTCGACTCGGTCGAGGAGCCGGGTAGCACCCAATTCGGAGAGGCGCTCGTCGATCCTGCGGCCGTGGCCGCAGAAGTCGGCATAGCTCGAGTCGCCGAAAGCGAGTACTGCGTAACGGATTCCATTCAGACCGCGCACTGACTCGTCGACCAGGCTGTCCCAGAACGTCGCTCCGTTGTCCGGAGCTTCGCCGTCACCGGTGGTACTGCTGACGATCAGCACATCTGCCTCAGCGGGCAGTCGATCGACGGTGAAGGAGTCCATCGAGTGCTCCGCGACGGTCAGCCCTGCTCCCTTCAGATGTGACAGGCAGGTCTGCGAGTACTCCTCGGCAGTCCCGGTCTGCGAGGCCCACAGCAGAAGGAGCGGCCGCCCCGACGAGTCGGGGGAGAGGGCCGGTGCCGTGGTCGGCGCGCCGTCGAAGTCGATTCTGCGCGAAAACAATCCGGCGAGAACTCCGTCGAGCCAGGCGTGAGTCTCGGGGGACAGGGGTGTCTGCGCCGGCAGGGTGGGAGTTCCCGCGGCCGCACGGCCTGCCGCGCTACCCAGACCCTCCAGCAACCCGGCGATGTAGCTCTGCTCGACCGCGGTGAACGGTGCCGGCGGGCGGGCGGGTCGGCCGACCATCTCGGCGAGTGCGTCGATCGGATCCTCGGTACCGTTCTCGACCACAGGCGACGGTGGCTCCACTGCAGCAACTTTGGTGAGTGTGACTGCGCACGCCTTGAACTCGGGTTGCTGGCTGTACGGATCGACCGCATCGTTGGTGACCGCATTGATCGCCAGATTTTCGCCGAACTCGTCGTTCCAGTGAAACGGAGCGAAACAGTTGCCCGGGAGAACTCGATCGGTGACGACTGCCGGGAGTACCGCTCGGCCCCGTCGAGATACGATTTCCACACTGTCGCCCTCGGCGAGACCGAGACGGTCGGCATCGATGGCATGTACCTCGACGAACGGGCCGGGATCGAGCTTGTTCAGCTTGGCGACCTTGCCGGTTTTGGTCATGGTGTGCCACTGATGGGGCAGGCGACCGGTATTGAGAACGAACGGGTAGTCGTCGTCCGGCATCTCGGCCGGTGCCATGCTCGGCCTGGCGAAGAACTGTGCTCGTCCGGTGGGGGTGGGGAAGGACAGTGCGGGAATCGATCCGTCCTCGCAGATGCGTTGTCTCTGGCTGACCCCGTCGTTGAGGTAGCGGATCGGGTTTCTTGTGGTCGTTGCATCGGGCGGGCACGGCCACTGGAGTGGATTCTCGCGCAGGCGCTCATAGGTGACACCGCGGATGTCGTAGCCGGTGTCAGGGTTCGAGAATCGCTTGATCTCCTCGAACACCTCCTCGGCGCTCGAATAGGTGAATGCCTCCGAATATCCCAGCGCGCAGGCCATGTCGGCGATGATCTTCCAGTCCGGCAGAGCCCCGCCCGGTGCCTCGACTGCCGGTTGGAACAGCGTCAGGTTGCGCTCGGAATTGACCATCACGCCCTCGGCTTCGGTCCACAGGGCCGCGGGAAGCATGACATCGGCGTAGCTGTTGGTCTCGGTATCGGCGAATGCATCCTGAGTGATCACCAACTCGGCGCGTTCCAGGCCGTCGATCACTGTCGTTCGGTTGGCCACCGAGGCAACCGGATTGGTGCAGATGATCCAGCAGGCCTTGATGTCCCCTGCGGCGAGCTTGGAGAACATCTCGATGGTTCCGCCGCCGACGTCGGTGCGGAGCGTCCCCTCGGGGATGCTCCATCGATTCTCGACGAATTCACGGTCGGCATCGCTGATCACCGATCGCTGTCCCGGGAGTCCCGGGCCCATGTAGCCCATTTCTCGTCCGCCCATGGCGTTCGGTTGCCCGGTCAAGGAGAAGGGTCCGCTTCCGGTCTTGCAGATGGCACCGGTAGCCAGATGAAGGTTGCACAGTGCGTTGGTGTTCCAGGTTCCGTGCGTCGACTGGTTGAGGCCCATGGTCCAGCAGCTCATCCAGTTGTTCGCATCACCGATCATCGCGGCCGCGGCGCGCAGGTCCTGCTCGTCGAGACCTGTTGCAGCACAGACTTTGTCCAGGGTGTAGTCGGCGAGGAATTCCGGCATCGCGTCCCACCCATCGGTGAATTTCGTGATGAACTCGGGGTCGGTGTTGCCGCCCTCGACGATGAGCGCCAGCAACCCGTTGAGTAGGGCCAGGTCCGAGCCCGGCTTCAGTTTCAGATGCAGGTGGGCCTTGTCTGCGGTGGCGGTACGTCGAGGGTCGACGACGATCAGCTTCGCGCCGGCCTTGACTCGGTCCATCATCCGCAGAAACAGAATGGGGTGGCAGTCGGCCATGTTGGAGCCGATGACGAAGAAGACATCGGCGTGGTCGAAGTCCTCGTAGGATCCGGGCGGGCCGTCGGCACCGAGCGACTGTTTGTATCCGGTTCCCGCGCTTGCCATGCACAGGCGCGAGTTGGATTCGATCTGGTTGGTGCCGATGAACCCCTTGGCCAATTTGTTCGACAGATACTGAGCTTCGATCGACATCTGCCCTGATACGTACAGTGCCACTGCATCGGGACCGTGCTCGTCGATGATGGTGCGGAGCCGCCCAGCGGCGTCGTTGATCGCCACCGCGGTGTCCGTGCTTTCCGCGCTCTCGCCGCGGCGATGCCGAATCTGCGCTTTCTCGAGTCGACCGGGCCCGGCCAGCATGTCTGCAGTGGTCGTTCCCTTGGTGCACAGGCGGCCGAAGTTGGCCGGGTGAGACTTGTCGCCGACGGACTTGGTGACGACGGACCTGGTGACGGCGGGGCGTGCGTCCGCCGACGTCGAGAGGCCGCCGACCTGGAGCACCATGCCGCATCCCACACCGCAGTACGCGCAGAGTGTCTTCACCGTGGTGACCATGGATTCCACAGTGCCCGGCCCAAGGTGCGCGGCCATTACACGTCAGTTAGCCCGATATGACGTTGTCCTCACCGTGCTGTGCGGGGCTCGGTGATCTGGTGTCGTGAAGCGCATCGCATGGGGTGAGGAGGTAACACGAACTTTGCGCCTCGCGATTGGTACTCGAACGTTATTCATCGAACGGGCTGTCGAGTGGAATGTGAAGATTCTCCGCTGGCACAATCGTGCGAGTCGGGCTCGAAGTGGGAAGTGGTGTGGTTGATGAGGGTGAATCGCGGATTCGTACTCGCCGCGGTGGGAGTCGTCGCTTCGGTGGCGGTCCTGTCGGGATGTAGCTCTGCGTCGGACATTTCCGAGCCCTCGGTGCCCATCGACTCCAATCCGATGACCGAGCTGATGAAGCCGAAGTTGACGTCGAGTGTCCTCGACGGAGCAGTCGGATTCTCGCCCGCCGACCCGGTGACCGTCTCGGTGGCCGACGGCAAATTGTCCTCGGTGACGATGCTCAATCCGGCTGGAGAGCCGGTGTCGGGGGCAATCGCGCCCGACGGTTTGTCGTGGACCAACACCGAGCCGCTCGGCTACGACCGCGAGTATCGCGTGCAGGCCGACGCATACGGACTCGGGGGAGCGTCGAGCACGATCACCAGCTTCACCACCAGCCAGCCCGGTAACTTCACCAAGCCGTACGTTCTGCCGAATCCCGGTGACGTCGTGGGTATCGGGCAGCCCGTCGCGGTCCAGTTCGACGAAGCCATCACCGACAAGCTTGCTGCACAGAACGCGATCACGGTGACCACGACGCCTGCCGTCGAAGGCGCGTTCTACTGGGTCAACAACAAAGAGGTTCGCTGGCGACCACAGAATTACTGGGCACCGGGCACCAAGGTCGACGTGGCGGTGAACGTGTACGGGCGCGACCTCGGTGACGACATCTACGGTCAGGAGAACGCGACGACGTCGTTCACGATCGGTGATGCCGTCATCGCCACAGCCGACGACAACACCAAGCAGGTGACGTTCAACGTCAACGGCCAGGACGTCATCACCATGCCGACGTCGATGGGCAAGGACAGCACCCCGACCGACAACGGCGTCTACATCATCGGTGACCGTTTCGAGCACCTCGTGATGGATTCTTCGACGTACGGCGTGCCGGTGAACTCGTCCACCGGATACCGAACGCCCGTCGATTGGGCGACGCGAATGTCCTACAGCGGCATCTTCTTCCACTCCGCACCGTGGTCGGTGGGGCAACAGGGGTACTCGAACGCCTCGCACGGTTGTCTGAATCTGAGCCCGACCAATGCCAAGTGGGTCTACGACAACACCAAGCGCGGCGACATCGTCGTCGTGAAGAACACCGTCGGTGGAACGCTGTCGGGTACCGACGGCCTCGGTGATTGGAACATCCCGTGGGACGAGTGGAAAGCGGGCAACGCCACCACGGTCTGATCGGTTTCGATCGGGTGGGTCAGCTTCGATCGCGGGTTTGATACAGCGAAGGATCTATGCCGAGTGTCTTCAGGTACGCCACCGGTTCGATGCTCGAGCCGTTGTTGCGTACCTCGAAGTGCAGATGCGGTCCTGTCGAATTGCCGGTGCTGCCGACTGCGCCGAGTACGTCTCCCGGTGCCACCTCGTCGCCGACCGACACCGCGAGGCTGGACTGATGGCCGTAGTAGGTCTCGGTATTGCCGCTCTTGACCCGAACGAGCTTGCCGTAGCCGTCGCCCGCGTCTCCGGCCTGAACGACGGTTCCGCCGGTCACCGCATGGATGGGGGTCCCGCTGTCGGCGGCCAGGTCCACGCCCTGGTGGTACTGCGCGCCGTTGCCGGTCGGGTTGTTGCGTCCGCCGTAGCCGGAGGTGATGCGGTATTTGCCTGCATCGATCGGCAGCACGGCACCGCCGAGACCGACGGTCGGCGGTGCGGTCGGTAGTTCGATCTCGGGAACATCGACAGTGCTCGGAGCGTCCGGCGAATCCGGTACCGACAGCACGTCGCCGTCGAGAACGATCGCCGCGACCTGGTTGATGAGAACACCGGTGGCGTCGAGCACCGCGGCGAGAATCGCGGCCCGCTGTTGGGCATCGGGCTGGGGGATCGGGATCTGAGGTAGTTCGATCGTGGGTTGAGCGGTGGCCACCGCTGGGCTGAGCAAGCCGGTTGTGCCGATGCACAGTGCTGCCGACAAGATCGAACCCGCTATGACTCTGTGCATTCTGCGACCCACGAAAAGCCTCCTCGTCTGCGTCCTCCGCGCACCGTCGGATGGGTGCGCGCAGGACGTAAGAACATGTTCGGTGACGCTTCGGGGCACGCTGAACTCACGTAGCAAAAAACACATGAATCACATTGGTACTTTTCTTCCCCAAAAGTGCCATTAGTAACCGTACGTCACATCAACCCCACAGGAAACCTGAAAGTTGAATTACAACAACGTAATTCGAGGTCAGGGTGGGTGCGTTAGCACCTCCGGCCGGTCTGAGACGTGTGAAATGAACGCACGAAAAAGGCCGGTCTCACGAGGAGACCGGCCTTCTTCGTATGGGGTGAGCGACGGGACTCGAACCCGCGACATCCAGGATCACAACCTGGTGCTCTACCAGCTGAACTACGCCCACCATTGCACGCGTCCGCAGAACCTTTTCGGGCTCTGCATCAGCAGCGTCGACAATACTAGCGGGTTGAATCCGCGGTTGCTAATCCGCCCCCGGTTGCGTGTCGAGATCCTGAACAACGGCCGCGATGTCGCTGGTAGACGGCCCCGGCGGAGCCACGAAGGCCGTCCGGCGGTAGTACTGCAGTTCTTTGATCGACTCCTTGATGTCCGCCAGGGCACGGTGCGCAAGGCCCTTGGCCGGCTGTCCGTAGTAGATCCGCGGGTACCACCGTCGGGAAAGTTCCTTGATCGAGCTGACGTCGATCATTCGGTAGTGGAGGTAGGTGTCGAGCGCGGTCATGTCGCGAGAGATGAATCCACGATCGGTCCCGATGGAGTTTCCCGCGAGCGGAACCGTGCCGGCCACCGGGACGTGCTCCTTGATGTACGCCAGTACGCGCTGCTCGGCTTCCTCCAGCGTCACCGTCGATGCGCGCACTTCGTCGGTCAAGCCCGACTTGGCGTGCATGTCGGTCACGACGGCAGGCATGTTCGCCAACGCGTCGTCATCGGCGTGGATGACGATGTCGACACCCTCTCCGAGGATGTTCAGCTCACTGTCGGTCACCAGCGCCGCAATTTCGATCAGCTTGTCCTTGCTCAGGTCCAAGCCGGTCATTTCACAGTCGATCCACACGAGTTTGTCCTGCACGCGCTCCACACTAGTGCGAGCTGTGATGCCACTAGGGTTTGCGGTGGCGATCGAACCAGTTCAGCACCAGCACACGTTCACGGAGGACGCGGACATGACAGTCGACCCGACCCAGCCGGCACCCACACTCAGCCCTGCCGAGAGGGCGAAGGCGGCCAAGGCGGCGGCCGTCGAAGCCGCACGGGTGGCTGCCGAAGCTCTGGCTGCAGCGGACGCCGCCGAGGCCGAGGCGCTTGCCGCGGAACAAGGGTCGACACCGACAGCGAACGGCAAGGCTGCCGAGATTGCCGCCGGCTACGCATCATCAGGTGCCGCACTGGAACTGGGAACCGTGGTTCTCGACGGCGTCACCGACCCCGCTGCTCGCATCCGAATTCCGTTGGCCACGTTGAACAGGCACGGTCTCGTTGCCGGGGCCACCGGAACCGGTAAGACGAAGACGCTGCAGGGGATTGCCGAACAGCTCTCTGCGGCAGGGGTTCCCGTCGTCATGGCCGATGTCAAAGGCGATCTGTCGGGACTGTCCGCGCCGGGCGAGGACAACGAGAAGATTCGGAGCCGCGCTGCGGACACCGGGCTCACGGACTGGGCTCCGGCCGGACACCCGGTGGAGTTTCTTTCTCTCGGCACCGAGGGAATCGGAGTGCCGGTCCGTGCCACCATCACGGCGTTCGGTCCGATCTTGCTGAGTAAAGTGTTGGGGCTGAACAATACTCAGGAATCCACCCTCGGTCTGATCTTCCACTGGGCCGACTCCCAGGGGCTCGCCCTGCTCGACCTCAAGGACCTGCGGTCGGTGATCATGCACCTGACCAGTGACGAGGGGAAAGCAGATCTCAAGGGCATCGGCGGGGTCTCCTCGGCCACCGCAGGAGTGATTCTGCGCGCGCTGGTCAACCTGGAGGCAGACGGAGGAGACACCTTCTTCGGTGAGCCGGAGCTCGAGACCGAGGACCTGCTTCGCGTCGGACCGGACGGCAGAGGGGTCATCACTCTGTTCGAGCTCGGGGCGCAGGCGTCGCGGCCGGTGATGTTCTCCACGTTCTTGATGTGGGTGCTCGCCGACCTGTTCCAGACGCTTCCCGAAGTCGGTGACATCGACAAGCCCAAGCTGGTCTTCATCTTCGACGAGGCACACCTGCTGTTCGCCGATGCGTCCAAGGCGTTTCTGCAGCAGGTGGAACAGACCGTCAAGCTCATTCGCTCGAAGGGCGTCGGCGTCTTCTTCTGCACGCAGTTGCCAACCGACGTTCCCAACGACGTGCTCTCACAACTGGGCGCACGTATTCAGTACGCTCTGCGCGCCTTCACGCCCGATGATCAGAAGGCGTTGAACAAGACGGTGCGCACGTACCCCAAGACCGACGCGTACGACCTCGAAAAGGCGCTGACGTCGTTGGGGACCGGCGAAGCAATCGTGACGGTGCTCTCGGAGAAAGGCGCGCCGACACCGGTGGCGTGGACGAAGATTCGTCCGCCCCGCTCACTGATGGACACCATCGGCAACGACGCCATCGCCGCGGCCGCATCGTCGAGCACCCTGTCCGCGAAGTACCGTGAAACGATCGATCGCGAGTCGGCCTACGAGCGGATGAACGCGCGCGTGGCGAACGTGCCCGCTCCGGCCGAGAAGTTCGACATCCCGCCGCTGCCTGCCGATCTGCCCGACCTTCCCCCGAGCGAGCCTGACGGCCCGTCGGCTGCCGAGCGCATCATGGGCAACCCGGCGGTCAAGAGCTTCCTGCGATCGGCTGCTTCGGCTGCCGGGCGGGAAATCTCGCGCAGTATCTTCGGAACCGGACGCCGGCGCCGGCGCTAGCTGCCGAGCTTCTTGTAGAAGCTGCCGATGATCGGTGCGGAGATGCTGCGTGGGCTGTACTGCCCGGCGACCGACATACCCTTGCTCAGCAGGCCCGGGACGACGCGCATCTTGTTCTTCGCGAGGCCGTCGAGGGACAGCTTCGCGGTGTAGGCGCTGTCGATCCACAGGAAGTCGGGAACCATCTTGTCCACGATCGAGGCGTCGGCCGGGTCGGGTGTCTCGGTGCGGACCGGGCCCGGAGCGAGAAGCGTGACGTTGACGCCGGTACCCGCGAGCTCGCCGCGCAGCGACTCCGAGAAGGTGTTGACGAAGGCCTTGGTCGCGGCGTAGGTCGCGTTGTTGGGGATGGCCATGTTGCCCGCCGCAGATCCGGTGATGAGGATTCCGCCTGCTCCGCGACCGATCATGCCGGGCATGACCGCGAGCGTGAGGTCGTGTACGGCAACGGCATTGAGCTCCACCTGATCGCGCTCGTACGCCGGGTCCAGACCGGCCACCGGTCCGAACGTCGCGATGCCCGCGTTGTTGCACAGGATGGAGATCTCGCGCTCGGACAGCTCGGTGACCAGTGCCTGCCGCTGCTCACGATTCGACAGATCCGACTGACGCACCTCGACGGCAACGCCGTGTTCGGCCGTGAGCTTCGCAGCCAACGCCTCGAGCAGCTCGCCGCGTCGAGCCACCACGATCAGCGAGTGACCACGGGCGGCGAGTTCGGTGGCCAGGGCTTCACCGATACCGGAAGAGGCTCCGGTGACGACGGCGCGGGCATCGGGGTTGGGCTTGGGCAGGCTCACGGTGAGACAGGCTAGCGGACAGATCAGATCGTGGCCGCGAGCCGGGTGCCTTGCTCTATCGCCCGTTTGGCGTCCAGCTCGGCCGCGACGTCCGCACCGCCGATGATGTGCGTGGTGGTACCCGCGGCCTTCAGCTCGTCGACCAGATCGCGAACCGACTCCTGGCCCGCGCAGATAACGATGGTGTCGACCTCGAGCAGACGCGCGCGCTCATGCTTCTCGCCGAACGAGATGTGCAGGCCCGCGTCGTCGATTCTCTCGTAGTTGACGCCTGAAAGCTGATGCACGCCTTTGGCTTTTAGAGCGGCGCGGTGAACCCAACCCGTCGTCTTGGCCAGCCCTGCGCCGATGCGTCCCGGCTTGCGCTGCAGCAGATACACCTCACGCGGTGACTGCGCGGGCACCGGTGTGGTCAACGCTCCTGGCGCGGCCTCGGGCTCGGTGACGCCCCACTCCTGCTTCCATTCCTTCAGGTCCAGCGTGGGGGAGGCGTCGGTGGTGAGGAACTCGGAGATGTCGATGCCGATTCCGCCGGCTCCGATGACCGCAACCCGATCACCGACCGGCTTGCCGTCCCGAACCAGTTCTGCATACGACAACACCGAGGGGTGTTCGATGCCGGGGATGCTCGGAATCCGGGGAGTGACGCCGGTAGCCAGCACCACCTCGTCGAATTCGCCGGCAATCAGCTCCGCGGCTGAGACTCGGCTGCCCAAGTGGACGGCGACGTCGGCGGTGCGGAGCGCGCTGGAGAAATAGCGGATCGTCTCTGCGAATTCCTCCTTGCCGGGAATCAGCCGCGCGATACCGAACTGACCGCCGATCTCGCTTCTGGCCTCGAACAGGCTGACCGCATGGCCGCGTTGCGCGAGATTGAGGGCTGCGGCCAAGCCTGCGGGCCCGGCTCCGACGACCGCGACCTTCTTCGTCTTCTTCGTCGGCAGCAATTGCAGGTCGATCTCGCGGCCCGCACGGGGGTTGACCAGGCACGAGACCTTCTTGTGGACGAAGGCGTGGTCGAGGCAGGCCTGATTGCAGGCAATGCAGGTGTTGATCTGGTCCGCGGAGTCGGTGGCTGCCTTCTGGACCCAGAACGGATCGGCCAGCATCGGCCTGGCCATCGCGATCAGCTGTGCGTCCCCGCGGGCGAGAATGTTCTCGGCGATCTCGGGCATGTTGATGCGGTTGGATGCCGCAACGGGAATGGTGACGTACTTCTCCAGCTTGCCGGTGATGTCCGCAAACGCTGCTCGCGGAACCGAGGTGACGATGGTCGGCACCCGCGATTCGTGCCAGCCGATGTCGGTATTGATGATGTTCGCGCCTGCAGCCTCGACATCCTCCGCCAGGGCAACGATGTCGTTCCAGCTCTGGCCCTGTTCCACCAGGTCGGCCATCGACAGCCGGAACACGATGAGGAAGTCCGGGCCCACTGCAGCCCGCGTCTGTCGCACGATCTCCACGGCCATCCGACGGCGATTCTCCGCCGAACCGCCCCACTCGTCACGCCGCTTGTTGGTGCGCTCGGAGAGGAACTGATTGATGAAGTATCCCTCGCCGCCCATGATCTCGACGCCGTCGTATCCGGCGCTCTGTGCGAGCCGGGCGCAACGCACGAAATTGCGGATCTGCCAGCGGACGCCCCTCGACGTCAACCGCCGCGGCCGAAAAGGGTTGATGGGGGCCTTGATCGAGGAAGCCGACACGCTGAACGGTTGGTACGAGTAGCGACCGGCGTGCAGGATTTGCAGCGCGATCTTGCCACCCTCACGGTGTACCGCCGCGGTGATCCGGCGGTGCCGACGGGCCTCGAGACGGTTGGTCAGCTTGGCTCCGAACGGCAGGAGCCAGCCGGTGCGATTGGGGGCGTAGCCGCCGGTGACGATAAGGGCGACGCCGCCGCGGGCTCGCTCGGCGAAGTAGGCCGCCAGACGGCCGGTGTCTCGGGCGCGGTCTTCGAGGCCGGTGTGAATCGAGCCCATGATCACCCGGTTCTTCAGCGTGGTCGCACCGACGTCCAACGGCGACAACAGAATCGGATAGGGGCCAACGGACTGCTCGGTCTTCACAGCTTCTCCAATACTTCGGTGCACCACTCGGTGAATCCTTCTTCGACGCGAATTCCGCCTCGCAGCACCAGGTATTGGTGCAACGCGGTGCCGGTGAGGGCAGCGGGGGCCGGAAAGTCCTGCTTCTCGATCAGTCGGTAGACGTCGAGGCGGGTGGCATGAACATCGCGATGGCGGGCGACTTCGACCTTCAAAGCGTCGATGTCACCGTTCGCGGCACCGCGAATCTTGACGGCGAGTTCCTCGCGTAGCTGCGAAGGATCGGTCGGCGCCGCGATCCAGCGATCGAGCTCGGCGCGGCCCGCGGCGGCGACCGAGTAGACCTTCTTGTCGGGACGGCCGTCTTGTGCGACGGCCTCACCGGTGATCCACCCGGCCCCGTCCATCCGCGTCAGCGTCCGGTAGATCTGCTGATGTGTTGCGCTCCAGAAGAAGCCGATGGACTTGTCGAACCGTCGGGCGAGCTCGTACCCCGAGCCACTGAGCTCGGTGAGGGAAACCAGAATCGCGTGTTCCAAAGCCACAACCGAGAGTATGTATGCAACGTGGTGACTATGCAACTAGGTGCACCAAAGAATTCGGATTCCGCGGTCTAGTGTTGGCAACCATGGGAACCCAGCCGGAGGCCGCCGTCGTCGGAGTCGCAACCACTCGTAAACAGGTCACTGCCTGGGGATTCTGGGATTGGGGCTCGGCTGCGTTCAACGCCGTGATTCTCACGTTCGTGTTCTCGGTGTATCTCACCGATGCGGTCGGTGACGACCTGCCCGGCTCGATCTCGGCCACCACCTGGTTCAGCTGGTCCATCGCACTGTCGAGCGTCGTCATCGCGCTCCTCGCGCCGGTCTGCGGGCAGTACTTCGACGCGCGCGGCAAACGGAGATGGTTGCTGGGGGTGTTGACCGCACTGACCGTCGTGGCCATGGCCGGTCTGTTCTTCGTGCAGGACAACTATCACTATCTCTGGCTCGGTCTGTTGCTGCTCGGTCTCGGATCCATCATGTTCGAGTTGGCCAGCATCCCGTACAACTCGATGCTGCGGCAGGTCTCCACTTCGGAGAACATCGGTCGCGTATCCGGATTCGGTTGGGCGATGGGCTATTTCGGTGGAATCGTGCTGCTTCTCCTGTGCTACGTGGGCTTCATCGTCGGCGACGGCGACACTCGGGGCTTGCTGGGGTTGACCACCGACGGTGGCCTGAACATCAGACTCGTCGCCGTACTCGCGGCCGTATGGTTCGCGGTCTCGGCCATCCCGGTGATGTTCGCAGTTCCCGAAGTGCCCAGGGCCGTTGCCGATCCCACGGCTGCACAGGCCGGGTTCGCGGAGTCCTATCGCGTCCTCTTTCGCGATGTGCGCGAGTTGTGGAGTGCAGACCGGCGCGCCGTCTACTACCTGATCGCCAGCGCACTGTTCCGAGACGGACTGGCAGGTGTCTTCACCTTCGGGGCCGTTCTCGCCGTCAGCGTCTACGGCATCGGCGCGGCGGACGTACTGCTGTTCGGCGTCGCCGCCAACGTCATCGCCGGCCTCGGTGCCATCGTCGCCGGCCGGTTCGACGACAGAATCGGACCCAAGAAGGTCATCGTCTTCTCGCTCACGTCCATGATCGCGGCCGGCACCATTCTGCTGTTCGTGTCGGGACCGACGATGTTCTGGATCTTCGGACTGATCCTGTGCCTGTTCGTGGGGCCCGCACAATCCTCTGCGCGTACCTTCCTGGCCCGACTGGCACCTCCTGGGCGAGAAGGTCAGTTCTTCGGACTGTTCGCGACAACGGGTCGTGCCGCGTCGTTCCTCGCGCCGTCCCTGTTCGGCCTGTTCGTGTGGATGTTCGACGCCGACCGGGCAGGTATCGCCGGGCTGATCATCGTCCTTGCCGCCGGTCTGCTGGCGTTGCTGAAGGTGCGGGCTCCGGAGCAGGTCTAAGCGGAGTCGATACGGGCCAGGATCTCGGTCGTGAGTTCCCCGGGGGCTTCCTCGGGGATCCAATGGGAGATGCCGTCGAGTTCGACGAATCGGTACGGCGCATCGACGAATTCGCCGCAGCGCTCGGCACCGGCTCGGCCGATGGCGGTGTCGCCGTTGCTCCAGACGTACGTGGTGGGGACGGTCACCGGAGGGAGGTTCGCGAACTCCCTGGTCATCGCGGCGTACCAACTCGATGCGGCCGTCAGTGCCCCGGGGACGGTGAGATGCCGAACGTACTCGTCGTCGAGGCTCTCGGCACCGAACATCGCGCGCAGACGCTGTGCGTCGTTCTCCACCAGAACTCGCTCGGCCTTCTCCGGCTTCCGGAGCAGGCCGAAGTACTGCGACCGCTCCTGCTGATCCGGATCCTCGCGGATGGCCCGGTTGAACGCCGCCGAATGCGGAACCGATGCCGCGGTGAGCGTGCGGACACGATCGGGGTGCTCGGCCGCCAGGTGCCAGGCAACCACCGCACCCCAGTCGTGTCCGACCAGGTGCGCCGACGGTAGATCGAGCGCGTCGAGCAAACCGAGGATGTCACCGGTGAGCTGCTCGATGCGATAGTGCTCGACCCCGATCGGCCGGGCTCCGGGGGAGTATCCCCGCTGATTGGGCGCGATCACGCGACAATCCGCGGCGACGAGTCCGGGGGTCACGCTGGTCCACGACGCGTTGGTTTGCGGAAAGCCGTGCAGCGCAACGACTGGAACTCCATCCGAGGGGCCCGCCATCGCAACTTCGAATACGTACGCGCCGACACTTACCTCGGACATGAACTTCCCTTCGTGGACGTGTTCTTCTCGAACGGTCAAGCCCGCCGTGGTTCCCATCGGCTCATCCCGAGCATGATCATGCGGATCTGCTTCTCGGTTCGCTCGATCAGATCCTTCTCGTTCTGACTACCCGGTCTGTCGATTTCCAACAGGCCGACCACCGCAGTGAGCATGGTCGAGACGAGCAGATCGGCGGTCATCTCCAGATCGGCGACGTCCCACTGCTCGAGACCGGGCATGCGGGAGAGATCGATCGTCAGCTCACTGACGAACAGTCGCAGCTCGGTGGCGAAGGCACGACGAACCTCGGTGACGCCGCCGTACCGCTCGCGACTGAGAAAACGGAACTGATCCTCGTGGCTGCGAACCTGGCGGACCAGGATGCCGAAGGATTCGGTGGCCGTCTTGGCGCTCGGGTTGCGACGGGCATCACGCAACATCTGCCGCAGCATGCGCATGCTGTCCTCGACGAGAGCGACGCCCAGATCCTCCATCGAGGCGAAGTGGCGGTAGAACGCAGTGGGAACGATGCCGGCCGATCGGGCGACCTCGCGCAGGCTGACACTGGCGAAGGATCGTTCGCGTAGCAGGTCGAGGGTGCCCTCGATGAGGGCTTGGCGCGTGCGCTCCTTGCGCTCGGCGCGGGTCCCCGGTTCTGTCACAACGTCCAGTTTATGGGCGCGCATCCTGTGACCTTCCTTCCGGTTCTACCCGGACCCCCGTCGACGGCCGTTTTTGCTGTGTAACGACGGTCACATAAACGTTGACAGGTACCGGTGTCGCTCTGTCACACTCATGTTAGTGCACAATCGTTCACTGAATGGGTCGTTGGTTTCGATCCGGTTAGGGAGGATGGAATGACGCTTCAAGAACGTCCGTCGCGAACGTCGGGTTCGCGCAAGTTCTCGCTTCTTTCCCTGTTCGAGGCCATGGCCACACCCCACGCGCTCGATCGGTACCTCGAGCTCGTCGATCCTATGACGACGGTTCGCGACCTACGCGGAGAAGTGACCGAGATACACCGGTCCACCGAAGACTCGTTGACGCTCACCATCCGCCCGACACGTCAGTGGAAGGGCTTCAAGGCGGGTCAGTTCGTCCAGGTCGGTGTCGTCATCGACGGTGTTCGGCAGACGCGCTGTTACTCGCCCGCCTGCTCGCAGTACCGCAAGGACGGCCGGATCGAACTGACGATCAAGGCGCATCCCGAAGGCCTGGTGTCGCAGTACCTGCACAAGAACGCGCATGTCGGCCTCGTGGTCAGCCTGTCGCAGGCGGACGGCACGTTCGAGCTTCCCCAACCACGCCCGGCCAAGACGTTGCTGATCAGCGGTGGCAGCGGCATCACGCCGGTGTTGTCGATGCTCAGGTCGCTGCTGGACGAGGGGTACAGCAGCGACCTGACCTTCCTGCACTACGCGTTCACCGAGAACGACGTCGCGTACAAGAAGGACCTGGAGAAGATCGCCGCCGAGCACGAGAACGTGAACATCGTCTTCGCGTACACCGAGCAGAAGACGGGCGGCGACCTGTACGGGTTCTTCGGCCAGGAGCACCTCGATGCCGTGGCACCGTGGTTCGCAGACGCGGACACGTTCCTGTGCGGCCCTCCCGGACTCATGAAGGGCGTGAGGTCTTTCTTCGACGACGCAGGCCTCGGCGAGCGACTGCACCTCGAGGAGTTCACGCCGTCGTTCGCCACCGTCGGCGACGACGTCACCGGAGTCACCACGTTCTCCGGGAGCGATGTGTCCTCGGAGAACGACGGCGAAACGCTGCTCGAGCAGGCAGAGGCCGCTGGTCTCTCGCCGGCCAACGGGTGCCGGATGGGAATCTGCTTCACCTGCACCTCGGTGAAGAAGTCCGGCTGCACCAAGAACATCAAGACCGGCGAGACCGACACCGAATCCGACAAGAAGATCCAGCTCTGCGTGTCCGTCGCCGTCGGCGACGTCGACATCGACATCTAGGTCCACCCAAGACATTTCGACACACAGACCATCTCGACCCGATCGAATTGGAGATCATCAGATGCTCGGAACGATTCTCTCGATCCTGCCCACCGCGGTCCTACCGTTTCGCCGCAACGAGACACTGCCGGACGCGCCTACCGTGCTGACCTACGAACAGGTCGAGGAGCTCGGCCGTGAGCTCGACGACCTGCGTGCCCGAACCGTCGCCAAGCTCGGCGACGAGGACCGCGAATACATCTACAAGATCATCAAAGCGCAGCGCGGCCTGGAGATCACCGGACGCGCGTTGATGTACCTGCCGTTCCTCCCGCCGGCATGGCTCGCCGGTGTCGGTGCCCTCGGCGTTGCGAAGATCCTCGACAACATGGAGATCGGCCACAACGTCATGCACGGCCAGTACGACTGGATGCGCGAGCCCGGTCTGAACTCCGAGGTGTTCGAGTGGGACACCGTCTGCCCCGCAGACCAGTGGAAGCATTCGCACAACTACATGCACCACACCTTCACCAACATCGTCGGTATGGACCGCGACATCGGCTACGGCATCCTGCGGATGGACCAGGAACAGAAATGGAATCCGTACTACCTGGGCAACCCGGTGTATGCGTTCCTGTTGATGACGTTCTTCGAGTGGGGCGTCATGCTCCACGACCTCGAGACCGAGAACATCGTCGCGGGCAAGCGCAAGTGGCACGACGTCAAGCCGCTGCTGCAGGGCATGTGGCGCAAGGCGGGCAAGCAGGCGCTCAAGGACTACGTGATCTTCCCGGCGCTGACCGGACCGTTCTTCGCGTCCACCGTGGTCGGAAACGTTGCTGCGAACCTGATTCGCAACGTGTGGACCTACTCGATCATCTTCTGTGGCCACTTCCCGACCGGAGTCCAGACCTTCAGCCAGGAGGAGACCGCCGACGAGAGCCGCGGCGAGTGGTACGTGCGTCAGATGTTGGGATCGGCCAACATCGAGGGAACCCCGCTGTTCCACATCATGTCGGGCAACCTCTCGCACCAGATCGAGCATCACCTGTTCCCGGACCTGCCCGCGCATCGCTACCCGCAGATCGCGCCCGAGGTCAAGGCGTTGTGCGAGAAGTACGACCTGCCCTACAACACCGGCGGCTTCTTCCATCAGATCGGTTCCGTGTGGGGCAAGATCTTCAAGCTCGCCCTGCCCAATTCGCTCACGGGGTCGGCAGCTCCGGCCAGTGTTATCGTCGAGCGTAAGAAGACCAGCGCAGCGTGACGACTTCGAAGGGGGCGGTCCTGTTGGTGGGAAAGTTCGAGCGCAACAAGGACACCGTGCAGGAGTTCACCGAATCTGCCGCCAATCACGTCGGCCGGATCGTGGTGATCATCACCGGAGCCGTCCGCGATGTCACCCGTGAAATCGGAGACCTGATCACCGATGGCATCGAAATGCGGGAAGCGGCGAAGAAAGCGGAGCGTGACGCCCCGCTGGGCACCGTGATCAACGGAGAGTTCGAGACTCGCGACCGTCGTTGAGGTAGAGCACTATCGACAAAGCCGCCCGAGTAATGCTCGGGCGGCTTCGTCGTATCTAGCGGCGGTGCAGTCTCCACAGTGACGTCGTCTCGCGCGAGCGGGCCTCGTGCAGCACATCGGAGGAGTCGGTGACTCGCGAGTGCGTCGGTGTGGTGTCGCTACGGTCGACAACCACCAGCCCTGCAGCGTCGAAAGCCCCGAGAAGGTCTGCGCGCGTGACCAATCCGAGCAGTTCGGCGAGATCGGACAGAACCAACCATGCTTCGCCGTTCGGTGTCAGGTGCCCACCGAGGCGGCTCAGGAACGACTTGAGCATCCGCGAGCCCGGGTCGTAGACCGCGTGCTCGATGCCCGACGTCGGCTTCGTGGGAATCCAGGGCGGATTGCACACGATCAATCCCGCGCGCCCGGTCGGGAAGATGTCGGTCTGCACCACCTCGACTCGATCGGTGCAACCGAGTGCGTCGATGTTCTCTCGTGCACAGGCGACCGCCCGCGGGTCCTTGTCGGTGGCGACCACCGAGCTCACGCCGCGGCGGGCGAGTACTGCAGCCAGAACGCCCGAGCCGGTACCGATGTCGAACGCGCGGTCCGTGGGAGGCAGTGGTGCGTCGGCGACGAGTTGGATGTACTCGCCGCGAATGGGGGAGAAGACCCCGTAGTGCGGGTGGATCGAGGCGTCGAGAGCCGGGACGAAGACGCCCTTGCGACGCCACTCGTGTGCGCCGACCATGCCGAGGAGTTCGCGCAACGAGAGCACGCACGGCGCGGCATCGGGGCCGATGGCCTCCGACACTGCGGCCTGGACATCCGGTGCCCGGCCGAGATCGAGGCGGGCACTCGAATCGAGTTCCATAAGAAGCATTCCGAGCACTCGAGCGCGGCGCGCCTGGTTTTGGCGATGCAGATGAAACTGCTCGGCGGGCGACGCATCGAGCGACCGTTTGGCGGGCGGAACCCGACGGGTCATCGCGGACAACAGTTGTCGCGCATTGTTGTAGTCACCGCGCCACAGCAGAGCTTCGCCGATCGTGGCCAGCTTGTAGGCCACGTCTGCGGTCGTCGAATCGTCGACGATGCGCACCGCACGAGGCGCGGGAGCGCCGTTCTCCGACTGCCAGCGGGAGGTGCGTTCGCTCCCGTCCTCGACCCAGGTGATGCTCATGTCGCGCTGTCGTTCACGCTGCAGTGTGCGGGTACTCCGCACTGCGATGTTGGAAGGCAAGGATATTGGGGTTGACGATGACGCCGCCCCGGATCTCGATCGATCGCTCGATGGTGGAATCGGCGCTCCACGCCGAGGGGCCGTCGAGCACGATCCGAAAGTACGGCAGCAGCGATTCGCTGATCTCCCAGGTGGCCGAATTCCACAGATAGGACGGACTGTGGTCGACGGCGTAGTACCGCACGTTGTCGCCCACTGTGAACATGGGATCGGCGAACGCCGTGGGCTTGGCCCACTCGAATCCCATACCCTCGTCGCAGGAGACGTCCACCACGAGGGTCCCCGGTGCGAGGGTGGGTAGGTCCTGGTTCGTCAGGAACGTCAATGGTGAATTGGTATCCTGTAGAACACAATTGACGATGACGTCATGGTCGGCCAGGAAGTGTGACAGTGGTACTCGACCGTCCGGAGTGAGTGCTCGACTCTGGCGAGGGTCGGCGTCGTCGAGATCGAAATTGACGATGTTGGCCGAATGGATCGGCGAACTGACCGCAGTGACTCCGCGTTGGGTGAGAACGTCCACATCGTGAATGCCGTGGGCGTTGAGTGCGGTGACCGCACCGCGAGCGGTGGCTCCGAAGCCGATGACCGCAGCACGCAACCGGCGGCCGTAGTCGCCGGTGGACCCGATCAGTTGCAGTGCATGCAGCACGGAGCAGTAGCCGGCCAATTCGTTGTTCTTGTGGAAGACATGCAGATTGAACGAACCCTCGTTGGTCCAGTGGTTCATGGCCTCGAAGGCAATCAGTGTCAGCTTGCGATCGACGGCGATCTGCGTGAGCTTCTCGTCCTGCACACAGTGGGGCCAGCCCCACAGTGTCTGCCCTGGGCGTAAGGATGCAAGATCCTCCGCCTGCGGCTTGGGCAACAGAATCACATCGCACTCGGCGATGAGCTCCTCGCGTGTGCGAATGCCTCCTACTTGGCCGGCCAGGTGCTCGTCCGAAATTCCGAACGGTTCGCCGTAGCCGGATTCGACGAACATCCGGGCGAGGATATCGGCGTCGATTCGATCGAAATGCAGTGGATGAATCGGTAGTCGACGCTCATCGGGCTTGCGCGAACGTGAGAGGACTCCGAGAGTGAGCTGATGCACGTGTGACCCTTCGTTACCTCCAAGTCAACCACAGCGAGCTGGGACGGATTACGTTCGCGCTGGTCAGGGCGTAGTCATCGTTCTCGAGTGAGCTCGGGTACCTCGGTTGCGATGACGGTACGCGCTGGTGCCGCACGCAACGTTGGGATGAAACCGGCCAGGACCAAAGACAGTACGGCGGCACCGGCCGCCACGCCCATTGTGACGTGGAAAGCCGCTTCCGACGGAATCTCCCGGCCGCCGGCACTGACGGTGAGCTGAGCCAGAATGACGCCGGCGACCGCGCTGGCGAACGATGTTCCGAGAGAACGCATCAGCGTGTTGAAGCTGTTGGCTGCCCCGGTTTCCGACGCCGGGACCGCGCCCATGATGAGTGCAGGCATCGCGCCGTACGCCAGGCCGATGCCTGCGCCGATCACCAACGAGATCAGGACCAGGAGCCAGACGGCACCGAGCGTGACAGCACCGACGAGGTAGCCGGCCGCGATCACCGCAGCACCCAGCATCAGTGTCGTCTTCGGTCCGCGCGTAGTGGTGATGCGGGCCGACAGCGGCGCGACGAACATCATGACGATGCCCGAGGGGGCCATGACCAAACCCGCGGCGAGAATCGACTGGCCCAGTCCGTATCCGGTCTCGGTGGGCAGTTGCAGAACCTGAGGGAAGACCAGAGACATTGCGAACAAAGCGAATCCGATGGCGATCGAAGACAGGTTCGTGAACAGGATCTGGCGCCGCATGGTCACTCGGAGGTCGACGAGGGGTAGCGGTGTGCGTAGCTCCCACCAACCCCAGAACAGAAACGCAGCGAGGGAGAGCGCGAGCATCCCCATCGTCGTTCCGCTGGTCCAGCCCCAACTCGAACCCTTCGATATCGCGAGAAGCAACGACACGAGCGCGATCGACAGTGCCGCGGCACCGGGGAAGTCGAAGCTGCCCCCCGCTCGTACCGTCGATTCGGGGACGACAAGAACGACGAGAACGGTAACGACGACGCCGAGAGCGGCCGACGTCCAGAACAGGAAGTGCCAGTCGGCGTACTCCGCGATCAACGCGGCGGCCGGCAGGCCGAGCGCGCCGCCGACTCCGAGCGAGGCGCTCATGAGAGCGACGGAACCGGCGAGTTTCTCTCGGGGTAGGACGTCGCGCATCACGCTTATGCCGAGGGGGATCACACCCGACGCGAGACCCTGGAGTACCCGGCCGACGATGAGGGGCAGGACGGTGTCACTGAGCGCACCGACGACAGAACCGAGCACGAGAAGGGCGAGTCCGACCAGGAGTAGGCGGCGTTTGCCGAACATGTCGCCGAGGCGACCCATCACCGGGACGGCAACCGCGCCGGCCAGAAGCGTTGCCGTCACGACCCACGCGGTGTTCGCTGCAGAGGCGTTCAGCAGTGTCGGCAGCTGCGGAATGATCGGAATGACGAGTGTTTGCATCAATGCGACGACGATGCCGGCAAACGCCAGGACTGCAACAATCCCGTTCGTGCCGAGGGTTTTCGGTGCCGTGTCGTCGGGTGAAATTGCAGACATGCCGCTCCTCTGGTAATTGGTTGGTAAAGTATTTAAACCGGCTGACTTAAATAAGTTAAGTCATGTGATTGAACATGGCAAACGGAAGGGTGCACATGCACAGCGACGACACACGCGAAGTGATCCTGGTGGCCGCCGAACGGCTGTTCGCCGAGCGTGGCGTGTTCACGGTGTCCAATCGTCAGGTCAGCGAGAGTGCAGGACAGCGGAACAGTTCGGCCGTCGGCTACCACTTCGGGACCAAGGACGACCTGGTACTGGCCATCGTCGAGAAACATGCGCGGCCTATCGAAGAGCGCCGCGTCCGGATGCTGACGGAGGTCGAGGGGTCTACCGATCTTCGTGACTGGGTGTCGTGCCTCGTCCTTCCCTACATCGAGCATCTCGCATCGATCGGTGAGTCCTCGTCCTACGCTCGGTTCAGTGCGCAGGTGATGACGGATCCGACACTGCGCGGACTGGTCTACGAGACCGCACTGGAATCGCCTGCCCTACGTGGGATTCTGGAGGGAGTGCGGAGCTGCGTCGGCGATCTCCCGGAATCGGTGCGCAGGACGCGCGGAGACATGGTGAGGCAGCTGATGGTCCACATGAGCGCTGAGCGAGAGCGAAGCAACCCCCGCGAGTGGACGGGCTTCGGGACGGATCTGGTGGATGCCATGGTCGGGCTGTGGCGCGCGTCGGTCACCCAGTGACTTCGCTGGGATCGGTCGCAGCGAACCGAAAGTGCGATGTGCATTTCGACTGGTCAGAGTGTGCCCCCGGCAGGATTCGAACCTGCGACCAAGGGATTAGAAGGCCGTTCGATGGGTTTCACACTGCTTCACAATGCTAACTATTCCCCACCTTTCGCCAGCTCGGGCCGGGTTTATGCCTGCCAGTGCCTACCCATGCTTCACCACCCTTAACACCGGGTTTGCTGTACGAACTGCTGTACGCCGGTTGAGAGCCTCGGCCACTGCGCCCCACTGCGAATTCCCCAGATGTGAGTACCGCATCGTGACGACGATCGACGAGTGGCCCATCAGCGTGCAGACCTGAGCGAGGTGGATCCCGGCCCGGATGAGCGTTGAGGCGTACGTGTGGCGAGTGTCGTGGACCCTCGCGTGCCCTACTGGAATGTCACGACCCTGACTGTCCCTTACGGCTGCGCGGCGGCAGCCTCGCTCCCAGCGGCGGTGCCGGAAGTTGTGGCCATCGATCGGCTTCCCGTCGGCCTGGGTGAACACCAGACCGGTCCGGCACTTCGTGGATCCGTTGTGCACGATCGGGCACTGCAGAGCAGGCGCGCTGTCTACACGGAGTTGCTCGAGCAACATCACTACTTCGTCGGGTATGGGTACTGCCCGCATCGCGTAGGACTTCGGTGCCTTCATCGACCTGTCTTCGGGGTCGTAGGCGTGCCGGACGTGAAGTGTCTTTCCGTCGAGGTCGATCGACTCCCAGTGCAGGCCGATGATCTCCCCGAGGCGGAGTCCGGTGCCGAACGCCAACCGGACCAGTACGAGGTCCTGGCCGTCGAGCTCGGCGCAGATAGCGTCCTGCTCGTCGTCGGTCAGATACCGCTCAGGTGACACCCCGTCCTTCGAGATCTTGACGTCGAAGCACGGGGACTTGTCGAGCACCTTCGCAGTCACAGCGGCCCGCATCGACGACGACAGGAGTCGGTAGCACTTCGTGACCGTCGACGCCGACAGCGGCCGCCCCGCCTCGTATCGGCTGGTGGTGCGTACCCCACCGGATCGACGGAGCTCGTTCACCCACTCCTGGATATCACCCTGAGTGATGTCAGCGAGCGGTACGTCACCCCACTTAGGTCGGACGTGGTGTTCGATCTTCGACATGTCCGCCTTCAGTGACTGCGGCGCGACGGATCGTCGGGCGAGCCACCGCGGTTCCCACTGTGCCCAGGTGATGGTGCGGGCTTCGGGGGAGCGGGGGTTGATCCGTGCATCTTCCTCGGCGGACGCGGCCTTGGACAGGGCCTGCCGTTCGCGGGGGAAGGTGCCGGCGGATCGTTCCTTGCCGTAGGCGTCTCGGTACAGCCCTTGGAACTTCCCCGATGACAAACGACGAGTCCACGCCATTATCCGGCCCTTCGTAGTTTTGCTCGGCTGTCGCGGATGCGGCGCAGGCTTTTCACGAGCACGGGGTCGGCCTTCAAGGCGTCCGGGTCGTCGAGCAGTGCGGCGAGAATCTGATAGTAGCGTACAGCCGACAGGCCGAGCTGGTCACGAATGTCGGCTTCTTTGTTGCCTGGCGCTGTGTACCAACGCTTTTCGAACTTCAGGATCTCTGCCTGTTGTGGTGTCACGGCTGTCTCCGTTCGAGTTCTTTGTCGATGAATGTGCGCTCGTCGTCGGTGAGATTGCGAACGCGCGTGAGGAGGGTGGGGAGGTCGACCCATAGTTCCTCGGCTGCCTCGTCGTCGATGCGGTACCGATTCCATGCGATGACGTCGACGAGCCGATCGAGTTCGATCAGTCGCTCGGCGGTGATGCGGTCGACGGTTTCTTCCTCGCGCATCGCGAGTCGCAGATCGGCCGGCACTGGGCCGCGTTCGACGTGCACGATCTCGTGAGTGAGGGTGCACCGCCGCTCGCGCTGGTTCGATCGACGGTTGATCTGAATGCCATCGGCCGTCCAGGTTCCGAGACAGCCACTGCCGCCGTCCGGATACGCGACGTGGACGTGTGGGTGCTCGTCTCGGAGGTGTCGCCACGGGTGCCAGGTCATGAACACACCATGCGGTATGACTCCGACAAACTACGCAGGTGTAATTCTTCGACCTGCGGAAACGGCCTTATTCGTACGGAATTCCGAGGCGCTCGCGCTTCTCGTCCTCGGTTTCGCCTTTACGTGCGGCGAGGTGGTAGTCAACCTGATCGCCTTGATCCGGCTTATTCCAGGGTGCAGGCTTGACGCCTGCATTCATGGAGGGTTCGCTGCCTTCCGGGCTGCCGCCTGCGCGGCGGTTGATCGTGCTCGGCGTGCTCGTCCTCGGTTGCGTGATGTCCGTGTCATTGTCTTCCTCATTCTGGTTGTCGGTGGGGGGACGGAACTGGTCTTCCCAGTTGTAGTACCGCGAATTTCCGAGTTCGGTGATGTAGTCCTTCACCATCTGGCGTTCTTCCGCCGTAAACGTCTCCATGCGTTCACGGACCCATTCGTGATCCGCAAGCTCCTGTAGGTCCGCTGCAGTCAACCGTGTACCTGTCCCGCTTGCACTGCGGAGTATCCGAGCGAACAACTCCTGCATCCCTCCAGTCCCCGCGGCTGGATCTGCGTACGGGTCCGGTGGGATTGCAACCTTGTTGGCGTAGGCCTCTTCGTACGTCAGTCCTTGCGACTGTAGGTAAGCGTCCTGGTGCGAAATCTCGATCGGGTCATTTCCCCTGAGGATTTCGGAGATGCTTCCGATTTGCCACCGAAGAATCTTCTCGAGTGGCTCGAGCGTGCCCGCTCTGTAGTCGCCGCCCTTGCCGCCTTCAATTCCTCGCAGTGTCGCGGTTGATGGACCGCCCAAGTTCTGCACTTCCACCTGAGTGAGTCGAAGTTGCTTTCGCCTCTCCCGCACAAGCCGTGCTAACCGCTGTTGGTTCGTCTCGTTGGGCATGGCAAAAGACTGTCAGAACAACCTATGACAGGTCCAGTGACAACACGACAAGTTAGCGCCAGCTTCCCGCCAGTTCAGCGACGCGACAACAAATGACATGGCTGTCATTCCGCTGGTTAACCGCTAACTTTCCGAAAGAACATTGCCAAAATAGCGATGGTTGTCTAGAGTTGTCGCTATGCCAGCGACAGAACCGCTAGGACCGATGGTCCGGATCAAAGACCTCCGACTTGCACACGGCCTGAGCCAAGCGCAGTTGGTCGAACGAATTGGCGAGCAAGGCGTGGCCATCACGGAGGCCGGAATCTCGAATGTCGAGAACGGCAACAAGAAGGCCAGCGACCGCCTACTGACTGCGTGGGCCAAGGCCCTCGGCGTCGAGCCGCTCAATGTGTGGCACGGACCCCTCCGCCCCGCCGTCGTGCCGGGCAAGCCTGGCCGGGCCGCTTAAGTCACCCCGAACGCAGAAAAGCCGCCCCGGTACCAGCGGGACGGCTTCGAGACAGACCAACATTTAGGGAAGGAAAGTCAGTGACTGATCTTACGCAGCTCGTCACAGTTCCGGTAGATGGGACGGCTGGCATCACGGCAACTCTCGTCGACGGAAAGCCGATCGCGGCCTTCAAGCCCGTCGTCGAGATGCTCGGCATGGCCTACTCCGCGCAGCTGCAGAAGCTGAAGGGCAAGTCATGGGCAGTCGTGTCGAAATTCGACACGACTGGATCGGACGGCAAGACCTACGAGATGGTCGGCGTCGACCGCAAGACGCTCACCATGTACCTCGCCACCCTCGATGAGAACCGAGTGAAGGAAGAGTTTCGACCAACGCTCGTCGCGCTCCAGCGAGAGGCGGCCGAGGCGCTCGACTCGTACTTCCACGACGGCGGAGCGGTCAACCCGAACGCGACCGTCGTTCAGCTCGACGCGTTGGCGGCGAAAGCTCAGCAGCGGATTCAGTTGCTCGCTCTCACCAAAGGCCTCGTCGACGACAACTGGCTCGAGACGAAGGTGCGGCATCAGGTCGCGGTCGCTCTCGGCGAAGAGCCGGAGATCGACCCGCTCAAGCGCACGCTCACCGTGTCGGACTACCTCGACGGCAAGGGTGTGAACGTAGCGGGGCAGCGCAAGTTTGCTGGCTCCATGGGCGCTCTCGTCAAGAAGCAGTACCGCGAGCTCCACGACAAGGAGCCCGGCAAGGCAGTCCGATTCGTCAACGGAGCTGACCGAGAGGTCGCGGCATACGCCGAGCGTGATCGCGCACTGTTCGATCGCGCATGGGGCGTGTTCGGGTCTGCAATCGAGCCGCAGTACTTCACCGGCGAGGTGGCGGCATGAGTATCACAAGATTTTCGGATCAAGAGAACCTGCTGGACGGCACGGTCATCATGTACGACCCGGTACCGAAGGAAGGCGTTTACGCGACCATCCTGGGCCGAAACGGTCAAGTGTTCGTGATTGCTTTCGACTTCAAGGATCTGGCGACGCTACATAAAGCGGCCGAGTCTGCGTTCGACGGTGACCTGAGGGCCACTGCCGAGGATCGGAGTCGAGTCACCGAACGCGGCCTGGAGTACCTGAAGACGATTCTTCCGGAGTCGCCAGAAGGCGAAGCATGAGCGCCCAAACGTCACCGTGGCTGACGGTGCAGGAAGCAGCGGATCGTGTTCGCCGCCACCGCAACTCGGTGTACAAGGCGTTGTGGGCGGAGCAGGCGAAGCTGGGTAGTGGTCTTCGTGGCCGCCAGTTGGTGGAGCCGCAGGGCTCGTGGCTGATTCACGTCGATGATCTGGATGCGTGGGTTGCTGGTGAGGCCCCTGCGCGCCGGTTGCGGAGGTCGGCATGAGTGCCCCGCACGTCATCACCCTTTATGGGGCTCGCGGTATTGGGTTCCGGTGGACTCGCCGCGCCGGCAACCACCGCATCGTGGGTGCCGCCACTGAGGATTACGCATCGAAGCAAGGTGCGGTGAAGAACATGATCACCGCGAATGCTGACGTCGAGGATTGTGTGATCCGGGATGTGACGGGGCTGGTGTCGCCTCGGTCTCGTGCTGCGCGTACGGATTTGAGTCGCGGCCCGTTGGGTGGTGCCGAATGAGTATCACACCCATCGAAGGTCACGCTCCGGATGGCACACGTGACGGGTTGAACGCCTGCGTCTGCGGTACTGCATTCAGCGGCACGTGGGAAGAGCACGTGTCCCGTGAAATCAGGGCAGCCGTGCAGCGCGCGACGATGGTCGACACCTGTGCGCACTGCGGTGATCTCGTCATCACGCACGACCGTGAGAACTGGATTCACTACCGCGGTCCAGGGCGTCGGTTGAACCGTTGTCAGCACACGGTGCCGTACGGGCTCGATGCGACTCCAGCGCATGACGGCGAATACGTCCAGCTCAACGCCGCTCCCATTAAGGGGGACACGAATGTCTGACGACGTAGTTGTGAACCCGAAGGTAGGCGACAAACTCGTGTGCCCAGGTTGTGGCGAAATGTTGACGCTGGACTGGGCCAACGGCTGGCGGAATAGCAACGGCTACGGATGCAGGCCGGCTCGTACAACACACAGTGACCACATTGTCACTCTTGTTGCCGCTGAGGGGGAGTCATGAGCACCCTTCGGGTCGTCACGGTCAACGGTATGCACGTCACTGTCACTGAGTGCCCGCGTCGTTCGGGCTTCGGTCCACGTCCGGTGTTGGCGGCTGTGACGGATGACGGTGTGCGAACTGTGTTCAACACCAATCTGTTTCCGAATGCGGTGGGTCGTGCGCGGGATATGGCTGCGGCGGCCCGGAAGTCGCAGAAACTCGTTGCGGGATACGTATCGGGCGCAGTGGTTGGCGCTTGCTCAGGTCATCGAAGAGTTGGGAGTGAAGGCATGACCATCGAAAGCGGTGCACTCGTGCACTACCACTCAACGGCCCTCGAGCTGGATCGTGGGTTCGACTACAGCAAGGAACATCAGCGCACCGACAAGCCGACCGGGCTGTGGGTCTCGATCGCTGGCGAGGACGACTGGGAGTCGTGGTGCCGGCTCGAGGAGTATGCCGTTGATGCCCTTGCGGTTCCGCATTTGGTGACACTGGCGGATTCCGCGAACATTCTGATCCTTACGACCGTCAACGATCTTGTCGAGTTCGACAGCGAGTACGGCATCGAGTCCACGTACGCCTCGCGGACATACCGATTCGAGGTCGATTGGCCCCGCCTGTACGGGGAATTCGATGGCATCATCATCGCGCCATATCAGTGGTCACAGCGCCACAATGGCCCGCAGTGGTATTGGGGTTGGGATTGCGCGTCGGGCTGCATTTGGAACCTTGACGCGATCGCGGCCTTTGAGCCATCGGTGGTGCCGGTATGAGCGCTATCGATTTCGCGAAGGTTCGTGCTGTTCATCGTCGGGAGATCCGTAACGATCCGTGGCCTCGGCATGAGTCGGATCGTCGCATCCTCGCGTTGGGGTTCTGCTCGGTGATGGTTGTCGTGGTCGCCGTTGTTACTGCGGTGGCGGTGATGTGGCCATGAGTGAACCACTCGACCTCGACGCGATCCAAGCCCGAGCCGACGCATCCGATGCCGACCCGTGGCCCATTATCGACGACGACATACCAGCACTCATCGCTTGTGTCCGAGAGCTGACTCCCCGCGTGCTCGAGGGGGATTGGGAGACGGTCCGGGATGCACTGGACGCACTGCCGGAAGGTGCGCAGATCCGGTGGGTGACAGGCATCGTCGAGCACGTGGCTCTCGCAATACGTCGCGGCAAGTACTGGGCGATCACGGGCTACAGCGGCCCGCTCACGTCGGAGTCCATCGCCCGCGATGAGACACCCATCGAGGTGATCGCATGACCGAGCGCATCCCGATCGAGTATTTCAGTACATGGCTTGCCACGGGCGAGCGAGGCATCAGCTCCGAAATGATCGCAACGCATCTGACCGGTGTGCCGATCTTGCCTGACCGTTGGTCGAACCGACGTGATTCGCATCCTCACGACCCCAGCGATTTTCGCCGCTGTGAACTACTCCTGAGGGCTGTACCCAAAGCACGTCAGCGCATGGATTCAGTCGGTGACCTCTCGCCTGTATGGCGGAATCTAGTCGACCACTGGGATGAGATCGTCGCCCTGTGCGAAGAGGAGTCGCCGGGGTGCTTCGACGGGCCTCGCGCTGGGGGTAAGGCATCAAAGGCGTACTCGCTGATGAAGGAACTGATCGAGGAAGCGAGGGCTGCCTCATGATCCGCCGCAGCATCCGCCGTCTCCGTCCCCACCTAATCCTCGCGGGCATCCTCGTCGGCGGCCTGGCCGCCTCGCCACTCTGGCAGGTGACGGGATGATCCCTTACCCGTTCCAGTTGCGGACCCGCTTCGGACGATGGCTCCCGATCTGCACGGTTCACGAGACGGTGTTCTCGAACCGCCGTCAGTACGAGAACCACTACACCGACGAGTGCTCGCGTCCGATCCTGCTGGACATGCCCGAGTCGGATGATTTGCGGCACTGGAAACCGCTTGGCTACAAGCGTGTTTGGTGGTGGCAGTGATGACCTTCATCTCCCGAGGCGAGGTCTACAACGGCCCATTCACCGACTGCGACATCGACGCACTCATCGACGCACGCCTGGCGATCTGCATGCACCGATCGAACTGGCCCACGTCAGTCGCATCCCTGTTCACGGATGCGTTCGCAGCTGCCGCCGGCCTCCTCCCCGAACTACCCGCTGCCGCCGGGCTGGGTGGCGCGGGTTCCCCGGTGCCGGTGAGCGGTCTCGCCGCCGCTCCCGGCACCCCAAACGAAATGAGAAACGAATGATTGAGAACACCCGCGACCGGGACAACATGGTCCACCTGATGGGGATCCTGTCGGACGGTCAATCCGGCTACATCGAAGGCATGGAGTCCGCTGGGCAGCGACAGCTGGTCCAGTCCAGCGTCCTACCGACGGAGATCCTGGACTACGACTCGGACAAGCCGTGGTCGAAGTTCGAGTCCCTCGGATTTGTTCGCGGGGAACAGGTCCCGGGCGACCCGCTGTTCACGTCGGTGACCCTTCCTGAGGGGTGGACGAAGGAAGGTTCCGATCACGCGATGTGGTCCTACATCCTTGATGATCGGGGACTGCGGCGGGTGTCAGTGTTCTACAAGGCAGCGTTCTACGACCGCAGCGCGCACATGGGTCTGATGGACCCCGCGGCCGACCTGGCCAGCAGTGCGATCTATGACGAGTCGGGTGCCGGCGCGACCCTCCCAGCCCAGTGGCCCGCGCTGACCGCCGACGAGAAAGCGTCGTTCGCGGACTCGGTAGAGGACTACATCGCCCGCGCAGCCAACCACCCAGACATTTATGGCGATCGCCTGCCGCGCGCAATGCGGCTGCGTGAACTCCTCGCCGAGGGCGATGCGGCATGAGCGGCTACTTCGGGATCGCGGTGTGGCATCCGAAAACGGAATCGAACGTCGGCACTCTGTGGCGGCACGCGAACCTCTACGGGGCAGCGTTCGTCGGGACAGTCGGTCTGCGGTATCGGCATCAGGCGTCGGACACCAGCAAGGTGGACCGCCGCATCCCGCTGATCCATTACGTGGACTTCGACGATCTGGTGCGGCACCTGCCGCACGGCTGCCCGATCATCGGCGTCGAGCTCGACCCGCGCGCGAAACTGCTCGACGAATCGTTCCATCACGACGAACGCGCCCTGTACCTGCTCGGCGCTGAAGACCACGGTCTGCCGCCGGCCGTGCTGGACCGGTGCCACCGAATCGTGCAGATCCCGACACCGTCGGTGCAGTCGATGAACGTCGCTGTCGCCGGGACTTTGGTGATGCATGACCGATACGCGAAGACGCGGCAGCGGGTGGCGGCATGAGCGCCCAGGTACTGGCTGTCGATGTGACGACGCAATGGGGTATCTACGCCCACGGCACTCCCGTCGACATCGCCGAATCCACTGACACCGAGTACGTCATTGTCCTCGCCGACCTGCCCCGTAATCGCCTGTTGGCTCGGGTGCCGCGGTCTGCGGTGCGGCGTTACGGCGGGCTGCCGCCGAGGACGCGGCGTGCCCCTCTCGACATCGAAGCTGCCGACCCTGTCGCCGCGGCATGGTCCGAAGGAGAAGCAGCATGAGCGAAGACCCCACCGCGATCGATATCGATTTCGATCCGCAGCAACAGCGTATGTCGGGCGTCGCATTTCACGGCAACACCCCGTTCGATGTCCCGTTCATCAGTGAGATCGCACCGAACCTGTGGCAGGGCGGCTGCCGCCGCGGCCTGGTTCTGCCCGAGTTCATCACTCATCTCGTGTCGCTCTACCCGTGGGAGGCATACACCTACGAGCACGACATCGACAGTGCGATCAATGTCCGGATGTACGACAGTCACGAGCAGGGGATCGAGCAGGTCGATTCGCTTGCCGCATGGGTGAACACGTGCCGCAAGAGTGGTGCGGTCCTCGTCCATTGCCAGGTCGGTCTCAATCGATCGAGCCTCGTCGTAGCGCGGGCACTCATGCTCGAAGGGGCGAATGGGGCTGACGCCATCGCGACTATCCGCGAGAAGCGGTCGCCGGCATGCCTGTGCAACGAGGCTTTCGAGCGCTACCTGCTGGGTCTCGATGCGGGGGCCGCAGCATGAGCGATTACCTCGAGGTGGATCGCGGCGTGATCACCGCGGTGCCGCGGCATCTGCGGCTCGTGCCCTCCACCACCGGACCGACATACACCGAAGCTGACGAAGATCCGTATGAGGTCGACGTGTTCGATGCATCGTTCCCGAAAGATGACCGGCTCGATCCGTGGTCGAAGTTCGTCATCTGGGGCTGCCTCGTCCTGCTGTGCTGGGCGATCCACTACGTGTGGACCGGAGGCACCCTGTGAGCCTCCACTTCGTCCTCAAGGCCAACGAGCAGCCCATCGGTTCCTTCGTCGCCACCCGCACTGTCGATCACGGCACAACCGATGACGCAGTCAACGGCTACGACGTGACTATCGATACGCCGGACTGGGAGTGGGACGGCCACGTTCAGCACCGATACGGCGACGGAGCATGGACCTTGGTTCGGCGCGCTATCGATCAGATGGAAGCAGAAGTTGCTGCGGCTACGGCCGCTCATGCTGCGGTAGTCGAGGCGAAGCATTGACCGGGCCGATGGTGTGGGACGAGCAGTCCCTGTGGCGTCTGCCCGCCGGCACTCGATTTCGTGAGATCGGACGCCTGGGCCGCGAGTTCATCGTCGACGACCACCGCCCGGGTGTCCTGTGGCTCGGCTCGACTCCCTGCCCGGTCGCTGTGGTCGAACTGCCGGTCGAGGTAGTTACCCGTGCCGTCTGACTTCGACCCATTCGAGGATCCCGCTTCGCGGTGGGACACCGAAACCATTCCTACTCAGACCATTTCCGAGGAGAAGTTGTGAACGATCGACAGAAGTTGTTGCGGACCATCGCGGCGGGAACCGCAGTGAAGCAGATCGCGGACGAGGCGATCAACGCGGCGAAGAAAGCGCTGCAGACGGACCTGCCGCGCGGCACCGAGTACCTGTACACGTCCGCGGATCCGGAGACGCGGGAGGAGCTCGGGTATGCGACGGTCCCGAAACCGACTCAGCCGAAACCGAAACCCGAACTGCGGGATGAGGAAATCTTGCCGTGGCTCCTCGAGGAAAACGAGGATGCCGTCGAAGTGCGGTATGTGATCAAGGACTGGGCGCGGAAGGACCTCGAGGCCGCAGCGCTCGCCGCGCACAAGGCGGGGGAGCCGCAGAAGCCTGGCATCGATGTAGTCGTTCCTGCGGCGCGGCCGGCGTCGGCACGGTTCACTCCGTCGAAGGATCTGGTGCCGCTCGTGCGTGGGATGTGGCAGTCCGGCGAACTCGACCTCGTCGACGTGCTGGCTATCGAGGCCCGATCAGAGCCAGGTGACGCAGCATGACCACATCCCAGATCCTCGCCGACGCTGCCGATCTGATCGACCGCAAAGGGCATTCGACCATCCACTACCAAACCGCTGATGGCCGTCTCTGCACTATCGGCGCGATCGTCCTCGCTGCCGGTGGAACCTTCACCTACCAAGCCGACCGGGACGAGCCGGACGATTTCCACGGCCCGGACGGTGACGATTGGGCTGTCACGGACGCTATCGCCGTCGTCGAGTCTGTCGTCACAGGCCTGCCCGTCAACTCACTGATGATGCCTGGTGGCTCGTTGGTGGAGTGGAATGCGAAACCGGATCGGACTCAGCAGGAAGTCGCTGACGCGCTCCGCACCGCCTCGAAGCGGGTGGCCGCATGATGATCGAGTTCGAGGACGCAACCAAGATCGAGACTCCAATCAGCTCTTGGGTCTACGAGTACCGATTGATGCAGCGATGCATCGTCAACAGCAATGGGTGCTGGCTCTGGCAGGGACCTACAGCTCCCCATGGCTATGGCACGACCATCCGGGCGTGGGGGAGGGGCTGGCTACCGCACAGGCTCGCCTACACGGTGATGGTCGGCGAGATTCCCGAGGGACTCCAGATTGATCACCTCTGCCGAGTCCGCAAGTGCATCAACCCCAATCATCTGGAGGCTGTCACTCAGGCGGAGAACCTGCGCAGGCAAGGCGCAGCCGTCACCGTCTGCCCCCGCGGCCATGCCTACACCTCTGGAAACACCTACATCACCCACGGAGGCGGCCGGGCGTGCAAGGCCTGCATCCGGCTCCGCAGCCGAAACCGCTACGCAGGGCAGGGGGCGTTGGTATGACGTTGCAGACTCGACCACCAACTGGCTCGGTCCCGTACCCGCTCATCATGCTCGAGGGTGAAGAGAAGGCGGGCAAGTCCTGGGCGATCGCTGAACTGTCGGCATCCGACAAGGTCTCGCGCACACTGTGGCTCGATCTCGGTGAGGGTGCAGGCGACGAGTATGGCGCGATCGACGGTGCCCGTTATGAAGTCATCGTTCACGACGGACGCTGGTCGACGATCATCGGCCAGATCCGCGACGCCCGAGATCTCGCGCAGCAGTACCACGACGAGGGGAAGCCGCCGGTCGTTCTCGCGATCGACTCGGTGACCGCCGAGTGGGAGATGCAGAAGGAATGGGTCGACGCGAAAGCGCGCCGCCGCGAGAAGAACTCGAAGATCCTCGACAAGAATCCGGACGCGGAAATCCAGATCACGTCGGACCTGTGGAACCTGGCAAACGCGCGCCACAAGGACATGATGCTGATCCTCAAGCGTTTCCCGGGGATCGTCGTCATCACTGCGCAGGGTGCCGAGGTAGCTGTCATGGACAAGGCCGGTAACCCGACGAAGGACAAGACGTGGAAGGTCGACGCGCAGAAGAAGACCCCGTTCGATTGCTCGGTGTGGGTTCGGATGTTCCGCACCGAACACCCGCGGATTGTCGGGGCTCGATCGGTTCACATGGGCATCAAGCCGGGTGAGGACAAGCCGAAGATTGTCCCCGATCTGACGTTGGAGAAGCTGATCTTCGAGATGCTGAAGTGCAATCCGGCGGAGGCTCACGTTCGGGATCTGCAGTCCGGTGTGACGGCTGAGGAAGTGTTCCGTGTCGCCCGGGCCGCGGTGTCGAAGGATGACGTGAACTCGACGTGGAAGTTGGCGTTCGAGGAGGACATGCTCGACGAGTCCGATGGCGGGCAGACGGTCCGTGAGGTGTTGCTTGCCCGAGTCGACGCGATCAAGGCTGAAGCGGCCGCCACTGAGATACCCACTGCGGCATCAGATGCGGGTACGCAGGGACCGGTGACGCCTGGCGATGAGGCTCGCGCCGCTCTCGCAGCCTCGTTGCAATTCAAGGGGATTGCGTGGGAGGTGGCAGTCGAGAAGTTCCGAACCGGAAACAACGATGACCTCGACACAACCGAGGACGTCGAATCGGTCAAGGCACTCACCCAGCATTACCGGGGGGTGAAGTGATGCGCGGAGAAGGGCTGGGATTCCCTGTTTCTCGAATCTGTCGCAGCTCTCGAGCCGACCTGGTCGATACCACTGCGGTCCGTGAACACATTGCGCGGTTGGAGTCGGTGGGGATGTCGATCGCGATGATTGCCCGGGCTGCTGGGATCACCGACACTCAGATCAGCCTGTACAAGTCAGGACAACCGTCGACCCGAAGGTCCTACGCCGTTGCAGTGTTGGCGGTTGATGGGCGTCCGTCGAAGCATCAAGCGTATGTGCTGGCCGTGGGTTCGGTGCGCCGTCTGCAGGGTCTGGCACGCATCGGTTACACGTTGGAGCAGATCGCCACCGAGGTGGGGATGTCTTGGTCGTCTCTGTCGAGGGTGAGGTGCTCGACGGGGGCTGTGTTGTGGGAGACCCATGTCGCGGTTCGTGATGTGTTCAACCGCTTAGGCATCGATGGCGGTTCGGAGATTGCTCGGCAGCGGGCCATCCGTAAGGGGTGGGTGCACCCGTTTGAGTGGACAGATATCGACGACCCGTTCGAGGTGCCCTCGGCACCGGAGGAATCGGGGCTTCCGGATCCGGTGGTTGTGGAGCGGCTGATGGCTGGCCAGCCGACGAATGCGACCCGCGAGGAGCGCAAGGCCGCGTTCTTCATGCTCCGCGAGTCCGGCATGTCGGTGAATGCGGCCGCGGATATGGCACATATCAGTCCTCGTACGGCAGAACGTTATTCGAATCTTGAGAAGGGTGTGGCGGCATGACGAGACGGATTGATGAGTTCGAGCAGCCGATGGATGGCGGGCATTACGCGGCCCGTTGGAAGGATCGTGTGCCCTCGAATCTGGGGGAGTGGGATCGGGAGCAGGAGCGTTCTGATCGATTGCGGGCGTTGGCCGCTGAGCGTGCCAAAGAACGGAATCGGCCATGACCTTGACTCTGACTGACATGTTCTGCGGCGCGGGCGGATCCAGTACCGGCGCAATCCAAGTACCAGGCGTCACGGTTCGGGTCGCATCGAATCACTGGCAGCTCGCAATCGAAACCCACAACACCAACCATCCGGACGCTGACCACATCTGCGCAGACCTCACACAGATCGATCCGCGCTACTTCCCGACGACGGACATCGGTTGGTTCTCGCCGGAATGCACGAATCACTCGATTGCTAAAGGGAAGAAGCGGGCGGACTCGACTCCAGACCTGTTCGACGAGGTTCTGCCCGATGATGCGGCGGAGCGGTCACGGGCAACGATGTGGGATGTAGTTCGTTTCACCGAGTTCCACCGGTACCGCGCGATCATCGTCGAGAACGTCGTCGACGCCTGGAACTGGACACCATTCAAGGCGTGGCTGATGGCGATGGATTCCCTCGGCTACCACCACGAAGTCGTGTATCTGAATTCGATGCACGCGCAGCTCCGTGGGCCTGGTGCTCCGCAGTCCAGGGATCGGATGTACATCGTGTTCTGGCAGCACGGGAACACGAAACCAGCACTGCACCGCGTAACTCGACCTCATGCGGTGTGTGCGGAGTGCGGTCCGGTCCGTGCAATGCAGTCGTGGAAGAGGACCGACCGTGCTCCTTGGGGTCGGTACCGCGCGCAGTACGTCTACAGGTGCCCGAATGTGAAGTGCCGGAACCGGATTGTGGAGCCAGCGTATCGGCCGGCGTCGGACATCATCGACTGGTCGCTGCAGGGCACCCGGATCGGTGACCGGCCTCGACCGTTGGCGGCGAAGACGATGGCACGGATACAGGCAGGTATCGATCGATACTGGTCCGACCCGTTCATGATCGACCGCCGCGGTGAGTATCGCGTTCGGGGCATGGACGCGCCGCTGTCTACCGTCACTGCGACGGAGACGACCAAGGCGCTCGTCGTCCCGGTGGAGGGCCGCGAAGGAAAGTCTGCTGCATCTACCGATGACCCGATGCGGACGATGACGACTCGTAGCGAGACGGGTGTGGCGTTGCCGTTCGTGACGGTGATGCGCGGCCAGTCTAAGAACCATCGCTCGGATGCGGCGCTGTCGACGGTGTCGGGCGGCGGCATTCACCACGGTGTTGTGTCGCCGCCGTTCATCGCTGAACTTCGTGGCGGCGGATCGGTTGCACGACCAGCTAGTGATCCGCTGGCGACGGTCACGGCATCGGGGAATCACCACGGGTTGGTAACTGCGTTCTACGGCAAGGGGAGCAACACATCCCCGACGTCGAAGTCACTACCTACGGTCACGACAACTGAGCGACACGGACTGCTTGAGGCGGAACGACCAACGATCGATATCGATGATGTCAGGTTCCGGATGCTGGAACCGCGGGAGATCGTTGCGGCGATGGACTTCCCATCCGAGTACATCGTGTTGGGTACTCGTCGTGAGCAGGTCCGGATGGCGGGCAATGCGGTAACCCCGCCTGCCGCGCGGGATCTCGTCGCCGTCGTCGCAGAGTCACTGCTCGGTGCGGCATGAATCCCGTAACGACGCCGCCGGTGTGCGAGCTACCGCAGGGAATGGTCGGGACGCCCCGGTGCACGAAGGCCGCCGAACACGTCGCCGATATTCACGGATGCATCCTCGATCAGCCTGAGCGGGAATGGATCCGGGTCCGGGTGTGCATCGACCACGTCGTCGCCGGCCATAAGGCGTGGACGGCGATGGTCGCGCAGTCGGTGAGCGGCCGGGCCGTGTGTGCGGACTGCGGTAAGCCGTTCCCTCGGTTCCGGGAACTGTTCCGGAAGGTGCGCTCATGACGGTCTATTACGTCGACGACGTCGTCACGCTCCACCACGGTGACTGCATCGACATACTCCGTGCCCTCCCGGACAATAGCGTCGACTCCGTCGTCACCGACCCGCCCTACGGCCTCGAATTCATGGGCAAAGATTGGGACGGGGCGGATGGGTTCCGCCGCAGCTTGAACGCCGCTGACGCCAGTCGTGAATCGGTATTCGGTCGAACCTCACGAAAAGCGCCGGAGTACAACACAGGCCGAGGCGTCCGCGTTGCCGACGAACGCGCCACCGAAATGACTCCGACGGGCCAAGGTCATTCGACAAGCGCGGGCCCCTATCTCGCGACGCGGGTCGACTCCACGCGGATTGCAGGAAAGCCGTTCGAGCAGTGGTGTGGGGCCTGGGCTGCGGAATGCTTGCGTGTGCTCAAGCCTGGTGGCTATATGGTGGCGTTCGGCGGTTCGCGTACATGGCACCGACTTGCGTCGGCTGTCGAAGACTCGGGTTTTGAGATTCGCGACTCGATTGCGTGGCTGTATGGATCAGGATTTCCGAAGTCTCTCAATCTCCCAGGCGGACTAGGGACGGCTCTCAAGCCTGCGTTCGAGCCGATCGTCGTCGGACGTAAACCGTTGATCGGCACGGTTGCTGCCAATGTTCTCACTCACGGCACAGGTGCACTCAATATCGACGCATGCCGTACCGAGACCACGGACAAATTGGGGGGCGGCGCGGAGAGCGGTTCGACTGCGTGGTCTGCACACGAGGAGTGGCAGCGACCATGGATGACCGACCCTGAGAAGTTGGCCGCACACAGTGCGCGCGTCAGCGACAACGTCGAGAAGGCTGAGTTGCTGGGTAGATGGCCGACGAACGTCCTACTCGACAAGGGGCAAGCGGACGAGCTGGACCGTCAGAGTGGTGCTCGGGCGGCAGGAGGGAGTGTGCGCGGCGATGAACCATCAAGCCGAACAAGCGCTGTCTATGGCGAACACGAGCGGACCCCGTTCGTAGGTCACGGCGATACCGGCGGGGCTGCCAGGTTTTTCCCAACGTTCCACTATCAGGCGAAGGCCCCGAGCAGTGAACGCCCAAACGTCGACGGTGTGCAGCATCCGACGGTGAAGCCGCTCGACCTGATGCGTTGGCTTGTCCGACTGGTCACGCCTCCGAATGGTGTTGTGCTGGAGCCGTTCGCAGGATCGGGGACGACAGCTGAGGCATGCGTGCATGAGCACATGAAGTGCATCGCGATCGAGCGGGAGGCGGACTATCTGCCGCTGATCGTTGCTCGCTTGTCCAAGCCGATTGAGGTCGGGTTTGACTTTGGAGCGATGCAGTGAGGGCGGGCGCGTTCACCAACGACACCCGTCTCATCATCGAAGCACGCGCAATGGGTGTCTGTGAGATCTGCATGAATGCCCCGATCCAGCAGTTTCACCACCGCCGGCCGCGGGGCAGTGGAGGTACTCGCCGCCCTGAGACCGCGTACCCGTCGAACGGACTCGCTCTCTGCTCGCCGTGTCACGCAACCGTCGAGAGCAACCGCGACGAGTCGTATCGCCTCGGCTATCTGGTTCGGCAGCAGCACAATCCGGAAGATGTGGCGGTGTGGATTGGTGGCCGATTCATGTTCTTCACGAAGCACGGTGGCATCGAGTCGCCACCGCAGGAGGCTGACTGATGGAAAGCCAAGAGGTGTTGCGACACAACCAAATACACCACATCGGTATAGAACGTTTGCGTGGCGAACGATGTAGGATAAAAAGCGACCCCGCATCATCGGCGCGCCAACGCCTAGCGGGGTCTGACCAACCCCAAACCAGTCATGACATAGGGAAGGCTGATGTGACTATAGCCAGTGTAGAAGGCGATCCCGAGCCAGAGCAGGTCGATCGCATGATCGGCCGCCTCGATCAGGTCCGTGACCTGTACGAATCGTCCCGAATGAACCGTATCCGGTTGATGTCGGAGGCCCGGAAACTGGGCATGTCGTGCCACGAAATCGGGATCGTTCTGGGGATCACCGAGAACGCTGTTCGTTCGGCGATCAAGCGGGCAGGTGGCGTCACCTGATGTCCCGTATCCGAACAATCAAACCGGGGTTCTGGACGGACGGAAATATCGTTGTGCTGTCTCCGTTCGCCCGTCTGTTGTACATCGGGATGTGGAATTTCGCGATGTGCGATCACGGGCATGTCGCGGATGATCCGATGAAGCTGAAGCTCGAAGTGTTGCCGGCCGATGATGTCGACATCGTGGCGTTGCTGAACGAGTTGATCGGTCGCGGTCGGGTGGTTCGGGTGGCCGATCCGGAGGGTCGTAGCTATCTGTTGGTGCGTCGTTTCGAGGATCATCAGAAGATCGATCCGCGGTGGAAAACGAGGTGCCCCGCCTGTTCTCACCCAGACTCACTGAAACCCGTAGAAACTCACGCGAGTTTGTCTGAGTCGGAGCGAGTTTCATCGTCTTCGCAGGTCAACCCCCATCTCACCGAAACTCACTCGAGTTCACCCAAACTCACCCTAGGAAGGGAAGGGAAGGGAAGGGATAGGAAAGAAAAGACTTCTTCGTCGGCTACGCCGCCGAGGCTGGATGTCGAAGAACTCTGCACACATCTCCGAGATCGTGTCGTCGCCAACGGAGGCAAGGCGACCGTCTCCGAGAAATGGCGAACCGAAGCCCGCTTGCTGATCGACCGCGACGCCGTCGACATCGAAGTAGCTCACCGACTCATCGACTGGTGCCAAGACGATTCGTTCTGGCACTCGAACATTCTGTCGATGCCGAAGTTCCGGGAGAAGTACCAGCAGCTGCTACTGAAGGCCCGGTCGACATCGGCGAGACCGTCAGGGCGTGGCTCAAGTGGACTGACTCCACGCGAGATGGAGATCGCCAACGCCGAACTGCTCAAAGAGCATCCCGATCAATCCATTCTCGAACGCGCTGGGTTGTCGACGCCGACCACTCTCCGCGCCATAAACGGAGGTGCATCGTGACGCACGACGAGATCGTGGAACTGCTGCAGGTGATTTCGGCGTACGACTCCCGGAAGATCGACGGCCCGACTGTCGCGGCGTGGAAGGAATCGGCGTCGCGTGGGCGGTGGAAGTCGGCGGATGCATTCGATGCGGTGCATTCGCATTTCGCTAAGTCGACGGCGTGGTTGATGCCGGGTCATGTCAGTGAGCTGATCAGGGCCGGTAAGCGTCATCCCGCGCCGGCATCGGAGGTTCTCGCTGTGGGCGGTGGCGCGCCAGCCTCCGAGGAGACGCGGGCGCGGTTGATGGCTGAGATCCGGAAGCTCGCGGACTCGAAGGCTGTGAAGTGATGGCTGACCTGATGGGTTTTGCGTGCAGCCACGAGGGCGGGACCGGTTGCCCGGACGACGAGAGCGGTCGCCACTACTACGCCCACATAGACCCGAGCATTGACGGTCGCATCTGCATTGACTGCGGCTCGATTGAGGTGAAGTCGTGACGGCGGCTCGGCGCGACGCCGAGATCGTTCCCTGCCCGACATGCCATGCCGCGTCTCGTACGCCGTGTGTGTGGGCTACGGGGGAGCGGAGACGGCTTCCGTGCCTCGCTCGTATGAAGGCCGCTGAACGGTACGACGCGATCGACCCACAGTCGAGTGCCGAACCGGATGCCCTGAACCGTCCACAGCCCGTACAGCTCGATTCCGGGCCATCTCAACGCGACATCACCGAACCACTACATCCACAGGAGACCGAATGATCACCGTTTGGTACACCGCCGCTTACCGAGACCACAGCGGCTCGATCGTCGCGGTCGGCATCGAGAGTCGCAACAAGGCCGTCGCCGAGGGGGAGCTCGCGGACTGGCGACGAGATGCCCCCGACCGCGACAGCTTCCTCGCCTACCGGAACGTCCCGGAATGGCAGGAGGTCGGGGAATGAGGACGTGGTGGCCGGACGGGGCGAAGCGTGGTGCTGCGAAGGACCGCCCGGATGTCGGCGACATCATCGGCCACGACTTCAAGCCGTGGCGAGTCATGGAGATACGCGACTCACCACTCCGAGACGGTGAATCGACCTGGCATAAGCCGTACATGCTGCATCTCCGCCCCGCCCATCTCGACACATGGCGGACTGCGATGGACGAAGACATCCACGGCCGGGTCGTCGGGATGCGCTGGCCGATCCTCGGTGAGCACTACCCGGTGTGCGTGAAGTGCGGAGACCTGACCCCGTGCCGGGAGATCGTCGCGACGGAGACGGCAGCCAGGTCGGCTGAGAATGCGACTCGCTTCGAGACGGCCGGCGTCTGCCCGGAATGCGAGGAAGTGGTCACTCACCGGCAGCAGTCGGTGACGTGGCAGGAGAACGTCGTCGCGATCCTCGGTCCACCCGTCACGTTCCACCTACGAAGCAAATGCTTTTGGGGCGCATACGAGTACGAGCAGAAGTGGTCACGCGAATACCCCGACCGGCCACTCCGATTCCACTGCGGCGGCGATGTCGTCAACCACGGTGACGGAACGTACGAATGCACCCGCGAGGGTGACTGCCCGGGCCCGACCGCGAGACACCGCAGCATGTCGGTCTGCCGGGATTGCTGCAACCCGAGACCACGGGACTGCCACCCGGGTCCGAACTCCACCAACCGGATTCAGCCTCAGCTGCTGCACCCCCAGGAGGGGAAATGACCGAGCAAAAGACCTTGACCGTCGACTTGACCGCATTCGTCGCCGATGACCAGTCACGATTCAGCTCCGATGGAAACCCGATCTACACCGGGCCCAACGAAGTCAGGGTGTCTTCACCGCGCGGCAACGGGTGGTGCGTCGTAGATGACCACGGTCATCCGTTCGCGTCGAACCTGCGGTCCAGAGACGCCGCCGAGTTCGTAGTGCGATGCGTCAATGCGTTGCACGGTGTCGTGCCAATTCAAGGGACCGACAAGGGCGCAGACATCGCTAAGGCACGCGAAGCGGAGGCGGGCATCCGGCACGCCGAGTGGGAGCTGGAGAAAGCACGTGCACGCCTCGCATCCATTGCAGGAGAGCGACAGTGAGTCATCCGGGCAGTTACTCGATGAAATTCCCGACTGAACAACTACCTAGATTCGACCATCCCGCACAGCAGAACCTTCACCTCAAGGAGAACTCATGAGCACCACATCCCAGTCCACCTCACGCTCAACCGGTATCGGCTTCACCGGGGCACTGTTCCTGGTGTTCCTCGTCTTGAAGCTGACGGGGGTCATCACGTGGTCGTGGTGGGCAGTCACCGCGCCACTGTGGGGCGCGTTCGCACTTTTCCTGGCCGTGATCATGTTCATCGCCGTCGTCGCGTTCGTCACCGCGGTCGTGAAGCGATGACCATGTGGAATCAGCAGCCGCGTCAGCAGCACATGGAGACCGAGCAGATGGCGGCGATGGAGAAAGCGCGTGAGAAACGGGAACGAGAAGCTCGGCGCGCGAAGCTCACCACCGAACTGAAACTCGAAGCGCGGGATCACATCACACTCGCGGACCTGGACGAGATCATGGGGCAGACCGCGAACTGGGATCGGAACACCGTCGTCTCCGTCAACACCAAAACCTATGACCAGCGTGGCGAGGCATACCTGCACACCATCTCGGTGGTTGCAGGTCGGGTCGCAAGATGACCGGGCCGCTGGTCGTGAAGCTCCCGTACTTGCGGCCACCATTGTCTCTCAACGATTCCGGTGCAAGCCAAGGGGCAATGTTCGCGAAGGCCAGAACCATCAAGGAAGTTCGGCAGACGGTGGCGTGGCTCGCGAAAGCTGCGAAGCTGCCGATCGGTGTCCCGCACGCTGTCGTCGAAGTCCACTACCGGCCCGCGACGCGCGGACGTCACGACGCGGACAACGTCGTCCTGTCGAGTAAGGCCATCTTCGATGGTCTGGTCGACGGCGGCCTCGTCCCGGACGACATCCCCGAGCTGATGTCGAAACCCGAAGTAGTGCTCCACAAGTCCGGGAATCCCGGAATGTGGCTCGAAATCACTGTTCTCGATTCTCCGAGGGAGCTACCCGAATGAAGGTCACCGTCTACTCGTCACCGAACTGCATGCCGTGCCGCGCCACGAAACGTGCACTCACGAAAGCGAACGTCCCGTTCACCGACATCGACGTCTCCGAGGACGCGACGGCCGCTGAACACCTCAAGACCCTCGGCTTCAAGTCGACACCCGTCGTGGAAGTCGAACTGCCCGACGGGATGGATCGGTGGAGCGATCACCGTGAGAACAAGATCAAAGCCCTGGCGTCGATCGCGGAGCGACCAGCATGAGCGTCGAACACGAGCATCAGTGCGAACGCACCATCGTGACGACAGTGCACGAGATCGACGGCCTGAAACGGCAACTGGCGGAGGCCCTCGCAGCGATCGAAGGGGCACGGGAAGTATGCATGCCGCACCCGTTCCGAATACCACTCGCAGACTTCGCGTTACGTGGGGAAGTCCTGGCAGCATTGGAGATGTCATGAGCGGCGTCATCGACACGTTCGTCGCCCGCGGCACCGGCAATGCGCCCGGCCCTCGGAACGACATGTGCGGGCTCGTCACCCGCAAGCTGAACCCTGAGAAGTTCCGGCTGTTCGATGTGAACTACCCGGCCACCATTGGCCGTATCGGTGCATCGGACGGTCGTGGGGTGCCGATGGATGAGTGCGTCGAGATCGGCGTTCAGGACCTCGCGAGGCAGGTTCTCAACTCACCGAACCGCGCCGGCATCGTCTCGTACAGTCTCGGCGGCATCGTCGCATCACGGTTCCTCGAGCGGGTCGAGCGTGGGGAGTGGCTGAACAGGAACGGGTCGAAGCTCGATATTGCGTTCGTGGTGAACATCGCGAATCCGGCTCGTGCTGCTGGGGATTCGATCGTGCCCGCACCGGGATTCGGTCTGCATTCGTCGCACGGGAAGTGGCCGGCGAGCACCGTCGTATATGAGCTCGCCAACCCCCGCGACATGATCTGCTCGACCGATCGGTTCAGTCCGGCTCGGCGGATCGCAGCGGGAGTATCCCCGTACGCGGCGCTCGAGCTGAACGAATCTGATCCGTTGAAGAGGCTCGACGGGTTGCGGTCGACGGACTGGCTCGCACGCCTCCGGAGTGGTTCGTACACCGCGGCGGCCGCTGGGTTGCTCGGGTATCTCGTGCCCTACGGCAACCCGCCGCGCACCACACACACGGCGTACGGCGTGGAGTTCGTGCCGGGTACGAACGTCACGTGGACGGATTGGGCTGCGGCTGAACTGAACAAGGGGTGGGGGAAGTGAGCGCGGCGGAGGCCCGTATTGCGGCCGCACTCGCAGAGCACCGTTTCCGGGAGCCCGAGCGTGTGTGCACCTGTGGTGTGCTGTGCGGTGTTGTGTGCGACAACCTGACGTATGCCGAGCACCTGGCGTCTGTGGTTGCTGCCCTACCCGACATCGCCGTGGTGGAGTTGCCGCTGGGGAATGTCCGCGAATACGGCGGATTCTCCTGGGGTGCCGACGAAGACGACGAAAACCCGACCGTCACTGCGACTGCTGGGTACGACACGGTCCGCCTGTATCAGGAAGACGCACGGCATACGAGTCAGGACGCTGTGGAGATCGCGGGCTTCCTGCTCGCTGCTGCCAGGGCTGCTCGCACTGCGGGAGGCCAACAGTGAACGGCGACAAGCTCAGGGTGCAGGTCGGCGACGTTATTCGGCAGGGCAGAGGCGACTACTCCCAGACCGTAATCATTGTCTGGACCAATCGGTCGTACGTCCCCGGTGCCACCACCGCGACGGCGACCGAGTTTGAGGCTCCAGCCGAGCGAGCCCACCCTGCCGATGCCATCTGCTTAGCGCCTCCCGTGGGTGACGGCCAATTCATGGGAACAGCGCTGTTGCCGAGCTTCATGACCTACTTGGGCTTCCTGAATTACACCGACGACGAGCAGACTGCTGCCGACGAAGCAGATGACGAGTACGCCGCACGGGATGGTCATACGTGGGAGGTCAACCTGCCAGGCTATGAGCACGTGGCCACGCCTTGGTGGGAGACGTTCCGTCAGGTGGATGCGGCATGACCCCGGGGGAGTTGGCGGCGATCGCAGCACGAGCGGACGCAGCGACGGTAGGTCCGTGGGAAGTCGCTACCAGCCGCGACGTGTATTCCGCTGTCATTGCACCGGCAGGCGGCGCAACGGTCGGCATGGACTTCGAGAGTGACGCCAACGCCGAGTTCATTGCGCATGCCCGCGAGGATGTGCCGGCGTTGTTGGCTGTGCTGCGGGAACGGGACAACACCATCGCACGAGTACGGGATGTTCTCGACGACTACGACCACCTCGGTATCGAACCCATCCCGACGCTTTCGGCGCACGCGTGGATGCATGAGGTTCGCGCTGCCCTCGACCCACAGGAGACGGAATGAGTAACCCAGACCGTTGGTGCCCGAAATCGCTCACCGAGAAACTGTGCGCGCAGCAGGTGTTTGCACCAGACGCATTCACTCGCAACGAGATAGGTCGCTTGGTGAACGTTCTCGCGCTGCACAGGCCGACGGGATCGAACGGTAAACACGGAAACCTGCACACGCCGACGTGCGGCTGCGAAGACGCTGAGTCGGGGGTGGTGTTGTGAGCGCAGTGAACCCCGTCGAGCATTGCGCGCACACCGAGGTATCGGTAGAGGTTCACGCCGAAGCCGCTGGCGTAGACGCTATCCGCCATGAGATCCGCAAGCGATGTGACTTATGCGGCCTCGTGTTAGCCGAACCCATTCACAACTACGGCTGCGACGAGTGGTGTAACCACTGTCAGGTATGCGGCGAAGGAGCCCTGTACGGCTCGCGCTGCCATGACCATCCGATCGTCGGAGGTGCGCAGTGAACCCCACACACATCATCGCGGAGGCGCTGTTGGCTTTCGATGACGGAACAGCATACGAACTCGCCGCCCACGCGATGTCGAAGCTGACGGAACACGGCTACAGCATCATCCCCACGCCGCGCACAACCAGGTTCGGCCACGAGTTCATCGGAAGCGACCCGGAATGCTGCTGCGCTGGCATAGGTGCCGGCGAACTCTGCGGATACCCGATTTGGAAACACACCGCCTTCTCCATTGCCGCTGAGGGGGAGAAGGCATGAGCACGCTCGCCACGAACGGCATCTACCTCAACCACAGGTACGCGGTAGAACTCGCCGCGTCGATCGCAGCCGAAACCGGGGACCGAACACGAGTGCAGCAACTCCCCGGAAACCGGCGACTCTGGGAGATCGTCTGGGCTACCGATGGAGACGTGCGATGACCACTCATGAGCTCGAGGAGGACTTCTCCGCGCAACTCTCCCGCGGCGACAGTCGATGGTGGTGCTCCTGCGAGAAGTGGAGTACCCCGATCTGGCATACGCCGCATGCGGTTCGGGAGCACGCGGGGCATGTGCGAGAAGTCGAGGGGGAGCAGTGAGCACCGACAGCTACGAATGGCGACCGTACATCTCGCCGATCGAACCGCAGCACGCCGACGAGGAAGCCGCCGAATGCATGGAACGGGAACGTATCCGCATCGCGGCAGAAACCCTCGGAGTCGATTTCGACGAACGGCATGTGACTGCAGCGACTTGGGATCTCGCCGGCTTCGAGGACGGCTACCACAACATGTGGCGAATCAAGCACGGCGTCGATTCGGATCTCGTTGCCCGGGTCGCCGATGTCGCGAGGTGGAACACATGACCGGTGAGCAGTTGGTGGAGTGTCGTGGTCTTCATGGTGAGCGTATCGCTGTGACTGATGTGGAGTTGAACAAGGCGTGGTGGCGTGGGATGCCTGGCCGTCTCGCTGACCGTCGCCGGGCGTTGGGGTATCCGGTGGGCAGTCCTGAGCGTCGAATGTTGGAGGAATCATGAGCGATCGTGCGTATGAGATTCACATCGCGGAGTTGTCGATTCGTCAGCGTGCTGTGCGGGAGGGGCGAGGGTTGTCGCGGATGGAACGCCAACACCTGGCGAAGCTCGCGGCGGAGGCGAAGGAGCTCGCGGACATGTTGGAGGCGGAACGCGCCGCCGACTACAGGCCCGCAACCGAATACCACCTTCCCGCACCAGCGTCCGATCCTGTCCGTCGCCGCAACGTAGGAGATTGGGGACCCGATGCCTGAAGTCTTTTCACCGGTCGCGATCGAGCAGAAGATCGCCGACGTATCGAACCGCATCGCCACCGGTGTGAACCTCGCGGACGAGAAGTACCGGGCGTTCCTCGATGCGGACCGGGCCTACGATGCAGCGTTCGCGAAGGCGTACATGGCGTACTCCGGCCCCGCCCACGCGAAGAAGTACGCGGCCGAGCTCGACACCACCGACGAACGCGCCGCCCGCGACGTCGCTGACGCTGCATACCGGTACACAGACCGACGTACCCGCGCCTACCAGGATGAGCTTCGGAGCCTTCAATCAATTGGGGCCTCGGTCCGCCAAGCATATTCAGTAGCAGGAAGGAACGAGACATGAGCAAATTGGCAGCCATGAAGACGAGTACTACGTACACGGGTCACGGTGCCCCTCACTCACACGAGTATGTCAACGGTGCGGAATGGTCGTCGTCTGTGGATGCGGGAGATGGTTCGGGGCCGCACCGCCACAAAGTGATCGACGGGAACGCGTACACCGATAGTGCCCGGTTGGAGGGCGGGATGATGCACAACCACCAGCTGCCCGTGATCGCAGAAGTGACGCAATGAGTGTCTGGTTCTGCTCGGATCTTCACGTCGGGCATTTGAAGGTTGCGGAGACCCGGGGGTTCGATACTGCCGCCGAGCATGACGTGTCGATCTTCGCTTCCCTCGAGGAGACGTTGAAGCGTGGCGACCAGTTGTGGATCCTCGGCGATGTGACGGTCGGTGGGACTGGCGCGGAAACGCAGGCCCTGTCCCAGTTGGGCACGCTCGCCGAGATCCTGGGTGTCGAGCTGCATCTCATCGCAGGGAACCACGACTCGTGCCACCCGATGGCGAACCGCAACAGTCACACCCGGCAGAGGGTGTTCCTCGAGGTGTTCTCGTCGGTGCAGTTGTTCGCTCGCCGGAAGATCGCTGGGCAGCCGGTTCTGCTGTCTCACTTTCCGTACGAGGGCGATCACTCCGAGACGGATCGTGGTGTGCAGTACCGCCTGCGGGATGAGGGGGAGTGGCTGCTGCACGGCCACACTCACAGCCAGGTGGCGATCGATGGGACCCGGCAGCTGCATGTGGGATGGGACGCATGGAGTCGACCTGTTCACCTAGATGAGATCGCGGACATCATCATCACCGCCGCGACCACGACGGAAGGCAACGCATGACTATCATCGAGTTCCTGGAAGCGCGCCTCGCCGAGGATGAACAACTCGCTCACGAGTCGCACTCGATCCTTCTACTGATCGGCAACGACACTCGTGTGCTCGTTGAGGGTTCCGATGAACGCAACACCTACCGGTTCATCGAGAGGTTCAATCCTGCCCGGGTGTTGCGTGAGGTAGCGGCGAAGCGAGCTCTCATCAAGTCGACAGTCAAGCGAATCGAGGAAGGTTGGGGCTACCACGACAACGAAGGCATCATCTGCGCTGATCTCCGACCGATGGCTGAGATCTACTCTGAGCATCCGGATTTCGCATCGATCGATTGGGAGTAGCCATGACCGAACTCAGACTGACTGCGGAGATCGTGGACCAGCTTTCGTTGGACTACAACAAGGCCCGGCGCGAGTCGGGTGTCAAGGAGTGGCAGTGTCTCACCGAGCGGCTGATCGAGGAGTACGTAGAGATTGAACGATTTCAGCCGTCGAAGACCTTCCCCTCTGCTGTGTATCGTTCTTCGCCGATTCGTCTGGCGACGGAACACCCGATCGATTTCTTGACGGACCGTCGCTCGCAAGTGCCGGAGGAGCGGTGGTCGCGTATCGAGGAGGCGACGTACCGACTGTCCAATGGGGTAATCACCGAATTGACGGTCAAGGCTGCGGTGAAGCCTTCGGTTGGGGAGTGGCGTGAAGTCGACACCGGAGTCGGGGGTTCTGGTGAGTAAGCGTGTGGAGCGTGCCCTGTTCCGTGGTGAGCTTCTGTCGGTGTTGCGTGAGCAGGTGGTGGTGTTGCGGCGTATTGCGGCGGTGATGGAACGGGATGCACTGGTGCAGGTGGATGTCGAGCGCGAATCGTCTGGTGGATGACGGTGTAATGCGTTACACTCGGTGATGAGAGCGGGCCGGAGCTGATCGGTTAACTCCTGCTAAGAGAGAGACCCGGGTTCAAATCCCGGCATCCTCCGGGATGTAGCTCAGTGGCCTAGAGCGCTTAACCCCGGTCGGCACAACACGCCCGCTCTCGCAGAACATCACGATGTTGCGGGCCGGATTCCAGCCGGTTATCACTTGGGATGATCACCCCGGTTGGAGATGACACGCCCGCAACCTTCGTTCTGCCCACCACCCTTTCCGGGAGCCGAGCATGGACATCCTCACCACCGTCAACACGAAGCGCACCTCCCAGGCAGAGCAGGCCGACTCCCGCCAGGCCCAGAACGCGGCCGGCGGATTCACCTTCACCGTCACCCCCGAGACCCGACTGCGCCGGTTCCTGACCCTCGGCACCGACGGTGGCACGTTCTACACATCAGCTGCCGACCTAACAAAGGACAACGCCCAGGTCGTCCTCGACTTCGCCGCGAACAACACCGCCACCCTGGTGCGCGAAGTCGTGTCCATCTCTCAGGCCGGTCGTGCACCGAAGCAGAACCCCGCCTTGTTCGCCCTCGCAGCAGCAGCGTCCCTCGGTGACGATGACGGCCGGAAGCTCGCACTCGCAGCCCTCCCCGATGTGGCACGTACCGGAACACATCTGTTTCTGTTCGCCCAGTATGTGGAGCAGTTCCGTGGGTGGGGCCGCGGCCTACGCCGAGCGGTCGGGAATTGGTATCTCGACAAGCCGACCGATGCTGTCGCGTATCAGGCGGTGAAATATCGGCAGCGTGAAGGATGGTCGCATCGAGACCTCCTGCGCCTCGCGCACCCGATCACCGATGACGCTGCCCGGAAGGCCCTGTTCGACTACATCGTCCGTGGATCCACTGATGGAGTCCCTCGTATCGTGGAGGGGTTCGAGAAGGCTCAGGCGAAGCCGCACAAGGCCGCGAAGTATGTCACCAAGTACGGGTTGTCGTGGGAGATGCTGCCCGATTCGGCATTGAACGATCATGAGGTGTGGGAGGCGCTACTGGACAACGGTGTACCGCAGACCGCGTTGATCCGCCAGCTTCCGCGCCTGACTCGGATGGGCCTGTTGGATCCGATGGGAAGCCGCACCGCGTTGGTCGCTGCGCAACTCGCCGACCCCGAACGTCTACGGAAGGCCCGTGTCCATCCGATCAACGTGCTGGTGGCGCAACGCACCTACGCGTCCGGGCATTCAGCTCGAGGCGGAGCGGAATGGACCCCGTCACCTGCCATCGTCGATGCGTTGGATGCGGCGTTCTATGCGGCGTTCGGTGCGGTGGAGCCGTCGAACAAGCGGCACCTACTAGCCCTGGATGTGTCGGGGTCGATGATGTCCCCGATATCAGGTCTTCCGTTGTCGGCGCGTGAGGCATCCGCTGCGTTGGCGTTGGTGACTACAGCGACGGAGCCGGCCCACATGATCGTCGGATTCACCTCGAGCCGCACAGGATTCAGGTCAGGCACCGGGTTGACGCAACTCAACATCAGCCCCCGACGCCGCCTCGACGACGCAATCCGCGCCGTCAGCAACCTCCCGTTCGGTGGAACGGACTGCTCACTGCCGATCATGGCCGCGCTGCAGCAGAACATCAAGGTCGACGTGTTCAGTGTGTACACCGACAACGAGACATGGGCTGGACCCATTCATCCGCATCAGGCGCTGCAGCAGTACCGGCGTGAGGTAAACCCGAACGCGAAGCTCGTCGTCGTCGGTATGACCGCCACCGAATTTTCGATAGCCGATTCGAATGATTCTGGAATGTTGGATGTCGCTGGGTTCGATTCGGCGACACCGTCGCTCCTGTCTGGGTTTGCTCGCGGTGACATCTGACGCTCGCGCTCAGCAGGCGCGTGAGCATCACCGGCAAAGCCAGGAAGCGGAGTCGACCGCTGAGCAGCATCGCCTGGTGCGGAATCAGTTGGTGCGGTCGTTACGGGCTGATGACCCGGAACGGTGGACGTACAAGGCGCTCGCTGCCGCAGTCGGGTGCACCCCTGAGCTTGTAGCAGCCATCGTCAAAAACCGAGTCCCATAGGCCCGGATTCCGAAAAGGGAGCACAGCATGACTTACGTGAAACCGCAGGTCCGCATCGCAGCCGTACTCGGGAAGCACTACGCGGTCTCATTCGGGTTGTGTTTGTGCGGATGGCGAACGACCCGCACGAAAATCGGCGAATCCTGGCGTCCTGAGTTCGACGAACACCAGGCCGAATTGGTTGCTGCCCTCCCCGATATCGAGATCGTTCCGGCTGGCACCAGCACGGCGATGGGTGCGTTCGCCGCCGGTTCGGTCACGAAGCAGCGTGTGCTCGAGGACATCGCCTACGTGCTCACCGGCTGGCGTTACGAGGAGCCTGAGGACACGTGGGCCGCTGTCGCTGCCATCGCGAAGGGCATGGGCAACGGCGCGCTGGTAGCCGAGATCGAGAAAAGCTACACCGCCGATGAGGTGCGCACCGATGGTTGATCGCCTCGAAGCTGAGTTACGTGAACTGGAGCGCACCGATCCGGATGTAGCCGATGCCGCTGCCCGCCTCGAAGCGCTACCTGACTATCTCGCGCGCACCGAGCGGTGGCAGGAAGCGCGCCGCAAGGTACGCGCTGCGGCTGAGGAGGAAAAGCGATGAGCGCGTCGGGGCGAACACTACCGCCGTTCCCCACCGACGACGTGACACTGCACATGCTCGAAAGAGCCATCGACACCACTGCGGATGCACGTGACAACGGTGAGTTCACGCTGCCGCAGCTGCTCGACTTTCTGGCAAATTACGACCCTGCCCGTTCCGTCGACACTGGCGACCGGATCGACGGAATCCCGGTGTTCGACCATCCTGACCAGATTTACAGCGAGAGTGACGTTATCCGGTCTCTGATCGCTACCGTTCGAGGCCTTCGCGCCAATGAAAGCGAGAAGCTATGAGGAAGATTCCGACCCTGTTCGTCCGCGACTCTGAGGATCGCGCACATGTGCTGGCTGAGGTGAACCCTGAATGCCAGTGGGTGATTGACGGTGAAGGTGTGGCGACCCGGAAGTGGGACGGCACTTGCACTCGCCTTGATGAGTCGGGGGAGTGGTGGGCTCGCCGTGAGGTGAAGCCCGGCAAGCAGCCGCCCCCGAATTGGGTTGAGGAAGAGGCCGATCCGGTCACGGGGAAGCGTGTTGGTTGGGAGCCGATGGCGCAGTCAGCGTTCGCGAAGTTCCATGCCGAGGCGCTGCACTCGTGGACGGGTCTACGGGCAACAGCCGGCACCTACGAGCTTGTCGGCCCGAAGATCAACGGCAACCCCGAAGGCCACGCGACGCACCTACTGATGCCGCACGGTACCGACCTACTGCTCTCGTCGCCACGGGACTTCGCCGGCCTCCGCGAGTGGATGGCGGGATGGTCGGACGACAATCTTGAGGGGGTTGTGTGGTGGCATCCTGATGGTCGCCGAGCGAAGCTGAAGGTGAAGGACTTCCGATGAACGTGGCCGATTTTCTGGAAGCCCGCCTAGCTGAGGATGAAACCATCGCGTGGGAGGCAGTGACGGTTGACGGCCAACGCTGGGTCACGGATGGCCCGTTCGGAACTCCCGAGTTCTACCACGTGCAAGGTGGCTACATTGAGCCTGTCGCCGTCAGTTTGGCGAAGTCTGCTGCTGTTCATGTAGCCCGTCATGATCCCGCCTGGGTATTGCGTGATATCGCGGCAAAACGGGATGCGATTACTGCCGCCCGGCGAGTACTCGAAGCCCCAGTGAACGGTGAGCTTCCCGAGGCACCGCGGCTTGCTGAGCAAATGCTGTGCGCTCTCGCTGGCGCTTATTCCGACCATGATGACTTCGAGCCGGAGTGGTTGAGGATCGTGAAGTACGGATGATTGGAAACGTGACTGATTTTCGGCCATGACCTGCGATGTCGCGCTTCCTTAGTGACGCTAACGAGTGTATGATCGAACGTGTTCACCTGCCCGGCAACAGGAGTCGTGACACATGACCGTTCAAGACCGCGCAGACCACATGTATCTTTCCCGCGAAGAACAGCGGGAGTTCATGAACCTGATGGTGAAACTGCAGTGGGTGGTGGAGGAGCTCGACGTAACCCTCACTCGGCAGTCCCAGTTCGGGAGTAAGTACGAGACGGGTAAGTCGACGGAGACACCGGTGGTGTTCCACGAGACAGCATCTGAGATTGCGTACGAACTGCACGGCACGGTCAGCGTCTGGGTGAATGAGGTGTGCACGCAACGTGGCCTGGAGTTTCCGGGTGTGGATCGGACAGGAAGGATGGCGCGCTGGTTGTGGCAGCACGTCATCGACCTTGCGTTGATCGAGGAAGCCGCGACGGCCCTCGATGAGATCCGGCACGCCCTGAAGCGGGCAGAACATGTCGTCGACCGACCACTGGGCCGCATCTACGTCGGACCGTGCGGCACCGACTCGGACACCGGCCGTTGCGCCGCCGACCTGTATGCGACACCACTGAAAGCTGAAGTGCAATGCAAGATCTGCGGTGCCACCCACGAGGTCGAGAAACGACGGGAGGCATTGCGGCAGGAAGTGAGAGGGCTTCTCGGCACCGCGGTGGAACTCTCTCGGATGCTGCCGTGGATTCTGGATTCACCGGTGCGAGAGAACACGATCCGGCAGTGGGCGAAACGGAAACGCCTCGTCGCTCACACTGTGGATGGCACAGGTCGACCGATGTACAGGGTCGGGGATGTCATCGACCTCCATGTGTTGGCGAAGGCAGGGTGACACGCCGATCTTCCCGCTACTTGACAGGACTGTCACGCCGCCATCTGTTAGGCTTTAGCCGTTAGGCGTGGTTGATCCCCTGGGTCCCACGCTTTTTCTGATTCTTGGGGTGGTTGTGGCTTCCCCACCACCATGGTCCCGCACCTCTCCTCGGCTAAGCGGGCACGCCACCCCAACCAACTTCGCGGAGATGCACAGATGCCGAACGTGATGCAAGAGTTGAAGTCTGCAACTGAATGCCGAGCAGCGGCCCTCGGGCTCTTGGCCGCTGCCGACCAGTCCGACGACCGCGTGACGCGTGACTACCTTGTCGCCGCCGCGCAGGTGTACGCCATCTTGGCGACCTCGGCAGAGACGATCTATTCGGTCACGCCGTCGCCGACATCAACCAAACCAGGAGCCTGACATGCTGTTCGGATATCCGTTCTCGACGTACCTGTCGGTGGCCAAGGCGATCATCGGCATCGCTGGCCTGATCATTCCGCTGCTGTCCCTGTTTTCATGATCGGGCCGTCGGCAACACTGTCCGGTGCGCATGCCGATCCACTGACCGACCAGTCGGAGTGGACGGAGCTGGTCGATGTCTCGCAGATCCCGTACGAGATGAAGGTTGCGATGCTCGAGGCATGCGCATCGGCATCCCGCGCGGTCACCGCCATCTGCGGCATCGACCCCGAGCCGTTCGTGACCGAGATGTGCGACATCGCTGCGCAGTCCATGGACGACGCGGGTGTCCTGCCGATGGACAGCCGAGACCTGTGAGTGACCCGAACGAGACTCTGCAGCAGGCGATCACCCGCACCCTGGATCCTGATCGGCCGCAGCCGCCGTACCCGACCACCGAACATCACACAGTCAAAGCCCTCGCGAAAGACCTCAACGGCCTGGCGTTCGGTGAGCAGGACTGGCACCAGAACTTCCGCACCGCCGACCCCTACTACGGCAACCTCGCCCAAGCCATCTTGAATGCGCAGGCCGGGTGGGTGTTCGACATGGCATCTCATGTGTGGGTGACGAAGCAGGAACGTGATGCCCGATCTGTGGGCTGAGCTGGTCGCCCGTGTGGTGCGTTGGTGGATGCTCCGACCGTAGGGGGTTCCGTGATGCCGTCATTGGAGCAGCAGATCGAGGACGCGTACCTGTTGATGTTGGGTGCACGTGAGCGCGGTGACGTAGACGCTGAGTTCGTACAGACCGAACGCGTGAACAATCTCCTCGCCCGCTACCCAAACAGTTCACGCTTCTGACCAGCGCAAAGGCAACATCGCTCACGGGCGGGTAAGCAACCCGAGAGGCAACGCACGTGGCACTCACACCTGAACAGATCGCAGCCGACGAAGCCATCGAAGCTGCTATCGAACAGGCCCGCATCGCATACGGCGAAGACGACCCAGACAGCGGCAAGATCATCACAGCCTGGTACGTCGTCGCGAAGGCTAGCTATTTCGACGATGACCAGGACTTGGTCGCATGGTCGTTCTTCAAGCGAAGCACCATGGACATCGGTGACAGTCAAGGCATCCTCCGTGTCGCCACCATCCGCGAAGACGGCATCACGAACTCCGTCATATACGGAGACGAAGACTGATGACCGTTGGCGACATCCATGTCGTACCTGTCAACGACCTGATCGAGCACCTCGACGACGACTGCCCCTGCGGCGCAACCACCGAACCGGTACCACGCGACGACGGCTCCGTCGGCTGGCTCATCACCCATCACAGTCTCGATGGCCGAGAGCTGCACGAGTAATGGCCCGCGCGACCCTCAAGGTGTGCCGCATCCACGGGTGCCCACACATGCAAGCCGGCCCACTATGCCGAGACCACCTGCGAGAGCAGGAACGCCACCAACGCGCCACCGTCCCCACCAAGATCCACGAACCGGCCGACAGAGCGAGACGTAAAGCCGCAGTCGAAGCCCACCGAGCTATCAACGGTGAATGGTGTCCGGGCATAGGCAGACCAGCCCACACACTCACACCACGCGATGGCGGCCTCACCGCCAACCACATCACCCCCATCGCGCTCGGCGGCTCACCCACAGGACCACTGGCAGTCACCTGCCGATCCTGCAACTCACGCCAAGCAGCCCGCTTCTGAAACCCCTGACCACATAGGGGTGGGGAGTACCACCCACACGGGGGGCCACCACGTTTGGCCGCGGGGGAGGGCGCTCGTAGGTCTGTCAGGTTCTAACAACTTCGAGTCGGTGCGATGCCGGCTCCATTTCCGAGCGGGGCGCGATGCCTCGGATGGAGTGTCGATATGGCTCGTGGTGGTGCTCGCGCAAATTCTGGTCCGCCTCCTGATCCGATGGCGCTTCGTCGTGATCGGCCGTCCGATAAGGATGGTTGGACGACGTTGCCTTCGGAAGGCAGGACGGGGCCGACTCCGAAGTTTCCGTTGTCCCCGTTCTCGTTGGGTGAGGACGCGGATCCTGCTTTGCAGACGCGGGTGCGTCAGCGTGAAGCTGTTGTGTGGCGTCAGATTTGGCGGACTCCGCAGGCTGTGCAGTGGGAGCGATTCGGTTGGTCGCATGATGTCGCGATCTATGTACGGATGCTGGTGATAGGCGAGAACGGTGATGTGAAGGCTCTGTCCGAGGCTCGGCAGTGGTCGGATCGTCTCGGTTTGAATCCTGCTGCGATGCTTCGGAATCGGTGGCGCGTCGCGTCGGATGAGATGCAGGGGAAGCGCGCCGAGAAGGTTGCTGCTGCTCCGAAGAGTTCGAGTTCGCGGTCGCGCATGAAGGTTGTGCCCGGTGGAGGAGCCTGATCGGTCGATCAACTTTCCGACTCTTGGGTTCCTGGTTGCGGATTGGATCGAAGCGCACTGCATCATCCCTGATGGGTTCAAGCTGGGCCAGCCGTTCCGCCTGTACAACGATCAGTTGTTCTTCCTGTGCAATCACTATCGGGTCAAGTCTTCTGCGGTGTGGGTGCCGTCGGATCCGGTGTTGGCTCCGGCGTTTTTCTACCGTCGTTCGCAGTTGGTTCGGCCGCAGAAGTGGGGAAAGGGTCCTCTGACTGCGGCGATCATTGCCAACGAGGGTGCTGGACCGTCGACGTTCGCGGGCTGGGCGCGGGGTGGGGAAACCTACGATTGCCGGACCTACGGGTGTGGTTGCGGGTTCGTGTTCGAGTACGAGCCCGGTGACCCGATGGGTATCCCGTATCCGACCCCGTTGATTCAGTTGACGGCTACATCGGAAGAGCAGACCGACAACGTGTATCGGCCTCTGCAAGAGATGATTCGCCGCGGCCCGCTCGGCGAGTTGATGCGTGTAGGTGAGGAGTTCATTCGCCTCGCGGGGAATGGACGTATCGATGTGGTGACGTCGAGTGCGACGTCCCGCCTCGGTAACCCGATCACGTTTGCGCTGCAGGACGAGACCGGCATCTGGTTGAAGTCGAACCATATGCAGCGGGTTGCTGATACTCAGCGTCGTGGTCTTGCCGGTATGGGTGGTCGGTCGATCGAGACGACGAATCCATGGGATCCGGCTGAGAGTTCTGTTGCGCAGACGACGTTCGAGTCACGTGCTGAGGATATTTTCAAAGACTTTCCGCAGGCACCGGCGTCGTTGTCGTATGGCGACAAGCGGGAGCGGCGGAAGATTCACCGGTTTGCCTACGGTGATTCTTTGCGTGAGCGCGGTGGGCATATCGATTTGGATGCGATCGAGGCCGAGGCGATGGAAATCCTTCCTCGCGATCCGTCGCAGGCGGAGCGGTTCTTCGGGTGCCGTCTTGTGTATGGGCAGGGGTCGTGGCTGCCGGCCGGTTTGTGGGAAGGGTGCTACGCGAATGCTGTGGCTACCTAACCCGCCGGATGGGACCGCGATTTGTGTCGGGTTCGATGGTTCGGACTCGGATGACCACACTGCTTTGCGGGCTGAGACTCGTGAAGGGTTCCAGTTCACCCCGAGGTATGGGCCGGATCGTCGCCCGACAATCTGGGATCCGGCCGAGTGGGATGGGCAGATACCCCGGGATGAGGTCCACGCGGCGATGGACGAAGTGTATTCGCGGTTCGTCGTTTTGCGCGGGTATTTCGACCCACCGGACTGGCGTAGTGAGATCGGCGACTGGGCGCTGTTGTACGGCGCTGAGCACGTCACGGAGTGGGCGACATACCGCACCACGCAAATGCATGAGGCGTTGAAGCGGTTCGTCACCGACCTTTCCACTCACCGGACGACACACGACGGGTGTTCGTCGACCGAGATTGCCGTCGCGAATGCTCGGAAAAAGGCCCGGCCAGGTCAGCGATACATCCTGTCCAAGCCAACTCAGACCCAAAAGATCGACCCTGCAATGGCTTCGGTGCTTGCGCATGAAGCGGCCGCGGATGCGCGCGCCGCCAACTGGCCGGAACCCCGGCCAGTGAGCAACAAAATGATCGGTTTCTGAACCGTAGAGGTGGGGGTGTCGTGGCCGTTGTAAATCCGATCGACCTGATACCCGTCCTCGAAAAGGGACTGAAGGCTGACGCCGCAAACCTGACAAAGTGGGACAACTACTACGAGGGTGAACAGCCCTTGAAGTACATGTCGGAGGCAATGCGGCAGGAGCTCGGCGACACTGTCGCCGAGCTGGTCATCAACTGGGCCCGTTTCGTCGCTGATGCGTACGAGAACCGTTTGGATGTCGAGGGTTTCCGATATGGCGACCAGGATTCCGGCGACGAAGATCTGTGGGCGTGGTGGCAGTACAACAACATGGACGAGAAGTCTCAGCAGGCGCACCTCGATTCCATTTCGTTGTCGCGGTCGTATGTGACGATCGGCTCGAACCCTGAGAAGGGTATGCCTCCGATCAATTCGATCGAGTCGCCGTTTCAGGTGTGGGCGCAGCGGGATCCTGCGACACAGAAGGTCACTGCTGCGATCAAGCGGTGGAAGGACCTCGACGACATCGAGCATGCGCTGGTGTACACGCCGGTGGAGACTGCGGAGTTCGTGCAGAAGCAGGGCGGTTGGGCGACAGGCGAATTCCAGGACAAGCACAATTTCGGGATTGTCCCGGTGGTGCCGTTGGTGAACCGTCCGCGTACGTTGCGGCCGAACGGGACGACCGAGTTCAAGGATCTGATCCCGCTGGCGGATGCCGCGAACAAGATGGCGACGGACATGATGATTTCCGGCGAGTTCCATGCGATGCCTCGCCGGTATGCGTTCGGTTTGAAGCAGTCCGATTTCGTCGACAAGAACGGCCAGCAGGTGTCGGCGTGGTCGATGCTGAAGAACAGGATCTGGGCGAACGAGGACAAGGACGTCAAGGTCGGGACGTTCGAGGAGTCCGACCTGACAGTGTTCCACAATACGATCAAACTGTTGGCGCAGTTGGCGTCTCAGATGGCCGCGCTACCCCCGCACTACATGGGGTTCGTCGGTGACAATCCCGCGTCCGCCGATGCGATCCGTTCCTCGGAGACGCAGTTGGTGAAGCGCATCGAACGCAAACACACGTTCCTCGGTGGAGCTCACGAGGAAGCGCAGCGCATCAACCTGATGTTCATGCGCGGGAAGAGTGAACTCGAGATCCGGGATTTCAGTTTGGAGACGGTGTGGCGTGATCCGTCGACTCCGACCGTGGCGCAGAAGGCGGATGCTGCTGTAAAACTTCACCAGGCAGGTATCACTCCGTTGGAGCAGACGCGTATCGATATGGGGTATAGCGAGACTCAGCGGAAGCAGATGGCGAAGATGGATGAGGCTGCGGTTGCGGCGTCTCCTGCTGCCCGTTTCGCGCGGCCGCTGACCGATGCCACTTCCTGATACGGCGAAGGACCATTACCGGGGTCAGCAGCGGCTGACGATGGAGGTCCTCGCGTACGCGGAGGAGGTGTGGGGGTCTCGGCCGCCTGCTGATTTCGATGTGTGGTTCGCTGCGAATGTCGATGCTTTGGTGCAGATCATGTCGGTCGGTCAGGTTCGAGCTGTCGAGGGTACCGACGAGTACGTGTCGGGGACTTTGGATGAGCTCGGCACACCGGTTGCTTCGGAGTTCGATGTTGTGCCGGAGTCGTTTTCGGGTGTCGCATCGGATGGTCGTTCGCTGGATGGGCTGTTGTACGGCGCTGTGGTGACTGCTGGGAAACAGGTCGAAGCCAAGGGTCCCTCGGCGGCGTGGGGGATGGGTTTGCAGGCACTACAGGTGTACATGCAAACCCAGCTGGCTGACGCTTCGAGGGTCGCTACGAACGTCGCGGTGACTGCCCGCCCGAACACTGGGTATGTGCGGATGCTGAATCCGCCGTCGTGCTCGCGGTGCGCAGTGTTGGCGGGCCGCTGGTACCGATGGAATGCAGCGTTCCGTAGGCATCCGGGTTGTGACTGCAGAGCGGTTCCCAGTCTCGCGGATGCTGCCAGTGACATCACGGTCGATCCGGTGAAGTACTTCGATTCACTGTCGGTCGCCGAGCAGAACAAGACGTTCACCATGGCGGGTGCTGACGCGATCCGGTCCGGCGCAGATATCGGGCAGGTCGTCAACGTCCGCCGCGGCGCTACCGGTTTGGATTCGGCGGCCGGGTCAACGGGGTCATTGCAGACCCAGGATGTGTATGGGCAGCAACTGTTCACGTCGACGGAGGGTGTGACGAAGCGTGGTGTCGCCGGCAAGGTGATCCGTGCGCGCGGCCGTAACCCTGCGACGACCCCGAGGTTGATGCCGGAGTCAATCATGGAGCTCGCTGAGTCCCGTGAAGATGCGTTGCGGTTGCTTCGAGCGAACGGATACATCCTGGACCGGTCAGGCCCTGTATCCGGTGCTGGTTCACGAACGGGCCTGGTCCCGGATATCCGCAAGCCGGTCCGTCCGGTCATTGATCTCGATGCGGTCGCTGCAACGGAGGCGGCGAAACGCGCAGCCTTCCAACAGAACGTCGATGACACGAAGTCGTGGTTGGCCGCGGAGTCGAAATACACCGCAGACGTCACCGCGTGGCTCGCGGCGGAGAACACGTACAAGGCGACCCAGCCAGCTCGGGTGTTCACCGACGACGAAGGGCATGACTTCGGCTTCGACGTGTGGCACGGGTACGCCGACGGTCTCGATGCCCAGCAGCGAGCAATGATCCTCGAGTACACCGGAAACGGTTACCGGGCGATCAACAGCGGGCTCCGCGGCGACGGTGCCCATGCGCCGGGTTCGTTCGGGAACATCACCGACCCGGTCGAGCGCACGAAGCTGCTCGAGAACGTCACAGAACTCGTCAGGGTCATCGCCGCGGCCCCGCGGATACCGGAGAACATTCGGGTTTCGCGAATGGTCGAAGAACGAGTGCTCGGCATCAGCCGCGACGGCTCTCTCCGAACCGCTCAGGCTTCCAGTCTCATCGGCGACGTGAAAAGGGACGACGGCTTTATGTCGACGTCCATGGAATCGTCGTCGAGTTTCGGGAACACCGGCGAACTCCAACTCGTGCTCGATGTTCCGGAAGGCACTCAGGCGTTGTACGTGTCGTCGCATGAACGTCTCGCGAACGGTAAAGCCGACCCGAAAGGTTTGGCGGCATACGGTCCGGAAGAGAACGAGCTGGTCCTCGGCCGCGGCGTAGAGTACGAGATCACCGGCATGGCCGAGAACGGCCGCCATCTGATTCTGTACGCACGAGTGGTCGGGCAGAATCCCGACCGGATCGGGGGGTGAGATGGGAAGCCTGTCGGATCCCTCCGATGTCGGTGCGCGCGCCATCAGCGGTGCGTCGTACGCAGTGAACATGTCTGGCCCGGGGCGTTGGGTGCGGCTACCTGATCTCGGGTTGTTGTGGACCAATGATTCGGACTCGGTGCAACTGAACTGGGTTCCCAACGCCGACCAGGACGCTGCGAACGCAATCCGCGTCGGCTTGAAATCGCTTGCCAGGAGCAGCGTTCCCGCCGCCGTGGCATTCGACCAGATAGCTTCCCGTTACTCCGGAATCGTTCGATCCGGAGACTTGTCTTCACTCTGATTTCCATCGCTCACTGACCCCGTACGCCACGCGCTGCGGGGTTTTTTGATGCCCACATTCTTCCCCGCACAGCGGGGATGTTCATCCACTCCAGGCGATCTGGGGTGGTTCGACGTCGCGATGACGTTTCCAACCCATCCTGGAGGTTCCATTCCTATGACCACTCCCGTTCCGGCTGCTCCTGTTCCCACTCCCGCCGAGGTGGCACCACAAGTCACCCCGGCAGCCCCTGTCGAACCTGCACCTGTTGCTGTTCCGGCACCGGTCGCTACTCCTGCTCCTACTCCCGGCGCGACGCCGGAGTACCCCGAGGGTCTCGGTGACCCTGGCAAGAAGGCGCTCGATGCAGAACGAGAAGCACGTGCGACAGCTGAGAAGGCGCTGAAGGAGTTTCAGGACAAAGCGGCGGCCGATGCCAAGAAGATCGCGGACGAGAAATTGTCCGAGCTCGAGCGGGCGCAGAATCTGGCGTCCGAGAAGGCTACGGCTGCAATGGAGAAGGAAGCCGAGAACCTCCGGCTTCGGTTCGCCATCACGAATTCGGTTCCCGCTGTATGGATCGATCGACTCAAGGGCGCGACGCCCGAAGAGTTGGCTGCTGATTGGGCGACCATCCAGCCGACTCTGGCTCCTGCTGTACCGCCGGTTCCTCCGGTGGACCCGAACGCACCGCGTGTTCCCGCGCCGGTTCCTTCGCAGGGGCCGCAACCCGGACGTCCGATGACGCCGGAAGAGCTGCTGTACGAGCAGTTCCACCCACAATCCAACTGAAAGTGAGGCCTTGACATGGCCGAATACATTCCCATCCGGAAGCCGGGTGCCGACGTCCCGTTGACGGCATCTGTGGCTGTCACCGGCGGTCAGCTGGTGTTCATCTCCGGCAACGAGACCGTCGCTCCCACAACCGCTGCAACGTCAGCGTGGGTCGGTGTCGCCGCGAACGATGCTGCCGTCGGCGAGAAGGTCACCGTTCACCGCGGTGGTGTCCACGAGCTCGCTGCATCCGGTGCTATCGCCGCCGGCGCTCGAGTGCTCCCCGCTGCTGCGGGTGCTGTCGCCACGATCGGCGCAGGAACCGACTACTCCCAGGTCGTCGGTATCGCAACGTCCGCTGCCGCCTCCGGCAAGGTCCGCGTCGCTTTCTGAGCGACCCACCTCAATCCCTCTGGAGCCCAGCGGCTCCCAGTACTGAAGGAGAGCCACTATGGCGATCACATACCCAGCGGGGCCGCCCGTCTATTCGGGTGACATCGAATCGATCAACCGGTACCTCGCTACCCCGTCCGTCGTTGCACGCCGCATCAATACCATCGCGGCACAGCGCTTCGTGTCGGATTTCATTCTGACCTCCCGAACCGATGTGTCCGGTGGCGCAGTCGTCTTCGAGCAGGACGATCCGCTGTACACCGACCGCGCACCCGAGGCCATCAGCCCGGGCGGTGAGTACCCGCTCACCGGTCTCGGTGACGGAACTCCGCAGGCCGTGAAGGTCACCAAGTGGGGCCAGGACGTGCCCATCACCGATGAGAAGATCAAGCGCTCCAACTTCTCTCCCGTGGAGAAGGCATTCCAGCGTCTGGTCAACACTCTGGTGAAGACCGTCGACGGTCTCGCCCTGTCCCTCGTCGCGTCGCAGGTCACCGCGACTCAGGCAGCTGCTGCTTCGTGGGCTGGTTCGACGTCGACGATCCTCCGGGACATCATGCTCGCGAAGGCGAAGGTCACAGCCCTGAACAAGGGATACGAGCCGAACGCCATCGTCGTTGACGACGCGACGTGGGCGCTGTTGGCATCCGACGACAAGCTGTCGACTCTGATGGCACGCGAGGACAAGGGAAATTCGGTCTACACCGGCGAATTCCGTGTCGTCGCTGGTCTGACGATCCTCCCGACGCCGAACCTGCCTGCGGCCGGCGCGTGGATCATCGACACCAATGCTCTCGGCGGTATCGCCGACGAGAAGCTCGGCCAGGGCTACACCGGTGACGTCGTCGAGACGAAGTCGATCCGCGACGAGGACAACGACCAGTGGCGTGTCCGTGCTCGCCGTGTCTGCGTTCCGTACGTCAACGAGCCCGGTGCCGCCATCAAGATCACCGGAATCTGAGAGGTCTGACATGGGATACGTAGTCACCGCGCCGCTCGTCGGCGTGAACGGCGAAGACGGCAAGCTGAAGATGCTCTACAAGGGCGCTCTCGTTCCGGCTGATGTGTCGGCTGAGGATCTGGAGCGTCTCGAGGACGGCGGGCTGATCACCAAGACCGACGACAAGTCGGACGATGGTGAGCCCTCCGCAGCTGAGAAGCGTGCAGCAGCTGCTGCAGCGAAGGCTGCCGCTGGGGCCAAGGCCTGACCTGTGGCCTACCCGCTGATCGAGTTGGTGGACCTGCAGGAGTGGCGTCAAGAGGTGTTCCTCGAGGCGCAGCAACCGCAGGTCCTCCGACTGATCCGGTTCGCGTCGGCAGTCGTCCGGGATGAAGTCCCCACTCTCGATACCGATGTCCAGAATGCTGTTCTGGACCGGGATCTCGTCGAAGGCATCATGTGCGTCGTCGTGTCCCGCGCGTTGGACAGCATGCGGGTCGGCACCAACATCAAGTCCGAGCAGTTCCCGGAGATCACCACCGAGTACAACTTCCAGTCCGTCGACATGGAAGAGGTCGTGTATCTGTCGGCCGGGCAGAAGGAGCGCCTGTCCCCGAAGACGGAGCAGGGTTCCTCGTTTTCGATTGCTCCCGGATGAGGTTCGTGGAGCGGTGGGTTCTACTGCGGGACAACCCGGGTGTCCCCGATGAGTCGACTGGTGTGCTGAAACCGGTTCCGCCGACGGAGATTCCGTATGCGGGGCTGTTGCAGCAACGCCAGTTGTCGTCTTCATCGGTCGATGCGGGGAACACGGAACTGTATCCGGGGAATGTTGTGTCCTCGTTCGTGCTGCTGCTCGAACCGGCCCCTCTCGACGGGTCGGTGTTGGATCCTCCCCGCGCGAAGGACCGCTTGCGGGGCCCTGACGGACTTGTTGTGCACGTCGTCGGTCTGACTCGGCCCCGGCGGAATCGTAATCATCAACCCCGCTATATCGCGGCCATCGTGCGCGCGAGCAGCGATATGAAGGAGTGAATCATGGCTGACGAAGCCACTACTGAGACCCCGAAGTCGGGGATCGTCAAGTTCACCGACGCCGACGGAAACACGCGGTGGGGTGATGTGAACTCGAAGCTGTACGAACGGCATGTCCGAGACACGTCGAAGGACGACGACAAGCATGAGGCAGTCGCCCCGGATGCTGCGCCTGTGGATCCGCCGGCCGAAGTGAAGGCCGACAAGATCCCCGACGTCGTCGTTCCGCCTGAAGACAAGTCGCGTCGCCCCCGGGTCGCCGGAGCCTGACATGGCCCGCGTCGCGATCTACCGGGAGCAACTCCGGGCGGAAGCGCTACGCCTTTCGACGCCAGGTCGTACCGAGATTGCCGAGAAGATCCTCAATCGATTCGACGCAACAGTCCCGAACCGCACTGGTGAGTTCCAGCGGGGAGCAAGTGTTCTCGTTGAGGGCTCACGGGTGTACGTCGAAGACGACGACCCGGAAGCCTTCTGGAAGGAATACGGCACTTCGCAGCGCCGTGCATTGGCGACACTCACCAGTGCGGCTCGCGAGTTCGGTAGGTATCGCGGCTTCCAACCACGGAGGGGCGGTTCATCTTCCCGGAGCAACCTTGTCAGCTACACGACTCGGTCCGGGACTGTTCGGATGGTGACACGCGCCCAACGTGACTACTTCAATCGAGGTAGGGCATGACGACGTCCACACCGTACGTACCTGGCGCTATCCGCCAGTTCCTGCGGAGCATCGACGAGTACACGACACTCTGCCCTGCGGACGGGATCGTCACCGGCGATCTACCCCCTGGGGACATCACGGCACCGTTCGCGACGATCACCGCGCCATCGAATTACGGGGTCGACCCCATGCTGCGGCGGCCGCTCATCCAGATCGATGTGTGGGTTCCGCGGTGGGAAATCCTCGGCGGCGATGTCGAACCCGAGGAACTGGCCTGGAACATCGGCGATCTCGGTGCCCGGCTGATCCACAAGGCCCGGCAGCAGAAGTTCCGAAACTGCACATGGAATGCCGAATGGATCGACGGGCCGATCACCGAAGTCGACCGGCAGCGGGGCGTCGATCTTCCCTTGTTCCGCTCCATCACTCGGTTCGACGTGAAAGTCGTCGTCCGCTAGCGCGCTTTTCGCGCCCCTGTTCCGCCTATCCGGCGGCCATAACGTCCCACCTCTGGTGTTGCTTGCTCGGCATGTCCAGGGGTGGGGCTTCCACAAGAGCTCACGAGCGTGAGCCAATCAAGGAGGTACTTTCGTGAGCACTTACGTAGATCCGGAGAAGGCGTATGTCTGGCAGGACGGCGACGCTTTCCGCGCCCCTGCAGGCACCCTCATCCCAGCGAACCCGTTCGCCCCTTCCCCTTCCACTGGTACTGGCACCCCGGTCGTGTGGGATCCGTTCGGTGGCATCGAGGCCGGGTTCGAGCAGAACCCGTCCCAGGACACCAAGGAACTGAACATCTGGAACAACCGCAAGTCGGCGTACAAGCTGGCCCGCGGACCTCGTTCCGACCGTTTCAAGATGAAGCCCGTCGACTACTCCAAGGCCACCGTCTCCACGGTGCTGCAGGGTGGCGCGATCACGCAGGTCGGTTCCACCGACGTGTTCCGTTGGGATGTCGGCGATTCCGAGGAATTCGCGATCCTGCTCCGCTTGTACGACGACGAGGATTCGCTGGTTCTGTACTGCTCGCGGGTCACCCTGTTCACCCCTCCGGCGCGAAATCTGGGTGGCGACAAGATCGACGGCTGGGACATGGAACTCCTGGCCCTGTCCGAGGTCGTCCCGTACACGAACACCAACCCGCTCGCTATCTGAGCTTAGGAATCAATCATGCCGAGCACCCCACGTAAGTCCACGGCCCGTCCGGCTCAGCGCGATGCTGAGCCGGCGGCAACGGTCGAGCGACTCGATCTGTTGGATTGCCTTGCCACCGAACCCTTGCCACCTCTCGAGGTGACGTTGCTCGGTGTCGACGCTGACATCAGGCGGGAGTTCACAGGTAAGGAATCGGTTCGATTCTTTCAGCTGCTGAACGCCGGTAAGCATCTGTCGATGCTGCAGTTGATCGTCGGTGACGACGCCGGCGCGGCGTTGTGGGAAAAGGTTTCCCCGCCCGTCCCTCCGGCTCATGCTGCGAAGGTCATCAACCGGATCGTGAACCTGTCGACTCTCGCCGAGGGGGAAATTCTAGCGCCCTTGCCTACCTCCTGACCGAGGATGGCCAGGGCGCAGCATTCGCAGGATTCCGGAAACATTTCGGGATGGGCCTCGCAGACGGGTTAGCTCTTCCGCATCGCGAGTTCACGTCACTGCTGCGGTCGGTATTCGACTGGGATGCGCAGTCCCGGTTCGATTCCGAGAATATCGCGATGCTCGTCGACCGTGACGACTTCTGGCTCCACTCGGAGTACCGGCAGTGGATCACGGACCCGAACGATCCTGAGGTGAAGAAGCAGCGTGAGCAGGCAGCGAAGCCTCCACCGGACCCGCTGATCCCTCCTGTCGGGCAACGACTGGAACGCAATTCTTCCGCCTTGTGGGAGGACTACGCCCGCAAGGTGAAGAAGTACAGCAGCGTCGAGAAGAAGAAGATCCCGCTCAGTGAGCTCGGGAAGATGTGGCAGATCGGCTGACCGACAATTGAATTCGACCATCGGAGGTGAGTCCCATAGCCGGTGGACGGATAGATATCGAGGTGGGCGCTGATCTATCAGCCCTCAACAGTGAGGTGCAGTCCGGTGCAGATTCTGCCGCGGACACCCTCCAGGGGCTGATCGGTAAGGTCGCTCAGTTCGCTGCCGTCGCCGGGGTCGGGTTGTCGTTCGCGTCGGTCATCGAGACCGGCAACGAATTCACTCGCACCCTCAACAGCCTGTCCGGTGTTACCGGTGCCACGGCCGCTGAGATGGACACGCTCAAAGCGAAGTCGATGGAGCTCGGCAACGACGTCGATCTGTCGGCGACGTCCGCGAACGATGCTGCGTCCGCGATGTTGGAGTTGTCGAAGGGCGGCTTCACTGTCGAGCAGTCGATGGAGGCCGCGAAGGGCACTCTGCAGCTGGCGGCGGCAGCTCAGATCGATGCTGCGGAGGCGGCGACTATTCAGTCGCAGGCACTGCAGGCGTTCGGCCTGGACGCATCGTATGCCGCCACTGCGTCGGATGTGTTGGCGAACGCCGCGAACGCGTCGTCGGCGGAAATCACCGACATCGCATCGGGTCTCGCCCAGTCGGGTGCTGTTGCGAACCAGTTCGGTCTGTCGATCGAGGACACGTCTGCGACGTTGGGCATGCTCGCCAACGCGGGCATCACCGGATCCGATGCCGGCACCCTGCTGAAGTCGACACTGCTGTCTCTGACAGACACGTCGAAGCCTGCCCAGGGGGCGATGGAGACTCTCGGTCTCACTGTCTATGACGCGCAGGGCCAGTTCGTCGGCATGGAGTCGCTGATCGGGCAACTGCAGACCGCGTCCCAGAACCTGACACCTGAGCTATATCAGCAGGCGACCGCAACCCTGTTGGGGTCGGATGCGATGCGTCTCGGTGGTGTCGCCGCCGAGCAGGGTGCCGCCGGGTTCAACTCGATGCGCGCCGCGGTCGGTGAGCAGGGCGCTGCTGCAGCGTTGGCTGCTGCCCAGAACCAGGGACTCCCTGGCGTTTTCGAGCGGATGGGGAACACGTCGGAGCGGTTGCAGCTGCAGCTCTACGACTTGATCGACGGACCTCTGACATCCCTCGGAACTGCGGTCGTCGACCTCGCCGACAATGCGCTCGACAACTTCGATGGTGTCGTCGCGAACGCACAGACGTCGATGACTGGTCTCGGTGGCACCTTGTCGAATGTTGCTCTGTCCGACTTCCCGATGTTGGAGTCGGCGTGGGGGAGTCTGTCGAATTCCGGTGAAAGCCTCGTCGGGATCGCGTCCACAGCCGGGACTGCCCTCCTGGATCTCGGTGAAGGCGCACTCGTGTCGGGTGGCCTGCTCGACACTCTGCAGGCCGCCGGGCAGGGTGCGTCCGCAGGCCTCTCCGGCGTGTTGAACGTCGTCGAGCCGTTGGCGTCAGCTGCGGGATCTCTGGTGGGGGTCTTCAGCAACCTGCCGGGTCCAATCCAGACAGCAGCGTTGGCGCTGGTCGCGTTCCGTGTCGCATCGTCGGCATTCGGCACCCTGATGGCCCGCCCGACCTCCGAGTTGGGTCGATTCGGGACGGCAATCCAGAACACAGGAAGGTTCGCGCAGAACCTCGGTCCCAATCTTCAGTCCGCCGCGGCGAATGCCCGCCAGTTCGCCACCGCTACCGGTGCAGTGGTTCAGACGACTCGCATCGGTGCAGTGTCTGTCGGTGGGTTCGGGTCGTCGATCGCAGCTCTTGGGCAACGAGCTCCGTCGATCGCCGCGATCCAATCGTCGTTCGTCGGCGCTGCTGGTGCCGCGGCGCTAGCCGGTCAGTCGCTGGCCCGCACCCAGGGTGCTCTTGCAGCCACCGGCACCGCTGTCCGCCTCGGAGCCGGTGGGTTGGCCACCGCCCTCGGTGGCCCGGTCGGTATCGCGATCACTGCTGCTGTCGTCGGCTTGTCGCTGTATGCGTCGAATCAGCGGAAGGCTGCGCAGGCAACGGAAGAGCACAAGGCCGCTATCAGTGGTCTGATCGGAAACCTCGACGCCGAGACCGGCGCACTATCCGAAGCCGGCATCAAGGCCAACGCGGAGGCACTCGCCAAAGACGGCTACATCGACAAGATGAAGGACGCTGCGTTCACGACGCAGGAATTCACTCAGGCCACAGCGGGTTCCGTCCCCGAACTGGAGAAGGTCAACACCGCTCTGCGTGAGCAGACCCAGGCAGCCCTCGAAGGCAGTGGACCGTTCAAGGTCCGAGCTGATGCCCTCAAGGAAATGGGCATCTCCACCGATGACCTGACGCGTGCACTGATGGGTGATGCCGACGCGCAGGATCGCGTCAACGGTGCCCTCGATACGCACAACAAGACTTCCGGTGAAGGCACCATCCGGCTGAAGGACTTCGCGGACGGGCTCGGTGAGTCCGGCACGAACGCTGTCGATCTGAGCCTCAAGCTCGGCTCGATGAACGCTGATCTGAGCGAGGCTCAGAAACAGGCGCAGCAGGCAGCTCAAGCACTGGCGGATGCCGACCCGGCTGCCCGGGATCTCGCGAAGTCGATGGACACTCTCTCGTCGTCGACCGCCTCGGCGGAAGACAAGACATCAGCCCTGAAGAATGCTCTCGACATTCTGTCGGGCGGCGCTAAGGGATTCGACGCCGCAGTCGCCGCGGCGAACGAGCAGATCGGGCAACTCCCGGAACTGTGGGCCGCGGCAGCCGATACCGGTGCCGTCGATGCTGCCGGTAACAAGATCCTCGACTACGGCACGATCATCGACCAGACCACCGGCCGTATCAGCCTGAACACCGATGCCTCACGTGCGTTGTCGGAGAGCATGTACGGGGTCCGCGACAACATGGCTGCCGCGGCGCAGGCCGCACAAGACTATGCGCTGAAGAACGGGCAGTCCCAGGATCAGGCACGGCAGGCGGCGCTCGTTGCGTCGCGGGGAATCTACGACGCGTTCCTCAAGTCATCGGAGGGTGCTCGACTCGCCGGCGTCGATGTCGATGCGCTCGCGGCCGCGTTGGGGATTCTTCCCCCGGAGAAGCTCGTGGATCTGTTGGTCCCCAATGCCGGCGTGGTCACTGCCGAGTTGGAGAACATCAAGCGGCTGCTCGACGAGACTCCCGACAACAAAGCCATCACTGTTCAGTCGTTGTCCGACGATGCCCGTTCCAAGCTCGAGGACATCGGCATTACGGTCCGAGAGTTGCCTGATGGGCAGTTCGAGATCATCGCGCAGGATCAGGCGGCACGCGACAAGATCCGGGATCTGCTGATCCCGCAGACGTTGACGGTCACGATCGACACCGCGTTGACTGCGAAGGCTCAGAGGGACTTCAACCGCGACGGTGTGCAGGGGCCGGTCGCTCCTGTGCTGACCCCCCCAGGCAGGGCCGACGGCGGGTTCCTGCCGACGACCGGTCCGGGTACCGAGGTTGTGGATGGGTTCCTCGGTCTCATCGGCGGGATGCCTGCTGTGCGTCTCGACGGCGGGGAGGCAATCACCCGCCGGACGATGGCCCAGAAGTATCCGGCGGAGCTCGAGCAGATCAATGCGGGCACGTTCCCGAAGCTCCCCGGTTATGCGACCGGCGGTGTCATCGACGGCGTCACGGCGGCGCAGCAGTACGTCCAGGGTATGGACGGAATGGAGTACGTTCCCGGGTCTCGGGACTGCTCGTTTGTCGTGTCGGCCGCGCAGTCAATAGCGATGGGTGGAGAAGCGAAACGTCTCTACACCACCTACTCACTGCTCGACGGGATGACCGCTGGGCTGGTCGCGGGTGGATCGCCATCGGATCTGTTCGTCGTCGGAACGTCGCAGGAACACATGTCTGCGACGGTCGGTGGAATCAACATCGAGTCCGGTGGAGCAGGCGGCGGCGTGCAGTACGGCCGGACCGCCGCTGGCGCTTTCGATCCACAATTCACGAGCCTGTACCACCTTCCGCTGGAACTGATTTCACCCCCGGTCAGCGGGGATAGTTCCGCAACATCGGTCGGCGGCTACTCGTACTCGGGTACGTCGAAGAAGGCGACGTGGGCGGAGAAGGACCAGATCGCGCTCGAGCGTGCTGTCGTCGCGGTGCAGCAGGCGGAAGAGGCCCGCGACAAAACGTTCGCGAACGGTAAGAAGTCCGAAGCGGACCGGCAGCAGGCTGTCCTGAAAATCACCGCAGCAGAGCAGAAGGTCAAGGACCTCGAAGCCAAGAAAAATGCTGCAGCGAATGGACTGGATACCCCTCCTGCCCCGCAGGCCCCGGAGCTGACAACGAACTACACCGACGACGAACTGTCGCGCCTGGATCTGGAAGCAGCTGTCGTGGAGGCGAATCGGAAACGCAACGAGGTGTATGCGGCATCCGACCCGGAATCCACCCCGGAGGAGAAGGCCGACGCGGACCGTGCGCTGCAGCGTGCCCGGAATGCGCTGACGAAGAGTAAGTCCGGTGGGTCTTCGGGAACGGGTGCGTTCACCACAGCTGATCAGTGGTCGGCCGCTCTCGGCGAGATCGTTGGGTCCGCCGTGACCGAGAACGTCGGTGATGTTCTCGGCTATTACGGGGCCGACGACATGGGTGTGGTCGGGAAGCTGGCGATGGTCGGCCTGAACGCTGCGATGAATCCCCCGGAGATGCAGATCTCACCGGAGGAAGCACAAACCCAGTTGCCGGTCACCCCGGGTGCCCCGAACTGGATCGAGGAGTTCATGAAGGCGATGAACCCGAAGTTGTTCGACACCGGTGGCGAGTGGGCGTCGGGGACGTTGGGAGCGAACATGTCTGGTTTCTCGGAGCTGGTTCTGACCAACGATCAGCGAAAGTATTTGGAGTCGGAGCGCAACATGATTGCAGCATTGGCAAAGGGCGGGTCGCAGGTTGCGGCCGCTGCGCCTGCAGGGGATCCGTTCGCCGGTCAGCGACCGATCACCATCAACGCCAAGGGTTACGACCGCCGAGAAGTCAAGGCCGGTGTCCGCGCAGCCCGCGTCCAGGAGCATTTCGAGGGTCTGTCTGTGCGGGTGCAGGGATGACATTCTTCCCTGACGGCACAGCGAATGTGACGATCGCCGGTCCGGGACCGAAAGAGTATCTCCCGGAACGGTCCTGGCTACTGTCCGAACATCACCAGGTAGCTCAGCGTGATGGAACACCACGTCCCGATGGGGGTGTGGTGATGGCGACCGGCTGGGCGGACTACGTCGAGCCGAAAGCTACCCATCAGTGGTTCAAGTCGGCTCGAGGTGACGGCGCAATCTGGTTGGGTTCGGTCGTCGAGCCTCGCGAGTTCCAGATCCCCGTGTACGTGCATCGCACTCTGGGTCGTCCGTTCGGCGACGTGAACGACTCGTTCTGGCAGGACATCGCCTACGAGTTCCAGTCACGCCTGTTCGTGAACTCGAAGCGGCGTGGGACGTTGTTCTGCGACTTCCGGCTCGCGGACATGCCGCAGATCACCCACGACCAGGACCCCGAGTTCGAGCAGTTTCAGCCGTACCTCATTCCTGTCGTCGTGGAGCGGCCGTGGTGGTTCGGACTCACCGAGGTGTTCACGTGGGTGAACGGGCAGCCGACCGCGAAGAAGTTCATCTACAACTCCGGTGACCGGAAAGCGATGCCGATCTGGACGCTGAAGGGCCCCGGGGTATTTCAGCTCCCGGTCGGCCCCACCGGGGATGCGGTGGTGACCACACCGAACCTGCAGTCCGGGGAAGTCGTAGTCATTCACACCGACAATTCCCGCACCCCGAAGTCGAACAAACGCCAGTTCTTCTACCGCGACATGGGAGCTCAACGATTCCGAGGAATCAACGCCGTCCCCGGGCATCGGAAGTTGCCGATGACTCTGCTGCGGTGCATCGGCGGTAACGCTGCGTCGTCTGCGGTGTGTGAGATCGAACCGAAATCACGGAGGCCGTTTTGACTGCACCCGTCATTGATGCCTCCCATGTCCCGCTCGATGCGTGGTCTGCTGCTGCGTGGCGGGAACTGCTCGACGTCCCACCGTCTCGTGGTGTCGACGCCGAGTTCGAGGTGGAACTGTTCGATTCGGAGATCAAGCCGGTAGGGATGATCGTCGACTACTCGTCGTGCCGGATCAAGTTCGTGAAGAACAAGATCGGGCCTGCGCAGATCGTCATCCCGGGGTCGTCGGAGTTCGCCGGCCAGATCATGAAGTGCGACTCGACGACAGTGTTCATTCGGGTCACGTACAACGGCCGGAACTACGACGGTCTCGTCGACGAGGCGATCCGTAAGGGCATCAAGGGCAACAAGACCATCACGGTCAACTTGGTGGACATGCAGATCTACCTGGCCTGCATCATGGCGTACCCGATGCCGTTGCCGGGTTTCGAGGAGGTGCAGTTCCCACCGGAGGACCTGTATGTAGGTCCTCTGCGGTCGGGGATCTACTGGTATCTGCAGCGGAATGTGTGGAGGTTGCAGTTCCGCACTGGGCAGTGCCCGATCACCCTGTTGCCGTACGACATTCTGCGTGACACCTCCGAGTGGGTGACGATGCAGGCCCGGATGGTGCCGCTCGACGAACTGTTCGAGCGGGTGTTGAAGGATTCGTCGTGCATGATCCGGATGCGGATGTGGATCAAAGGGCGTGACCCTCAACCGATGCCGGACCGGCTGACGTTGCTCGAGTCGCAGATCATCGTCGATGTCGTGGACCGCCCGAAGTCCGGTGGAGTACTCAACACCGGGTTCATCGTCGACGGGTTGGCGAACACCATCTCGGAGACCATCGCAGATTCCATCAACGGTTTGCTCGGCGGGTTCCTGCCCGGGTTGGCGGATCTGATCTCGAAGCAGCTGAAGCAGACCGAGTTGCCGTCGTGCGTGTGGTCGGAGGATTCCGAGGGAATCATCGATGCGACTGTCACTGCGAAGGCGATGGAAGCGTATTCGGTTGTGGTGGGCGGCAAATCACCCACCTGGCTGAACAAACTCTTACAGCTCGCCATCGAGCAGGGCATCATCGCGCTCGCCACATCGGTGCTCACATTCCTGTCCATCCCGATCGGTGGCCTCGGCGGCATCATCGGCGGCGTCGCAGGGGCCCTGTCGGGGATCTTGGACGATGTGTTCCTGGCGTTCATGAAGGCCACGAACTACAAACTCAAACGCGAGCACGGAAAGTTCGCTCGCCCAGAGAAGTTCGTCAACGGCGGTGCCGCGGGCTACACGTTCTCCAGTTTCCAGAACGCGCAACAGGGATTGTTCGACAACGCCGGCAAGCGCCGCGCGAAGGTCGAGGTTCTCGACTGGGCACCGTTCGGTGCGTTCTACGACTACGACCTGGGTCATCTTGTCGGGTGGGAGGACGAGGGGGAGACGTTCTTCGATCGGGTGGAGTCGATCGAGGTCAACGACGACCGTGATGAGCGGGTGGTTGTGCGGACTGTCATCGGTGATGACGAGCCGGAGAAGTCGCCTGGGCAGAAGTCGCAGGAGCGTATCAAGCGTTTGTTCTCGATGATCAACGCCGCCACCCTCGCAACGAATTAGAGGAGCGTTTCATGGCTGACATCGTTCTGTCTCACAACACGACGATCATCCCGCAAGAGACTGGATATTGGTGTGGTCCTGCGTCGACGCAGGTTGCTCTCGATGTGCGGGGGATCGGGTCTACGGAAACGGATTTGGCGAAGCAGTTGGGTACGACCCGTAACGGGACGAGCCACATCGGGCTCATCATGGACCTGCTGAATCGGAATGTCGATGCGGACTATGTGACTCGCCAGATCCCCGGCAACGATGCGACGCCCGCGCAGCGTGAGCTGCTGTGGTCGGACATTCAGGCGTCGATCCTCGGCGGCTATGCGGTCGTCGTCAACGTCGTTGTGCCGCCGTCGAACTACCCGATCGGAACCCGCGGCGAGAAACCCGCGTACGGCGGCGGGACGGTCTACCACTACTTCACGGTCGTCGGATTCAATGCCGAGACCCGGGAGGTGTTCGTCGCCGACAGTGGGTTCCGGCCGTACGAGTATTGGATGTCGGTCGATCAGTTGGCGTCGTGCATCGCGGGCAAGGGGTACACGGCGACACCGAACGTCGCCCCGGTCGCTGATGCGGATGCCGCGGTCTGGGATGCGGTGTTGGTGCAGTTCATGGGTCCGGTGTCGTAAGAGCGAAATCCGTTGCTCCACAGGTAGAATCAAGCGAGGCCGCGCGGTGGTGGAACACCGAACGGCCTCTGACCCACCCATCTGATTACAGCAGAGAGGGGCTAGCAATGAATGCTACCCAATCGTCAGAAATATGGATCGGCGTGCCCGGTTATGAGGGCCTGTACGAGGCCAGTGATCTTGGTCGCGTCCGTAGCTTGGATCGTCCAATCCGCCGCGGTCAGATCTTGAAGCAAGCAGAGACGGATCGCGGCTACCGAGTGGTCTCACTTTCCCGGCTGGGCAAAGTCCGCCAATGGCGAGTACACCGTTTGGTGGCGTTGGCTTTCCTGGGTGAAGAAACTGCCGGTATGGAGGTATGCCACAACAACGGCATTCCGTATGACAACCGACTCTGCAACTTGCGCTACGACAGCCACAGTAATAATCAGCGAGATCAAGCGATCCATGGCACTCACAAGAAGGCTGCACAGACGCATTGCCTGAGAGGCCACGAATTCTCCTTCGCTAACACATATGTCACAAAGTTTGGCCAGCGAAGTTGCCGAACGTGCCATCGCCACAAGGTGGCGGAACGCCGGAGAATCACAGGGAAGCGGTGACATGAACGCCGAAACACTAGCTCGTGCAATGGACTTCCGTGTATCGAACGAACGCTACGAGGAATTGGTCCCAGCATGGAACCTTGCTCTCATTGAAGCCGACTGCACCTCCGTCGACAGGGTCGCAATGTTTGTGGCGCAAATCGGCCACGAGTCGGGCGGGCTCCTGCACATGCAAGAGATTGCGTCCGGGTCCGCATACGAGGGCCGAACAGACCTCGGCAACACGCAGCCGGGCGACGGTAAGCGATTCAAGGGCCACGGTCCGATTCAGATCACCGGGCGCTACAACCACACGAAAGTGTCGGAGTGGGCGTACTCGAAGGGCTTCGTTCCGACGCCGACATTCTTCGTCGACGACCCGAACGCCCTGGCGGGTGATGAGTTCGGGTTCCTCGGTGCCGTCTGGTACTGGACGGTGGCCCGCAACATGAATGGGTTCGCCGACCGCCAGGACCTGCTCGGCGCGACGAAGGCTGTCAACGGCGGCACCAACGGTCTCGACGACCGCCGCAAGTTCTACTACCGCGCGCTCGCACTCGGCGACGCGTTACTTCCTCAGGAGGATGACATGGCAAACGCTGCAGATGTTCAGGAGCAGTTACTCGGCCCCGACGGCAAGGGCTGGCCGCAACTCGGAGACGAGTTCAACGGGAACAAGGGCCGCAGTCTCGTCGACGGCATCGCCCGTCTGATCCAGATCGGGAACTTCGCGGTCGAGCAGAACGATCGTATCGAGAAGGCGCTTGCTCGTATCGAAGCGAAGATCGGGACCCAGCCGGAGGTCAAGTGATGGCCGACAACACCGCCATTGGCATCCTCACCCGGGAGATCACCAGCAAGGTGACCGCCGAGCTCACTGCACGATTCGAAGGCGCTGTCTCCCAGTTCAATGCGGAGGTGGTGTCCGCCCAGACGCGTGCCGATGAACTATTTGATCGGCTCGAAGCCGAGGGGCAGCGCAGGATGAACGAGCTATTCGCAAACATCCCGGTTGCGGCAGTCATCACCGAGGACGGCGATTTCGATCCGATCGGGTGGATCAAGTCCCAGGCCAAGTCGCGCGCCTGGCGAACACTCCTTCAAGGGCTGTTCGCTGTCGTCCTGGTGGCAGCTGGCAACGTCGTGACCCAGTCGATCGCCAATCCTGACTTCAACGCGTTCTCGTGGGACGACTGGAAGGTCGTCGGGGCGCTCGCCGGCACCGCCGTGCTGACAGGCCTCGTGTCGTACGTGCAGAACTCTTTCGGCATCAAGCCACCGAAGGTGCAGTAGTGCCGGGGCAGGGCGAAGCGGACGTGTATCTCCCGCCGTTCCGGGCCGCCGTACTCGCATTCTTCCTCGGCACCGCCTTCATCATCGGCGGACCGGAACGCATCGCAGGCCCGTCGTACGCGACACTCCGCCAGTTCGGCGGCGAAATCATCTGGGGCATCGGCTTCCTCATGGTCGCCGTCATCCTGCTCGCCGCCTCAAAGTTCTCGGCGCGGGTCCTGTTTCACGCCTACATGGCAGCCGCCACCGGCTACGCACTGTTCGCCCTCGCCGTCCTTGACGCTGCACGCCAACTCGAGACAGGCGGCCTGACCGGCATCGTCGTCTACACCTGGGTGTCGTGGATCCACATTCTCGCAGCGGCCGCCAACAGTCACGGCCGTTTCGCGTTCGCGTTGCTCGCTCTCCATAACCGGCTACGCACTTTGCTTCGTCTCCGAGACCGAAGGGGATCCGATGCAACCACTGGTAGTCCGTAGAGCAGGGTCATTCGAGAAAGTCGCCTTCGGATTGTCGACATGGATCGGGATCCTCGCTGTAGCAACACCGTTCGAGATTTCTTCGGCACTGGACAATGCATGGCCGACCGGGTCGAACTTCTACTTCGCCATCATGGGTGTCGGCGGTCTCGGCGGCCTGATAGCAACGTGGAACTCCAGCCGGTCCCGAACACCCGAGCAGATCCGGCAGGAAGTCGCCGCAGAGATCACCTCACTGTCGATCATCGGTGTCCTGTGGTTCGGGTACGGCATCGCCGCGTTCGCACTCGGTACACGGGCTATGACCGCCGGAAGCGTGGGGGTAGCCATCACAGTAGCGAGCGTCCTCCGTATCTGGAACATCGTTCGTGATCGCCGTCGAATGAACCGAGCGTTGATGGTCCCCCGTCCTGCAGATCCGCCGGCGTTGGCAGAGGGTGAGGGCGATCGATGACATGGCTCGACACTGTCCTGAAGGTCTTCTCGGTGATCACCCCACTCGCAGTTGCGGTACTCGCTGCCCAGTTGTGGATGATTTCGTCACAGAAGCGGAAGGTCAATGCGGACGCAGGGAACAGTGAAGCATCAGGTGCGGCAACCCTTTCCGCGGCCGCACTGACACTACTGTCCCCGTACAAAGACCAGGTCAACGACCTGTTGATCAAGGTCCAGAAGATGGAAGAGTTCATCGACCTGCAGGTCGATTGGGAACTCGTTGTTGTGAAGACCTGCCGTGATGCTGGTGGGCCGATTCTTCCGGCCCCACCCGCCCGGCCGCGGTTCTGATTCTTTCCCTTGCACGGAGCGGTGGATTTGTGCTGCCCTCCTCAACGTTGAGAGGCCTCACATGGCGTTCAATTTCACCCTGCCCGCGAAACTGAATGTGCGGCTAGCGGATCAATGGGATATCCGCAACTCGGGTCGCGGTCTCATTGAGATCGAAGCCGGGAACATGGATGTCGACGTCCTCGCCTACAAGGGCGATCCGGGTGACCCCGGCCGGGACGGCGTAGCGGTGCAGATTCACCGTGCGGAGATCCCCGCCGACATCCCACTGCTCGGGGACCTGGACGATACGTGGATCGGGCACGGGTGGAGGGTCGACGGTTCCCGTGACGTGAAGCTGTTGGTGGAGGAAACCCCCGGCGGCGCACTGAAGTTCGAGACCCTCACCAACTACTTGGGCGACAAGGGCGACACCGGTCCCCGACCGACGTTCACTGCGGGAACGGTCACTGCCGGGACGACACCCACGGATCTGAATCTGACGGTCCGGGAAATCTCCGAGGGCGCATATGCGATCGACGCTGTCCTGCCCCGCGGTAACCCGGGTGCGGCGTCGACAGTCCCGGGCCCGACTGCCTCGTTCTTCGGGGCATCCGACGGCGACGGCCTCACCGCCGCCAGTGTCGGAGATGTCCTGTACAAGAGATCATCCGGGACGATCGGTGCGAAGCCGCTGAACGTCTCACCGGGTGTGTACAAGAAGGCCGGTTCGGACGCGGACTGGCTCGCAGTGAACACCGGCAACGGGTGGACGGGCGCATACCAGACCATCACGACGATGGTGATCCCTGCACAGCCGTACGCGTACGAACCGGACGTCACCGGCTTGTGTGAGTTCTTCGTGACCACCGGTGTGCGAATGGATCTGGAGGCGCACCTCGGTGCCGTCTCCGGACCCCTGCTGGCACGAGGACCCGGTGCGTCCCTGTCGTCGTGGAACAACGAATGGATGCCGCGGCTGCTGGTGCCAGGGTCCGACGAGACCATCGCAGCCCCGACATCGTCGTCGACGATCGTCCCCGCGAACACTGCAGCGACGATCTACCTCATCGCTGTACGGGTGGATTCATTGACGGCGGTCCGGTTCGAGTCACGTAAGACCCGCGCGTACCTGCGGGTGCGACCGGTCCCGGTCGCTGTCTGATGGCAGAGCAGTTCCTACCCGGAAACCCGGACGTCGGGTATTCGGGGACTGATCAGGACAAGCCCGCGAAGGGCTTGAACATGGGGTCGTCGGAGGCGTTGCGGGCGATCGGTGAAACGATCGGCGGGGACAACGGATTCGAGAATGTTCCCACTGCGGTCGGTCGTCAGTACGACGGCCAGGTCCTCACCGCTGGTCTCGCTGGGCGTATCGCGACGCTCGAGTCGAAGCTGGCGACCGGTGCCGAGTACGTGGACCTGTTCAACCGCGGCGATTCGTCCACTCTCGGGTCGCCGCAACCGGGAACGATCCCGGCGTGGACTCAGTTCGGTGACGGCCAGAACCTCGGTATCAAGGATCAGGCGGCGCAGCTCGATACCGATGCCCCGTTCAACCTCGTCGACGACGGCACCCGGTATGCGTTGTGCCCGACAGCTGCCACGTCGAACGACTACTCGATCGCTGCGATCGTCCACCCCGCCAGTACCGGCAAGGTGTCGACCCGAGCTCGGACGTCACTGTACGGGCGCTGCAACGCCTCCGGTACCGAAGGCGTGTATGTCGACTTCTTCGGCGGCAACTGTCAACTGGGGCGGTTCACACGCTCGGGTACGGCGATCTCCCGGTCACAGTGGGCCGCGAATCCATCGAAGTCCTATTCGGGGTCGTCGACTCCCGAATTGAGGATGAACGGAAGCCAGTATCTCGTCGTCGTCGACGGTGTCACGTTGATCGACTGGACCGATGTGTCCGGGTTCCCGGTCGACGGTAATCACCGATTCTCGATGTTCTCACTGATGGCGTGGACCGGCATCCTTTTTCAAGCACCCGAGTTCTCCAGTGGGCTGACGGGGTTCAGCGTCCGCGGGTCGAACTACACGGCCATCGAGACCGCCACGTCGATCGCAGAAGGCGCACAGACGGCCGCGGAGAACGCGGTCGGTACCGCAGTGACTCAGGCGACGGCGGCCGCGAACGAAGCAGTCCAGGTGGTGCAGAAGGAGATCATCACCAAGTTCGCGGTGTTCGACATCAAGTCGCCACGGCCTCTGCATGAGTCGTTCAATCCGACGGTGTACTCAAGCTTTCCTGAATCGCAGCTCGTGTACGGATCGGTAATTAACGCAACAAATCTCGGGTCGCACCTGCACCGGGAGAACAACCAGACGGGCGCGATCCGGAATACCGATTCGACCAACCTCGGATCGCACACGCACACCGAGACCGTAACCCTGCCGACGGTGACTGTGACAGTTGCCGATCACCTGTTCACCTGCATCCGTGTCGAACAGGACGGCGAGCTCGAAGGCGTCTCGATCGCCGCTGTCCCGAACACCACGATTACCGGACTGTTCTTCCGGGTGTACGTAATGTCCGCAACCGGAGACATCGCCTATACCTCGCCGGAATCACCGAACCAGAAGGACAGTCTCGGTGACGGACAGGTGACCGACCCCATTGCGATCGTGTGGAACTTCGCCGACAAGCTGCTGATGGAGGCTGGCACCATCGTGGCCGTTGGGATGCGCGTCACTGGTGCCTCGCTCGCGGTCATCGGAATGCGGAAGTACACCCGACCGCAGCTTCCCGGCTTCTACCCGAAGTGCTACACGCCGAAGATGGCACCGGGAGCGGGTGTCGCACTGCCGGATTCGGTGGCGGAAGCGAGCCTTGACTGGACCAACACCTACGTTCCGCACATCGTCATCGGCAGCAACCTGCTCGCTGGCGCGGTCCCGGTACTCGAGAAGCGGAACCACGAGGACCTGTTCGATGTCGCGGACACGTCGGGTTTCCCGTCGATCGGTAGCAACTACTCCCAGCGGTCCACGATTCTGAGTACGTCCGGCATGTACATCAGGGACTTCGCGGTCGGCTGGTCCGGGAACGACGACGGGTCGACGTCCGCTCTGTACAAGTCCCCGATGACGACGGACAAGACGTACAGCCGAATCCATATCGGTGCCGTCGAATCCACGGTGAGACCGCCGTGGTCGCGTCTGTTGTTCCGGTGCTCGTCCGACACTGCGACCGGTCTTGCTGTCTCGTTCAAGCAGGGCACGCTCACGTTGGACCGGAAAAATGCGGCAAGCGCCGCGATCGGCAGCTACACGACGATCGAGACCCATGCGATTACGTGGAGCGAAGGCGATTTGATCGAGGTGTGGAACGGCGAGCAGATCGCCGACATCTTCTACCCCGGCCGAGTCGTCGTGAAGGTCAATGGTGTCACGGTCGTCGACACCACTGTGTCGGCGTCGGTGGTTCCGTACGGCATCGGAAGGCGGTACGGCGGTTTCGCGGTGCAGCGCAACAACTTCTACAACTCGTTCCGTATCCGCGATTTCAAGATCCAGGATGTCCCCGATGTGTGACCGGACCGGAGTCGGTACGCACCGAAGTCCTACCCATGATCTACCAGGCCAGGAAGGATAAGCCATGGCTTTGGGATTCACCACTGTCCGCGTCAACATCGGCGCACTCATCATCGACGGGATGGACACCGACGACGTTTTCGACGACGTCCCTGTCTCGGGGACGATGATCCTCAAACCTCGCATGGAAACCTCCAGACCCTTGCAGGTCGATGATGCCGGCGTCATGAAGATCAAAGCGATCACGGAGATGGCCGTCGATATCGGGTTGACGGGCGACATCAGTCACCGCAACCGCGACTATGTGACCGTCCCCGCCCCCACCTCGGCTACGTCGAATGTCGCGCAGTTGCAGTGGGAGGCATCGTTCCCGTCACTGAAGTACGGGCTGAAAGCTGTCACTGTTCCCCCGATCTACTTCTGGGCGGAACCGGGCGCGTCGATCAACCTCGCTGATTTCGTGAACGTCGCTCCGGTGTCGACGGCGGTGCAGATTTCTCGTGGCCTCCGCGGCTACGCGGTCGGTGACGCACTCGTCGAGGGCAGCGAGTTGGTGTTCCTGTCGGAGGCACCGGGGGAGCCGGAGATCGCGCGCGTCCCTCTGCCGTCGGGTGGCGGTGTCGCTGATGGGGGCGTGACGACAGCCAAGCTCGCGGCGGATGCGGTCACGTCGGACAAGATCGCGTCCGGTGCGGTGAACGGTCCCGAGCTCGGTCAGGATGCGGTCACCGCTTCGAAGATCGCCAACGACGCCGTGGCTCGGGCGAAGCTCTCGGAGGAAGTCCGGACCGAGCTCGACGGGAAACTGTCCGCAACGGTTGCTGCAAATAGTTATGCCCCCCTTTTTCAGCCGCTGACTCCGTACCTCGCGGGCGCAGTCGCGGTCCTCCCGGCACCGACCAACGCACTCGGCACACGCATCGCGGACGGCACCAGTCGCGCCGCGTACGACGCCACCGAACAGGCCCTCTGGGCAACCGCCACCGGCGGCTACGACGGGGGGACCATCTGATGGCACGAGGAACCGGAATCCGGCCATGGAAGCGCGGCACCGAAGCAGCCCGCGCAGCGTCGACGACGGTAGTTCCCAACGGCGACGTTGTGGTGACCGACGACGGCGGACTGTTCGCGGGCGACGGCACCACCCAGCTCAAGGATCTGCCCCGGCATGCGCGCGTCACCGACATCGACTCCCGTACCGCGACGTTCCCGGTGGAATCGTTCGGCAATCCCGACACCGACTACTCGGCATCGCTACTCGCCGCGATCACGGCGTCGCAGGCCAACAATGGCATCGTCACCCACCGGCCGGGCAAGAGCTACACCGCCCGGTCGACAGTCCCTTGGACAGGGCCGGTACGCATCGACTGGCGCGGCGCGAAGATCACCCGCTCTGCCGACGCCCCCAACTCGCCTGTCCTCGATATCTATCACCCGGTCTCGACGCCACAGGCGGTCGTTGCGATCACGCAGGCGAACCGAGTCTGGCCAGGCAGCACCGATGCAACACTGGTCTCCCGCATCGAGGTCGCTTCGGTGGCCGGATGGACGGTCGGAGACTGGGGCGTCATCGTCGGAGACGACACCATCCCCGGTGGTAGCCCTGCTCGCGCGCAGCGGGAGGGCGAACGCTTCCGCGTCGCAGCGATCGACGGCAATTTACTGTGCCTGTCTCGACTCGTGCGGGTCACCTTGACGACGGCGATTCGGGTGGCGCGGATGACCGAGCGTGAAGTGAGGTTGATCGACCCGTACTTCACGGACGATCCCGCTTCGCCGACGACCCGCACGGCACCGATGATTCAGATCCGCACCGCTGTGCGCCCACGTGTGTACCGACCGAGGTTCGAGAACCTGATGTCGGAGGGTCTGCGGTACGTGGCGTGCGTTGAGAACGAGACGCATCACGAGCAGGCCGACAAGTTGCGGACGTCCTTGACCGCGGGTGCGTGGGGTTACGGCGTGCGGGACATGTCCTGCAACGACTCCCTCCACGTCGGCCTGCGGGGCTCTGATCTTCGCCACGTCTACACCTCGGGTGCGTACGAGTCGACCGCAGCAGGATCGCCGGACACCTGGCGGTTCGGGTCCACGATCGGTGCCCGCATTGTCAACGGCAGCGCAGGCGAGGTCGGGCACGCAGCATTCGACCTCCACGAGGAAGCTGCATACTGCCTGTTCGACAAATGCAGTGTCGCGTTCAACCACAAGGAACCGGACGGCTCACAGTTCGCATTCCAGCTCCGCGGCCGCGACAACATCATCCGGGACTGCACCAGCATCGGACCCGGCGCTGTGTCGATCCGAGGCTTCGACGGCGGCGGACGGCACCAGATCATCGGTCACGTCCACACCGTGCCGCGTGGACTGTCGACAGCCAGCGCATTCCGCATCGCCTACACCGACATGACCGCTCGCGGTGCAGCGGAACTGTCCGCCACCGTCATCGCGCCGGCCTTCGCTGGGACTGCGGTGGCGCTGCTCGCCCGCAAGGCGGTCATCCGCATTCCGTCGCTGGTCGTCCGCACCGACAGCGCGCAAGCGATACACCGACTCACCGACATCGCAGACTCGGCGCTGCTTGTCGACGAGATGGTCGTCGACCTCCGAGGCAGCACCGGTGAGACCCGGATCTTCTCGCTGATCGACTCGCTGTCCTCGGTGCGCGTGAACCGGCTTGTCGTCCTCGCGGGCGGCGCAGCGTGGCGGGTGGCGGATCTGGCGACACTGAACGGCACGGTTACCGTTGCTCGCATCGAGACCGACACAGCACCTGCCGGGGGCGGGTTCGCCGATGTCGGCGCGACGGCGGTCACGTCCATCGGGGAGATCGTCGTCGATCAGGCATCGAATCTCACGGCTGCGGCGGTGGTCGGTGATACCGATCTTGCACCGTCTGCGGTCGGTCCGGCTCGGCACATCCTGACGGCACCACTGACAGCGGATCGGACGGTGACCGAACCGACAGCAGCGGCGCAGGGTCGGTCGATCACCTACACCCGAACCGCGGCCGCCACAGGCCGCTACCGGTGGATCGTCGGCTCGGAGTCCGTCGATACCGGCGGGTGGATCACTCGGACCTGGACGGGCACCGCGTGGACGACGACAGCGCGTGGACGGACCGAGCCGAGTGCAGTGGCGGCACCTATCCCTGCGGCGGGTTCGTACGCCTTCACTGCCGTCAGTGGCACCTCGACCAGCTCGGCGTCACCGAATCAGCAGGTCCGCGCGCAGCCGTGGTTGCTGGACCGATCGGTCACCATTGATCGCATCGGAGTGGAAGTCACGGTGGCGGGCGGTGCCGGGACGAAGTGGCGGCTGGGGATCTACGCCGACAACGGCAATGGATACCCCGGCGCGCTGGTCCTCGACGCAGACGCGGTCGCAGGTGATGTGGTCGGCATGATCGAGAAGACGATCACCGCGCTTCGGCTCCCCGCTGGATTGTGGTGGGTTGCTGCGGTGATGCAGGACGCAGCGACCACGCCGCCGACTGTGCGCGTCCTCAATGCGTGGTCGCCACCGGTGATGATGACGTTGGGCACAGCGCTCCCCGCGAACGGTTCGGTCGGTGCCGCCGGGTTCACTCAGTCGAATGTGTCGGCGGCTCTGCCGGACACGTTCTCGACCTCGGTGTTCACGACGTCACTCGTGCCTCGGGTGTTCGTCCGCACCGCCTGATCCGAGACTAGAGCCCTGCCCCGGTCAACGCCTCGGCGATGACCGGGGCGATCTTGGCTGCATACTCCGGCGTCATGTGGCTGTAGTCGTGTTTGACGGGTGTCGATCCGACGAAGCTCGGGCAATAACCGCTGGTGGTGCAAAACCATGGACGTGAGTCGATGAACAACCCGTTGGCCTGCGCCGCCAGTTCCCGTTCGTTGCTGGCTCGTTCGGTCCACGTCGTGGTCACTCGCGAGATGCAGTCTGCGGGACTGTTGAGGCGGTTGTAGCAGTCCCCGATTCGAATGTCCGAGGGCGGCGCGGCGAGGAACACGATCTTGCCGACGTTGCCCGCGAACTGAGACGTGAGCGCGTTCATTCCGGCAGTCCACTCGGCGCTGTCAATAGGGCGGTACAGGTTGGCGATGATCACCACGTCAGGACGGACCTGGTTCACCGCTGCGATTGCGTCGGCCTTGCGTTGAGGGCACGCAGCGCCGAGCGTGTCGTCGCTCTCGCGTAGATCCATTCCCACGAACGCGCAACCGAACATTGCCTCGTTCTGCACTTTCCACTGCCCGCCAGAGTTCGCTGCGAAGTACTGCAGCGGCCGCACGTAAGTCATCGCAACGGAGTCGCCGAGCACCATGATCGTCTTCTCCGCAGCAGCGCTGCCCCAAGTGCACGATGCGGCGGGTAAGCGGTCGACAAGTCCACACCGCGCGGTGTCAGGTGGTGCCTGTGGACCGTCGATCGCGGCTTCCATCGTGGGATTGAGGTCCGGCCATGCCGTCGCCTGCGTGGCCTCGTTGATCTCGTCGGTCAACTCAGCCTGTAGCTGTCCGGCCACTAGTGGATCGGACAACGCGGGCGCGGCGTCGGCGCTTGCGTTCACGGCGACGGGCGGAACGATCGTGACCGTCGGTGGCACCAACGCGATTGCGGCGAATCCAACGGTGAACAGCATCGCGGCATTAACACCGACAACCTGATTCTCGCGCGACATCTTCTTGGGCTTCGGAAGTCGCCAGCGTGACTTACGGAGCATCGAATTCTCGGTGCTCTCGCTGGGGGTGGAGAGCCACCCGGACTTGCGGATGGGGTCCTCGAAGTAGTGGTAGCTCAGGACTGCGAACGAGAACATCAGTCCCAGCGCGGCGACGTAGAGGTAGGGGCCATCGTCCATCGCTGCGCCGAGCAGGATGATCACCGGCCAGTGCCAGAGGTAGAGCGAGTACGAGATGTCGCCGATGTAGGTGCTCGCCCGGTTGGTGAGCACGGAGAGGAATCGGTGCTCACCACTCACGCCCGCGGCGATCACCATCGCTGCACCGAGAACGGGAAGCGCAGCCCAGGGCGCGGGGAAGCCTCCGCCGGTTTCGGAAATCGCGAATGCGCCGATGACGATGGCAAGCAGGCCGGTCCAGGCAATCACGGGGCGAAGGACGTCGGGGAGGCGCTCGAAGTAAGAGATGGTGATCGCCAGCAACGCTCCCACGCCCAGCTCCCAAACCCGGGCGAACGTTGAGAAGTACGCCCACGTCGGTGACTCGGCTGTGTTCCACACCGAGTATGCGAACGACGCAACGACCACCGCGCCCATGACCGCGGCCGACAGCGCGAGCCGGTGCCGGCGCGAGCGGGCACCCACGGCAAGTCCGATGAGGACAATGACAGCGGGCCACACGAAGTAGAACTGCTCTTCCACACTCAGTGACCAGTAGTGCTGCAGCGGGGACACGCCGTTGCCTGCGGTGAAGTAGTCGGTGCCCTCGGCCGCGAACCGCCAGTTGGCGAAGAACAGGAACGACGCACCGGCGTCGAGAAGGGTCGACTTCGCGCGAGTAGCGCTCAGGATCAGATATGACGCGATGACGGTGGCAAGCAGTACGAGTGTCGCGGCTGGGACGATTCTGCGGATGCGTCGGCGATAGAAGTTCGCGAACGAGATGCGGCCGTACCGCTCCTGCGTGTGCAGCAGTGACCCTGTGATGAGGAACCCGGAGATGACGAAGAATACGTCGACTCCGATGAATCCGCCTCGCGGCCAGTCGAACAGGTGCGAGAGGACGACCAGCATCACGGCCACCATTCGGAGGCCTTGGATATCGGGGCGCGGCCCGGAATCTGCATTCTTGCCAGCGGCCCGAGCGCGGTTGCGAAGCATGGTCGTCATGCGCGACATCATGCCGTACCGCGCGGTCTCTCGCGCCCTGATCATTCGCCTGAATGACGAGACTGGCGGCACCCGAACGCATATCGTTCGGCGCATGACCGAACAGAAATGCGCCACGTGCCCCGAGATTGCGACCCGCTACTACGGAAAGACCAAAGCCTCGCACCTGCTCGCGCAGAAGGATGTCTTCGAGTGCGAGAACTTTCACCTCACGTCCGAGGGCGGCGGTTTCGTAGAGGCCGATGACGTCAACAAGGCCTCGTCCTGACCCGCCCATAACGCCAAGTCTGTCCCACATTGGGACGGCTTTGGCGGTAAGGTCACGGCATGACATTCGTTATCTTCGCGCCGGCCAAGGACAGTCCGTCCACCTTCTCCAGGGAATGCGAGGTGGAACAGGTTCCGAGTGTCGGGGAGTTCGTCTCGTTCGACGATCCGACTGCCGACGACGGTCCGTACTTTCGAGTGACAAGTGTTCGATGGGCTGTCCTACCGCAGGGTGGAGCAGAGGCGATCGTCATCATGGAGCCGGCACCCGAACTGGACGACGAGTGAGGTCTGGTGGCATGGGCGTAGTCGAATTTCTCTTGGCCCGCATCGATGAGGACGAGCAAGTGGCAAGCGCGATCGACAGCAAGCAACTCGACTCGGGATGGTCGACGAGCTACAACCAGTTCGGTCTCGCAAACACTCCGCCCGGTTGGTACATCACCCCGCACATCGGGTTGGCGTACGAGGAAGAGGGCGCTCGGCACATCGCGCGATTCAACCCCGAGCGTGTTCTGCGTGAGGTGACAGCAAAGCGAGCGCTCATCAAGTCGACGATCAAGCGCATTGAGGAGGGATGGGGCTACCACGGCAACGAAGGTATCGTCTGCGCCGATCTCCGGCCGATGGCTGAGGTGTACTCCGACCACCCAGATTTCGCTTCGATCGTGTGGGAGTAGTGACACCGCAGCGCAAGGGTGTGGTCCCGGACGCTCTCGCGGATCGACTCCGTGCCGCTGTCGCCGCTCAGTCGGAGGCGGTCGTAGAGCTGCACGCTGCGATCGCTGCGGCACTCCTCGCGGGCGGGTCGGTGCGTGAGGTCGAACGGATCTCGGGTGTCCCTCGGAACACGGTGGAGCGGTGGGGCCGGCGCGGTGGCTGGCCGTCCGCCGAGCAGAAGGCGCAGTGGGCCGAAGAGAAACGCAGGCGCGACGAGCTGGCCGAGAAGCTCGACGCTGCACGCAGGCAACTGGACGAACAAGGGGAGCAGTAGATGCCGCACTACATAGTGAAGATCAGTCCCGACGAAGATCTGTACGTCGACTGGTCGACCATCACCGACTGCCCGGCAGTGTGCGGCGACCGTGCCGCTCTGACCGAGGCGCTCGGCCCGGAATCGTCCGGTCCTGAAAGGTGGGAGCGAGCCGACCGCACGGGTAGTTCCTCCCGTGATGGCTTCTATGACTGGACCGATGACGAGTTCATCGCCGAACAGCGAGGCATCGTCAAGCGGAAGGATCTGCCGGAGATGGCTCGGTGTCTGTACGCAGGCCTGCCGTACCCGCACATCCTGCACCCGTTCGAGGATGGGCACATCAACGACAAGTGGTCAGCCAATGGCTGAGCCTCACGTCGATCAGGACATGCGCGAGCTCGGCACGATTTCCTGGTTCGCGGGTCAAGGACCGCGGGCGAATCAGGTGCCGTACGTCGGAGACTGCGATCACTCCCTGCAGCGGGTGGTCGGCTGGGGACCGGACGAGAAGCACTACGAGTTGTGCGAGTGCGGCGACTGCGGTGCTCGAGCCTGGTCGGATGGCAGGGCCCGCGACACAACGCCGTGGCTCGTACCCGCAGTTCTTGGCAAGCATGCGTATGACGAGGCCTTCCCCGAATTGCCTCCGGGGGAGTACTCACTCGCAAGTCTTCCCATCATCGAACGGCCGAAGCGTCGCGGCTGACGCGACATCAGCGCGAGCATCTATGGGCGCGCTGGGATACTCGTCGGCATGGCTGACGAACCAATCTTCACCCCGCCCGCCGACGAAGGACAGGCCGGATGGGTGCTGCTCCCGGACGGCCGCCGCGGCTACCGCTACGAGGGCTCCGACGACGTGATCATCCACAAGGAACCCGCAGGGGAGAAGACATGAGCGACTGGCATGAGGCCTTGGCGGCATCGGAGCGTGAGCTGGGCGCGCGGTACGCCGCGGGATCCGACTCGCGAGGGCTCATTCAGGACGCCATAGAGCACTACATGCAAGCCTGCCTCTTTCATCTGGACGGAAACACATATCTCGGCGCAAGTGGCAACGACTCGAAAGAGATGGCCCGATTCATAGGTCGATGCCTGACCGCCGCGGGGTTCTCGGTAACGCGCTGACCTATCGGCTACGGCCATCGAAGCTGCTGTCTGTGCACTCGCCGGTCATCGGCGGTGTGTAGACCACCTTGCCGCACTCCCGGCACGCATGAGTCCGGTGGTGGTGGATCTCGCAGGAGCAGACCTGAGACCCGACGAGCACCCGGCCGCCGCGAAGTTCGTGCCCCGCTGGGCAGTGACTAGGCGCGCGCTCTGCCCATCGATCGCCGATCCGGTACAGCTCCACAAACGCCCTCCCGAACGTAGTAGCGGGACACGATCCAGGCTTCCCTTCCTGACCGCGTCCCGCTGACCACAACCTAACAGAACTCGAACACCCGTGCGAACAGTGCCGGTGTTTTCTCATGCCCGCATGCGGGCTCACAGGTCCCCCAACAAGGGAGGGAGACAGCCATGCTCGCCTGGCTGCTGAACCGCGAACCCCAATGGGTTTGCGACATCCACGCGCACATCCGTGTCGCGGAACAACGAACCAAGGAGTACATCATGAGTGCTGCACAGGACACCGTCGATCAGCTCACCGCCCAGGTCCTCAAGTCGAAGGACGAAGTTCTCGGCAAGATCGCCGACCTCGAGGCTCAGGTCGCAGCCGGGGAGACCCCCGACTTCACCGAGCTCAAGGCTGCGGTTCAGGGTGTCGATGACATCGTCACCGACGTCGTGGTCCCGGCCGAGCCTGAGGTACCCGTCGAGACGCCGGCCGAGCCGGTCGACGAGACCGTCACCACGGAAGAGCCCACCGCCTAGACTGAACACTGCTGGACGATCCACCCGCATGGGTGGGGTAGCTCAGCCGTCAAGGCACACAGCCTCTTCCGTACGAGAATGCTCCCCATCACCTTCGGGTGGTGGGGAGCATTTTTGCGTTCAGTCGACCTCGCCGAGACGGTGGTGCTGCGCGAGCTCCTCAAGCAGATCGATCTCGTCGTAATCGAAGACGGCGTGCCGGCCGCGTGGGGTGAAGGTGATCTCGGCGTCTTGGAGGAGTGCGTCGAGGTCGTAGTGCTCAGAGTTGATGTTGAGGGTGCGGGCAATGAGGGTGTCGGTCACGGCGAGCCTTTCGGGGCAGAAGTAAAGATCGTTAGTTTTGCGAGGGAATGACATCCACAGGGTCTTTGGGTGAAGGCAAAAATTGTTAGTTTTAGTCAGCAACCTGCTTGGCCCGACCCTTTCGGGCCGGGCCTTTCGGCTCACTCGGGCTTGCGGTGGCTCTGGTTGCCTCGCTCGGGCTTGGTGTATCCGCAGCGGCGGTAGATGGCGTCCAGGTCGTAGCTGAACTCGATGCTCATGCCCTTGTTTCCAAGTCCGTCTACCCATCCGCCTGCGGTAAGGGCTGTGGCGAGGAGGTCGGCGGCGGTGACGGTCTTACGGGTCTGGCTGGCGAGTGTCTCTGTGTTTGTCATAAGGCAATTATAGCATCCGATAGGAAGTGACGCAAGCGGAATTGGCGAAAAGAAATATTTATTTTCGACTTGCATGGCATCCGATAGGATGCTACAATTAACGTATGAGCAAAGCAGAGATCACCGCCAAGATACTTACCGACATCATCACCGCGGCCGGCCACAGCACCCGCCACTTCGACATCAAGGCCACCCTCGCTGCCATCACCGCCCACAACGAGGATGAGGGCACCGAAGCCCCGGTCGACATCGAGACCGCCACCGAGTGGCTGGACGAGACCGGCACGCAGGGCATTGGATACCAGCTCTGCCCCTGGCTGGAAGCGTGAGGGGCAGACCCCTCGGGGTCGGCCCATGTGATTCGTGCGCAAAACTAACGATCTTTACTTCTGCCCAAACTCACGTCTTGGGCAGAAGAGAACCCCCAGGGGCTTCCTGGGGGTTGGTGTGTGGCCGTCTCTCGTTTCTACCGTCGACCCGGGTCGTTACCCTCATGGCGTCGTGAGCGGGTTTCTTAGTCGCTTGCGCGATACCCTCTGTCCTCGTGTTCGGTGAGTCTGTGAGCCACTCTCTTTTGTTATAACTCAATTGTAGCATCCTATTGGATGTGGCGCAAGTGTTATTTTCGGGCGTTCTCGAACTCGTCTAGAGCGTGCCAGTGGTCGACAGTCTCGGGTAGCCACCCGAACCAGACGCGGCCCTCTATGCCCACCTGAGCGTCGGGTTCCGGGAACGATCCCTCGGGTGCCTTGGCGGACATCAGCCACTTCAAGCGGTTGATGGGGACGCCGGTTCGGGTCTCGATGTCCCGAATCGCGAGGAAGATCTTCATGCGAGCATCCTATCAGATGCCACATCGGTCGTTGCGCGAACTAACAATCTGGGTATTGCTACCCGGCACTGATCACAGCCTCGACGGTCGCCTTTCCTGATGTCTCCTTCTGCACCAGCACCTCGCCACTGTCGTAGTCGGTGAGTGTCGTCGTGCATGTTCCACGGGTGGGTGATGTCGTCACGGACAGGGTCGCGTCGTCCATACCTTCACGAGTCCCGTAGGTCGACGAGAACGACTCCTGCCCGCCGGCGAGTTGCGTCGTGGGATTGCGCCCGATCAACGTCTCTTTCACGCCACCGGTGCCGTAGGACGCGCTGACGCCGGCTACCCCGTCATCTCCGCAGTCGACGGTGGCAACGATGCTGGCATCCGGCCCGGTGACGGTCGGGATCTCAGGCTCGCTCGAGCTACATCCCGCCATCAGAAGTGCACCAGCCGCGACGATCAGAGTCCGTTTCATGTGCCTACTCCTACCAGACTGTCAGGTTCGATCTCTTGTTTGGCGTCGTCTCGCCACCGCCGGACAGTGCGGTCGTCGACACCGACACGGCGTGCGATCTCGCGGAACGGCACACCACCTTCCGCGATGAGCTCGAGCGCCCGGGATCGAGGGTCGACCTCCATTTGGGATGTATCCGGCGTTTCCGTGATTTCAGTGCGTTCGTCATGGTCGGCTTTTTGGTCGGTATCTTCCGCGCGCCGGCCGAGCTCCACAGTCACCGAGGTGGTCCACAGCAGGAAGATCGGGGGAGTGAGCGCCACCCCGACCGAGATCCACGAGTGGTGGGTGATCCATGCGTGGACGGCGTTGCCGGTGATGGAGACGAATGCTCCGGCGATGAGCAGCGACCACGCGCCACGACTCTGGCTGAGCGCGACGACGGACACCGTCCCGATGACTACGGTGCCGTCGATCATGACCGGCCACAGGTACGCCTCTGGGCCGAGCCCCGCGATGCGAGCGAGGTCCGCGAGGGCGATGTACGAGATCGCGAAGCAGACGAGAGACAGGAAGACGGTGCCGCGGCGTGCCGTCGTCAGAGCTGTAGATATGGACATGGCGAACCTTTCGAGTTCGGTTTCGAGTATCCACGTCGGGCCAGGTCAGTCCGCAGGCCGAGGTTGCAAGTCGGCTTTCAAGTAAGTGGCGGAACCGGACGTCGGCCAGCGACGTCGAAGTGGGTATGGATGCAGAAGAGCGGGCCGCGATCGTCGACGAGGGATTCAACCCGGACGATCCGGCGGTGGTGGAGGCGATGTTGCGTGTGCGCGCTGATCTGCGGCGTCTCGGATATCAGAATCGGCGGCCGTGCTGTACATATGCTGTACGCGGTGTCGGTGATTAACCGAAATATGCCCTCTGACCTGGTGCCCCCGGCAGGATTCGAACCTGCGACCAAGGGATTAGAAGGCCCTTGCTCTATCCCCTGAGCTACGGAGGCTGGCACGTACGGGCGAACCCGCTCGAGCACGGTTGACGAGTGTACCTTTCCGTATACGTCGATCGCGCAGGCATGGGTTGGGCGACGGCCGTAGCGGGAAAGCAAAGGTCTCGGAAACGTTCCGATGCATGTCGAAGGAGGTTCGATGCACGACATCCTCGACGACGCGATGAGCGCATGGAAGTCCGACGACATCGCAGCGGTGGCAACCGTGATCCGCACGTTCGATTCTGCACCGCGTCCCGCCGGAGCGGCCATGCTGGTCGGCGCGGACGGCACGGTTGCCGGGTCGGTGTCGGGCGGCTGCGTCGAAGGCTCGGTCTACGAACTCGCACAGGACGTCCTGCGCACCGGAACTCCGGTTCTCACTCGATACGGAGTGTCCGACGACGATGCGTTTGCCGTCGGGCTCACCTGCGGCGGAACACTCGACGTCTTCGTCGAAGTGTTCTCCCGGCAGACGTTCCCGGAACTCGACTCGGTCGTGGCGGACGTGCGCGACAACATTCCCGTCGCGGTGGCGACCGTGGTGTCGCACACCGATCCGGAACGCATCGGCCGAAGGATGGTCGTCGGAGAGGAGGGCACCCGCGGCTCGCTCGGCAGTGCGCGGGCCGACTCGGCCATCGCTGACGACGCGAAAGGGCTTCTGGCATCGGGACGTTCGGCCGTACTGACGTACGGTCCCGACGGTCAGCGACGAGGTGAGGGCATGGAGGTGTTCGTGTCCAGCCATGCACCGCCGCCCCGAATGCTGGTGTTCGGGGCCATCGATTTCGCCGCTGCGGTGGCGCAGCAGGGCGTTTTCCTCGGCTACCGCGTCACCGTCTGCGATGCGCGTGCAGTCTTCGCCACCCCGCAGCGATTTCCCGCCGCCGAACAGGTCGTCGTCGCCTGGCCGCACGACTACCTGACGGAGCAGTGGTCGGCGGGGGAGTTGGACGCGCGCACTGTTGTCTGTGTGCTCACTCACGACCCCAAGTTCGATGTGCCACTGCTCGAGGTCGCGTTGCGCCTGCCGAGCCTGGCTTTCGTCGGTGCGATGGGCTCACGCCGTACTCATGACGACCGCATGGCTCGGTTGCGCGCAGCGGGGCTGACCGAGTCCGAACTCTCCCGGCTGGCCAGTCCGATCGGTCTCGATCTCGGTGCACGTACGCCTCAGGAGACCGCGGTATCGATCGCGGCGGAGATCATCGCACGTCGCTGGGGCGGCACCGGGGAACCGCTGCGGGCCCGACACGGTCGCATTCATCACGACGCGATCGAGGACGGGCGCGGGGGTAAGTACGACGCTGTGTAGGACTCGCCTTTCGAGTATTCCCGATCACCTCCTACTCTGGTGGTATGGCAACACCGGATCTCGAGAAGACCGAACCCTCGACCGCTGAACTCTCGGCGGACGATGTGCGGACCGACGGGGAACCGCGTTCGGCCACCACAACGGTGTTCGTCACTGCCGGCGTGATCGCCGGTGTGGTGGCCGCCCTCATCGTGATGCTCTCCGCGTCCGACGCATTGGTGTTGCTCGGAATCCCGGACCCGGGCCCGGCCACCACCTACGGTCTGCCTGCTCTGCGGGCGATCGGCGAGATCGCGGCCGTCATCGCCATCGGGTCCTTCCTGCTGGCAGCGTTTCTGGTGCCGCCGCAGAAGAACGGCGTCCTCGATGTCGACGGCTACCGGGCGGTGCGCACCGGCTCGGTCGCATCCATCGTCTGGGCTGTGTGCTCGCTTCTCCTCGTGCCCCTGACGTTGTCCGACACCTCCGGTCAGCCGTTCACGGAGGCCATCAAGCCGGCGAACCTGTGGATCGCGCTCGATCAGGTGGAGATTGCCAGTGCGTGGCGTTGGACGGCGATCATGGCCGTGGTGCTGGCGATCTTCTCGCGCACGGTGTTGCGGTGGTCCTGGACCCCCGCGCTGCTCGGGTTCTCCCTCGCGACGCTGCTCCCGATCGCGTTGAGCGGCCACTCGTCGGCGGGCGGGTCGCACGATGTCGCGACCAACAGCCTGATCCTGCACCTGGGTGCTGCATCACTGTGGGCAGGCGGGCTGTTCGCGTTGCTGGCGCACGTACGCAGGGGAGGCGCGCACTCCGACGTCGCGGCGCGCCGGTTCTCCACCATCGCCGGCATCTGCTTCGTCGTCATGGGTATCAGCGGGGTCATCAATGCGCTGGTTCGGGTCTCGATCGCCGACCTGTTCACCACCACCTACGGCTTGTTGATCGTGGGGAAGATCGTCGCGTTGATCGTGCTCGGCGGATTCGGGTGGATGCAGCGTCGGCGGGCGCTGCCCGCACTGGTTGCCGACCCCACTGCACGCGGACCGCTGCTTCGCTTCGCCGGGGCCGAGGTGCTCGTTCTCGCTGCGACCATCGGCCTGGCCGTCGGGCTCGGGCGCACACCTCCGCCGGCCGAGATCGATCCCAACCTCACACCCGCGGAGGCGGCACTCGGATACGACCTGAGCGGACCGCCCACGTTCGCACGGATGGCCTTCGACTGGCGCTTCGACCTGATCTTCGGCACCGCCGCAATCGTGATGGCCGTGGTGTACCTGATCGGCGTTCGTCGTCTGCGGCTGCGCGGAGACGCGTGGCCGGTGGGACGAACCGTCGCCTGGATTCTCGGCTGCCTCACGTTGCTGATCAGCACGTCCTCGGGAATCGGTCGCTACTCCACCGCGGTGTTCAGCGTGCACATGACCGGACACATGATGCTCTCGATGCTGGCACCTGTCCTCCTCGCGCTCGGCGGGGCACTGACGTTGGCGTTGCGAGTCCTGCCCGCAGCAGGCAAGGACGGTGTCCCCGGAATGCGCGAGTGGTTGCTGCTCGGCCTGCACAGTCGCATTTCGCAGTTCGTGACTCACCCACTCGTGGCGGCGTTGATCTTCGTCGGCGGCTTCTACGTGCTGTACCTCGGCGGGATATTCGGAGCCGTGCTGGACAGTCACGGCGCGCACCTGCTGATGAATCTGCACTTCGTACTCAGCGGCTACCTGTTCTACTGGACGGTCATTGGCGTCGATCCGTCGCCGCGCAAGATCGCGCCGGTCACGAAGCTGGCGGTCGTGTTCGGATCACTGCCGTTCCACGCGTTCTTCGGGGTGGCCCTGATGAGCATGAACACCGTCATGGGTGCCTGGTTCTATCGGACCCTCGGACTGGATTGGAACTCCGACCTGCTCGGAGATCAGAAGCTCGGCGGCGGGATCGCCTGGGCAACCGGCGAAGTTCCGCTGGTGCTTGTCATGTTGGCGCTGCTGATCCAGTGGTCTCGGAGCGATGACAGAGATGCCAGGCGCGGCGACCGCGCCGCCGAGCGGGATCACGACGCCGAATTGGCGGCCCACAATGCGATGTTCGCCGAGCTCGCCCGACGAGATCAGACGGGCGGACGCTGACCGAACGGGGTCAGTCGCTCTCGGCAATTTTGCCGAGTAGTCGATTCAGCTCGACGCGTTCGGCCGACTCGAGGCCGTCGAACATCTCGGACGACACCTGACGACGTGCGTCGTCGATCCGGTCCAGCAGTGCGCGACCGGTATCGGTCAGCGTCACCAGCACGGCCCGCCGATCACTCGGATCCGGCTGCCGCATCACCAGCTGCGCCGCTTCGAGCGAGTCGACGATGTCGGTGGCCGATCGCGCCACGATGCGGAGGTGTTCGGCGAGATCGCGCAGACGCATCGATTCCGGCTCGCGGGCCAGGACGTGCAGAGCCCGGCTCTGTGAGGGATTGAGTCCGAACGGTTCGAGCGCACTCATATGGCTGCGCCGGATGCGCCGGGCGACAGCCATGAAACTTTCGCTCAGATTGGTCGAATGTCCGGGATCCATGGAACGGATCATAGCGAGGGTTGCTCGCAACCTCATAGTGAGGTAACCTCTGCATATTGCTTCAGTGACCCTGCTCGTCAACTTCCCCGGAGGTCTACTTGGAAAGCCGACCCGAACGTTCTCTTCCCGCATCCGATCCAGCACCCGTCAGTCGAGTCCTGGCTCTGTTCACGCCCTATCGGCGCAAGATCGCCATCGTCAGTGCGATCATCGTGGCCAGTGCGATCATCGCGCTCGCCTCTCCCTTACTCCTTCGCGAACTCCTCGATCATGCGATCCCCGACCGTGACGTCACTCTCGTCACTCTCATCGCGCTCGGCATGATCGCAGTTGCAGTCGCCACCAACACCCTCGGCGTCGTACAGACCTGGATGTCCAACGGCGTCGGCCAGCAACTCATGCACGACCTCCGCGTACAGGTCTACTCGCACCTGCAGCGGCAGTCCCTCGGATTCTTCGCTCGCACGCGCACCGGTGAGGTGCAATCGCGTATCGCCAACGACATCGGCGGTATGCAATCGGTCGTCACCAACACCGCGACGTCCATCGCTCAGAACGCGACCACCGTCGTCGCGACGGTGATCGCACTCTTCCTGCTCGACTGGAAGCTCGCGACCTTTTCGTTGATCATCCTGCCCGTTTTCGTTCGGGTCGCCCGCCGCATCGGCGACGAGCGTCGCAAAATTTCGACAAAGCGGCAGAAGCTGCTCAGCGACCTCTCGGTGCAGATCGAGGAATCCCTCTCTGTCAGCGGCATTCTGCTGGGTAAGACCACGGGTTCCGCACAGGTGCTGACCCAGAAGTTCGCCGATCGATCCCACGAAGTGGCCGGCGTCGAGCTCGCAGCGATGATGGCAGGAAAGTGGCGGATGGCCACCATCCAGATCAGCTTCGCAGTCATGCCTGCCCTGGTGTACTGGTTCGCCGGCATCACCATCGGCCAGGGGAGCGCGTTGACGATCGGAACTCTGGTCGCCTTCACCGCTCTGCAAACTCAATTGTTCCGGCCCACCATGCAATTGCTCAACACGGGAGTCGAGGTGCAGGCCTCGCTCGCCCTGTTCGGGCGGGTGTTCGAGTACCTCGATCTGCCGATCGACGTAGCCGAGCCGGCGCATCCGGTGGCGCTGCCCCGAGAGGCCGTGCACGGCGACGTCGCCTTCAGCGGCGTCGATTTCACCTATGCCGCGGCGACAGCTCCGACCTTGAGCGACATCGACCTCGAGGTCCCGGCCGGAAGCACTCTCGCCCTGGTCGGTGCCACCGGATCGGGCAAGACGACACTGGGCTATCTCGTTGCGCGACTGCATGATCCGACGTCCGGATCGGTGACCATCGACGGCATCGATCTGCGGGAGATGGCGTCGGAGAACATCGCCGACCTGGTCGGCGTCGTCTCACAGGAGACATACCTGTTCCACGCCACCATCAGGGAGAATCTGCGGTTCGCCAAACCCGATGCCTCCGACGAGGAGATTTTCGCGGCCGCCCGAACGGCGCAGATCCACGATTTCATCGATGGTCTCGACGACGGCTACGACACGATGGTCGGTGAGCGCGGATACCGGTTCTCGGGTGGCGAGAAGCAGCGGATCGCGATCGCGCGCACCGTCTTGCGGAACCCGCCGATTCTGGTGCTCGACGAAGCGACCAGTGCCCTCGACAACCGCACCGAACGTGCAGTGCAAACAGCTCTCGACGGTCTGATGGACGGTCGAACGACCATCCTCATCGCGCATCGACTGTCGACGGTGCGTTCCGCGGATCGCATCGCAGTACTCGATCACGGGGTCGTGCGTGAAGTCGGAAGCCACGAGTCCCTGTTGGAGCAAGGCGGCATGTACGCCCAATTGGTTCGAGCCGCAGACGATGTCGTGGACAGTGTGGCTGCATGAGTGAGACCGGGTGATCCCGCTGCGGACCATCGCGGGGCGCGTCGAGTGCGAGATCGAGATCAAGAAATCTCGCTTCGTCGCGGTCGTAGATCGTGCGGCCACCGAAGCAGACGCGCGAGTGCTGATCGAACGCGCCCGCAAGGCCGATCCTGCTGCTGGGCATCACTGTTCGGCGTTCGTTGTCGACGCGTCGTCCACCGATCAACGCATCGAGCGGTCCAACGACGACGGTGAACCCGGTGGCACGGCAGGGATGCCGATGCTCGAGGTGCTGCGTGGACACCACCTGACGAACGTCGTCGCAGTGGTCAGCAGATATTTCGGTGGAACCAAGCTCGGCACCGGTGGTCTGGCCCGCGCCTATTCCGGCGCGGTGACCGAGGCGCTGATCGGCGCGGCATTTCTCATCCGGGAGCGACGCGAGATACTGACCCTCGAACTCGATCACGCCGAGGTCGGTCGAGTCGAATCGGAACTTCGCGGGCACGGAGTGCTCGTGGTGGGGACTTCCTATGCAGCCCGCGCGGTCCTGACCGTCGCGGCCGCGGACGCCGATTCGGTTGCGACACTTGTTGCTTCGCTCACTGCTGGACGCGTGGCCCCGGTACGCAGCGGGCACATGTACGTGGAAATTCCGGACTAGCACAGCACACCGACATTCTGGGGTCCGACGAGCCCCGATCCGGGCCGTTCATCCACAGGGCACGCGTCTGTCCACATTTTGCGAACACGTTCACCACGGACGTCCTGCGCGTAGCAGTCTCGAATTCGATCGCAATCACGCGATACTCCAATCGAGAGGGCAGAGAACCATGTACGAAGCACAATGCGCCGTGGTCGGCACAGTCATCACCAACCCCGTCAAGCGGTCGACACCCACCGGCGACGAAGTCCTCAGCTTTCGGATGGCCAGCAACGCTCGGCGTCAGGACCGCAACACGGGTGAATGGACCGACGGCGGAACCCTCTACCTGACGGTCACGTGCTGGCGCCGTCTGGTGCGCGGCGTCGGGGCCTCGCTGATGAAGGGCGATCCGATCATCGCCTACGGACAGTTGCGAACCAACGAATACACCAATCGGGACGGAGTCGAGCGCGCCGATCTCGAGATGAGCGCCAGCGCGGTCGGACCGGACCTCGCGCGGTGCAACGTCTCGATCCATCGGACCAAAGCAGTGGTGCCCGAGGCGGCGACGGACGGAGATCCGGGAGCGGCGGAACCCCTCGACCGCGATGGGGAGTCGATGGCGGACCGCGAATCGATCGACGAGGACGTTCGAGAGTCGGTACCTGCCTGAACGACTGCCGGCATCCGCCGTCCACGCTGCAACGGAAGCTGCGATCGAGTGTGGACGACGGATGCGGGCTCGGCACGTTCTCGGGCGATGGTGTTCGGACGCGCTCGCACCGATAAGCTGGGCCTCATGGCTGAATTCATTTACACCATGAAGAAGGTGCGCAAGGCGCACGGCGACAAAGTCATCCTCGACGACGTGACGATGAGCTTCTATCCGGGAGCGAAGATCGGCGTCGTCGGCCCCAACGGCGCCGGTAAGTCCAGCATCCTCAAGATCATGGCGGGAATCGATCAGCCCGGAAACGGTGAGGCGTTCCTCGCTCCCGGTGCATCGGTCGGCATCCTCATGCAGGAGCCGGTTCTCGACGACACCAAGACCGTTCGCGAGAACGTCGAGGACGGTCTCGGCGAAACGATGGTCCAGCTCAAGCGCTACAACGAGATCGCCGAGCTGATGGCCACCGACTACTCCGACGAACTGATGGAGGAGATGGGCGAGCTGCAGGAGAAGCTCGACCACGCCGATGCCTGGGAGATCGACTCTCAGCTCGAACAGGCGATGGACGCACTCCGCTGCCCGCCGCCCGAGTCACCCGTCACCAACCTCTCCGGTGGCGAGAAGCGCCGTGTGGCGCTGTGCAAGTTGCTCCTGAGCAAGCCCGACCTGCTGCTGCTCGACGAGCCGACCAACCACCTCGACGCCGAAAGCGTGCTGTGGCTCGAGCAGCACTTGGCCGCCTACGCCGGGGCCATTCTCGCCGTGACCCACGATCGGTACTTCCTCGATCACGTCGCGCAGTGGATCGCCGAGGTCGACCGCGGCCACCTGTACCCGTACGAGGGCAACTACTCCACCTACTTGGAGAAGAAGGCCGAACGTCTCGAGGTTTCGGGCAAGAAGGACCAGAAGCTGCAGAAGAGGCTCAAGGACGAACTGGCCTGGGTTCGCTCCGGTGCCAAGGCTCGTCAAGCCAAGAGCAAGTCTCGTCTGGCTCGCTACGACGAGATGGTGGCCGAGGCGGAGAAGACCAGGAAGCTCGACTTCGACGAGATCCAGATACCGAACCCGCCGCGCCTGGGCGACGTCGTGGTCGAGGTCAAGAGCCTCGACAAGGGCTTCGACGGCCGCGTGCTGATCAAGGATCTGTCGTTCACGTTGCCCCGCAACGGCATCGTCGGCGTCATCGGCCCCAACGGTGTCGGTAAGACGACGCTGTTCAAGACCATCGTCGGGCTCGAGGAGCCGGACGGCGGAGAGGTGAAGATCGGTCAGACCGTCAAGCTCAGCTACGTCGACCAGAACCGCTCGGGCATCGACTCGAAGAAGACGGTCTGGGAAACGGTCTCCGACGGACTGGACTTCATCACCGTCGGCAGCTCCGAGTTTCCGTCCCGTGCGTACATCAGCTCGTTCGGATTCAAGGGCCACGATCAGCAGAAGCCTGCCGGAGTGCTCTCCGGTGGTGAGCGGAACCGTCTGAACCTGGCGATGACGCTCAAGCAGGGCGGCAACCTGATCCTGCTCGACGAGCCGACCAACGACCTCGACGTCGAAACGCTCGGATCGCTCGAGAACGCGCTCGAAGAATTCCCCGGTTGCGCCGTGGTCATCTCGCACGATCGCTGGTTCCTCGACCGCACCTGCACGCACATCCTGGCGTGGGAAGGTGGCTTCGGCGACAACGAGGCAGCGTGGTACTGGTACGAGGGCAACTTCGAGGGCTACGAGGCCAACAAGGTCGAGCGTCTCGGGCCCGACGCGGCGCGTCCGCATCGCGTCACACACCGAAAGCTGACCAGGGACTGACATGTCGGGAAAGACCTTCACCTGCACTCTTCAGGTGCGGTGGGGAGATTCCGATCGCCTGGGCCACGTCAACAACACCAGGTTCGTCGAATACCTCCAGGAAGGCCGCGTTCAGTTCCTGAACGCAGTCTTGGGAGGTTCGGGGCCACGCGGCGCAGCGGTGGTTCGTAAGCTCACCACCGATTTTCTGCATCCGATACTCGACGACTCGGGACCGTTGACGATCGAACTGTGGGTCACTCGGATCGGGAACACCTCGTACGGCGTCGAGCATGTGGTCACCGACCGCGATGGAACGGTCTGCGCGAGGGCGGAGGCGCTGATGGTCGCCTTCGATCTCGCAACCTCCTCGTCTCGTGCTCTGAGCGAGGACGAGCGACGTCTCCTCACGGAGTATCTCGTCGCCGGAATCGAGTCCCCGGAATAGTTCGCCGCGCTGGGTCTGCAAGGTCACTGCGGTAATCGAGTCTTCGACACTAAGGTCGAGGAGTCATCGACGACCGGCGATCGGCGGGCGTCGGGAAAAATCCTCACGAGGGAGTACTCGAACACCATGCCGCGCTCGCTGGACCTGACCGACAACGCCTGGGCCGACGGGCTCGACGACCGACTTCTGAGCGAGCTGGAGAAGCTGCGCGCCGAGTACTTCGAGCACGTGGACACCACCGCCGTCGGGGCGTCTGCACATGCGCCCGACATCACGTCGTTCCGCCGGCACGTCCGGCTCGCGGCCCAGCGTCGGCCGGAGACGGCGAACGTGGCCGTTCACCGACCGAGTGAGTCGGGTTCGGCAGCGCAGCAGGCCGCCGGAAGCTATCTGCAGATCGTCACCGACGACATGCCGCTCCTCGTCGAATCGATCATTTCGCTTCTTGCCCGTCTCGGCATCGAGTACACCGACGTTGTCCACCCGATTCTGTCGGTCGCCCGCGAGGCCGACGGCGTGCTGACGGGGCTGAGCTCGAGCGGATCGCACGAGTCCTGGATCCACGTTCAGCTCCATCCCTCCACCTCCGAAGATGCGGTTGCCCGGCTCGAGTCGGAGGCGAGCCGCGTACTCGCCGACGTTCGACAGGTCGTCGGCGACACCGATCGAATGCGTCGAGTACAGGCAGAGGTCGCCGATCGCCTGGACGAGGTTGCCCAGCGGGCCGACGCTGCGGATTCCGACGCTTCCGATACCGGCAGTGCCGTGGAACATCGCGACGCAGCAGCGTTGCTGCGCTGGCTCGGCGACGGCCACTACACGCTGCTCGGCTACCGGCGGTACCGCACCGATCAGGTCGACGGCGACCGGACAGCGACCGGCGACGAGTCGAGCAGCCTCGGGGTCCTACGCGACTCGGTGCACCACGTGGACGGCCCCGAACATGTGGGACAGCGCGATCTGGTGACGTTGACCCAAGGAGCGAGCCCGGCCACGGTGCATCGTGCCGTCTACCCCTACTTCGTGAGTGTTCTCGACGACGACGATTCCGCCGAACATCGCTTCGTCGGCGTCTTCACCGTGACCGCGCTGCACGAGAACGTGCTCGACATTCCGGTCATCGAACGGCGGGTGCGCTCGGTGATCTCCCGCGCAGGCCACGATCTCGGATCGTTCTCGGGTCAGGCCATGCTCGAAGTGCTGCAATCGATGCCGCGCTCGGAACTGTTCGCCACCACGGCGTCGTGGCTGTTCGAGACGGCGAGTGCCGTGCTTGCGCTCGGCCGTCGGCGAAAGGTCAAGCTGTTCGTCCGGCCCGACGCCAGCGGCTCGTTCGTCTCCGCCCTGGTGTATCTGCCGCGAGATCGGTACACCACCCGTGTCCGCCTGGCCATCCAGGATCGATTGCTCCGCGAACTCGGCGGAACTTCGCTCGATTACACGGCGCGCGTTACGGAATCGGATCTGGCACTGTTGCACGTCACCGTGCGTCGGGCACCCGGGACTGCGGCGACCGAACTGTCGGCCGAGGACATCACCCGGATCGAGACGGCTCTCACCGAGACCACCAGAACCTGGGAAGATTCGCTCGGCGACGCCGTCTCCCTCGACCGTACGGTCGATCCACTGCGGATTCAGCGGTACACCGACGCGTTCCCGGAGGCCTACAAGCAGGACTTCAGTCCGGCAAGAGCCGTGACCGACATTGCTCGCCTCGAAGCGCTCGGCGACGAGTCGATCGACATGCAGCTCTATCGCAACGAGCAGTCCGCAGTGGGCAGCTGGCGTTTCTCGCTGTACATCGGCGGCGCGGGCGTCTCGTTGTCTCAGGTGTTGCCCATTCTGCAGAGCCTCGGTGTCGAGGTGGACGACGAACGGCCGTACCCGGTGGTGCGACCGGACGGAATGTCCTGCTGGATCTACGATTTCGGGCTGTCGGCCTCGCGAGAGATGCTGCGCTCGGCGATCGACGGCGACATCGATGCAGAGCTGTCCGAGGCGGGTACCGCCGATCGTGAGAGCCGGGTTCAGCACCGCTTCACCGATGCATTCGCAGCGGTGTGGAGCGGTCAGGCCGAGGCGGACCGGTTCAACGAACTGGTGATGCGCGCCGGCCTGCACTGGCGGCAGGCAGTGGTGTTGCGTGCGTACGCGAAGTACTTGCGCCAGGCCGGTTTTCCCTACAGTCAGTTCAACATCGAGGGTGTACTGCTGACGCATCCGCGCACGGCGCGGTTGCTCGTCGGTCTGTTCGAGGCGCAGTTCGACCCCGAGGTGAGCTCGGAGGAGAACGCGCAGGCGATCGGCACCCAGCTGGGGGAGCTGATCGACCAGGTCGTCAGCCTCGACGCCGACCGCATTCTGCGCAGCATGTTCGAGCTGATCCGCGCGACACTACGCACCAACTATTTCGTGATGGGAGCCGACGGCGGCCGTCGTCAGTACCTCTCGCTCAAGTTCGACCCGCAGTCGATCGCCGAATTGCCCAAGCCGAAGCCGAAATTCGAGATCTTCGTCTACTCGCCCCGCGTCGAGGGAGTGCACCTACGGTTCGGTGCCGTGGCCCGCGGCGGCCTGCGCTGGTCGGATCGACGTGAGGACTTCCGCACGGAGATTCTCGGGCTGGCGAAAGCGCAGATGGTCAAGAACGCCGTCATCGTCCCGGTCGGTGCCAAGGGCGGATTCGTCGTCAAACGTCCGCCGGTGGTCACCGGTGATGCCGATCGAGATCGCCAGGCATACGCCGAGGAAGGCAAGGCCTGCTATCGGTTGTTCATCGCCGGGCTGCTCGACATCACCGACAATCTCGATCGTGCAACAGGTTCGGTGTCGGTACCCGAAGGCGTCGTGCGCCGAGACGGAGACGACACCTACCTCGTCGTCGCCGCAGACAAGGGCACCGCGACGTTCTCCGACATGGCCAACGACGTTGCCGCGCAATACGGCTTCTGGCTCGGCGACGCCTTTGCCTCCGGTGGGTCGGCGGGCTACGACCACAAGGCCATGGGTATCACGGCCAAGGGCGCGTGGGAAAGCGTCAAGCGGCACTTCCGTGAGCTCGGAATCGACACGCAGAGTCAGGATTTCACCGTCGTCGGTGTCGGTGACATGAGTGGGGATGTGTTCGGTAACGGCATGCTGTTGAGCCGACACATTCGCCTGCTCGCCGCCTTCGATCATCGGCACATCTTTCTCGATCCCAACCCGGAGCGGGAGTCGTCGTTCGCCGAGCGAGAGCGTCTCTTCGCGCTGCCGAGGTCGTCGTGGGCGGACTACGACACGTCGCTGATCAGCGAGGGCGGCGGAGTGTGGGAGCGGACGCGCAAGTCGGTTCCCATCAGCGCGGCAGCACGTACGGCGCTCGGGCTGGGGGACTCGGTCGAGTCGTTGTCTCCGCCGGAATTGGTGAACGCAATCCTGAAGGCTCCCGCCGATCTGCTGTGGAACGGCGGAATCGGCACCTACATCAAGGCATCCACCGAGACCAACGCCGAGGTGGGCGACAAGGCCAACGACGCGGTTCGCGTCGACGGGATCGATGTACGAGCGGCCGTCGTGGGGGAGGGTGGCAACCTCGGTGCCACCGCACTGGGGCGTATCGAATACGCCGCAGCCGGCGGCAAGATCAACACCGACGCCGTCGACAACTCCGCGGGCGTCGACTGCTCCGACCACGAGGTCAACATCAAGATCCTGCTGGAGACAGCCATCACCAACGGGAACCTGGCACGTGAGGACAGGGACGAGTTGCTCGCGTCCATGACCGACGAGGTGGGGCGACTGGTGTTGTGGGACAACATCATGCAGAACGAGCTGCTCGGCACGTCCAGGTTCGATGCGCCCAGTCTCGTCACCGTGCACAGTCGAGTGATCGAGGATCTGGAAGTACGTCGGGGACTCGACCGTGAGCTCGAGGCCCTGCCGACCGAGGCTGATCTACGACGACGAAAGCAGGACGGTCGAGGACTGACGTCGCCGGAACTCGCCACCTTGATGGCGCATGTGAAACTGGCGTTGGAAGCGGAGCTGCTCGACAGCGAGCTCCCCGACAGCGACGTCTTTGCTCCGCGCTTGCCCAAGTACTTCCCCGAACCACTGCGGGAGCCGTACGCCGAGGCGATCAAGGCGCATCCGCTCCGGCGTCAGCTGGTGGCGACGACACTGGCGAACGAGGCCATCGATTGCGGCGGAATCACGTTCCCCTACAGGCTGACCGAGGATTCCGGTGCGGCGGGCACCGACGCCATTCGGGCGTTCGCCGCCGCCACCGAGATTTTCGGACTCGACGAGGTGTGGAATTCCATCCGTGCCGCGGATGTGCCGACCGCAGTCTCGGCCGAATTGCTGCTCGAATCGCGTCGCATGCTCGACCGTGTGTCGCGCTGGCTGCTCGCCAACCGCCCACAGCCTCTGGCTGTCGGAGCGGAGATCAGTCGGTACGCCGGTCAGGTTCGGGCTCTGCAACCGTCGGTGTCCACGTGGATCTCCGGGCACCAGGCCAGTGATCTGGACGCGCGGTCGGCAGCCGCGATCGAACGAGGTGCACCGGCCGGGCTGGCCCGGCGCATCTACGGCCTGCTCGACGTGTACTGCCTACTCGACATCATCGATATCGCGGACATCGTCGATCGAGACGGAGCCGAGGTAGCCGAGCTCTACTTCGCTCTCGATGCGCACATCGGAATCGACTGGCTGCTGTCGGCCGTCTCCAAACTGGCCCGCGGAGATCGTTGGCACTCGTTGGCGCGCTTGGCTCTTCGCGACGACCTGTATTCCTCGCTGAGAGGAATCACGCAGGCGGTGCTGGCCGGCGGGGAACCGGACGAGTCGGTGGCAGAAAAGATCGCGGAATGGGAATCGACCAATTCCTCCCGCCTGGCGAGGTCGCGTGCTGCGTTGACCGAGATCGCCGAGTCGGGAACCCTGGACTTGGCAACGCTGTCGGTTGCCGCCCGCCAGGTCCGCAACATGATGCCCTGACCCGAATCCGGAGCAAGGGAATCCGCGACACTCGACCGAGAAGAGGAAACGACCACGTGAGTGTGCCCGACGACCATCTGTCCGACAAACGACCTGCAACCGAGCGAGTGGGCTTTCATGCCGCCGTGGACGTGCGGTGGTCGGATATGGATGTCTACCAACACATCAACCATGCCCGGATGGTGACGCTTCTCGAAGAGGCGCGCATCCCATGGCTGTTGGTGGACGGCAGGCCGACGGCAAATCTGCGCCACGGAGCAGTGATCGCGGATCTGCACGTGAAGTATCGAGGCCAGCTTCGGCACGAGGACGGTCCACTGGATGTCTTCATGTGGATCGATGCGGTCCGTGCAGTGGACTTCGTCGTGGGATACGAGGTGCGGGCGCGGGGTGCATCGCTCGATACTCCGGCGGCCGTGGTGGCCTCGACGCAGATCGCAGCCTTCGATATCGATGCACAGCGGCTGCGCCGGCTCACCCCGGAAGAGCGTGCGTTTCTGGTGAGCTGGCAGCGTGTATGAGCGCGTACTGACCGTTCCCGAAGCGGTCGATCGTGAGAATCTGGCGACGTTCTGCACCAAGGCATTGCGATTGGACGAGGCGGCGGTGATCCGCATGCGAACGCGTGCGGGCGGGGGCGTGTCCTGTTGGGCGATCACCGGATTCGATGCCCTGGCGGCGCGAGTGGTCACCGGTACCGTGGTGCCCGACGATACGTGCGCGGGTGCCGACGTGCTGGCTGCCGCGCTGCCGCACGCGGACGACGGCGTGGTGGACCCGGGATTCTCGATGGACTCCGCATGGCGTGGAGCACTGCCCCCGGACGGCGGATTCGAGCATCTCGACGATGTGCCTGCCCGGGTACTGGTCGGGCTTGCGCAACGCGGCGCGGCACTGGCGAAGGAGCACGGAAGCAGCCATGGCCCGCCGAGTTCGCTGCTCGAACAGGAGGTGCTGCACGTCGCCGGCGACGTCGACGAAGTGTCGATCTCGATGCGCACCGTATTTGCCTTGACGGCAATGGGATTCGTGCCCCACAGTGGCAGTGACCCCATGACGATCGACGTCGATCCGGATCGGATCGCCGCCGACGAGGTGGTGCGGGTGCGCATATCACCGGTGTGGTTACGTCTCGACGCCCGCTACGGTTCGGTGTACGTTCGCCGCGCCGGCCACCAGCTGTCGCTGACGGTGGAGCGCTAGACGAGCCAGGCTGCGGCGTTCGCGTCGAGTCGGCCGTTCACCAGTGGGGCACTGGCAAGCAGTAACTCGCCAGGGGGCAGGGGGATCGGCTCGTCGGATGCGTTCAGGGCGCAGATGAGTCCTCCGCGTCGACGGAACGCCAGGCAGCCGGGGGGCGCTCCGTACCAATCGATTCCGGCACCGGTGAATTCCGGACGCAGGGCTCGGAGCTCGAAGGCCGTGCGGTACAGGCTCAGCATGGAATCGACGTCTTCGAGTTGTGCCTCGGCGGTGTGTCCGTCCCACTCCGGCGGCATCGGCAACCAGGTTCGATCGGTGGAGGAGAATCCGAACGGTGGTTCGTGTCCTTCCCAGGGCATCGGCACCCGGCAGCCGTCGCGACCCCGTTCGGCGTGCCCGGAGCGCTCCCACACCGGGTCCTGGAGCGCGCTGTCGGGCAGCTGTACGTTGGGCAGCCCGAGCTCGGCACCGTTGTAGACGAAGATCGTTCCGGGAAGGGCCAATTCGACCAGAATCATGGCGCGAGCACGGGTGCGGCCGACGTCCCCGCCGCCGTACCTGGTGACCTCACGTTCGACATCGTGGTTGGACAGCGTCCACGTCGGAGTGCCGTCGACGAGCTCGACGGCGGCGAGTGAGTTGGAGATGGCGTCACGGATGGTCTCGGCGTCGAAATCGACACTGGCCAAACGGAAGTTGAATCCCAGGTGCAGCTCGTCCGGCCTGATGTACTCGGAGAACCGAACATTGTCCTGTACCCAGATCTCGCCGACGGTGACCGTTCCGGGAAACTCGTCCATGACCGTTCTGATGCGCCGGTGGAGGGCGTGGACGCGGGGATTGTTGAACCGAGGATCGTCGTCGTCGTTCTTCATCAGCGCGTTGAGTTCGAGACTCATGTCGGCCAGGTCTGCTGGTTTGGCCATGCCGTGTGCCACGTCGAGTCGGAATCCGTCCACGCCGCGGTTGAGCCAGAACCTCAATGTGCGCGCGAAATCCTCGAACACTTCGGGGTTGTCCCAGTTCAGATCCGGTTGCTCGGGCGCGAAGATGTGCAGGTACCACTGCCCGGGGGTGCCGTCGGGTTCGGCGATGCGGGTCCACGCCGGGCCGCCGAAGATGCTCGGCCAGTTGTTCGGCGGTTGTGAACCGTCGTCACCGCGGCCGTCGCGAAAGATGTAGCGGGCACGCTCGGCGCTTCCGCGTGGTGCCGTCAGAGCCGACCGGAACCACGGGTGCTCGACGCTGGTGTGGTTGGGCACCAGGTCCATCGTGACCTTGATGTCGCGAGCATGCGCCTCGTCGACCAGTGCATCGAAGATCTCGAGATTTCCGAACAGTGGGTCGATGTCGCGGGGATCGGACACGTCGTATCCGTGATCGGCCATCGGTGATCGGGTGATGGGGCCGATCCAGACGGCGTCGATCCCCAGCAATTCGAGGTAGCCGAGCTTGTCCCGAATACCGTCGAGGTCACCGACCCCGTCGCCGTTGGAGTCCGCGAAAGACCGGGGATAGATCTGGTAGAAGACGGCGTCCTGCCACCACAACAACTCGGAGCTCTCGATCGGATCGGTCACAAGTGGCAATAGTGCCAAACGACCGGCCGCGTAACGATTCAGGGGCGCTGGGGTCGATCGGACCGATCATTCCCGGTCAACGTCGAGTAAAGCTTTGTGCTCATTCACATGACCGACACGTGCCTGTTGCTTTGGAAAGTGTTGTATGTTCTGCATCGGAAACCAGTAGCGGCGGAAGCCGCGCCCGACGGTGAGGACGCGACCCACGCCATGACTACGTCGACCATCGAAGCAGTACGGCTCGGAGACATCGCGCTCGACGACAGTCCCATCGAGCCGACGTGGATTCTCGAAGGGAACCCGCACGCACGCGTCGCCGAGTGGTCGAAGAGCATCGACGGCACAACGACCACCAATGTCTGGGACTGCACGGCCGGCCGGTTCCGCTGGTTCTTCGCAGTCGACGAGATCGTGCACATCATGGACGGTTCGGTGACTGTCTCGAGTGACGATCACGCACCGCGCACCCTGGTCGCAGGAGACGCGGCACTCTTTCGTGCGGGCACCTGGACCGAATGGCACGTGGAGAACTACGTGCGCAAGCACGCCATCCTCCGCCAACACCTGCCCCGGCCGGTGAGCTTCGCGCTCAAGCTTGCCGGTGCCCTGCGGAGCAGAGTCAGCAAGCGCAGAACGTCCAGGGGCACCAGTCCGCAGCGCGTCGGGTCGCTGTGACCACACGCCTTCTCAGATAGCCGAGTTCACCATCGAATTCGCGGCCATGTCCATGTAATCGGTGAGCTGCGCACGGTGTGCAGCGTCCAACACCGACGGGTCGATGGACGCGATCGCGATGTGCATGCATCGAAGCCACGCATCTCGTTCGATCGGCCCGATTCGAAACGGGTTGTGCCGCATCCGCAATCGAGGATGGCCACGTTCGTCCGAGTAGGTCCGCGGACCACCCCAGTACTGTTCGAGGAACATTCGCATCCGCCGTTCGGCCGGTCCGAGATCCTCCTCGGGATACAGCGGGCGAACGATCTCGTCCTTGGCGACTTCTTCGTAGAACTTCGCCGTGAGTAACCGAAACGTCTCGGCACCGCCGACCGCGTCGTAGAACGTCTGCTGCGGTTCGGTCATCACACTCTCTTGTTTCTCGTCGTTTCTGCGGGCTCTCGATCGGCGTCCACCGCTCATTGTCCCTCAGGAGCCGGAGTCGGCCGCGACCCCACCCGGACGCCCCAATGCATACGGCGCTTTGATGTCGGCGTCGTCGAAGGCCTCGAGGATGTCCTGATGAAGGCGGCGCTGGACGGCCCACTGGCGTCCGGGGCGCGTTTTGATCGTGATGCGGATGGTGACGGTGTCTGCGCTGACCGCGTTGACTCCGAGCATCTCGGGCGGTTCGAGGATGTCGTTCTCGAAGTCGCCGGACTTCACCAACGACGCAGTGGTGCGTTCGGCCACCTCGCAGGCGTGCTCGATGTTCGCCGTGTGCGAGATGGGGAGATCGAGAACGGCGACCGCGAAGCCCTGGCTCATGTTCCCCACGCGCAGCACCTCGCCGTTGCGGCAGTACCACACCGTGCCGTTGATATCTCTGATCGTGGTGACCCGCAGACCCACGCTCTCGACGGTGCCGGTGGCCTCACCGAGGTCGACGACGTCGCCTACTCCGTACTGATCCTCGAGCAGCATGAAGATTCCGGACAGGAAGTCTCGCACCAGGTTCTGGGCACCGAAACCGAGTGCGACACCGACGATGCCCGCGGACGCGATGAACGGTGCCACGTTGACGCCGACGACGTCGAGAACCGAGAGCACGAACCAGGTGAGAATCATGACCGAGACGGCCGACTTGAGCACCGAGCCGATCGTGCTGGCCCGTTGTTTGCGACGCTCGTTGAGGATTGCACCCTTGACGGTGCCGGACGAGCGGTCGCGAAGCGGTCGCAGCAGGATCGGCGATTTTCCGCTGCTGTTGTCGGTGAAACGGTTGATCATCCGGTGCAGACACAGGCGCAGCACTACGGCGAGGACCAGATAACCGAGGACCTGCAGCGGCCGATCGACCAGCCAGTCGCGTCCGGTATCCGTCAGCTCGAAGGCTCGGGTGTCGAGCTCCCGCAGAAGCGACGGCTCGGAAAGGGGTGATGCGGACAGAAGGGTTGATACAGACACCCGAAAAGTCTACGGAGACCCAGAATTCTCGCCAGTCATGCAGCGCATGGCGGCGTCGTTCGGCCGTGCCGAGCGTGAGGATGCGAAATGTTCACCGATCGGCAACAGGAAATGCGGAGAAAAAGCCTGTGCGCGGGCGGTGCATTCGTGTTCCACTGTGAATCGTGTTCCACGCAAGCCATGCGCGGGCGCCGACTGCTTCTGGAGTAACGCATGAAGAACTCTCAACATCGCCACCGACAACTCCCGCCCACTGAGGGCCGCAGCGCGCACGACCAGCGTGAGACGGCCTCGGGGGCTTCTCCGCTGCGCGTGGTGCCGACGGCCCACGATGCCACGGGCGACGACGCCGTACCGGCGTGGGTCAAGCGCCGTGTGCTGCTCCTCAACGCCACATTCGAACCACTGACCGCGCTTCCGATGCGCCGGGCGGTGGTTCTTCTCGTTTGTGGGAAGGCCGACGTGGTGCACGACGATCCGGAAGGACCGTTCATTCGATCGGCCGGGTTCTCGGTGCAGGTGCCGTCGGTGATCAGGTTGCGGACCTTCGTTCGCGTTCCGTATCGGGCCCGTGTGCCCATGACACGCGCCGCGCTGATGCATCGCGACCGCTTTCGGTGCGCGTACTGCGGGAGCAAGGCCGAGACTGTCGACCATGTGGTGCCGCGAAGCCGCGGAGGCGGTCACTCGTGGGAGAACTGCGTCGCGTGTTGCGCGTCGTGCAATCACCGCAAGGCCGACAAACTCCTCAGTGAGATCGGGTGGACGTTGCGCGCGCAGCTGGTGCCTCCGAAGGGTCCGCACTGGCGTCTGTTGGCGACGACGAAGGAGTTGGACCCCAGTTGGCTGGCGTATCTCGGCGAGGGTGCGGCCTGACGGTCGACCTGTGTGACCATTTCGGTCACAACACCGGCCCCGACGTGGTCCGACGCGCAATTGTCGACTAACGTCACACCCTGTGAGCATTTTTGAGACCACGCTGATTTTCGGGGTGATTCCGGTTGCGGTGATCGGACTCATCGGCGCGTTGTCCTACCTGACCGACAAGCAGCCCGGTATGGATGTTCCTCCCTACCGACTGACGGACGAGTGGACGCGCGAGCCATTGCTGTGGAGCGCAACGGACGAGGTGACTCCCTTCGGAGGCCACGGATCGCACGATGCCGACGCAGCCGACTCGATCGGAGGTGCTGCAAGTGGCAAGTGGTGAACTCGTCCGCAGCGACATCAAGGAAGAAGACCTGCCGTTCGGGGCTGCTGTGACGGCGAGTGGTCGCGTCTCGGCTGCTCACGAGTTCGGAACGGTCAATCCCGAGCACCTGCCTTTTGCGACGCAGGAACTGGTGGCCCTCGACGACGCGCTGACCGAGGCGACTCGGCAGACCAAGATTCGGTTCAACATCTACATCGGTGATCTCGGAGACGATCCGGCCGCTGGTGTCGAATCGGTGTTTCCGGGCACGCCCGACGCTGTTCGATCGATTTTGATCGCCGTCGACCCCAATCGGCACGCCCTGGAGATTCGCAGCGGTAAGCGCGTCTCGAACCGAGCGACCGACCGCGTTGCGCAGTTGGGTGTGACGGCTGCGCTCGGGCCGTTCCGCGACGGCAACCTGATCGACGGTCTCGTCGCTTCCGTGCGGGTGATGGCTGCGTCCATCCTCAGTCCCTAGCGGTCACCACCTGAGCGCGCTTTCACGACCAGGGCCGGTTGTTCCACCTCGCGGTGGAGCAACCGGCCCTGGTCGTATGTGCGGGAGCGATCAGCTCGCGTCGAACTCCCGTGCTGCGAGAGCCCGGACGACGCCTGCCCGTCCCTCGATCACCAGGCGACGGAGTGCCGGAGGCAGTTCGCCCTCCAGGAACCCGTCCGCGGCCGCGAGTGACTGTTCACTGATCGACCAGGAGGGGTACAGCCCGATCACGACGGTCTGCGCCACCTCGCTGGATCGACGAGACCAGACACCCTCGATGGCATCGAAGTAGCGGGCGACGTAGGGCTCGAGCAACTCGCCCTGGCCGGGCCCCGCGAAGCCGCCGATGATCGAGCGCGCCGTGATGTTCGGCACCGAGTCGTCGTCGACGACGGTTGTCCAGGCCTGCTCCTTGACCTCGGCGCTCGGTCGAGCGGCCCGCGCAGCCGCGGCCGACCTTGCCCCGGCGGCGGTGTTGTCCGCGCTCGCTTCTGCATCGATGACCGGCGAATCGAGCCCGTCGGAGTCGATCGCTCCGGCCGCGGCCAGCGCCGTGACGATTCGCCACCGCAGGTCGGTATCGACGCCGAGGCCGGACAGGGACTGACCGTCGGCGTCCCCGTCGAGCAGGGCACGCAGCACGTCGATGTGGCGGTCGTGGAGTTCGGTACCGGTGAGGGCGTTGACGAACGCCAGCTGGTGATCCGAGCCCGCCTCGGCACCGCGTGCCAGTTCCAGCAGTGCGTCGGCGAACTCGGGGGTGCCGTGCTCGGACGCCCACGCTGGATCGGCGTAGCTGGTGATGGCGGTCTGTGCCTGCAGCAGAAGGCGTTGCACCACACCCACTTCGCTCTCGCCGCCGATTCCGCGCTGGACGAGGGCAACAAAATCTCGGGCCTTCATCTCGGCCGATCGAGTCATCTCCCACGCTGCCGACCACGCGAGGGTGCGGGGGAGTGGTTCGGCGATGTCGCCGATCCGAGACAGGAGCGTCTCGAGCGAGTCCGGGTCCAGACGCACCGCGCAGTACGTCAGGTCGTCGTCGTTGACCAGCACCAGCTTGCCTCGCGAGACGCCGACCAGCGCATCGACATTCGTCGATTCGGCTGCATCGAGATCGAGCTCCACTCGGTCGGTGCGCACGAGCTTGCCGTCGACGTCGTCGTAGATGCCGACGGCGATGCGGTGGACTCGATGCTCGCCTGCACCCGGCGCGGCACCGCTCTGCCGAACCGCGAAGCGCGTGAACTTACCGTCGCCATCGACGTCGAAGTCCGGGCTCAGAGTGTTCAGGCCGGTTGTCCGCAGCCACTGCGTGCCCCAGTCGGACAGGTCGCGACCCGACGACTTCTCCAGGGCAGCAAGCAAATCCGAGAAGGTGGCATTGGCGAAGGCGTGGTCGACGAAATATGCCCGCAGTCCGGCCAGGAAGTCTTCCTTGCCCACGTAGGCCACCAACTGCTTGAGCACACTCGCGCCCTTTGCGTAGGTGATCCCGTCGAAGTTGACCTCCACCGCGGCCAGGTCGGGGATGTCCGCTGCGATGGGATGCGTCGAGGGCAACTGGTCCTGGCGGTACGCCCATGCCTTCTCGACGTTGGCGAACGTGGTCCATGCGTTCGAGTACTCGGTGGCCTCGGACTGGCAGAGAACAGAGGCGAACGTGGCGAACGATTCGTTGAGCCACAGGTCGTCCCACCACGTCATGGTCACCAGGTCGCCGAACCACATGTGCGCCATCTCGTGCAGCACCGTCTCGGCGCGACGCTCGTACGAGGCCCGTGTCACCTTGGACCGGAAGACGTAGTCCTCGAGGTACGTGACGGCGCCGGCGTTCTCCATGGCACCGGCGTTGAACTCCGGTACGAAGAGCTGGTCGTACTTGCCGAATGCGTACGGGGTGCCGAAGTTCTCGTGGTAGAAACCGAAGCCCTGCTTGGTCTCGGTGAACAGGCGCTCCGCATCCATGTGCTCCGCAAGCGTTGCGCGGCAGTAGATTCCGAGCGGGATAGTGCCGTGATCGTCGGTGTAGGAGTCGGTCCACTCCGCGTACGGTCCGGCGATCAGCGCGACGAGATAGGTACTCATCAGCGGGGTCGTGTCGAACACGTGCTCTCCCGCGGCAGGCTCGGCACCGTGCGCGGCATTGGAGATCACGGTCCAGCTCTCGGGAGCGGTGACCTTCAGGTCGAAGGTGGCCTTGAGATCGGGCTGATCGAAGCAGGCGAACATTCGCTTGGCGTCGGCGGTCTCGAACTGCGAGTACAGGTACACCGAACCGTCCGACGGGTCGACGAATCGGTGCAGGCCCTCACCGGTGTGCGAGTAGAGGCAGTCCGCGTCGATGACGAGCTCGTTGTGTTCGGACAGATTCTCGAGTGCGATACCCGTCGACTCGTCGTAGTTCTCAGTGTCGAGGGCGGTGCCGTTGAGCGTCGCGGAGCGAATCGTGCTCGCAATGATGTCCACGAAAGTCGACGATCCGGCGGTGGCCGCGAACGTGATGGTGGTGAGCGAGCGGAACGTCTTCTCGCCCGGATTGCCTTCGCCGTCGGTGAGATCGAGAACGATCGCGTACTTCGTTTCCCCGATGATCGCCGAACGTTCGGAGGCTTGGTCACGCGTCAGGTTGGGAGCAACCACTTCAGTCGACACCTCTTCGTGTAGTTATGGGTAGTGCTGTCCATCCCATCACGTCACGAGTGGCTCGCGCTGGCCGACCGGTAGTGCGGAATGTATGCGCGGTGGGCGGTTGTTATCGCAAGAAGAGATGTTGACCTCGACTTCCAAGGAGTAGACAGTGGCCGGTTCAGGACAGAAAGACACTGCGGATTTTTGGTTCGACCCACTGTGCCCGTGGTGCTGGATAACCTCGCGCTGGATTCTCGAGGTGCAGCAGGTGCGAGACATCGACGTGAACTTCCATGTCATGAGCCTGGCCGTACTCAACGAGGGCCGCGATCTGCCCGAGGAATACGCCACGATGATGAAGAAGGCGTGGGGTCCGGTTCGGGTGGCGATCGCCGCCGCGAAGCTGAAGGGTGACGAGATCCTCTCGCCGCTGTACACCGCCATGGGTACGCGAATCCACAACCAGGGCAACAAGGATTTCGACGTCGTCATCCGAGAGTCCTTGGCTGAACTGGACCTGCCTGCCGATCTCGCGACCGCAGCCGAGAGCACCGACTTCGACGAGGACCTGCGCACCAGCCATCACGCAGGAATGGACAAGGTGGGCCCCGACGTGGGCACCCCGACCATCCACGTCAACGGAGTCGCGTTCTTCGGCCCGGTGATCTCGCGAATCCCGCGTGGCGAAGAGGCGGGCAAGCTGTGGGACGCGTCGGTGATCTTCGCCTCGTACCCGCACTTCTTCGAGCTCAAGCGCACGCGCGACGAGGATCCACAGTTCGACTGATCGCACGAGCATCTCGCGCGTGGAAATTCGTAGCAGGAGGCGAACTTTCACGCGCGGGGTGACTAGGCGACGATGCGATCCGACGCGTCGGCGGTACCGAAAGTTCGGTGCTCGCCGACGTGGAATCGCCTCGCCGACCACGCCGCTGCGGCCGCGTCGAGAAAGTCGTCGACGACCGGCCCGTCCGGGAGGTCGTCCAGGTCGAGATGCCCGCTCCACCGTCCCAGCGCAGCCAACCGCTGTCCGACGCCGCGGCCGCTCTTCTTCGATGCGAACGTCGTCGTCGGTGACATTGCCCGGAAAGAACATTCGGGATGGACCTCGACGTAGATGTCGGGATCGAAGTCCGCCTCGCGCCATGACTGCACAGCAGGCAGGATGTGCCACGTCTGCTTGCTGATCGCTTTGCCGGTGATGCTGCGCGAGAGTGCGCAGGCATGCTCGTATGTCGAGGCGTCGAGAACGTCGACAACGGGCGTGTGGAATATGGAGCTTCGCGCCCGGCCGAGAAACGCCTTCGCCTCGAGTTCGCTGATGCGATAGCCGTCCACCGGCAGAGACAGTGGCATGTCGACGCCCACTCGCGCGCAGTCTCGGGTGTGCTCCAACACCTCGGCCACGGAGGAGCAGCCGGTCCACGTCAGTCCCGAGCCGTCGAAGACTGCAACCACCCATGCACCCTTCGCGCCGTCGACACCGGCGAATTTCTCGGCTCGTGAGTTCACCTGTCAGACTCTAGGCATGCGCGTATACCTGGGTGCCGACCACGCCGGCCTCGAGTTCAAGAATCAGATCATCGAACACCTGACGGCGACCGGGCACGAGCCCGTCGACTGCGGTGCCTTCGACTACGACCCCGTCGACGACTACCCGGCCTTCTGCATCGACGCAGCACGGCGCGTCGTCGCCGATCCGGGCAGCCGCGGACTGGTGCTCGGCGGCTCCGGAAACGGCGAGCAGATCGCTGCGAACAAGGTGCCGGGCGCTCGCTGCGCACTGGCATGGAGCGTCGAGACCGCAAAGCTGGCCCGCGAGCACAACGATGCTCAGCTCATCGGCATCGGTGGCCGTATGCACACGTTGCCCGAAGCCCTCGCCATCGTCGACGCGTTTCTCGGCACTCCGTTCTCGGGCGAGGAGCGCCACCAGCGCCGCATCGACATCCTGTCCGAGTACGAGCGCAGTGGCGAGGCACCCGAGGTTCCGGGAAAGCCCGCGTAGGTGCCCGAAGGCCACAACCTGCACCGACTCGCTCGGCTGCATCAACGACGGTTCGGCGGGGCACCGGTCGAGGCGAGCAGTCCCCAGGGACGGTTCACCTCCGGTGCCGCGCTGATCGACGGGCTCGTGCTCGAAAGAGCGGAGGCCTGGGGCAAGCATCTGCTGCACCGTTACGAGACCGATCTGATCGTGCACATTCACCTGGGCCTGTACGGAAAGTTCACCGAACAGGCAGTGCCACTGGACGATCCGGTGGGCGCAGTACGTCTGCGCATGGTGGGGGAGAAGTACGGTGCCGACCTGCGCGGCCCCACCGCGTGCGAGATCTACACCGAGCAGCAGGTCGACGCCCTTCTGGCGCGGCTCGGGCCGGACCCGCTCCGCAAGGATGCAGATCCGGACGCGGCCTGGATGCGAATCTCCAAGTCGCGCACCGCGATCGGGACACTACTGATGGATCAGAAGGTGCTGGCCGGCGTCGGAAACGTCTATCGCGCCGAAATCCTGTTTCGCCACGAGATCAATCCGATGCGCCCGGGGAAGGACCTCGATCGAGCCGAGTGGGACGCGATCTGGTTCGACCTCGTCGACCTGATGAAGATCGGCGTTCGACGCGGTCGCATCATCACCATCCGGCCCGAGGACGATCACGGAGACACCTACGGTGCCCGTCGACCTCGCTCGTACGTCTACCGCAGGCAAGGCCTTCCGTGCCGCGTGTGCGGGACCGAAGTCCTGCACTCGACGATGCAGGCGCGAAACCTGTTCTGGTGCCCGGTCTGTCAGGCAGCCTAGAACCCGCCGAAGTCGCCTCCACCGCCGAAGTCGCCTCCGCCGTCGAACATGCCCCCGCCGCCGTCCATGGCACCGAAGTCGGTGTCGCCGCCGCTGTAGTCGTCGCCGCCGGAACCGTCCCCGTTGTAGTCGTCACCGCCGGAACCATCGCCCGAGCCGTCGGCTCCCATGTCTCCGCCCGCTGCCGTCTCGTCCGGCACTCCCGCCATGCCGGAGAACATCGCCGAGAACAGGAACATCGAACCCATTCCCCACGCGCCGGCGACCAGGGCGGGCCGCCACCACGGCTCGGAGTACCAGCCCGCAGGGACCGGACGGCCTGCTACGCGGCCGCCCGGGTAGTAGTTCGGGGTGCGGTCCGACGGATCGGGTGACGCTGCGATCTCGCGGCCCTCGAAGTCGACCTTGCGCTCTTCGCTGACTCGTCCGGCCTGCTGCTGGCCGTCGATGCCCTGCACCTCCGGGCCTGGGTCCATGCCCATGGCCAGGCGTGCCGCGCGGATGTAGTAGAGCCCCTCGAGTGCCGTCTGCTTGGCCAGTCTGGCCTGTTCGGGGGTGGTGGCCTGGTCGATCTGCGACCCGGCGGCGATATTGCGCTCGGACGCATCGGCCAGGGCCTGCTTGGACGGTGTGTCGGTGCCGATCAGGTTGTAGACCTGACCGCCGAGGCGTTCGATCGACTGGCGGGCGTCGGCCTTGGCGTCGGCCAGTGCAGTTTCGGCCGCCGCAGCCGAGTTCTTCTTGCTTCGCAGCACCAACAGGGCCACTGCGGCGATGACGAGGACGATCAGGACTATTTCCACTTCGGGCCTTCCGCCGACGGTGCATGTCCGGTTCGTTCGGACAATTCGGACTCCGTTTCAGGGTACGCGGACACGAAAAAGCCCCGCACTGAAAGTACGGGGCTTTTCGATGGAGCCGATGACGAGAATCGAACTCGCGTAGCCTGTTTGGAAGACAGGGGCTCTACCATTGAGCTACATCGGCGTGCAAACAACAGTCGTGGGATCGCCAGTTCCGTCGCCTGCGTTTCAAGACTGTACCCAAAGCCGTCGCCGGATTCCAAACCGGCATGCCGCGCCGGGTTCGCCCGAACGCCATCGGTGGGGCGCCGATGAGGGGCTACTATCGGTTGCTGTTCAATGGTGTGGGTACGACGGGGTGTGGCGCAGCTTGGTAGCGCATCCGCTTTGGGAGCGGAGGGTCGCAGGTTCAATTCCTGTCACCCCGACAAATGAGGGCCGCAGGCACGGTTCGCCGTGTTTCGCGGCGAGCGAGGTAAGACCGCAAGCCAGCACCGTAAGCACCACCAGCAAGCAAGAATTACCAGAAGGAGCATGTCCCGTGAAGAGCACCGTCGAGCAGCTGAGCCCGACGCGAGTCCGTATCAACGTTGAGGTGCCCTTCGAGGAGCTCAAGCCTGATTTCGACCGCGCATACAAGGCTTTGGCTCAGCAGATCCGCCTCCCCGGATTCCGTCCCGGTAAGGCTCCGGCCAAGTTGCTCGAAGCGCGCGTCGGCCGTGGTGCGGTGCTCGAGCAGGTCGTCAACGACGCTCTTCCCGCCCGTTACTCAGAGGCCGTGACGAACGAAAAGGTCAAGGTCATCGGCCAGCCCGAGATCGAGATCACCAAGATCGAAGACGGTACGGAGCTCACGTTCACCGCCGAGGTCGACGTGCGTCCCGAGATCGCACTGCCGGACTACTCGACCATCAGCGTCGTCGTCGATCCGCTCGAGATCAAGGACGAGGCCGTCGACGAGCAGCTGCAGTCGCTGCGCCAGCGTTTCGGCACCCTGACCGGCGTCGATCGCCCGGTTCAGTCCGGTGACTTCGTCTCGATCGACCTCTCGGCCACTGTCGACGGCGAGAACGTGGACGAGGCAACCGCGAGCGGACTGTCCCACGAGGTCGGCTCCGGCCAGCTCATCGAGGGACTCGACGATGCGATCATCGGGGTCTCCGCGGACGAGTCGAAGGAGTTCACCTCGACTCTGGTCGCCGGCGAGTACGCAGGCAAGGAAGCTGTCGTCACGGTCAAGGTCGTGTCCGTCAAGGAGCGCGAGCTGCCCGAGGCCGACGACGAGTTCGCCCAGCTCGCCAGCGAGTTCGACACCTTCGACGAGCTGCTCGCCGACCTGAAGACGCGCGTCGAGCGAGTCGCGAAGGTCGAGCAGGCCGGTCAGATCCGCGACAAGGTGCTCGAGACGTTGCTCGAGACGCTCGAGATTCCGGCTCCCGAGGCCGTCGTCAAGGCCGAGGTCGATTCCCAGGTGCACGAGGCCATTCACGGCCTCGATCACAACGAGGAAGCACTCGCCGAGCTGCTCGAATCTCAGGGTTCGAGCCGCGAGGAATTCGACAAGGACGTCAAGGAAGGTGCCGAGAAGTCGGTGCGTACCCAGCTCCTTCTCGATGCGATCGCCGAGGCCGAGAACACGCAGGTCGGGCAGGAAGAGCTCACCGAGCGGATCATCTTCCAGGCGCAGCGCTACGGCATGCCGCCCGAGCAGTTCATCCAGCAGGTGCAGCAGGCCAACCAGCTCGGCGCGGTGTTCGCCGACGTCAAGCGCGGTAAGGCCCTCGCTTCGGTCGTCGAGCGCGTCACCGTGACCGACACCAACGGCGCGAGCGTCGACACGGCCGAGCTGTTCGGTAGCCCCGCCGATGCTCCCGACGAGGTCGAAGCAGCTGATTCTTCCGAGGGCGAACAAGAGAAGTAACGCTCACAGCGAACGACGGCGGTTCCGGGACTCCGGAGCCGCCGTCTTTCGTTAGTGTCTGTGTCAGGAACCAACGATTTGTTATGAAAAGGCAGGTACCGTGACTGTTCAGAATCCGGCGGCTTCGCACGAGCAGAGTCCCGTCATGACTTCGGCCGCAGCAGGGTTGAATCTCAGCGACTCCGTGTACGAGCGTCTGCTTCAAAACCGCATCATTTTCCTCGGTACCCAGGTCGACGACGACATCGCCAACAAGTTGTGCGCCCAGATCCTGTTGCTCTCCGCCGAGGATGCCACTCGCGACATTTCGCTGTACATCAACTCGCCCGGTGGCTCGGTCACCGCGGGCATGGCCATCTTCGACACCATGGAATTCGCCGAGTGCGACATCGCGACCTACGGCATGGGTTTGGCCGCTTCGATGGGTCAGTTCCTGCTCTCGGCCGGTGCCAAGGGCAAGCGGTACGCCCTGCCGCACGCGCGCATCATGATGCACCAGCCCTCGGCCGGTATCGGCGGCAGCGCATCCGACATCGCCATCATGGCCGAGCAGTTCGCGCACACCAAGCGTGAGATGGCCGAGCTCATCGCTCAGCACACCGGCCAGACCGTCGAGCAGATCACCGAGGACTCCGATCGCGACCGGTGGTTCACCGCCCAGGCCGCCAAGGAATACGGGTTCGTGGATCACGTCGTCAGCCGCGCGCAGCAGGCCGGCGGAATCGGCGAGTAAATCGGCCTGTACCGGCGACCTCGATCACTCACATCTTGGAGAAACGATGACAAACCTGTTCGATCCCAACCAGTTGCCGTCCTCGCGGTACATCCTTCCGTCCTTCGTCGAGCACTCCAGCTACGGCGTCAAGGAATCGAACCCGTACAACAAGCTGTTCGAGGAGCGCATCATCTTCCTCGGCGTGCAGGTCGACGACGCGTCGGCCAACGACGTCATGGCGCAGCTGTTGGTGCTCGAGGGGCTCGACCCCGACCGGGACATCACCATGTACATCAACTCGCCCGGCGGATCGTTCACATCGCTGATGGCGATCTACGACACCATGCAGTACGTCCGCGCCGACGTTGCGACCGTCTGCCTCGGCCAGGCCGCCTCTGCCGCGGCAGTTCTGCTCGCCGCCGGTACGCCCGGCAAGCGTGCGGCTCTGCCGAACGCACGGGTGCTCATCCACCAGCCTTCCAGCGGTGGAATCCAGGGCCAGGTCTCGGACCTCGAGATCCAGGCTGCGGAGATCGAGCGCATGCGTCGTCTCATGGAGACCACTCTCGGTCGCCACACCGGCAAGGACCCCGACGTCATCCGCAAGGACACCGATCGCGACAAGATTCTCACCGCGGAGCAGGCCAAGGACTACGGCATCATCGACACCGTGTTCGAGTACCGCAAGCTTTCCGCACAGAAGTAGCACTGCGAGTACCACCGGTCGGGCCGTAGCGGTCCGGCTCGAGTTCCGGCGCCGGGCGCGAGTGAGAAACTCCGCCCGGCGATCGCGATCGACGGCCCGATTTCTGGTACAGACGAAATCGGGTGGCGAATCACCGGAAACAACCCGCCCATGTTCGGCGAACACGGGTAGCGTCGCACCCAAGAACTCGGGCGGTCGATATCGGCACGACGAAAGCCCGGGAAGTAGCCCACGGTGTCTCGGCACAGTCGGACGGCGTGGGGCGTACGCGGACAAGGAAGTAGGAACCTCCGAATGGCACGCATCGGTGACGGTGGCGATCTGCTGAAGTGCTCGTTCTGCGGCAAGAGCCAGAAGCAGGTCAAGAAGCTCATTGCTGGACCAGGGGTGTACATCTGCGATGAGTGCATCGACCTGTGCAACGAGATCATCGAGGAGGAGTTGGCCGAATCGAGCGAAGTCAAGCTCGACGACCTACCCAAGCCCTCCGAGATCAAGGATTTTCTCGAAAATTACGTGATCGGTCAGGACGCTGCCAAGCGCACGCTGGCCGTTGCGGTCTACAACCACTACAAGCGAATCCAGGCCGGTGACAAGGCCCGTGACGTGCGGGGCGAGTCGGTCGAACTGGCGAAGTCCAACATTCTGATGCTCGGACCGACGGGCTGCGGAAAGACGTATCTCGCGCAAACGCTGGCCAAGATGCTCAACGTGCCGTTCGCCATCGCCGACGCCACCGCGCTCACCGAGGCCGGATACGTCGGCGAGGACGTCGAGAACATCCTGCTCAAGCTGATCCAGGCCGCCGATTACGACGTCAAGCGCGCCGAGACCGGCATCATCTACATCGACGAGGTCGACAAGATCGCCCGCAAGAGCGAGAACCCGTCGATCACGCGAGATGTGTCCGGTGAAGGCGTCCAGCAGGCATTGCTGAAGATTCTGGAAGGAACTCAGGCCAGCGTGCCGCCGCAGGGCGGTCGCAAGCATCCGCATCAGGAGTTCATCCAGATCGACACGACGAACGTGCTCTTCATCGTCGCCGGTGCCTTCGCCGGTCTCGAGAAGATCGTGTCCGATCGCGTCGGCAAGCGTGGTCTGGGCTTCGGGGCCGAGGTTCGCTCGAAGGCCGAGATCGACACCCAGGACCACTTCGCCGAGGTCATGCCGGAGGATCTGATCAAGTTCGGCCTGATCCCCGAGTTCATCGGCCGGTTGCCGATGATCGCGTCGGTCACGAACCTGGACAAGGAATCGCTCGTCACGATTCTGTCCGAGCCGAAGAACGCGCTCGTCAAGCAGTACCGTCGTCTGTTCGACATGGACGGTGTGGAGCTCGAGTTCACTGCCGAGGCCTTGGACGCAATTGCCGATCAGGCAATTCTCCGTGGTACCGGTGCTCGTGGACTTCGCGCGATCATGGAAGAAGTGCTGTTGCCGGTGATGTACGACATCCCCAGCCGCGACGACGTGGAGAAGGTTGTCGTCACTGCAGAAACGGTCAACGACAACGTGCTGCCGACGATCGTGCCGCGCAAGCCCGAGCGGCCGGAACGCCGCGACAAGTCGGCCTGACCAGTCGCCGATTCGACGAAAGAGCCCCGATCATCGTGATGATCGGGGCTCTTTCGTCGTTCGGAAGGTCAGCCGAGGCTCACCACGTGGGGCTGTCGATCGACTGCCCTGAATCGTTCGGACACCAGTGGGTCGTGTCCGGGCACGATGTGATCGGGACCGTCGGCCAGTTCCTGGATTCGGTCGAAGGCTCCGAACATGTCCGGAAGGTAATGCAGGATCGCGAACGGGTTGTCGGACTCGATGTTCTCGTAGAAGTGGCTCGCGTCCGACGCCAGCACGATGTTTCCCCGCGCTGTGCGTACTCGGACAATCTGCATGCCTGCGGTATGGCCGCCGACGGAGTGCACCGACAGACCGTCCAGCAGTTCACGATCTCCGTCGACGAGGTCGAGTCGCGTGCTCGCGGCCACGTGATCGATGTCCGGTCTGGAGTGCAACCATCGCTCCTGTTCGATGCGCGTTGCCCACGGACCGTTCCAGTACTCGAGCTCGCGCCGCTGTACGACGTAGCGGGCTCGGGGTAGATCGGCCACGACCCCGGTGTGGTCGTAGTGCAGGTGCGTCAAGACACAAAGATCGATGTCGCCGGGCGCGATCCCCAGACCGCCGATGATCTCGAGCGGGGAGCCGAAGTAGTCCAGTCCCTGCATTCCTTCGGCGGTGGAGGGGGCGAGCCCGGCGTCGATCAGAACGGTGTCGGTCTGCGAGAGGGCGAGCCACACGTAGTAGGCAGTGGGATGTGGCTCGCCGCCACGGTTGTCGGGATAGTGGAAGTGTGTGCTGCGCAGTGCCGTTCGAGTCGCGTACTGCACGGCGAACACTCGCCACAACCCCGGGGTATCAGGCCGTTCTGCGTCGATCATCGACGGTCACTGCAAGTTCGCGGTGGCGGTTGCATCGACGGTACGAGGCTTTGTGCCGAGTTCGTCGGTGGGCGTGCGGAACGTTTCCTTGGACGTGGAGACGATGGCGACGTTGATGGCACAGAACACGGCGGTGACGATGGCGACCGGTAGCCAGGCACCGATCTCGGCACCGGCGATCGCTCCGGCGATGGTGGGCGCGAATCCTGCGATGGCGAAGCCGATCTGGGTACCGAGGGCGGTGCCGGTCAGACGAACCCGAGCCGGGAACATCTCGCCGTAGAACGAGGGCCAGACTCCGCCGGTAGCACTGTGGACGAATCCGAACATCACGATGCCGAAGACGAAGATCAGTGCGTAGCTACCGATCGAGATGGACCAGAGGTAACCGAACATGAGGATGGCGCAGCCGATCGATCCGAACAGGAACACCGGCTTGCGGCCGACGCGGTCGGAGAGCGAACCGAAGAAGGGCAGCGAGAACAGTGCGACCACGTTCGCGAGCACGCCGACCCAGAGCATCGGAGTGCGTTCGAGGCCAACGGTATTGACGGCATACGACAGGGCGTAGACGGTGAAGATGGTGCTGACCGAGGCGATCACAGCGGCGAACATGACGCGAAGAACTGCGCGCCAGTGGTCGGCCAGCAGTTCGGCCAAGGGCAGGCGCTGCGGTTCGTTGGAAGCAACCTCTTCCTCGAACACCGGGGTCTCGTCGAGCGAACGGCGGATGAGGAACGCGGCGACGACGACGAATGCGCTGAGGAAGAACGGGATTCGCCAGCCCCAGCTGAGCAGCTGCTCTTCGGGAAGCATCGCGACGGGGAGGAATACGGCGGTGGCGAGAATCTGGCCGCCCTGGGTGCCGCTGAGTGTGAAGCTGGTGAAGAACGCGCGGCGGTTGTCCGGGGCGTGCTCGAGTGTCATCGAGTTTGCGCCTGCCTGCTCACCGCCGGCAGAGAATCCCTGCGCGAGTCGAAGCAGAACGAGGATGATCGGCGCAGCGATTCCGATGGACTCGTAGGACGGGAGAACGCCGACCCCGAGGGTCGCGACACCCATCAGCAGGACGGTGGCGACCATGACCTTCTTGCGGCCGTAGCGATCACCGATGTGTCCCAGCACCAATGCTCCGAGCGGACGCGCAAGGTAGCCGACGCCGAATGTCGCCAGGGCCAACAGTGTGCCGGTGGCGGGATTCGACCCGGGGAAGAACACGCGGCCGAATACCAGGGCTGCCGCCGTGCCGTAGATGAAGAAGTCGTAGTACTCGAGCGCGCTGCCCACCCATGCTGCGGTGGCGGCTTTGCGCGGGTTCGCACCCGGTCGAAGGGGTGTGGGGGTCGGTCCGGCTGTGACGGGATCCATCGTCGTTCGTCTCTCTTCGTGTGACGGGGGGAGCTGAGGTGCCCTTCGACACTGCGATCCAGCCGACCGGATCGCTAATGTACGAAATAGTTAAAACGAGGCGCTCCTAGATACTGAACGTGATCCATGCCACGTGTCAACCCCGGATGAGATTCGAAGGACTCGGCGAGCGCGTCAGGGGGCCGGTTTGGTGAGAAACGCGATGATCATGTCGCCGAGCATGGAGCGCAGTCGTTCTCGGTGCGCCGGGTCGGTGAGGTCGCGACCGAACAGGGCCTCGAAGGTGTAGCGATTGGACAGCCGGAACACACAGAAACTACTGATGGCCATGTGGATGTCCAATGCGTCGACGTCGGTACGAAACAGCCCGTCGGCCTGACCGCGCTCGAGAATGCTGGCCAACAGCTCGGCCGCGGGGTTGCCCAGATTGCTCAGTGCCTCCGAGGTGCCGATGTGCTCGCCGCGCAGGATGTTCTCGGTGGACACCAATCGGATGAAATCGGGATTTTGTTCGTGGTGATCGAAGGTGAGGGACGCGATGGCGCGAATGGCCTCGACCGGTCCGAGTCCTTCGACGTCCACGGCTCGTTCTCGCTCGCGAATGCGCAGGTATGACCGTTCCAGAACGGCCTTGTACAGGCCTTCCTTGTCGGTGAAGTAGTAGTACAACATTCGTTTCGTCGTGTGCGTCCGCTCGGCGATCTCGTCGATGCGGGCACCGGCGAACCCCTTGTCCGCGAACTCTTCGGTAGCTACCTCGAGGATGTTGTGCCGGGTCAGGTCGCTGTTGCGGCGACGTTTGACGGCCGGTCCGCTGCTGTCGTCGGACGAGGCGGTTGCGCGCGGAGGCATGGATCAACTCTATCGCCGTCGATTGTGCGGAAAAGGTTGGGCGCGGGGCGACGGCGTAGTACCGTCGATCTAACTCACCAATTAGTACATTAAATAGCTAGGAGATCGAGATGCCGGAATCCGTGCTCTGTGGACTGATCGGGACGGGTATCGGCAAGTCGCTCACGCCCGCCATGCACGAGAAGGAAGGTGTCGAGCAGGGGCTGAACTACCTCTACCGCATCATCGATCTCGACCGACGTGGGCTGACTGTCGAGGATCTGCCCCGCCTGGTAGCGACGGCCGCCGACGTCGGATTTCGTGGACTGAACATCACTCACCCGTGCAAACAACGCGTCATCGGTTGCCTCGACGAGCTCTCCGACGACGCGGCCCGACTCGGGGCCGTCAACACGGTGGTGTTCGCGGACGGCCGAGCCGTCGGACACAACACCGACTGGTCCGGATTCGATCGCAACTTCGGCCGCGGGTTGCCCGGTGCCGACCTCGCCGATGTGGTCCAACTCGGTGCAGGGGGAGCAGGCGCAGCCGTCGCGTACGCCATGGCGCGCCGCGGCGCAGCCACACTCACCTTGGTGGACGCCGATCCTGTTCGAGCGCAGCAACTTCGAGACTCCCTTGTGGCGATGTTCCCCCATGTCGAGATTCTCTCGGCCGGACTCGATCGGCTCGGCGCCGTCCTCGAAACCGCGACCGGGCTGGTGCACGCGACCCCGATCGGAATGGTGGAGCACCCGGGATCGGCCGTGCCCGAGCACCTCCTGGATCCGCGCATGTGGGTGGCCGAGGTGGTCTATCGTCCGGCGGAGACCGAGTTGCTCTCGGCCGCAGCCAGAGTCGGTTGTCGAACGCTCAGCGGAACCGGGATGGCCGTATTCCAGGCCGCCGATGCATTCGAGATCTTCACCGGCCGCACCGCCGATGCGGATCGAATGATCGCCCACATGAGCTCGTTGATCGAGCTGGAGGATCGCCTCGCTGCCACTGCGGTAGCCGGAGCGCTCGCATGAGCGCCGTCGCGACGTCCGTCGCCACGGTCTCGCTCAGCGGATCGCTCGACGAGAAGATGCGTGCCATCGCAGATGCCGGGTTCGACGGCTTCGAGGTGTTCGAGCCGGATCTGATCAGCTCACCCGACCTGCCCGAGGACATCGCGAAGAAGGCCGCCGATCTCGGCCTGACTCTCGATCTCTATCAACCGTTTCGGGACGCAGACTCGGCAGACCCGGATCAGTTCGCCCGTAACCTCGTTCGCATCGAGCGCAAGTTCGACGTGATGGAGCAATTGGGATGCGATCTACTGCTGGTGTGTTCCTCGCCGCTGGCCGGTGCTGTGCGCGAGGACGATCTGCTGATCGAACAGATGGCGATTCTGGCCGAGCGTGCGCACCGGCGCGGAATGCGATTGGCGTACGAGGCGCTGGCCTGGGGCACCCACGTCGATACCTACGGTCATGCCTGGGACATCGTTCGACAGGTCGACCATCCGGCACTCGGCACCTGCCTGGACAGTTTCCACATCCTCTCCCGCGGTGACGATCCCGCGGGAATTCGCGACATACCGGGCGAGAAGATCTTCTTCCTCCAACTGGCCGACGCACCTCACCTGGTGATGGACGTGTTGCAATGGAGCCGCCACCATCGGTGTTTCCCCGGGCAAGGCAACTTCGATCTTGCTCGCTTCGGAGCGGACGTGGTTGCCTCCGGCTACACCGGACCATGGTCGCTCGAGATCTTCAACGACGTCTTCCGGCACTCCGACACCGGGCGAACGGCATCCGACGCCCATCGCTCGCTGCTGTACCTGCAGGAGCAGGTGCGCGCCATCGAAACACCCTCTGCAGAAACAGATCTCTTCTCGCCTCCACCGCCCGGTCCGATCGAGAACGTCGTATCCCTACGGATAGCGGCGGGGCCGGCGAAGGCAGCGCAGCTGGGGACCGTTCTGCGCCAGTTGGGTTTCGACCTGACGGCTGCACACAGCGAACACGGACTGTCGTTGTTCACCCAGGGTCCACTGGCGGTGGCGGTCGACACGACCGTGGACACGTTGTGGACTGCGCCCGGCGTCCCGGCCCACTTGCCCGCGTTGGCTCAGATCGGCGTCCGTAGTGAGCGCCCCGATCTGTGGCTCACTCGGGCCCGCGCTCTCGGCGTCACCGCATCCACCGTCACCATGCCGGGTGTTGCGGACGCGACCGACGCGGTGGTGCGCCTTGCGGTGACCGGCGCAACCTCGCTCGACCTGCGCACCCGAGACAGTGCGGGTGCCTGGCAGTCGGCGTTCGACCTGGCACCTCGGGTGACAGAACGCCATGACGCCTGTGTCTCCCACGTCGACCACATCGCTCTGGCCGTACCCGCGGAGAGCTGGGACGGCGTGATGCTCTTGTTGCGTTCTGTGTTCGGCATGGTGCCCCGCGACGGGCAGGACGTCGTCGACGCGATCGGCCTGGTGCGGAGCCAGGCCCTCACGCTGGACACCGCGGGCGGCACGATTCGGCTCTCGCTCAACATGGTTCCCGGCCGGCCGTCCGACTCGGACCCGCTGCCCGCCGCCCGCCGCGGAGGCGTCGGACACGTGGCGTTCGGATGCGAGGACATCTACGCTGCGGCGTCGGCGATGGTCGACCGCGGCCTTACCCCGTTGCGTATCTCTCCCAACTACTACCGCGATCTCGACGCGCGATTCGAGCTCGGATCCGACACCTTGGACGCGATGCAACGCCTGGGAATTCTGTACGACGCGGACGCGTCCGGCGGGGAGTTCTTCCACTTCTTCACCGGAACCGTCGGCGACGATCTGTTCTTCGAGGTGGTCCAGCGAACAGGTAGCTACGAGGGCTACGGGGAGACCAATTCCGCGGTGCGACTGGCGGCTCAGCTGCAGGAGTGACGCCCGCAGGCAGCCGGCCGCCCGTCGCCGTGGGTCAGGTGAGGCGCTCGAAGACCGCAGCCAGGCCCTGGCCACCGCCGATGCACATCGTCTCGAGTCCGTAGCGGACCTCGCGGCGATCCATCTCGCGAAGCAGGGTGGCGAGAATGCGAGCTCCGGTTGCACCGACAGGGTGTCCGAGCGAGATGCCGGAACCGTGCGGGTTCAGTCGAGGGTCGTCGGATTCGATGCCCCAGGAACGGGTGACGGCGAGGGCCTGGGCAGCAAATGCTTCGTTGAGTTCGATGATTCCCATGTCGTCGAGGCTCAGACCGAGCCGTCCGAGTGCCTTCTCGCTGGCGGGGACCGGCCCGATACCCATGGTGCGCGGAGCAACTCCGGCGACACCCCATCCGGCCAGTCTGGCCAGCGGCCGAAGACCCAGTGCAGCAGCCTTGTCCGGAGTGGTGACGATCGCAAGCGCGGCACCGTCGTTCTGGCCGCTGGCATTTCCCGCCGTCACCGTCGATTCGGGATCGATCGACGCGCGAATAGCCTTCAGCTTCGCGAGTGACTCCACAGTCGTGTCGGCACGGGGATGTTCGTCGGTGGTGACGAGGAGTGGATCCGACTTACGTTGGGGGACAGACACTCCGACGATCTCTTCGGAGAACACCCCGCTGTTCTGTGCGGCGACCGCGCGCTGGTGGGATTGGACTGCCAGCGCATCCTGATCGGCTCGGCTGATCGAGAACTCGGCGCGAAGATTCTCTGCGGTCTCGATCATGCCGCCGGGCACGGGAAAGTTCTTGCCGCCTGCGGTCACTCGTGCCCGAGCGAGTCGGTCGGACAGGGCCACCGCCTCGGCTTTGACGCCCCAACGCATGCCGGTGGCGTAGAACTCGGTCTGGCTCATGCTCTCGACGCCGCCCGCCAGAACCAGATCGTTGCCGCCGGACTGAACCTGCATGCACGCGTGCAGAATCGCTTGCAGGCCGGAACCGCAGCGCCGGTCGACCTGCATGCCGGGGACGTCGATACCCAGGTCGGCGTCGAGTGCTGCGATACGTCCGATCGCCGGCGCATCGCCGTTGGGCGACGCCTGGCCCAGGATCACGTCGTCGATGTCGGCACCGGAAATGCCGGTCCGGGCAACGAGTTCCGCGATGACCGTGCCGGCCAGGGCTTGGGCGGAGATATCGCGGAACTGACCGCCGAAGCGGCCGACCGGGGTTCGAAGGGGCTCGCAGATCACGGCGTCAGGCATGGTTGTTTCCTCGCTTGTCGTTGGGTCCGGTACTCACCCGGAGCAGGTCGGTCTCGATGGCGCGGGTGGCGTCGAGCAAGGCCGGGAGTAGTTCGGTGCGGACTTCGTCTGCGGAATGACGCGCAGCTTGCGTCGAGACGTTCGCCGCCGCGACAACCACGCCGTTGCTGTCGTGGATGGGTGCGGCGATCGATCGCAGGCCCTCTTCGAGTTCCTGATCCACCAGACAGAAGCCCTCGGTCCGTACTCGTTCGAGTTCGCGTCCGAGGGCAGCCGCCGAGGTGAGCGTCTTACCGGTCAATGCAGTCAGCTGGATTCGGTCGAGGTATGCCGCGAGCTCGTCGGCCGGTAGACCGGCCAGCAATACGCGTCCCATCGAGGTGGCGAACGCGGGGAATCGCGTACCGATGTTGATTCCGACGGTCATGATGCGGCTCACCGGAACTCGGGCGACGTACACGACGTCGTCACCGTCGAGAATCGACACGGAGGACGATTCGCGTACCCGTTCTGCGAGAGCCTCCAGATGCGGTCCGGAGACTTCCGGCAGGGACAGGCTCGACAGATAGCTGTACCCCAGTTCGAGCACGCGAGGGGTGAGCCAGAACAAGGAACCATCGGTTCGGACATATCCGAGCTCGACGAGCGTGAGCAGAAACCGTCGAGCAGTGGCGCGAGTGAGTTCGGTTGCTCTCGCGACATCGGAGAGCGTTCGACGCGGATGCTCGGCGTCGAACGCTCGAATCACCGCAAGTCCGCGGCCGAGTGATTGAACGTAGTCCGAGGACGGTGCCGGCGATTCCCCGGAGTTCACGAGCTACCCGAATCGGTCTCGGCGATGGCCGCGTTCGCCAGGCCGAATGCGCTGTTGCTGTTCGGAACCCCCGCGTACACCGCGGTGTGCAGAAACACCTCGGCCAGTTCGTCCGGTGCCAGTCCTGCGCGGAGCGCTGCGCGAATGTGCATATCGAGCTCGTGCTGGTTGCCTACGGCCGTCAGAATCGCCAGGGTCAGGAGTCTGCGGGTGTGGTGGTCGAGTCCGGGGCGGCTCCAAATGTCACCCCATGCGGTGCGGGTGATGAAATCCTGGAACGGCGCGGTGAATTCGGTTCGCGCGGAGATGCTTCGGTCGACGTGAGCGTCGCCGAGGACGCTGCGCCGCACCGCCATGCCGGTGTCGTGGGCCGCCGCCCGGCCCGCAGCGTACGGATCCGACCCGATGTGTGCGGCGATCGCTGCGGTGACGGGTCCGGCCTGCTCGACGTTGGCCAAGTGTGCTGCAGGGTCGAGCACTCGGAACGTCGATCCGGTGACACCGTCGGCGATGATCTTCAGATCCTCGGGTGTGGTCGAGGGGTCCTGACGGCCTGCCATCACGAGGGTCGGGGAGCTGATTCGACCGAGGTCTGCGCGAGAGTCCCAGTCGGACAACGCCTCACAGCATGCCGCGTAGCCCTCGTCGGAGGTGTCGACGATCATCCGCCGATGCCGTTCGACGAGATCGGTGTCGCGACCGGCGAGTTCGGGAGTGAACCACCGGTCGAGTACTGCGTCGGCCACCGAGGCCGTTCCGCCCGCGCGGACCGTGGCCGCGCGATCGAGCCACTGCGCGGGCTCACCGAACTTGGCTGAAGTGCACAGCAACGTCAGAGTGTGCACTCGCTCCGGTCGATGGATGGCGATCCACTGCGAGACGGCACCGCCTAGCGAGAGGCCGACTATGTGAACGCGCTGCAGGTCCAATGAATCCAGCAGGGCCAGGACGTCTTCGGCCAGATCCGCGACGGAGTACGGGCCAGGGGGCACCGGGGATGCCCCGTGCCCACGCAGATCGACGGCGAGTACTCGAAGCGACGCGGAGAGCGGACCGACCTGCGGGTTCCACATCGATCGATCGGAGCCGAGGGAGCCGATCAGCACGACTGTCTCGGCCTCGGTGCCCGGTCCTTCGACGAGTCGGTGAGCCAGTGCGACTGTCATCGTGAGTCCTTCGAGTCTGAGGTGTTGTCGGTGTCGAGAGCGAGCTCGGCCAGGATGGTGTCGACCAGATCGGATGCGTGGCCGAGATACCCGGCCGGGTCGAGCAACTCGCGCACCGTCGGCGGTGCGAGAAATTCGGTGATCGCAGGGTCGGTGTCCAACGGTGCTCCGGCAGCACATCGAGCGGTCACGATGTCCCGGGCATCGTTCGTATGGTGCGACAGGGCTGCCGTGACACGTTCGGCGAGAAGCGCTCCGCCCGTCGCGTCGAGATTACGAGCCATCATCTCGGGATGTACGTGTACGCCGCCGAGGCTGCTGGCGATGCGGTGTGCTGCGCCGCCGGTGAGGCGCAGCAGGTCGGTGATCGTCTCCCACTCGGCGTGCCATGCTCCCGCGGCGCGCTGGTACTCGTGATCCATGTTCGAGAGCACCGTCGATAATGCCCCCGGCACGCGGCGGGCCGCGGCGCGAGCCGTGATGGCCGCAACAGGGTTTCGCTTGTGCGGCATGGCCGAGGATCCCCCCGGCGCGTCCTCGGACAGCTCGCCGAGCTCGGTGGCGGACATGGACACGATGTCCCCGGCGATCTTCCCGATCGCCCCGGCGGCCGTGCCCAACGCGCACGCGAGATCCGCGATTGCCGTGCGCTCGGTGTGCCAGGGCGCGACCTGCGGAGCGAGTGACAGTTCGGCGGCCAGCGCGGCGGCTATGGCCGGGCCGTGCGGATACACGGCCGCGAGAGTGCCTGCGGCTCCGCCGTATTGAACCGAACATGCTCGCCGAACGGCCGTCAGGCGGGTGCGCGCACGATGCAGCCCCGCCGTCCAGTTCGCTGCGACGAGGCCGAACGTGGTGGGCAGCGCCTGCTGACCGAGAGTGCGCGCCGCCATGGGCGTGGTGCGATGCTTCAGTGCGAGATCGCGTGCAGCGCGGCACGCGTCGTCGAGCGAGGCGTCGATGGCGGCGAGCGCATCGCGCGAGACCAGCATCAGTGCCGTGTCCATGATGTCCTGGCTGGTGGCACCGGGATGCACTGCACTGGGCGGAACTGCAGAGGGTGACACAGCCCTGCGAAGCATCGTCACCAGCGGAATGACGGGGTTTCCGCCGGCGGCCGCATCGAGCCCGAGCTGGCTGATGTCCAGCGACGAGCCGAGCTCCGCGGCTGCAGCAGAGACGACGTCCGCGTGGTCGGCATCGACCAGTCCGACCGAGGCCGCGGCACGCGAGAGTGCAGCTTCCACGTCGAACATCGCTGTCACCCAGGCGCGGTCTCCAACGAGTGGTGCGATGGAGTCGCTGCCGAACGTGGGATCGAACAGTGCACCTCGGTCGGATGCCATTGTCCTCCTTCGCGAATCGTTCGTCACAGTTCGAAGAACGGAGTCTCGTCGCCGTCCGGGTCGGTGTTCTGCAGCACGATATCGAGGTGATAGCCGCCGTCGACCGACCGTGCGACGAGTCTGGCACGCTTGTGCTCGGGCAAGGCGGACAACACCGGATCGACGGCGTTGGCCTCGGCCTCGTCGGGGAAGTACACCCGGGTCACGACCCGTTCGAGCATTCCGCGAGCGAAGATGCCGACGTCGATGTGCGGAGCCTCGACGGCACCGTTCTCGGCGGGCAACGGTCCCGGCTTGATCGTGGTGATCGTCATCGTCCCGGTCGCGTCGGCGAACGCTCGCCCGAATCCGCGAAAGCCCTCGATGCGTGGCGCAACTGCGCCCCGTGGGTCGTCGGAATGATCGAACCTGCCGTCGGCATCGGCTTGCCAGGTCTCGATCATGGCGTCGGCCATGGGGGTTCGGGAGCCGTCGATCAACGTGAACGTCACCGTGACGGCACCGTCCGTGCCCGGCGGCACCACGTGTTCGCCGTCGGGCCACAGCAGTCCGATGTGGACGTACGGTCCCACCGTCTGGGACGGGGTCTGTCCGAAGGGGGCGGTGGTGAAGTCGGCTCCGGTGACCACGGGGTAGCGAGGCGCGAATTCTGGGTCAGTCATCGTGGTCGTCTTCCTCGAAGGGGGTGGCGTTTCGGCCGCGCAGCACGATGTCGAATCTGAAGCCGAGTGCCCAGTTCTCCTGCGTTGCTTCGTAATCGAACGTGCTGATCATGCGAGCGCGAGCGTCTTCCGGTGCGGCGTTGTAGATCGGATCCTGGAAGAACATCGGGTCGTCCGGGAAGTACATCTGGGTCACCAACCGTTGGGTGAACGCCTGTCCGAACAACGAGAAGTGAATATGGGCGGGACGCCACGCATTGTGATGATTGCCCCAGGGGTATGCGCCCGGCTTGATCGTGGTGAATCGGTAACGGCCCTGCTGGTCGGTGAGCACTCGGCCGACTCCGTCGAAGTGCGGATCCAGTGGTGCCGGCCAGCGGTCACCGGTGTGTCGGTATCGCCCGCCCGCGTTGGCCTGCCACACCTCGACGAGCGTGTTGGGGATTGCCTTGCCGTCACTGTCGAGTACTCGGCCGTGCACGATGATGCGCTGCCCCTGTGCTTCACCGCCGTTCGCCAGAGTCAGATCGGCATCGGCGGCGGTGATCCGCCCCTCGCCCAGTACCGGTCCGGTGATCTCGGTGAGTCGCTGGGGAAGCAGCGTCAATGGCTGTGCTGGGTGTCGCAGAGCCGTGGTGCGGTACTCGGCGAAGTCTCGCGGGGCGTTGGTGCCCGCTTGATCCCGATAGTCGGGCGGGAGATGAAGCATCGAAGGTTCCTCACGATCGTGGTGATCTACGCAATAGCTACCCTACGGAAGTGTTCGCATAGTGGCAAGGTGTTCACATAACGCACGAATTCGGGTAGCGTGGATCTCATGTTGGACAAAGTCGTGGCCAGCGCCACCGAAGCCGTATCGGACATCCCGGACGGATCCTCGCTCGCCGTGGGGGGATTCGGACTGGTCGGAGTGCCGGAAATCTTGATCGACGCAGTACTCGCGCAGGGTGCCACCGATCTCGAGACCATCAGCAACAACTGTGGAACCGACGGATTCGGTCTGGGAGTTCTGTTGGCACAGCACCGCATTCGTAGAACGATCAGCTCGTACGTCGGGTCGAACAAGGAGTTCGCGAGGCAGTACCTGTCCGGCGAACTCGAAGTCGAACTCACGCCCCAGGGCACTCTTGCCGAACGACTGCGCGCCGGCGGTGCCGGAATCCCTGCCTTCTTCACTCCGGCAGGTGTCGGGACGCAGGTTGCCGACGGTGGACTCCCGTTGCGCTACGACGGCAGCGGCGGAATCGCCCTGGCCGGTCCGCCGAAAGAGACACGCGAATTCGATGGCCTGACCTACGTGCTGGAGCGCGGCATCGTCGCCGACTACGCACTCGTGCACGCGTGGAAGGGCGATCGACACGGGAACCTGGTATTCCACGCCAGTGCGCGAAACTTCAATCCACCTGCGGCAGAGTCGGGGCGGATCACCATCGCGCAGGTCGAGCATCTCGTGGAGCCCGGCGAGATCGGGCCGGACGAAGTGCACACTCCGGGCATCCACGTGCAGCGGGTGGTCCACGTCGGACCGGTCGAGGTCGGCATCGAGCAGAGGACGGTACGAGCATGAGCGAGAAGATGACCCGCGAACAGATGGCCGCTCGGGTGGCACAGGAACTCGGTGACGGACAGTACGTGAACCTGGGCATCGGAATGCCCACGCTCGTGCCCAACTACATCGCCACCGACATCTCGGTGATCCTGCACTCCGAGAACGGAGTCCTCGGAGTCGGCCCGTACCCCACCGAGGACGAGCTCGATCCCGAGGTCATCAATGCAGGCAAGGAAACCATCACAGTCCTTCCGGGTGCCTCCTACTTCGACTCCGCGCAGTCGTTCGGAATGATCCGTGGCGGCCAGGTCGACGTGGCAGTCCTGGGTGCGATGCAGGTCAGTGCCACCGGTGATCTGGCGAACTGGATGATCCCCGGGCACATGGTCAAGGGCATGGGCGGCGCGATGGATCTGGTGCACGGAGCGCGGCGCGTGATCGTCATGATGGAGCACGTCTCGCGCAAGGGTGAGCCGAAGATTCTCGAACAGTGCACCCTGCCGTTGACCGGCAAAGGCTGCGTGCACAGGATCATCTCCGACATGGCCGTACTCGACGTCACCGAGAACGGTCTCCGTCTCGTCGAGACCGCACCGGGTGTGTCCGTGGACGACGTCGTGAACGCGACTGCAGCCGAACTACTGGTCGACGTGATCGCCTGACACCAGTACGCGGTCGGTACAGGAGTAGAGGTTCATCGACCGACCGCGAAGGAATCCGATGACCGTCAGACCCGACTCGGTCGCCAGATCCACCGCCAGAGACGACGGTGCCGACACTGCCGCGAGGATCGGTATGCCGGCCATCACGGCCTTCTGCGCCAGCTCGAACGAGGCGCGGCCACTGACCATCAACACCATGCCGCGCAGCGGAATTCGATCGTTGGTCACGGCCCAGCCGACGACCTTGTCGACGGCGTTGTGGCGTCCGACGTCCTCGCGCAACACCAGCATCTCACCGTCGGCGGTGAACAGCGCCGCGGCGTGCAGACCGCCCGTCGCATCGAAGACTTTCTGCGCAGCGCGCAGTGTGTCCGGCAACCCGGCAAGAGTCTCCGAGGTGACGACGACCGTGTCGGCCGCGGGGGAGTGCTTGGTGCGCAGTCGAATTGCATCCAAGGATCCCTTACCGCACACCCCGCACGACGACGTCGTGTAGAAGTTCCGTTCGACGCCCGTCTCCGGGGGAGCGACGTCCTGGGCCAGCGTGAGATCCAAGACGTTGTACGTGTTCGCGCCCTCGTCGTCGACCCCGTCGCAGTAACGAGCTGCAGCGATGTCTGCTCCCGAGGCGATCACGCCTTCGGTCAGCAGGAAACCGTGTGCCAGCTCCACATCGTGTCCGGGGGTGCGCATGGTCACGGCCAATGCCTTGCCGTCGACCCGTAATTCGAGCGGCTCTTCCACCACCAGGGTGTCCGGGCGCTCGACTCGGTGCCCAGCTCGGAGGCGGACCACCGGTCTGCGAGCAGTGATGCGGCCCATCAGTACCGGCTGTCTTCACGGCGAATGCGGTAGTTCATCCTTCGATTGTGGACCTCGGCGTCATCGGTCCGTCGACTCGGTGGCCATAGCCGCTGCCAACGACACCATCCGGGGATGGTCGACGAGATCCTCGACCAGCACACGCCTGCCGTCTGCGTCGGCCAACGGAACCTTCCAGTTCTCGTACTGGGTTTCGTCGGTTCCTGGCTGGTTCTGAATGCGGTGTTCGCCGACAGCGTCCACGAGAGCGACACCGATCAGCAGAGACGGACTGCGCTGCACGAGACGATGCAGAGCCTCCACCGTCCGATGATCGTCGGCGGCGGTGTCGGTGTGAAGCAACCCGCGTTCACGTGCCAGGTCGAGAACCGCCTCGCGCTTGCGTGCATCGACCTCCTTCTCGGCGTCGATGTCGCGTTCGAGCAAGCCGAGACGTGAACGCAGGTCGATGTGCTCACCACGGAGATACCCGGCTGTGGGTGGTAGGTCGTGCGTGGTCACCGAAGTCAGGCAGAGACTGCGGTACTCCTCGGGCGCGATCGGCCCGGATTCGTCGGCTTCGAACCACAGGATCGAGGTGCCGAAAATGCCGCGTTCGGTGAGGTACTCCTGCACCATCGGTTCGAAGACCCCGAGATCCTCACCGACCACCACCGCGCCCGCACGCTCGGCCTCCAGCGCCAGAATGCCGATCAATGCTTCGTGGTCGTACTCGACATACGTTCCGCCGCCGGCATTCTCGGCCTCCTGCGGAATCCACCACAGACGGAACAGGCCCAGAATGTGGTCGACGCGGATGCCGCCGGCGTGACGAAGGATCGTGCGCAGCATGTCTCGATACGGGATGTACGCCATTTCTCGGAGGCGGTCGGGGTCCCACGGTGGCTGATTCCAGTTCTGGCCCTGCTGGTTGAAATTGTCCGGCGGCGCGCCCACCGTGACACCCGAGGCCAACACATCGCCGAGCGCCCACGCGTCGGCTCCGCCCCGGGCCACACCGACCGCAAGGTCGTGCATGATGCCGATGTCCATCCCCGCCTCGAGCGCACCGCGTTGCGCGGCGGCGAGTTGCTCGTCGCAGATCCACTGCAGCCACATGTGGAAGTCGATGCGATCGGCCAGTTTCGCGCGTTGCTCTCGGACGAAGTCGGTTCGTGGATGCGCCGCCCGATCGGTCCAGACCGGATCCTGAGGGCCGAATTTCTCTGCAAGCGCACTCCATACCGCGAAGTCGCGCAGTCCGGTGCCCTCACGCTCGACGAATGCGCGGTACGCGGATTCGCGAGCCGGGCTGCGTTCGACCTTGTGAACGCGTTCGAGGGCACGAAGTTTCGCCGTGAACGTCCGGTCCCGATCCAGCTTCTTGGTTCGTGTGTTCGCCTTGTCGAACCGTCTCGCTGCGTCGTGGATCTTGCCGAACTGCTTCGGCGAGAGTTGTGCGGTCTCGCGAATGTTCTCGACTCGAATGTAGAGCGAGTTGAAGAATCGACGCGTGGTCGGCAGGTACGGGGATGCCTCGACCGGGGTGGTCGGTCGGTCGGCGTGCAGTGGATTGACGAGAAGGTAGTCGAATCCGTGCTCGCGGCCGGCGATGTCGGCCATGTCCTCGAGATCGGCGAGATCGCCGATTCCCCACGATCGTCGCGATCGCACCGAGTACAGCTGGGTGAGCAGTCCGGTCCGCTGTCGATCAGCCAGTTCCGCGTTGGGCGACAACGACTTCGGTGTGACCACCACGACCGCTTCCGATGTACGGACCGTGTTGTCCTCGCTGATCGTCGTCGCGGTCAGACTGTGCCAGCCGAGCGGGGCGTTGCCGGGAACGACGAAGGTGGCGCGACCGATCAGGTGGCCGTCGACCTCCCGTGGATCGACCCAGACGTCGGCTTGGGTGATGTCGATCGACTCACCGTCCTCGGAGACCATCGAGACTTCCACCGGATTGCCGTGCGGCACATGCACCCACACCGCGGAATCGGTGCCCTGCGTGGCCACGACCACCGGTGGTAACAGCCGTCGCCAGGGTGCGTTCTCGATGTCGGCCAGTGCTCGGTCGACGTCCTCGGCCGACTCGGTGGCGTAGCCGCGTGCGGTGAGCACCTGTTGCAGGGTGTCGTCGCTCACTTCGTGTTCGGTGTCGTCCCAGCCCCGATACGAGGTCGAAGTGCCGAGACGTCGGGCGAGAGTGCGAAGTGCCTGCGAGTGATCCACGGTGTCGATCGTGCCAGGTCGCCGCCCGTGCGTCATCCGGGCCACCGGGTCGTTCATCGATCGTTCGTCCGGCTGCGGTGCCGGAAGACCCGGTTCCCGAACTGTGAGGATTGAAACGTGGTCGTCTGGGTAGTCTTGCTCGGCAAACGGTAATTCAGTGCGCGGCGACGATGGGAAGTGCGGATGGCTGGGGTCAGCAAGATCGAAGAACTGGAGCGAGGTTCCGGTGCACCGGTCGAGCTGAGGGTGCGCGCCGAGGCCGACCAGCTTCCGGTGGTACGCGCCGTCGCAGAAACCCTCGTGGTTCTGAGCGACTTCACGCTCGACGACATCGCCGACGTCAAACTGGTCGTCGACGAAGTGTGTTCGCAACTGATCAAGGGCTCGGTGGCGGACTCGGAGCTCTCGTGCCTGTTCTCGGTGAGTGACTCCGGAATCCGGATCGTCGTCACGTCCACGTTGGCTGCCACGTCCGTGCCGAAGAAAGACAGCTTCGGCTGGCACGTTCTGCAAACCCTGACCGACTCCATCGAGCTGCGCGCAGACGACGCAGACGACAGCGATGCGGTTCGCACGGTTGCCATCGACGTGGTCAAGCGGAGGAGCACGATCTAGTGCCGGTGCACGAACGAAGCACGCGGCGAGAGTCCGACGACTACAGCGACGTTGTCGCTCTGATTCAGCAGATGCAGGCGCTCGACGAGAATTCGCCACAGCGCCGAGTGCTGCGCGATCGCATCATCACCCGTTGCCTCCCGCTCGCCGAACACATCGCACGCCGATTCGGCGGTCGTGGCGAAGCCCACGAGGACCTGCTGCAGGTCTCCCGTCTGGGCTTGGTGAACGCAGTCGACCGATTCGACATCGAGCGCGGATCGGACTTCGTCTCGTTCGCTGTGCCCACGATCATGGGCGAAGCTCGCCGCTACTTCCGCGACGCGGGATGGTCGGTTCGGGTGCCGCGGCGCATGAAGGAACTGAACTCGATGATCTCGCAGGCGGTGGGCTCGTTGTCGCAGAAGTTGGGCCGAGCTCCCACAGCCAGCGAGATCGCCGTCGAACTCGGAATCGACGTCAAGGAAGCGTCGCAGGCGCTGCTCGCGCGCAGCGCGTACCAAACCGTGTCGGTCGACTCGGTGGTCAGCGAAGATCGCCTCCCGCTGATGGACACCCTGGGTGCCGACGATCCCGAACTGGAAAAGATGGAGAGCTATCTCGCCGTCCGCCCTGCGCTGGAGAAGCTGCCCGAGCGGGAACGGCGCATCGTGGTGCTCCGCTTCTTCGGGTCGATGACCCAGACTCAGATCGCGGAGAAGGTGGGAATCTCGCAGATGCACGTCTCGCGGATCCTGGCTCGTACTCTCGCCCAGCTCCGAGAGGATCTCGGCGAGGACTGAGGGCAGGAGTGGAGCCCGCGGAACGACCATAGTGGACTACCGTTTGGCTAGGCTCGGTGTATGAGTATCTACGACGACGTCGACGAGTACATCGGAGCCCGGCGAGTGACCGATGTGGCCGTGACCGCCGACTTTTTGCGAGCGGTGATTTCCATTGCTGCACTCGATGATTCGCGGACCGAGTACCGAACGTCGTTGTGGGAGCTCGACGTCGACGGCAGGTCACCTGCCCGGCGCATCACCCACGGCGAGTGGGGTGAGAGTGCGCCGATGTTCACCGCTTCCGGTGATCTGTTGTTCTCGCGTCGATCGAACAAGGACGATCCGGCCAGGCTGTGGATTCTGCCTGCCGCGGGCGGCGAAGCGCGACTGCTCGAAACCCGATCCGCCGGGCTGAGCGGGATCAAGGCCGCTGGTTCGGAGGCCGTACTCGTCGGATTCTCCCCGGTATTCGGCTCGTCGAGCACCGAGGAGGACGACGACGCTCTGCGCACCGAGCGCACGGCCAACAAGGTGAATGCGATTCTGCACACCGGTGTTCCGGTGCGCTACTGGGATCACGATCTGGGTCCGGCGACTCCACACCTTTTCGTGGGATCGGCGGACGGTTCGCCAGGACTGCGTGACCTCACCCCGGATGCGCGCACAGGACTGCACGAAGCAGCCTTCGATGTCAGCGCCGACGGTTCGTTCGTCGTGTCCACCTGGGTCGTTCCCGGCTCGCTGGGGACCGTGCGGACAGTGTTGGTGCGCATCGAGATCGAGACGGGGGAGCGGACGACGATCGTCGACGATGCCGATGCCGATCTGGGAGCCCCGGCGATTTCACCCGACGGCGGGTCCGTGGCGTTCGTGCGTGAGTCGATCTCCACCCCCGAGGACGCGCCGCGAATGACATTGCAGCGGTACGACTTCGGCGACTCTTCGGTCTCCGATCTCGCGACCGGTTGGGATCGGTGGCCGAGCGACCCGGTGTGGCTGCCGGACGGATCAGGATTACTGGTGACCGCAGACGACGACGGCCGGTCGCCGATCTTCGTCGTCCGCGACGGTGCGGAACCGCGTCGGCTCACACAGACCAGCGATGCCTACACACATGTGCACGTGTCCTCGGACGGCACCAGGGTGCTGGCGCTCGCCGCCTCGTATCTGGCTGCGCCGCATCCGGTGTCGATCGAGCTGTCCGACGGTGCCGTCACTGCATTCGACACCGGCATCGACCACAGTCCGTTGCCCGGAACTCTCACCGAGATGGACACCATCGTCGCCGACGGTGCCCGGGTACGCGGTTGGCTGGCACTGCCGGTCGGGGCATCCGAGCTCGAGCCCGCTCCTTTGTTGCTGTGGGTGCACGGGGGCCCGCTGAGTTCGTGGAACACGTGGTCGTGGCGCTGGAATCCGTGGCTGATGGTCGCTCGTGGGTACGCGGTGTTGCTGCCCGATCCGGCGCTGTCCACCGGTTACGGCCAAGAGTTCGTGCAGCGAGGTTGGGGCGCGTGGGGCAAGGCCCCGTTCACCGATCTGATGGCGTTGACCGACGTTGCCGTCGCACGGCCGGATATCGACGACACCCGCACCGCCGCCATGGGCGGGTCCTTCGGCGGGTACATGGCCAACTGGATAGCGGGCCACACCGATCGGTTCGACGCCGTGGTCACCCATGCGAGTCTGTGGGCACTCGATCAGTTCGGACCCACGACGGACGCGCCGTGGTACTGGTCGCGGGAGATGTCTCCGGAGATGGCCGTGGAGAATTCCCCACACCTGTTCGTGGCGGACATAGCAACGCCGATGCTGGTGATCCACGGCGACAAGGACTATCGCGTGCCGATCGGCGAGGGCCTGCGGCTGTGGTACGAGCTGCTCAGCGAGTCGGGTCTGCCGGCCGACGACGAGGGCAACACCGAGCATCGATTCCTCTACTTCCCCGCCGAGAACCACTGGATCCTGAGTCCCCAGCACGCCAAGGTCTGGTACGAGGTCGTGCTGGCATTCCTGGCGCAGCACGTGCTGGGCGAGAGCGCGTCGATGCCGCGAATCCTCGGCCACTAGAATCGCCGCGTGACCAGTTCCGTGCCAGAGACACCCGACAATCCAGCAGACCGCTTGCCCAAGAACTGGGACCCGAGCGAGGTAGAGGCCGAGCTGTACCGTTCCTGGGTCGACGCCGGGTACTTCGAGGCCGATGCCACCAGCGGCAAGCCGCCGTACTCCATCGTGCTGCCTCCGCCGAACGTCACCGGCAGCCTGCACATGGGGCACGCTCTGGACCACACGCTGATGGACGCGCTGAGTCGCCGCAAGAGGATGCTCGGGTACGAGGTGCTGTGGCTGCCGGGCATGGACCACGCGGGCATCGCCACGCAGACCGTGGTGGAAAAGCAGCTCGCCGCAGACGGTAAGACCAAGGAAGAGTTCGGCCGCGAGCTGTTCATCGACAAGGTCTGGGACTGGAAGCGCGAATCCGGCGGAACCATCGGCGGCCAGATGCGACGGATCGGCGACGGTGTCGATTGGAGCCGCGAGCGGTTCACCATGGACGACGGTCTGTCCGAGGCTGTGCAGACCATGTTCAAGCGGATGTTCGACGACGGCTTGATCTACCGTGCGGAGCGGCTCGTCAACTGGTCCCCGGTGTTGCAGACTGCCATTTCCGACATCGAGGTCAAGTTCGAGGATGTCGAGGGCGAACTCGTCTCGCTCCGTTACGGCTCCCTCGACGATTCCGAGCCGCACGTGATCGTCGCGACCACGCGAGTGGAGACGATGCTCGGCGACACCGCAGTGGCGGTGCATCCCGACGACGAGAGATACAAGGCTCTGGTCGGCACCACCCTCGAGCACCCGTTCACGGGTCGGCAGATCCCGATCATCGCCGACGACTACGTCGATCCCGAATTCGGCACGGGCGCAGTGAAGATCACCCCCGCACACGACCCCAACGACTTCGAGATGGGTGTGCGGCACTCGCTGCCGATGCCGTCGATCATGGACAAGGCCGGCCGAATCACGGACACCGGAACACAATTCGACGGGATGGACCGCTTCGAGGCGCGCGTCAAGGTTCGTGAAGCTCTCGCCGAACAGGGCCGCGTGGTCGCCGAGAAGCGTCCGTACCTGCACAGCGTCGGCCATTCCGAGCGCAGCGGCGAGCCGATCGAACCGCGGCTGTCCCTGCAGTGGTGGGTCAAGGTCGACGGCCTCGCGAAAGCTGCCGGTGACGCAGTACGCAACGGCGATACCGTCATTCACCCCAAGAGTCAGGAGCCACGCTGGTTCGCCTGGGTCGACAACATGCACGATTGGTGCATCTCGCGCCAGTTGTGGTGGGGACATCGGATTCCGATCTGGTACGGACCCGACGGTGAGACCGTCTGCCTCGGACCGGGAGAAAGTGCGCCCGAGGGCTGGGAGCAGGATCCCGACGTCCTCGACACCTGGTTCTCGTCCGGCCTCTGGCCTTTCTCGACGATGGGGTGGCCGGAAGCCACGGCTGATCTCGAGAAGTTCTATCCCACCGGCGTTCTCGTCACCGGGTACGACATCCTCTTCTTCTGGGTCGCCCGCATGATGATGTTCGGCACCTACGTCGGAGCCGACGACGCGATCACCGCAGGCAAGCAAGGGCCGCAGGTTCCGTTCCGAGATGTGTTCCTGCACGGATTGATTCGCGACCAGTACGGCAAGAAGATGTCGAAGTCGCGCGGCAACGGAATCGATCCGCTCGATTGGGTCGATCGGTTCGGTGCAGATGCGCTGCGCTTCACGCTCGCTCGCGGTGCCAACCCGGGTGCGGACATGTCGGTCGGTGAGGACCACGCGCAGTCCTCGCGCAACTTCGCGAACAAGCTGTTCAACGCCACCAAGTTCGCCCTGATGAACGGTGCGGCACCGGCAGACCTACCCCCGCGTGCCCAGCTGACCGACGCCGACCGTTGGATCCTGGATCGACTCGAACAGGTTCGTGCAGAGGTGGATTCGGCCTTCGACCGCTACGAGTTCAGTAAGGCCTGTGAGGCGCTCTACCACTTCGCCTGGGACGAGGTCTGCGATTGGTACCTCGAGATAGCCAAAGTGCAGTTCGCCGACGAAGCCATCGCCGCCACCACGCGCGGAGTGCTCGGAAACGTGCTCGACGCGTTGCTGCGCCTGCTGCATCCGGTCATTCCGTTCGTGACCGAGACGCTGTGGAAGGTGCTCACCGGCGGCGAGTCCCTGGTGATCGCGACGTGGCCTGCCCCTGCCGCTGAGCCTCTCGATCACGTTGCGGCACAACGGATCGCGGACATGCAGCGCCTGATCACCGAAGTCCGCCGATTCCGCAGCGATCAAGGGCTCAAGCCCTCGCAGAAGGTCGCGGCCCGCATCGTCGGAGTATCCGAGGCGGATCTGGACGGACAGATTTCGGCGGTCACGGCTCTGGCCCGACTGACCGAGCCGGCCGAGGACTTCGCGGCCACGGCGTCGGTGGAGGTGCGACTGAGCAAAGCGACCGTGGTCGTCGAACTGGACACCTCGGGCACCGTCGACCTGGTCGCCGAACGAGCTCGGCTGGTGAAGGATCTCGCCGCTGCCGAGAAGGAGTTGGCGCAGACCACCGGAAAGCTCGGTAACGAGGCGTTCCTTGCGAAGGCTCCTGATGCTGTGGTGGACAAGATCAGAACGCGACAGTCCATCGCGCAGGAAGAAATCGCCCGGATCAACGCGCGCATCGAATCGATGGGGAACTAAGTGACCGAGCCCGACGCCGCACTGCCGACGCCGCCGCCGAGTCCGGTCGACCTCGCCGAACTGGCGTTGGTCGAGGCCGAGCTCGACAAGCGTTGGGGCGAAACGAAGATCGAGCCGTCGACGGATCGAATCTCGGCGCTGATGGACCTTCTCGGTTCGCCGCAGAAGGCGTACCCGTCGATTCATGTGGCCGGCACCAACGGCAAGACCTCGGTCACGCGCATGATCGATGCTCTGCTCACGGCCTTCCACCGACGCACGGGCCGCACCACCAGCCCGCACCTGCAGATGGCGACCGAGCGGATCAGCATCGACGGGCGGCCCATCTCGCCGCGGCTCTACGTCGACACCTACAACGAGATCGCACCGTTCGTCGAGATGATCGACGCGCAGTCCGAAGCCGCGGGCGGACCGCGAATGAGCAAGTTCGAGGTGGTCACGGCAATGGCGTTCGCAGCGTTCGCCGAGGCACCGGTGGAGGTCGCTGTCATCGAGGTCGGGCTCGGCGGACGCTGGGACGCCACCAACGTCGTCGACGGTGAGGTCGCTGTGATCACCCCGATCGGGCTCGATCACGTCGAATTCCTCGGCGACGACCTCGCGACGATCGCAGGGGAGAAGGCGGGGATCATCAAGAAGGCACCGGAATCGCTCGTGCCGCGGGACACCGTAGCGATCCTGGCGCAGCAGAAGCCCGAGGTATCGGATGTTCTGCTGCGGGCGGCGGTGCAAGCAGACGCTGCGGTGGCGCGGGCGGGATCGGAATTCACCGTGCTCGGCAGGCAGATCGCGGTGGGCGGTCAGCAACTGGAACTGCAGGGGCTCGGCGGGGTCTACACCGACATCTTTCTTCCGCTGCACGGCGAACATCAGGCTCACAATGCGTCCCTCGCGCTGGCGGCGGTCGAGGCGTTCTTCGGTGCCGGCCCGGATCGTCAACTCGATCAGGACACCGTCCGCGCCGCGTTCGCGACGATCGTCAATCCAGGGCGACTCGAGCGGGTCCGCAATGCCCCCACCGTGTTCCTCGATGCTGCACACAACCCGCACGGAGCGGCAGCCCTCGCTGCCGCCCTCAACGACGAGTTCGACTTCCGCAAACTGGTCGGCGTCGTCAGCGTCATGGCGGACAAAGACGTCGGAGCCATTCTCGACGAACTGGAGCCGGTCTTCGACGACATCGTCGTCACCCACAACGGGTCGGCACGGGCGATGGATGTGGACGCTTTGGCCGACATCGCCGTGGCCAAGTTCGGCGACGAACGCGTCGTGGTGGCGTCGACCCTGCCCGATGCCCTCGAGACAGCCATAGGCCTGGCCGAGGAAGTCGCCGAGCCGGGAGAAGCAGTCTCCGGTGCCGGAGTCGTCGTCACCGGATCCGTGGTGACCGTCGGCGCAGCTCGCACTCTGTTCGGAAAGGACCCCGCGTGAGCGAGCCAGAGTTCCGACCGCCCACGAACGACCCGTGGAAAGGCTTCCGCGGGGTCGTGGCGGGAACCCTCGTCCTCGAAGCCATCGTGACCCTGTTGGCACTGCCGGTGGTGGCGACCCTCGGTGGCGGTGCGACCTGGTTCTCGACGACGTACATCGTGGCGCTGGCCGTCGTGATGATTCTCGCCGCAGGCAAGCAGGGGGAGCCGTGGGCGATGAAGCTCAATCTGATTCTCCAACTGTTCGTGCTGGCCGGGGCCGTGTTCCACCTCTCCATCGGGGCGGTCGGCCTGATCTTCATCGCGGTCTGGCTGTATCTGCTCTACCTGCGCCGGGACATCACCGAACGGATCCGGCGAGGAATGCTGCCGGGGCAACGGGACTGACAGAGGACGCGCCTGCTTCGGCGATGCGACGCGCGCGCCTGCGCTCGCGTCCATTACTGTCGTCGACGTGACCGACCGCACCCTTGTACTGATCAAGCCCGACGGAGTTGCCCGGCGTTACGTAGGAGAGATCCTCGGCCGCGTGGAGAAGAAGGGTCTGAGCATCGTCGCACTCGAGCTCAAGACCGTCTCCCGTGAACTGGCCTCGGCTCACTACGCGGAGCACGAGAGCAAGCCGTTCTTCCCCGACCTCCTCGAGTTCATCACGTCCGGACCGGTCGTGGCCGCAGTTCTCGAGGGCCCCCGTGCCATCGCCGCCTTCCGGCAGATCGCCGGTGGCACCGACCCGGTGGCCAAGGCGGTCCCCGGCACTATCCGAGGTGACCTCGCGCTCGACGGTCAGCAGAACCTGGTGCACGGGTCGGATTCCGTGGAGTCGGCCGAACGCGAGATCGCGCTCTGGTTCCCCGGCCTGGCCTGACGGTTCCATCCTCGGCACTACAGCAACGCATCCACGCAGCCACGCCGCAACCGCTCGGTACTCGATCGGTGCGGCGTGGCGAGTACGCATCATCGCGTGTGGGATACTCGACGGAGATCGACTCCACTGCACGAGTACGTACAGGTTTCACGCTCCACCGAAGTCAAGGCTTCACCGAAGTTCGCTAGACCGGTGTTGTGGATTCGATCGGATGACTGTCGTCTATCCGCTGCCCGTCATCGCAGATGCTCGAACGAGAGACAGGCTCGTTCGCGTTCTTGCTTGATGATCAGGCGCTCGGATCGCCGAGACACCACCATCCAGCCAGGCACTGCACGCGCTGTCGTCGACCATCGAGAACTCCGACGTGGTCATCGGCTCGAGTGCGGAGCGAGACAGAACAGCTGACGTCCAACCCGACGTGAGTACACAAGGATTGCCCTCGCGTGGCCGCGTCACACCCGACATCGGATGAACGCGCCCGGGGGCCCGAGGAGACTACGTGGCCGATCAAAGCCCGCCCGAAGATGTACAGAACGAGAACGTGGGAGGTCCGGAGCGCGACGAAGCGGTGCCCCCTGTGGAAACAGGTGCGGTGTCCCAGGCGCAACCCGACACCATCGAACTGCCCACCAGGCTGCGCGTACACGCACTGGCCAAGATCCTCGGTGTCACCAGCAAGCAGTTGCTCGTCACACTGGGTGAACTCGGCATCGAAGCGCGCAGTGCCCAGTCGAGCTTGAGCCGCGACGTTGCGGAGTCCGTCCGCGACTCGGTGAACGCGCCTGCTGCACCGGTGGTCGACTCGCCCGCCGAACGGTCCGAGCCGAGCGCTCCGTCCGAGGTGCCCTCCGCGGACGTACCGTCGGCCGAGACCTCGTGGTCCGACCCGCAACTGTTCACCAATGCACCCGCGGCGGAACCCGAGCCTGCCCAGGCCGCGGCAACGACCGACCAGGCCACGGCAACTACGTTTGCCACTCCGCTCTTCCTGCAGCCCGCCGCCGTGGATGCTGCTGCTCCGGAGTCCACGGAGTCACCGGCAGAGCCCCCGGCCCGCCGTCGACGCAGTCGCAAGGCAGCGCCGAAGGACGAGGCCGCGAACGCCGACAGCACCGAGAACACAGCCACGGTCGAGAACACAGCCACGACCGAGACCACCGAACCTCGAGCCGACGAGACCGAGTCCGTCGTACCCGCGGTCGACGAGTCGACTGCGTCCGACGGCTCTACCGACGATGACGGCGACGACGATCAGTCCCAGCCACGACGCCGCAGGCGAGGGCGTCGCGGCCGGGGCCGTGGTCGCGGGGAACAGTCCTCGGACGAGAACTCGACCGACGAGAATTCGGACGACGATTCCACGAGTGACACCGACAGCATCGATTCTGCCGACGCAGAGTCGTCCGACGGGACCGACGCGGACTCGGACGAGTCCTCCGCCGGTGACGACCAGCAGTCGGGCTCGAGCAGGCGTTCGCGTCGGTCGCGCACCCGAAACCGATCCTCGGACCGGCAGAACTCCGACTCGAACGATGCCTCGGACGACACCCGCGCAGCGGACTCCTCGGCCGAGGACAAGGACGACGAGTCGGATTCGGATGCGCAGGACAACTTCGACGACTCCGACAACGGTGGTTCGGAGGGAGACGGCTCCAGCCGCCGTCGCCGCCGTCGTCGCCGTCGTAAGACCGGAGCCGAGGTAGCGGCCGAGGCTGCAGCGTCCGAGGACGACCCGCCGAACACGGTCGTGCACGAGCGGGAGCCGCGGAACAAGAGCCGCGCCCCCAGGGACGAGGTCCAGGGGATCACCGGTTCGACACGTCTCGAGGCCAAGCGTCAGCGACGGCGCGACGGCCGCGATGCCGGTCGTCGTCGACCGCCGATTCTGACCGAGTCCGAGTTCCTGGCGCGGCGTGAGTCCGTGGACCGGGTCATGGTCGTGCGCGAGAAGGCCACCCCTGACCACCCGTTGACCACACAGGTTGCCGTGCTCGAAGACGGCGTGCTCGTGGAGCACTTCGTCACCAGCAGCGCGACCGCGTCCATGGTCGGAAATGTCTATCTCGGGCGCGTCCAGAACGTGTTGCCGAGCATGGAAGCAGCATTCATCGACATCGGCCGTGGCCGCAACGGTGTGCTGTACGCCGGTGAGGTCAACTGGGACGCTGCCGGCCTGGGTGGCAATTCGCGGAAGATCGAGCAGGCCCTCAAGCCGGGCGATCAGGTTCTCGTCCAGGTGAGCAAGGACCCCGTGGGGCACAAGGGTGCTCGCCTGACGACGCAGCTCTCGCTCGCGGGACGCTTTCTCGTGTACGTGCCCGGCGGTAGCTCCACCGGCATCAGCCGCAAGCTGCCCGACACCGAACGCAAGCGTCTGAAGGACATTCTCCGAGACATCGTTCCTCCCGAGGCGGGTGTCATCATCCGCACCGCGGCCGAGGGCGTCAGCGAGGAAGAGCTCGCCCGCGATGTGACGCGACTGCAGGCGCAGTGGGCGAGCATCGAGGAGCGCTCGGCCAATGCCGAGACCGGAAAGGGTGTGCAGCCGCAGACCCTCTACGAAGAGCCCGACATGCTCGTCAAGGTCATTCGTGATCTGTTCAACGAGGACTTCTCGAAGCTCGTCATCGAGGGCGACAAGGCGTGGACGACGACGTCGAACTACGTCGAGACCGTCGCACCGGACATGGTGGAGCGGCTGCAGCGCTACGAGGCCGACGGCAGTTCTGTCGACGTCTTCGCCGCGCATCGTATCGACGAGCAGCTTGCCAAAGCGCTCGATCGTAAGGTCTGGCTGCCTTCCGGCGGCACCCTGGTGATCGATCGCACCGAGGCGATGACCGTCGTCGACGTCAACACCGGCAAGTTCACCGGTTCGGGCGGCAACCTCGAAGAGACGGTCACTCGCAACAACATCGAGGCGGCCGAGGAAGTCGTCCGTCAGATGCGTCTGCGCGACATCGGCGGAATGATCGTGGTCGACTTCATCGACATGGTGCTCGAATCCAACCGCGATCTGGTGCTGCGCCGACTGACCGAGGCGCTGGGTCGCGACCGCACGCGCCACCAGGTCTCCGAGGTGACCTCGCTCGGGTTGGTGCAGATGACTCGAAAGAAGCTCGGTACCGGGCTCGTCGAGGCGTTCTCCACGACCTGCGAGCACTGCCAGGGACGCGGCATCATCGTGCATCCGTTCCCCATCGACGCCAAGCCGGACAACGACGGCCGCTCCAATTCGTCGCGCTCGGAGTCGAGCAGCTCGGGCACGAGCAGCAGGCGGCGACGAGGCAAGGACAACAAGGCCGACGGGAACGACGGCAGTGAGCGCACCACCTCGAACTCCCAGTCGGGAGCCGCGGACGGGGCCGATCACCCCGCAGTCGACCCGTCGATCAAGAGGGCGCACCCTGTCGCCCTGGCGATGGCGGCACACCACGACGACGTGGTTGCCGACGTCAGCCCCGCCGACGTCGAGACATCGCCTGCGAGTGAGACTTCGGACGCAGGTGCTGTCGTGACGGTTGTCTCCGTCGAGGATGTCGACGTTGCCGCCGCGTCGGTCGCCGATGCGGAGTCGAACGTCGCTCTCGTTGCCGAGACCACCGAGTCGGCAGCCGACCAGCCTGCCGCCGAGCCGCCCGTCGAGGTCGAACCGGTGGCACCGAAGGCTCGGCGTGGACGCCGGGTTGCGCGGAAGGCGGCTGCTCCGACCAGTGCGGCACCGGACGCCGGTGTGGTTCTCGTGGTGCCGGTTTCGGGCGACGCCGCCCCTGCCGGTGCGGCAGAGGCCACCGAAGCCGAGGTGTCGGAACCATTGACGTCGGCGGCCGAGCAGCCCGTCGAGCCGGTGGAGGTGCCGACGGCACGTCCTCGCAGACGGCGCGCAGCAGCGCGGCCTGCAGGTCCTCCGGTGGACATCGATGCCTAGCAGTTCAGGCAGTTTGACCCTGGCCGTCTCTCTGCCGTAACCTTGATAAGTCGCTCCCGGTGACACCGTTCTGCTGTGCCGTAGTGGTCCTGCAGGGAACAACGGTTCTCGAGCGGGTCGAGATGATCATCATCCCGGCCGGCCGATAGGGAGCAAGCAAACACGTTTTACCAGACCAGTCGTGTTGCCATGTGCAACGCGAGCAAGTTCGAAGAAGCAAGGGGTAGCCCTCCGATGGCAACGTACGCGATCGTCAAGACCGGCGGAAAGCAGTACAAGGTCGCTGTTGGTGACCTCGTCAAGGTCGAGAAGATCGAGGGAGCGCCCGGCACTGCTGTCTCGCTTGCTCCGGTCCTCGTCGTAGACGGATCCGACCTGACCACAGATGCAGACAAGCTGGCGAAGATCTCGGTCGCCAGTGAGATCGTCGAGCACACCAAGGGCCCGAAGATCCGCATCCACAAGTTCAAGAACAAGACCGGATACCACAAGCGTCAGGGACACAGGCAGAAGCTGACTGTCCTCAAGGTCACCGGCATCAAGTAACCAGGTCTCACCGGACCCGCGTTCTTTTCAGCTGATTAACCCCGAGGAGGGTATGCAACATGGCACATAAGAAGGGTGCATCAAGCTCCCGTAACGGTCGCGACTCGAATGCACAGCGCCTCGGCGTCAAGCGCTTCGGCGGCCAGACCGTAGGCGCAGGCGAGATCCTGGTCCGTCAGCGCGGCACGCACTTCCACCCCGGCGTCAACGTCGGTCGCGGCGGCGACGACACCTTGTTCGCACTCGCTCCCGGCGCAGTCGAATTCGGTGCCAAGCGCGGACGCAAGACCGTGAACATCGTTCCGGTCGCTGTAGAGGCCTAGTCCTTCTGCAGCGCTCGCGCTCGTAGATGATCCGATCGAGCAGCAACTGCTCGATCGAACATTCACGGCGTACGTTCACAGCTCCCGATAGGGGCGGACCAGGGTCACGAGACCGGTCCGCCCCTATCGCTTTTTTTCTCCCGCTTTTTCTCAGAAAGGATCGAAGACAGCTATGTCACGATTCATCGACCGCGTGGTGCTGCACGTCAGCGCCGGCAAAGGTGGCAACGGCTGCTCTTCGGTTCACCGCGAAAAGTTCAAGCCTCTCGGTGGCCCGGACGGTGGAAACGGCGGGCAGGGTGGCGGTGTCATCTTCGTCGTCGACAGCAACGTCCACACTCTGCTCGACTTCCACTTCTCCAGCCACGCCAAGGCGGGCAACGGAACTCAGGGCATGGGTGGCAACCGAGAGGGTGCCAACGGCGAGGACCTGATTCTCAAGGTCCCCGACGGCACTGTCGTTCTCGACAAGAAGGGGAACGTCCTCGCCGACATGATCGGTGAGGGAACACGTTTCGACGCGGCACCGGGCGGACGTGGTGGCCTCGGCAACGCTGCACTCGCGTCCAAGGCTCGCCGGGCACCCGGCTTCGCGCTGCTCGGCGAAGAAGGCATCGAGCGCGAGCTGGTGCTCGAGCTGAAGTCCGTCGCCGATGTCGGTCTCGTCGGTTTCCCGTCGGCCGGCAAGTCGTCGCTGGTCTCGGTGCTCTCCGCAGCGAAGCCGAAGATCGCCGACTACCCCTTCACCACACTGGTACCGAATCTCGGAGTGGTCTCCAGCGGAGACACCACGTTCACCGTCGCCGACGTACCCGGGCTGATCCCCGGAGCGAGTCAGGGCCGCGGTCTCGGGCTGGACTTCCTGCGGCACCTCGAGCGTTGCGCTGTGCTCGCACACGTAGTCGACTGCGCGACACTGGATCCGGGCCGCGACCCGATCTCCGACGTCGACGCCCTCGAAGCCGAGTTGGCGGCATACAAGCCGGCACTGTCCGGCGATGCCAGCCTCGGCGACCTCGCCGACCGACCGCGCATCGTCGTACTGAACAAGGCGGACATTCCCGAGGGTGCCGAGCTCGCGGAGATGGTGACCGCCGAGTTCGAGTCCCGCGGCTGGCCGGTGTTCACCATCTCGGCGGTGACGCGCGCCGGCCTCAAGCCGCTGACGTTCGCGTTGGCGAAGCTCGTCGAGGACTACCGCACAGCTCATCCGGCCCCCGAGCCGCGGCGTCAGGTGCTGCGTCCCGTCGCTCGAAACGACGACAGCTTCAAGGTCGTCAAGGATCCGGACATCCCTGACGGCTTCATCGTTCGGGGTACGCGCCCCGAGCGGTGGGTTCGCCAGACGCAGTTCACCAACGACGAGGCCGTCGGCTACCTCGCGGACCGGCTCGCGCGCCTCGGCGTCGAGGACGCGTTGATCAAGGCCGGTGCTCAACCGGGTGCCTCGGTCACCATCGGCGACGTCTCGTTCGACTGGGAGCCGCAGACACCGGCCGGTGTCGAGATCACCATGACCGGCCGCGGCACCGATGCTCGACTCGATCAGGTCGAGCGCATCGGCGCATCCGAACGTAAGCATGCCCGCCAGGTACGCCGCGGGCTCGATACCGAACAGGAGTAGACGTGGTGTCGGTGCGTGAATCCGATTCGCCCGTAACGGCTCTCACCGATACCCGTCGCACGATTGCCGACGCCAAGCGCATCGTGGTCAAGATCGGATCCTCGGCGCTCACCAGTCTCGACACCGGTCTCGATCTGGGCCGACTCGATCTGCTCGCCGATGCCATCGAGTCGCGGATGCGTAGCGGCACCGACGTGGTGGTCGTCTCGTCCGGCGCGATCGGTGCAGGCATGGCACCGCTCGGCCTCACCAGACGTCCGCGCGATCTGGCAACGAAGCAGGCCGCGGCGAGCGTAGGACAGCTTGCTCTGGTCAACGCCTGGAGTTCGTCGTTCCATCGGTACGGACGCACGGTGGGGCAGGTGTTGCTGACAGCCGAGGACATCGCGCGTCGAACCAATCACCGCAATGCGCAGCGCACGTTGGATCGACTGCGCTCGCTCGGTGCGGTCGCCATCGTCAACGAGAACGACACCGTCGCCACCGCGGAGATTCGCTTCGGCGACAACGATCGCCTCGCAGCTCTGGTGGCACATCTCGTCGGTGCGGACGCACTGTTCCTGCTCTCGGATGTCGACGGGTTGTACGACGGCGATCCCCGCAAGGGTTCCGCCACGTTGATTCCAGATGTCTCGAGCCCGGAGGATCTCGACGGCGTGGTCGCCGGGTCCGGGGGAGCACTCGGTACCGGCGGAATGGCCTCCAAGCTGTCCGCTGCCCGCCTGGCGGCCGACGCAGGTGTGCCCGTGCTGTTGGCTGCGGCGTCCGACGCTGCCCAGGCGCTGACAACGTCCGAGGTGGGTACCGCATTCGCAGCTCGGCCGACACGGTTGTCCGCTCGCAAGTTCTGGGTGCGGCATGCCGCCGATGCAGCGGGCGAACTGCACCTGGACGCTGGGGCCGTGCGAGCGGTCGTGGAGCGTCGACGGTCGTTGCTGTCCGCTGGGGTCACGTCGGTGACGGGTGCCTTTCACGGTGGAGATGTGGTCTCGCTGATGGACCCGGACGGCACACTGGTGGCCCGCGGGGTCGTCGCATACGACTCGGGAGAACTGGCCGGCATGCTCGGCCGGTCGACGGGGGAGTTGGCCGCGGAGCTACAGCGGCCGGTGGTTCACGCCGACGATCTGGTTCCCGCCTGATCGAGTGTGTCGGCCAGCGCTGTCGCGGTCTCGGAGCAACCCGCATGCACTGTGAGAGAGGCGAATTCGTCGCCGCGAGTGGTCCCGCGATTGACGATGACGATCGGCTTTCCGGTCTTGGACGCGTGCCGGACGAAACGTAGGCCGGACATGACGGTCAGCGAGGAGCCGAGCACCAGCAGTGCATCACTCCGGTCCACCAGATCGTAGGCCTCGGCAACGCGCGGCTTGGGTACGCTTTCGCCGAAGTAGACGATGTCGGGTTTGAGTATGCCGGAACATGTTTCGCAATCGACCATTCGGAAGTGTGCGGTCGAGGAGATGATGGCGTCGGCGTCGGGAGCGATCTCGACACCGTCCGCAGGTGCGACGGATTCGAGAAAGCCGGGATTGGCGCGATCGAGCCTTCGGGCCAACTCGAACCGCGAGATCAACCGCTCGCAGTTCAGACAGCGCACCCGGGCGTAGACGCCGTGCAGGTCGACGACGTTCCGGCTGCCGGCCTTGGTGTGCAGCATGTCGACGTTCTGGGTGATGATTCCGGTGACGACGCCTGCACGTTCGAGCCGGGCGAGCGCTCGGTGTCCGTCGTTGGGCATTGCGGCGTCCATGTGCCGCCATCCGACGTGGTTGCGGGCCCAGTAGTGACGACGGAACTCGGCGTCGCCGATGAACTGCTGGAACGTCATCGGGTTGCGGGGCGGCGACTGCGGGCCGCGATAGTCGGGAATACCCGAGTCGGTGGACATGCCTGCACCGCTGACGACGGTGATCGTCCGACCGTCGAGCAGCGAGGTGAGTTGCTCGTACGTAGTCGCGGACGCGGTGGGTGCATTCACTTCGTCCAGGGTAGCGACCGATCGCACTACGGGCTACCGACACGAACGGCCCGCACGGACGCGTGTGCGTCGGTGCGGGCCGATGTACGAGTGAGGGTTACGCAGGTACCTCGACGAGGGGGTAGACGCCGTTCTCGTCGTGGGTCTCGTTGCCGACGACGGGAGGATTGAACACGCACAGCATGCGCATCTGGGTACGCGGCTCTACCGTGTGGCGCTCGTGTCCGTTGAGCAGGTACATCGATCCTGCACCGAGCTCGTAGGTCTCTCCGGTCTCGCGGTCGGTGAGCGTTCCTTCGCCTTCGATCAGCCAAACGGCCTCGACGTGGTTGGCGTAGTGGAAGTTGTTCACCGTGCCGGCTTGGATCGTGGTCTCGTGGAACGAGAATCCGACCTTGTCGCCGCCGAGAATGATTCTCTTGCTGCGCCAGTTGCCGTCTTCACTCGAGATGTCACGGTCGGTGCCGGTGATCTCCTGTGTGGTGCGAACGATCATACGATGTCCTCCTTCGATATCGGTGTGTGCGAACTGGTCTCTAGGAGAGAACCTTTGCCACTGCACTTTCGATGATGTCCAGGCCGCGGTCGAGCTCGTCGATCGTTGTGGTCAACGGGGGAAGAAGCTTGACGACCTCGTCCTTGGGGCCTGCGGTCTCGACGAGCAGACGCTCGTCGTAGCAGAGCTGAGACACCTTGCCGGCCAACTCGGCGTCGTCGAACACCAAGGCCTGGACCATGCCGCGACCGCGGGTCGAGATGCCGTCGAACTTGGCGCACAGCTTGATGAACCGATCCTGGATGTGCTCGCCCTTGGCGAGGGTTTCCTTCTCGAACTTGTCGTCGGACCAGTAGTGGTCGATAGCTGCCTTCGCCGTGACGAACGACGGGTTGAAGCCGCGGAAGGTGCCGTTGTGCTCACCCGGTGCCCAGACGTCCAGCTCGGGCTTGAACAGTGTCAGCGCCAGCGGCATGCCGTAACCGCCGATGGACTTCGACAGGGTGACGATGTCCGGGGTGATGCCGGCTTCCTCGAACGAGAAGAACTGGCCGGTGCGTCCGCAGCCCATCTGCACGTCGTCGACGATCAGCAGAATTTCGCGTCGCGAGCACAGTTCGGCCAACGCGCGCAACCACTCCGGACGTGCGACGTTGATTCCGCCCTCGCCCTGAATGGTCTCCACGATCACCGCGGCCGGACGGTTGAATCCACTGCCCGAGTCGTCGAGAACGCGCTCGAACCACTGGAAGTCCTCGGTGACGCCGCCGAAGTAGTTGTCGTACGGCATCGGGGTGGTGTGCACCAACGGAATTCCGGCGCCAGCTCGCTTCATCGAGTTGCCGGTGACCGACAACGCGCCGAGTGTCATGCCGTGGAATGCGTTGGTGAAGTTGATGATCGCCTCGCGCCCGGTGACCTTACGAGCGAGCTTGAGGGCCGCCTCGACGGTGTTGGTGCCCGTCGGGCCGGGGAACTGAACCTTGTAGTCCAAGCCGCGGGGGTCGAGGATGTTCTTCTTGAACGACTCGAGGAACTCACGCTTGGCGACGGTGGACATGTCGAGTCCGTGGGTGATGCCATCGCTGGTGATGTAGTCCACCAACGCGCTCTTGATCATGTCGTTGTTGTGGCCGTAGTTGAGTGCGCCTGCGCCACCGAAAAAATCGAGGTAGTCGTTGCCGTTCTCGTCGGTGATGACCGAGTTCTTCGCGGTGGTGAACACGGCGGGCCACTGGCGACTGTAGCTACGCACGCCGGACTCGACGGTCTCGAATACATCGGGCTTCTCTGTTGTCACTGTGTTCTTTTCGGTCATGTTCTGCTTGTTCCTTTCGTAATTCCGCGACGCGTCGGGGCCCACTGTGTAGAGCTCTTCGGCTTCGTGGCTATCAGGGAAATCGTTGGGCGCGAACAAATCCGACCTGACGATGTCGGTGCCTCGCTTGCGTGCGAGGCTCGTGAAGGTTGCGATGGACGCTTCGTTGTCCGGGCTGATCGTCGTTTCCAGATGCGTGATGCCCTGTGGTTCGAGGCGGTCGAGCAGCTCCATCAGCATGCGACCGGCAAGTCCCTTGCCACGCTGGTCCGCATCCACGGCGACCTGCCACACGAACAGTGTGCGCGGGGCGTCCTGGCGGATGTATCCGGTGACGAAACCGACTGCGCGGCCGTCGATATCGGATACGACGGTGGTGGCCGCGAAATCACGGCACCACAACACGTACGAGTAGCTGGAATTGAGGTCCAGAACTCGCGAATCTCTTGCGATCTCCCAGAGCCGGACTCCGTCGGAGATCTGTGGCTTACGAAACTTCACTGCGTCCGGCGCAGTGAGCGGGGTACCTCTCAGCAATGCGGGCTTCATAGGAAATACAAACGTAACAACGTTGCCCAGGCATATCGACTGCGCCGGGAAATCGACCCCGGAAACGGACATGCTTCCCCAGGTTAACCGCCGAATGTGATGGTGCTCACACGATCGGCGCCCGGCAGGCGTTACCCAGAAATGCGCGGTATAAACCCCGGTCTGCCGAGAATCTTTATTTCGGTGTTGCGAGCGCGAACGGCAACACCGCCGAAGCACCCGCTGACGTCAGAGCAGACGTGGCACAGGTGAACGTCCACCCGGTGTCGGTCAGCAGATCGATCAACAGAATCGGCCCTGGAACGGACGATACGTCCGGAACCTCCCACGAGTCCACCAGCCCGGCGACCCGAAACGCCGAATTGGCGGCCGATACCGGCGGATGACCGGGCCTGACCTGCATCATCCCCAGATCCTGCAACTTGCCGACGGCTGCCAATCGAGCGGCGATCGACCGCACCAACAGCGGGTGGGTGGGGGAGTCGAGGGCGAGAACGGCAGAGGGCCGCTGCGTCCAGTCCCAATTGGCCAGCACTGTGATGCAGGCTTTCTCGAGAGCATCGGTGGCAGGGGCATCGGGCGCGTCCAGCAGAGCCCGCAAGCGGCTACCCCAGCCCAGGTCGGTCAAGCGACCCAACACACGTCCCGGCTCGTGTGGATCGGCGATCTTGCCCGAGAGGGATACACCCAGCTTCTTCATGCCGCTCGGCCACTGCTTTCTCGGCTGCAGGTCGATGCCCGGCCGATCCAGCCGTGCTCTTGCCGAATCGACCGAGGCCGCGTCGACGGAAGCGGACGGGTGCTCACCCGTGCAGTTGTCACACCGGCCGCAGCGATCGGACTCGCTGCCCGGTGCGCCGAGGTCGGGATCGTCGAGCTGCCGACGCAGGAACTCCATCCGGCACCCGTCGGTGCTCTGGTAGTCGAGCATGGCCTGCTGTTCGCGGTCCCTCGCTTGTTCGAGGCGCTCGTAACGGTCCGCGTCGTACGACCACTGCTCCCCGGTGGCCATCCAGCCGCCACGAACGCGTCTGACCGCTCCGTCGACGTCGAGGACCTTGAGGACCATTTCGAGCCTGCTGCGGTTCAGCTCCACCAGCGGCTCCAGTGCCTGCGTCGACTGAGCCTTCTCGGTGTTCAAGGCCTCTATGACCTGCCGCACCAGATGTTCGCGGGGGAAGGCGACCGAGGCGAAGTAGCTCCAGATCTGCCGATCCTCGTGGCCGGGAAGCAGCACCACGTCGGCTCGTTCCGTGGCGCGCCCGGCACGGCCGACCTGCTGGTAGTACGAAATCGGAGACGATGGAGCCCCTATGTGCACCACGAAACCGAGATCGGGCTTGTCGAACCCCATGCCGAGCGCGGACGTGGCGACGAGTGCCTTGACTCGGTTGGAAAGCAGATCACCTTCGAGCGATTCGCGCTCCGTGGGGTCCGTTTGACCGGTGTACGACGCAACGACGTGGCCCTGATCGGTCAACAGGGCCGCGAGGTCCTTGGCCGCCGACACCGTCAGGGTGTAGATGATTCCGGACCCGGGCAGAGTCTTCAGGTGATCGCCGAGCCAGGCGGCCCGTTCGGTGGCGTTGTCGATTTTCACCACCGCCATGCGCAGCGAATCGCGGGCGAGCCCGCCGCGCAGTACGAGGGTGTCGCCACCGCCGACACCCAGCTGTGCCGCAACGTCGTCCACCACGCGGTCGTTGGCCGTTGCGGTGGTCGCGAGTACGGGAATACCGTCGCGCAGCTCGGCGATCAGGGTGCGGATACGCCGGTAGTCCGGCCTGAAATCGTGGCCCCAATCCGAGACGCAGTGCGCCTCGTCGACCACGACCAGGCCGGCGTCCCCGGCCAGGGACGGCAGCACCTGATCGCGGAAATCGGGGTTGTTCAAACGCTCGGGACTGACCAGCAACACATCGAGCTCACCGGAGTTGACCTGCTGGTGAATGTCGTCCCATTCGGTCATGTTCCCCGAGTTGATCGTGGCTGCGCGAACGCCTGCGCGCTCGGCGGAGGCCACCTGATTACGCATCAGCGCCAACAAGGGAGAGACGATGACGGTAGGACCCAGGCCCTGAGCGCGTAGCAGCTTCGCGGCGATGAAGTACACGGCAGACTTTCCCCAGCCTGTTCGCTGCACCACCAGAGCACGTCGACGGTGCACCACCAGGGCCTCGATCGCCGTCCACTGGTCGTCTCGCAGCACAGCGTCGGGGCCGGCGAGCTCGCGCAACAACCTCTCGGCGTCATCGCGCAAGTTGCCCACGGTCGCGTGCGTCGCTGTCGTCATACCGTCCATCGTGCAGCATCGGTACGACAAGGAACCGTGCTGCGTGCTCCTCGTTCGTTCCGCAGGCTCCAGTCAGGCTTGGCTGACGCGCACCATGTTTCCGGCCGGATCGCGGAAGGCTGCGTCGCGCGCACCCCACGGCTGACTCGTCGGTTCCTGCAGAATCTCGGCGGTACCTGCCGCTCGGATCTTTTCGAACGCTCCGTCGAGGTCATCGGCACGGAAGAGCAAGCCCGGCATTTCGCCTTTGGCGAGCAGAGCCGCGATCTGATCGCCGAGCTCCTGCGAGCGGCCCGCGTGCGGCTGCGACAACACGATCTCGATCTCGGGTTGATCACTGGGAGACAACGTGATCCAGCGATAGCCGTCGTTGGCGACCTCGCTCTTCACCTCGAGACCGAGGGTGTCGCGATAGAAGGCCAACGAGGCATCGGGGTCGTCGGTGTAGATGTGTACGTGGCTCAGTGAGAGTGTCATGACGCAAGGCTAGAACGCCCCGGTCGTCGTTGCTTCTCCGATTCTGCTCGGTTCGGTGGCGGCGTCGGCTGCAGCGGTGCCACGCATCGGCCGGCCGAGAACCATGGCTCGGCAACTCGGTACCGCTCGGCTGTCGCGGTGATCACGGGCGCGATATGCGCTGGGCGTCTCGCCGACGATCTCGGTGAACCGTGAACTGAAGGAACCGAGGCTGGTGCAACCCACCGCGAAGCACGCTTCGGTGACGGTCATATCTCCGCGGCGCAGCAGAGCTTTGGCGCGCTCGATTCTTCGGGTCATCAGATGGGCGTACGGCGTCTCCCCGTATGCCTCGCGGAAGCGGCGGCTGAAGTGCGCGGTGGACATCAGTGCCGTGCGGGCGAGGGTCGGCACGTCGAGAGGTTCGGCGAAGTCGCGGTCCATCCGATCACGTGCGCGGCGCAACAGTCGGAGTTCGTTCACGTCCGGAGCGTTCATCGAGCGGCCGCATCGCGGAGTGTGTCTATCTCGGCCCGGGTGCCTGACGAAGCGCTCGCCCCGGGTCTCGTGGCGGCGAAAGAACCTGCAGTGGTTGCCCATTCGACTGCCACGCGTGGTCCGGCGGACCACGATGCAGCGAGCGCCCCGGCGAACGCATCTCCGGCACCGGTGGTGTCGACTGCCTCGATCCGTGGTGCCGACACCTCGAACGATTCGGATCCGCGGTACCGGGCACCCTTGGCCCCCAGGGTGGTCACCACCTGTTCCACGTCGTCCGCTCGGTGTCCGATGCGGGCTTCCTCGGCCTCGTTGACCACGAGTACGTCGGTGGCTGCAATCAGGGCGTCGGGTAAGTCCTGTACCGGTGAGGGATTGAGCATCGTGATCACACCGCGAGAGTGCGCGAACTCGAATGCGGCGACCACGGTGTCGATGGGAATCTCCAACTGGCACAGTAGGATATCGGCGTCTGCGATGACGGTGCGGTCGTCGTCGGTGAGATCGCGGACGGTGCCGTTGGCGCCGGGGACGACGACGATGCTGTTCTCGGCACGGTCGTCGACGGTGATGGTGGCGATGCCACTCGAACCAGCGGCCGTACGCACTGCAGTGTCGTCGATGCCTGCGGCCGTGAGCGTGTGGCGCAGCGTTACTCCGAATTCGTCGTCTCCGACTGCTCCGAGGAAGGCGACCGACGATCCGGCTTTCGCAGCAGCAATAGCCTGGTTGGCCCCTTTACCGCCCGGGGTGGTGGTGAAGGACGTTCCCATCACGGTCTCGCCCGGATCGGGCAGGGACGGAGTGCGGGTGATCAGATCCATGTTGATGCTGCCGAGAACGACGATGCGGGGGTTCGAGGCGGACACGAACGAACTGTATCGCTCCACGAGTCCGGCTCGATAAAAATGCTAATTGCAGATTGTTGACAATCGGAAAGGCGTGAGTGACGATGGCAGTCATGACAGCGTCGACTCGTACCCACCTCAGCCCGGCACTCAAGCAGGCGACGCCGATCGTCGTCGATCACGGAAAGGGCAGCTGGATCATCGGTACGGACGGGCGCAAGTACCTCGACTTCACCACTGGAATCGGTGTCACCAGTACCGGGCACTGCCATCCGCGCGTGGTCGAGGCCGCGCGTGAGCAGGTGGGCAAGATCATTCATGCGCAGTACACGACCGTCATGCACCAACCGCTACTGGAGTTGACCGACAAACTCGGCGAGGTACTGCCGGCCGGGCTCGACAGCGTGTTCTACGCCAACTCCGGCTCCGAGGCCGTCGAGGCGTCGATTCGATTGGCACGCATGGCAACCGGGCGACCCAACATCATCGCCTTCCACGGAGGATTTCACGGACGCACGGTAGCGGCCGCATCGTTGACCACCGCTGGAACCAAATTTCGCTCCGGCTTCTCGCCGATCATGGGGGGAGTGCACATCGCACCGTTCCCGTACGCGTTCCGGTACGGCTGGGACATGGACACCGCGGTCGCGTTCGCGTTGAAGGAACTCGACTACCTGCTGATGACGATGTCGAGCCCCGCCGACACCGCCGCGTTCATCATCGAACCGGTTCTCGGTGACGGTGGATACCTGCCCACGCCGCCCGAATTCCTCGAGGGACTGCGGGAACGCGCCGACACGCACGGCATCGTCCTGATCGTCGACGAGGTGCAAGCAGGTGTGGGGCGTACTGGAAAATTCTGGGGGCACCAGCACTCGTCGATCACTCCGGACATCGTCATCACCGCGAAAGGGCTTGCCAGCGGTTTTCCGATCTCTGCCATCGCGGCATCGACCGAGCTGATGAGCAAGGCATGGCCGGGTTCTCAGGGCGGAACCTACGGCGGCAACGCCGTCGCCGCCGCTGCCGGCGTCGCCACCCTCGATGTGGTGCGCGACGAGGGTCTTGTCGCCAATGCAGCCGTCCAGGGCAAGGTTCTGCTCGACGGCCTGCTCGCACTGAAGGCAGAGCACTCGGCCATCGGTGATGCACGTGGACTCGGACTGATGCAGGCGCTCGAATTCGTCGACAGTGCAGGCAATCCCGATGCTGCCGCCGCCCTCCGCGTACAGCAGGGCGCGATCGACGAAGGGCTGTTGCTGCTCACGTGCGGGGCGCTCGGCAACGTGGTCCGGATCATTCCCGCGCTGATCGTGAACGACGACGAGATGCGGCAGGGTATCGACGCGCTGTCGCGAACGCTGAAGAACGTGCTGTGACGTCTGCGCCCATCCGATCCGATGTCCCCGCACTCGTGCATCGAGTGCGGGAGACGGGGATCGATATCGACGACTCGCCTCGGCGCCTGGCAGAGTATTCCTACGACGCCTCGAACTACCGAATTCCGCCTGCAGCGGTCGTGTTCCCGCGCAGCGCCGACGACGTATCCACCGTGGTGTCGCTGTGCACCGAGGCCGGAGTCGCTGTGATCGGCCGCGGCGGCGGAACGTCGATGGCGGGCAACGCCATCGGCCGCGGAATAGTGCTCGACTTCTCTCGTCACATGAATCGGGTGATCTCGGTCGACACGGATTCGCGGACCGCCGTCGTGGAACCGGGCATCGTGATTTCGGAGTTGCAGCGTGAGCTGGTGACACGCACGTCGGGGGCCTTCACGTTCGCCCCCGACCCGTCCAGCAAAACACGCGCCACGGTGGGCGGTGCAGTCGGCAACGACGCATGCGGTAACCACTCGGTTCGCTACGGTCGCACCTCGGACCACACGGTGGCGATGGACGTGGTGACAGCCGAGGGGCATCTACTGCGGGTCACCCGTAGTGGCGTGTCGGCCGTGCATGCCGAAGATGCGGCAGCAAGCATTGCGGCCGAACGCATTTCGCACGAGTTGCGCACACTTGCGGCCGACAATCTGGCGCTGTTCAGGGTCGAGCTGGGCCGCATTCCGCGACAGGTGTCCGGATTTCATCTGTCGCATCTGCTGCCCGAGAACGGGTTCGACGTCGCGCGTGCGTTGGTCGGCAGCGAAGGCACCTGTGCAGTGATCGTCTCGGTCACCGTCACGGTCGTGCCCGTACCGCCTGCCGCGTTGCTGCTCTGCCTCGGCTACCAGGACGTGGTCGCAGCTGCAGCCGACGTCATGGCGATTCTGGAATTTTCGCCGGCTGCGGTGGAGGGGATCGACGACAACATCGTGCGGACGATGGAGTACCGGCGTGGGCCGGACTCCGTGCGCGGCTTGCCGGCAGGAAATGCCTGGCTGTACGTCGACCTCGACGGGGCCGACGCGGCCGAGGTCGAGGACAAAGCGGCAAGGCTGCTCGGGGAGCTCGGCCGGCTCGGACGGTTGAAGGAAGGTCTCATCGTCACCGACCCGGCCGATCGAACAGCGCTGTGGCGGGTACGTGAAGACGGAGCGGGCCTGGCCACGCGGATGGCCAGTGGAGTCGAGTCCTGGGGCGGGTGGGAGGACGCCGCCGTGGCACCGGAAAACCTGTCGGCGTATCTCGCCGACCTGAATTCGCTACTGGCCGAGCACGAACTGACGGGAGTGATGTACGGCCACTTCGGTGCCGGCTGCATGCACGTGCGCATCACGTTCGATCAACGCACCGACGCCGGGCGACGGGTGATGTACGACTTCCTTCGCGCCGCAGCGCGGGTCGTCGTCAAGCACGGCGGCAGCCTGTCGGGCGAACACGGAGACGGTCGGGCACGCTCGGAACTGCTGCCGGTGATGTACTCGCCTCGCATGCTCGACGCGTTCGCGCGATTCAAGCGCATCTGGGACCCCAGCAGCATTCTCAACCCGGGATCGATCACCGAGCCCGAGCCGATGATGGACAACCTGATGCTGCAGGGTATTCCGCAACGAGAGTGGAAGACGACGTTCGATCTGCACCAGATCGGAACGCGAGAGGATCTGGATCCTTTCGTTCACGCCACCCAATCGTGCGTCGGTGTCGGTAAGTGCCGCACCACCTCCGGAGGCGTCATGTGCCCGAGCTTCCGAGCGACGGGCGACGAGAAGGATTCCACTCGGGGCCGCGCCCGGGTGCTGCAGGAGATGGTGCGCAGCTCGCCGACCGTCGCCGACGGGTGGGCCTCGAAAGACGTGGCAGAGTCGTTGGACCTGTGCTTGTCGTGCAAGGCCTGTTCCTCGGACTGCCCGGTCGGGGTGGACATGGCGACGTACAAATCGGAGTTTCTCGACCATCACTATGCGGGTCGGTTGCGACCGCTCTCGCACTACTCGCTGGGATGGTTGCCCCGCTGGCTGAAGGTGACGCAGCGAACGGCACCGCTGCTCAACCGTCTGCTCATCCCGCGCATCGCGGCACTGGCGGCTCGACTCGGTGGTCTGACCACCGAGCGGCCGTTGCCGCGCTTCGCGTCGGCGAAGGAACTGGCTCACGAAATACGGATGGGCGGAGGCCGCGCCGCCGACGTGGTGCTTGTCGTCGACACCTTCACTCAGGGCTTTCGCCCCGAGGTCGCGGGCGCGGCGCAGCGCGTGCTCGAGGATTCCGGCCGCAGCACCGAATGCCGGACCGACGTGTGTTGTGGTCTGACGTGGATTTCGACGGGCCAGTTGAAGGCCGCCCGCAAGCACCTCACGAAAGCCGTTGCTGCGCTCGACGACGGTACCGATCGGCCGATCGTCGTCACCGAGCCGAGCTGTGCCGCGGCATTCCGCAAGGACATGCCCGAGTTGGTACCGACGGCTGCTGCGAGAAGGGTTGCGGCGCGGGTGCAGAGTTTCGCGGGAGCGGTGATCGATCAGGCCGCGGCGGGGTGGGTGCCCTCGGCGCAGGTTCCTGCGTCGGTGACGGTCCAGACCCACTGCCACGAATATGCCGTGTTCGGCAACGCGACCCAACGCAACGCTTTGGCCTCCGTCGGTGTCGAGGCAGTGCGGGAAGCCACCGGATGCTGCGGAGTGGCAGGCAATTTCGGCTTCGAGAGCAGTCACTACGAGCTCAGCATGAAAGTCGCCGAACAGGCTCTCGCACCGGCTGTTCGTGCCACCGAGCCCGACACTCCGATTCTGACCGACGGATTCAGCTGCCACATGCAGGTGCGACAACTCACCGGTGAGCTGACCAGTGATGCGTCCGTGCACCTGGCTCAGATACTCGATCCACGTTCGACGAAAGGACCGCGGCAATGACGACCAGCCTCACTCGACCCCCCATGACGACCCCCACCGACCTGTTCATCGGAGGTGTCTGGACAGCCGCAGCCTCGGCTGCCCGGTTCGATGTGATCGATCCCGCCAGCGGTGACGTGATTGCCACGGTGGCCGACGGTGGCATCACCGATGCCGAGAATGCGATGGCTGCGGCAGTCGACGCCGCTGCCGAATGGGCCGCGACTGCGCCCCGTGCCCGCAGTGAAATCCTGCGTAAGGCTTACGAATTGATCATGGCGCGGTCGGAGGAACTCGCCGCGATCATCACCGCGGAAATGGGGAAACCGCTGGCCGACGCGCGTGGTGAAGTGGCGTACGGCGCGGAGTTCTTCCGGTGGTTCTCCGAAGAAGCAGTGCGTATCTCGGGTGATCACACCCTCACCGGAGACGGTAAGAACCGCATTGTGGTCACCCGAGCGCCCGTGGGACCGTGCATCCTCGTCACTCCGTGGAACTTCCCGCTGGCCATGGGAACTCGGAAGATCGGCCCGGCGTTGGCGGCGGGCTGCACCGTGGTGTTCAAGCCGGCCGAACAGACTCCGCTCACTGCCCTGGCTCTGGCCTCGATTCTGCACGACGCGGGTGTCCCGGCGGGCGTCGTCAATGTCGTGACCACCACCGATGCAGCGGGTGTCGTGGGCTCGTGGATGAGCAGCGGTGCGGCCCGCAAGATCAGTTTCACCGGTTCGACTGCAGTGGGAAAGATCCTGCTCGAGCAAGCTGCATCGACGGTGATGCGCACCTCGATGGAGCTCGGTGGCAACGCACCCTTCATCGTCATGGAGGACGCGGACCTCGGCCGCGCCGTGGACGGAGCGATGGTTGCCAAGATGCGCAACATGGGCGAGGCCTGCACCGCAGCCAATCGATTCTTCGTACACCGCAGTGTCGCAGCGCAGTTCGCGGACGAGCTCGCCCAGCGTATGGGTGCGTTGACGGTGGGGGCAGGTACTGCACACGGCACAGAGGTGGGGCCGCTGATCGACGATGCGGGCCGGTCGAAGGTGCAGAGACTCGTCGACGACGCACTCGGTCGTGGCGCGCGTGCGATCGTCGGGGGAGCGGCACCGGACGGGCCCGGCTACTTCTACCCGCCGACGGTGCTCACCGACGTCGACTCGAATTCGGATCTGATGTCGCAGGAAATCTTCGGGCCGGTGGCGGCGATCGTGCCGTTCGACACCGAGGACGAGGTGATCGCCCTCGCGAACGACACCGAATGGGGACTGGTCGGGTACGTCTTCACTCAGGACATCGATCGGGCGCTACGGATGGGGGAGCGGCTCGAGGTGGGCATGGCCGGTCTCAACACCGGTCTGGTCTCCAACCCCGCGGCACCGTTCGGTGGCGTCAAACAGTCCGGGCTGGGTCGCGAGGGCGGAAAAGTCGGAATCGACGAGTTCCTGGAGTACAAATACTTTGCCATTCCCCGAGGCTGAAGGAGGCTTTCGATCATGCCCAGTTCGAGAAGACTGACGCCCATCGACGCACGCAACACGTCGATGGTGATTGCCGACCAGATTCGCGATCGCATCATCGACGGGTCCTATGCCCCGGGGGAGCAGATCAACGAGGCGAACGTGGCGGCCGAACTCGAAATTTCGCGGGGCCCGGTGCGTGAGGCGCTCCAGCGCCTCAATCAAGAGGGTCTACTGGTCAGCTACCGCAACCGGGGCGTGTTCGTCGTCGAACTGAGCAGCGACGATGTCACCGAGATCTACGAGTCCCGTGCGGCGATCGAGGTCGGTGCTGCGTGGACGTTGGTACACGGTGATCGCGGCCGGCTGATCACCGCTGCCGACGAGCTCTCTGCCATCGTGATGCAGATGCAGCCGTTCATCGACCGGGCGGACTGGCGAGGTCTGGCCGAACGAGACCTCGCATTTCACACGGCCCTCGTCGCAGCGACGCGCAACAGCCGAATGTCGCGGATGTACGCCACGCTCGCTGCGGAAGCGCGTATCTGTATGGCCAACCTCGAAACCGCGTACTACCGGCCAGAGGCGTTGGTGGAGGAACATCAATTGATCGTCGATCTTCTGCTCGGATCCGATTGGGACGCACTGGAAAAGGGCGTACACGAGCACATGGACACCGCCATCCACGACTTGACCCGGGCGATGGTCGAGGAGCATGCCGAACACTCGGTTCTGGCCACTCCGGGATAGATCGCTCGGCGTGCAACACAGCATTTACATCTGAAGTCTTGCGTACCTCTGGCGTAAGCGCCTAGCCTGATTGTCAACAATCTACTAAATCTCCACGATCGAAGGGGGTGCCCGTGAACGACTCATCCGACTCCGCATACGTCACCGCAATCGGACCCGAAGACACCGCAGGACGGGCCGCTCCCGGCCTGGCGCGGTACCCCGATGTTCCGAACAGCACGCCGATCACGTTCACCGACGAGGAGTACGCCGCCCGGCTCGCTGCCGTCCGTGAGCGGATGGCAGCGCAGAACCTCACCGCACTCATCGTCACCGATCCCGCCAACCTCTACTACCTGCTCGGGTACAACGCGCTCTCGTTCTACACCCCGCAGATGTTGTACGTCCCGCTCGAGGGCGACATGTATTTCTTCGCCCGCGAAATGGACGCCAACGGCGCGTTTCGCACGTCGTGGCTGCCGCAGGATCGAACGTTCGGCTACCCCGAAACGTTCGTGCAGCGCAAGGACACTCATCCCTTCGTCTGGGTCGCCGCGAAGCTGCGCGAACTGGGGCTGGTGAACAACTTCGAGCACGGCCAAGTGGGTCTGGAGATGGACTCGTACTACTTCAGTCCCAAGGCATTCGAAGCTCTGGTGAAGTCGCTGCCCGAGTACCGATTCACCGACTCCTACGAGCTCATCAACTGGGTGCGAGTGGTCAAGTCGCCCGCGGAGATCGCCCTGATGCGCGGTGCAGCACAGGTGTGCGAATCGGCGATGTCGGCGGCCTACCAGTCGATCTCGGTGGGTGAGCGGCAGTGCGACGCGGCCGCGGCCATCATGAACGCACAGGTGCGGGGAACCGCGGACTTCGGCGGCGATCATCCGGCAATCGTGCCGATGCTGCCCACCGGTGCCGGGGCCGACACCCCGCACCTGACCTGGTCGCATCAACCCTTCGTGCGGGGCGAGACCACCGTCGTCGAACTGGCCGGAGTGTTTCGGCGCTACCACATCCCGATGGCACGCACGATCGTGCTCGGAAAGCCCAGTCCGCGTTTGGATTACCTCGCCAAGTCCACCGGGGAAGCATTGAACGACGTGCTCGCAACCGTGCAGGCAGGCGTCACCGCCACCGAGCTGGCGCAGGTGTGGAACACCAGCCTGGCCAAGCACGGACTGCACAAACCGTCGCGCATCGGCTACTCGATCGGCATCGCCTACGCACCCGACTGGGGTGAGCGCACCGTGAGCCTGCGCACCGACGACGAGACGGTGCTCGCCGAGAACATGACATTCCACATCATCGGCGGAATGTGGATGGACGACTACGGATACGAGGTATCCGAGGCCGTTCGCGTCACCGAGACCGGCCTCGAAACCTTCACTGCATACCCCCGAGAACTACTGACGAAGGAGTGAGCATGACCGCATCCACCCAAGGTCGTTCCGCAGGCTCCACTCCTGCCACACAAGGTCGATCCGCAGGCTCCACTTCTGCCACACAAGGTCGTTCCGTAGGCTCCCCTCCCAGCATTCCGTGGGCCCTGCGAACCGACAAGCTGGTGGGATCGGTGATCGATTCGTCGACATCGCTCCTTGCGGCGCAGAAACACGACATCGTGCGCTTCGCGATGGGATCTCCTGCCGCCGAGACGGTTCCGGCTGCTGCATTCACCGAGATCGCCGCCGGCGTGCTCACCGCGGACGCGTTCGACTACGGTGCCACCGAGGGTGACCCCGGCCTTCTCGACGCATTGCTCGCCTACCTCGAGTCGGTGGGCGAGCCCACGTCCGAGGAGCGAGTGGTGATCACCTCGGGCGGGATGCAGGGCCTCGACATCGCGTGCAAGTTGTTCGTCGATCCGGGCGACCTGGTGATCGTCGAAAGTCCCACGTACACCAACGGAACCGCCACCGTACTCAGTTACGGGGGCGACATCCTCGAGGCCCCGATGGACAGCAACGGTCTCATCGTCGAGGCATTGCCCGAGCTCGTCGAGCGCGCGGGGCGGTTGCCGAAGATGATCTACGTGATCCCCAACTTTCAGAACCCGTCCGGGGTGACCCTGTCGCTCGAGCGCCGTCGGTTGCTCATCGAATTGGCACACCGTTGGGGATCGGTGATCCTCGACGACGATCCCTACGGTCTGCTCCGTTTCTCGGGTGAGTCGATCCCCAGTTTCGGCACACTCAGTCCCAACGACCCGTTGATCTTCTCCGTGCGCACGTTCTCGAAGATGATCGCGCCCGGCCTACGGGTGGGATGGGTGGACGCCGCCCCCGAGGCGCGGCAACTGATCGTCAACGCCAAGCAGGCAATGGACACGTGCACCAACCTGCCTGCGCAGCGGATGGTCGCCGAGTACATCCGGCGCGGACTGCTCGACGAGCACCTTCGGTCGTTGGCGTCGGTGTACCTGCCGCGCAAGGTCGCGATGCAGAACAGCATCGCCAGACACTTCGGTGACTCGATGTCGACGACCGACCCCGAGGGCGGATTCTTTCTCTGGGCGACGTTGCGCGGCAACGACGTCGACTTCTCTACTCAGGACCTGTTCGAGACGGCGCTCGCCGAAGGAGTGGCCTACATCCCGGGACCGGCACTGTCGGTGGGCGGCAAATTCCACGATTCGCTGCGCCTGTGCTTCGCCTCGTCGACTCCCGAACGCATCGACGAGGGAATCAGAAGACTGGCGGTGGCAGTGGAGAAGTCCAAGCACCTGCTCGCCTCCGATCCCACTCGATGACGGTCACGAGTTCCGAACGTGCCCTCCTGGATTCGATCGACGAGCACGAAATTGTCGGTCTGACAACAGCTTTGATCGATGCGGGCGGTGAGAATCCCGGGGACACCGAGGAGAAGACCGCGAAGGTCCTCGCCGAACACTGTCGCGCACTGGGTTTCGATGTTCGGACCGTCGAGGTCGCTCCTGGTCGGCCCAACGTCTTCGTGTCCATCGGATCCGACAAGCGGCCAGGGGTGCTGTTCGTGGGCCACTCCGATGTGGTCCCCGCTGGTACGGGCTGGGCCACCGATCCCTTTTCCGCCGTGGTTCGGGACGGTCGCATCGTCGGCCGCGGGTCTTGCGACATGAAAGGCGGCCTGGCCGCGGTGGTGGCGGCCATGGCCGCCGTGCTGCGTTCCGGTCTCGCGGACGAGCACCCCATGACGTTGGCGTGCCTGGTCGACGAGGAGGACACCGGACTCGGTATCCGAGCTTTCGTCGCCGAACCTCAGCACCGCACGTACAGCTGTTGCGTGGTGGCGGAGCCTACGGATCTGGTCACCATCTACGGCTGCAGAGGGGCGGCGAACCTGGAGATCGAGGTTCGGGGCCGTTCCGCGCATGCGGGGCAGCCGCGCAACGGAGCCAACGCCATCTCTGCTGCAGCACGCATCATCGGAATCATCGAGGGCTCCCAGGCGGAATTGGATGCGAACCCCGACCCCGAACTGGGGCCGGCCACCTGGAATGTGGGGACGATAGCGGGAGGTACGGGCACCTCGATGGTCGCCGACCGGTGTGTCGTCACCGTCGACCGCCGTCTGTTACCCGGCGAGAGCGCCGCCGGAGTCGTAGGAGATCTGCGATCCCGCATCGAATCTGCGGAACTCACCGGGTCCGGTATCGATGTCGAGATCGGTATCGCGATGGAAATGCCAGGCTTTCTGACCAGCGTGAACAACGGATTGGTCACTACCGCAGTGCAATCGGTTATGGACAACGGATTTGGCCGTTCCACTGACATCTGGACGGCATCGTGCGATGGTGGTTTTGTGGCACAGCAGATGGGAATACCCACCGTCGTGCTCGGTCCCGGGGAGATCGAAGAACAAGCACATCGGCCGGACGAGTCCGTCGCCGTGCGGCAATTGACCGACAGCGCAAGGGCGTACGCGTTGATCGCCACCAGAATTGCTGCACTACCAGGACTTTAGCGCTGCACGAGGGGGTTGGCCGAAACGTATGTTCTGCATCGCCGTAATGTCGAACGCTGCGAAGTACCACACCGACGCTCCACTTTGTCCACAAAAGCGAGAGGTATTTCGACCGTGACCGAAAATTCAGGGTCGGCAGCATCGCCGACCGGATATCCCCCCAGTACCGACACCCTGAGCCCGGACGAGACCAAGATTCTCCACCGCGCCATCGGCGGATCTGCACTCGGCAACGCAGTCGAGTGGTTCGACTACGCAGTGTACGGCTATCTCGCCGTCTACATCGCCGCCAACTTCTTTCCGTCCGAGGACGGGGGAGCGAGCCTGCTCTCCACATTCGCCGTGCTGGCCGCGTCGTTCATCATTCGTCCCATCGGCGGCATCGTGCTCGGCCCACTCGGCGACCGCATCGGTCGTCAGAAGGTCCTCGTACTGACCGTCTCGATGATGACGTTGGCCACGGCGGCGATCGGTGTGCTGCCGACATTCGACACCATCGGCATCGCCGCACCGTTGCTGCTGCTCGTCTGCCGTTTGGTGCAGGGCTTCTCCACCGGTGGTGAGTACGGCGGCGCAGCTGTGTTCATGGCCGAGTACGCGCCCGACAAGCGGCGCGGATTCTTCGGATCGTTCCTCGAATTCGGCACCCTCGCAGGCACGGTGGGCGGTGCCACCCTGTGCACCCTGCTCAACGTCGGGCTCGGTGACGAGACCATGGAGGCCTGGGGCTGGCGAATCCCGTTCCTGGTGACTCTCCCGTTGGGCATCGTTGCGCTGTGGTTGCGAACCCGGCTCGAGGATTCTCCGGTGTTCGCCGAAGCGAAAGAAGACGGCGGCACGGTCGAAGAGGGTGCAGGCGGAGCCGTCACCTCACTCAAGGCCACCATGACGTACTGGCAGCGGATCCTGATTCTGATGGGATTCGTGCTGCTACTCAACATCGCGTACTACACGGTGCTGACTTTCTTGCCCTCGTACCTGAGCGACACGTTGGGGCACAGCACGACTCAGTCCAACTTCACCCTCGTGGCGATCATGATCATCATGATGGCGATCATCAACCCGATCGGTGCTCTGTCCGACAGGGTGGGCCGAAAGCCGTTGCTGCTGGCGGCCTGCGTCGGGTACTTCGTGTTCAGCGTTCCGCTGTTCCTGTTGATCATCAACACCGGACTGATCGGCCAGAGCATCGGCCTCCTCGGCCTCGGAGTACTGCTGGTCATCATGTGCTCCTGTGTGTCGTCGACACTGCCCGCACTGTTCCCCACTCAGGTGCGCTACGGAGCGTTCGCCATCGGATACAACGTCTCGACGGCGCTCTTCGGCGGTACGGCACCGCTGATTCTGACGTTCCTGATCGACCGAACCGGTTCCAACCTGATCCCGGGTTGGTACATGATGATCGCGGCTGCCATCGCGTTCGTTCCGATTCTGTTGATGCCCGAGACGGCAGGGCGATCACTGCGCGGAACTCAGTGCCCTGGTGACAACGACGACGAGGTCGCTGCGTCCGGCGTCGAGCTCGTCGGCTACAAGAAGTAGAAGTGGCACCGGTTCTCGTCGTTCTGCACGCCGGCGACCTTCCCGACGGACTAGAGTCCGTCGCGGAGGTTGCCGACGTCAGGTACGCCACGGCCGACACCCTGGCGGATGCAGTCGACGGTGCCGACGCGTTGCTGCTGTGGGATTTCTTCTCGCCTGCAGTCGAATCCGCGTGGCCGCGCTGCGGGTCTCTGAAGTGGATCCATATCGCCGCTGCCGGCGTCGACTCGTTGATGTTCGACGAGCTGGTGGAATCCGATGTGGTCGTGACCAATTCGCGTGGCGTCTTCGATCGACCGATCGCGGAGTTCGTGCTGGCTCAGATCCTCGCGTTCGCCAAGGACTCCGAACGTTCACGTGCACTGCAGCATTCGAAGACCTGGCAACACCGCGAGACCGAACGTATCGACGGTGCACACGCGATGATCGTGGGCACCGGAGCGATCGGTCGCGCCATAGCCGCTCTCCTGAGTGCAGTGGGAATGTCGGTCTCGGGTGTGGGTCGAACAGCACGAGAAGGCGACCGAGACTTCGGTACGGTGTACGCCAGTGATGATCTGGCGGACGAAGTAGCACGGGCCGACTACCTGGTTCTGGTTGCGCCGTTGACCGAACAGACGAGAGGTTTGGTCGACGATTCCGTGTTGACCGCAATGAAGCCCGGCGCGCGGGTGATCAACGTGGGCCGCGGTGAGCTGCTCGATACCGAGGCACTGTTGAAGCATCTCGGCAGCGGACACATCGCCGGTGCTGCGCTGGACGTGTTCGAGACCGAGCCGCTCTCGGCCGACCATCCGTTGTGGACGGCCGAGAACGTGATTCTCACCCCACACATGAGCGGCGACGCGTCGGGGTGGAAGCAGCGACTCGCAGAGGTGTTCGCAGACAACGCACGTCGATACTTCCGGGGCGAACCCCTGCTCAATGTCGTGGACAAGAAGCTCGGCTTCGTGGTGTGAGACCTCAGTAGGCCCGCTCGTACTGCGGTGCCACGGCCGGAGTCATCTCCACACCGAGTTCGCGGGCAGCGCGCCGTGGCCAGTACGGATCACGCAGTAGCTCGCGCGCAAGCAGCACGGCCGTCGCCTCGCCCAGCGAGACGATGTCCTCCGCCTGCTTGGGTTCGGTGATCATACCGACCGCGGCAGCGGGCATCGTGGTCTCGTTCTGAATTCGCCGTGCGAACGGAACCTGGTAGCCGGGACCGACCGGAATCTTGGCGTGCACGTTACCTCCGGTGGAGGTATCGACCAGATCCACCCCGTGTTCGGTGAGGATCTGGGACAACGCGACGGTCTGATCGGAGGTCCAACTCGGAGCCTCCAGTTCGGCTGTGCCCTTAGCACTGTCCGGCTCGTCGAGCCAGTCGGTTGCCGACAGACGAACGAACACCGGAAGCTCGGCCGGCCACACCTCACGGACCGCGTCGACCACCTCGATCAGTAGCCGGGTACGGCCGGCGAAGTCGCCGCCGTAGGCGTCGGTGCGGGTGTTGCTCGCGGGCGACAGGAACTGGTGCAACAGGTATCCGTGCGCGCCGTGAACTTCGGCCACCTTGAACCCGGCCTTCAGTGCGCGCTGCGCCGCAGAGCGAAAGTCGTCCACGATCTTCGTGATGTCGTCGTCGGTTGCCTCGCGGGGCGTCGCGTAATCACCGAAGGCGACCGCGCTCGGACCGACGGTCTCCCAGCTACGGGGATCCTCCGCGGGTAGCGACTTGCCGCCGAGCCAGGGAGCAGCTGTGGAACCCTTGCGGCCCGCGTGTGCCAGCTGGATGCCAGGAACGCTTCCGAAGGACGCGATCTCGGCGACGATCTTCGCCAATGCATCGGCCTGGGTGTCGTTCCAGATGCCGAGGTCCGACGGGCTGATGCGACCCTCCGGGCTGACTGCGGTGGCTTCGGTGATGATCAGGCCTGCCCCGCCGACCGCGCGGCTGACTAGATGGGTGCGGTGCCAGTCACCCGCAACGCCGACGTACTGGCCCGCGTCGTCGGCCGAGTACTGGCACATCGGTGCCATCCATACCCGGTTGGGAAAGGTGACCTCGCGCAGGGTCAGAGGCTCGAACAAGGCACTCACAGGTGGTTCCTCCGGTCTGTCGGTATCGACGTCGACGACGTCGGTGATCTCCACGTCGTGCTGCAACGACACGGCGACACCGCTTCATTCCCGGCCCCATTAGTGTGTAGTTCATGACTGCTTCCGTCTCGGCCGAATCGGTGCCCACGACGCTCGACGAGCGTGAGAGCGTGCATGCGGCCGCTCGTCGTGCGCGGATCGCCTCGCGTGCGCTGGCGTTGCTGACGACCGCCGAGAAGGATTCGTTGCTGCATACCGCCGCCGATGCCGTGGTTGCTGCTGCAGATTCGGTCCTGGCTGCGAACGCGGCCGATATCGAGATCGCGCGGGCAGCGGGTACCGACGAGGGTCTGCTGGATCGACTGCGTTTGACCGCATCGCGCATCGAGGGCATCGCGGCGGGCCTGCGACAGGTCGCCGCGCTGCCGGATCCGATCGGCGGGGTCATCCGCGGTTCGACGCTTCCCAACGGGCTCGAGATTCGGCAGGTGCGGGTCCCGCTCGGGGTGGTGGGCATGGTCTACGAGGCGCGCCCCAACGTCACCGTCGATGCGTTCGGTCTCGCGTTCAAGTCCGGCAACGCGGTGTTGCTGCGCGGTTCGTCCTCGGCGGCACAGTCCAATGCAGCATTGGTCGACGCCCTGCAGGGGGCGTTGCGCGAACACGGTCTGCCCGAGGCTGCCGTACAACTGCTGGGCAGTGCGGACCGTGCCACGGTCACCCACCTGATCCAGGCGCGCGGTCTGGTGGACGTGGTGATCCCGCGCGGGGGCGCGGGACTGATCGCTGCCGTCGTTCGCGATGCCACGGTCCCGACCATCGAGACCGGAGTCGGAAACTGCCACGTGTACGTCCACTCCTCGGCCGATCCGGACGTGGCCGAGAAGATCGTGCTCAACGCCAAGACCCGCCGAGTCAGCGTCTGCAACGCCGCCGAGACCGTGCTGGTCGATGCTGCGATCGCCGACACGATGGTGCCGCGGCTGCTGCAGGCGTTCCAGATGCACAGCGTCACGGTGCACGGCGACCTGCCCGGGCTGGTCCCCGCTCATGACGAGGACTGGTCGCAGGAGTACCTCTCACTCGACATCGCGCTGAAGGTCGTGGGCGGCATCGACGAGGCGATCGAGCACATCGATCGATACGGAACAGGACACACCGAGGCGATCGTCGCATCCGATATCGGTGCCGCGCGCGAGTTCACTCGACGCGTCGACGCGGCTGCCGTGATGGTCAATGCCTCCACCGCTTTCACCGACGGCGAGCAATTCGGCTTCGGTGCCGAGATCGGCATCTCCACCCAGAAGCTGCACGCCCGAGGGCCCATGGGATTGCCCGAACTGACCTCGACCAAATGGACCGTGTGGGGCGACGGACACGTCCGAGATGTCTGACGCCTCTGCCGTACCGGCCAAATCCGATCATCAGGAGTTGTGACGTGGATCGTGCCCTACCGACGACACCCCCGCTGTTCGCGAGCGTGAACGACGTCCTCGAGCGTCTGGCAGAAACGGGCTATCTGGCCGACAAGGCCACGGCCACCTCGGTCTTTCTCGCCGACCGCCTCGGCAAGCCGCTGCTGATCGAGGGCCCAGCAGGTGTGGGCAAAACCGAACTCGCTCGTGCCGTGGCCCAGACGACGGGTGCCGAGCTGGTCCGGTTGCAGTGCTACGAGGGCGTCGACGAGGCCCGCGCCCTGTACGAGTGGAACCACGCAAAGCAGATCCTGCGGATCCAGTCGGGAACCGGTGGCGATTGGGATTCGACCAAGCTGGACGTCTTCTCGGAGGAGTTCCTGCTGGCGCGGCCGCTGCTGCAGGCCATTCGGCGTAGCGACCCCACCGTGCTGCTCATCGACGAGACCGACAAGGCCGACGTCGAGATCGAAGGACTGCTGCTCGAGGTGCTCAGCGACTTCGCCATCACCATTCCCGAGCTCGGCACCATCACGGCGGAGCGCACTCCGTTCGTGGTGCTGACCTCCAACGCCACTCGCGAACTGTCGGAGGCCCTCAAGCGCCGCTGCCTCTTCCTGCACCTCGATTTCCCCGACGCGGACCTCGAGCGTCGCATCCTGGCCAGTCGGGTTCCGGAACTGCCCGAGGCGATCGCCGAGCAGATGGTCAAGACCGTCCGTGTGCTGCGGGGCATGCAGCTCAAGAAGTTGCCTTCCGTGGCCGAGACGATCGACTGGGGTCGCACGCTGTTGGCCCTCGGTATGGACACCCTCGACGACGATGCGGTCCGGTCGACGCTGGGAGTGGTGCTCAAGCATCAGTCCGATCAGGTGCGTGCTGCCGCCGAACTGCGGCTGAACTGACATGTTGGCCCCGCACGGAATTCCCGGGCATCTGGTCGGCTTCGTCGAGGCTTTGAGAAAGCGCGGAATCTCGGTGGGGCCGTCGGAAACCGTCGATGCCGGACGCGTCCTGTCGGTCCTGGATCTACTCGACCGGGAAGCCGTGCGCGAGGGGCTGGCCTGCTCGTTGTTGCGACGACCGACGCATCGCGGGGTGTTCGACGCCTTGTTCGACCTGTGGTTTCCGGTGGCGTCGGGCACGAGGGACTCGGGACAGATCGACACTGCGCTGCCCCGCACGGACGGCGGCGAGGTCGACATCGATGCGCTCCGAGAGTTGCTGGTGGATCTGCTGTCCGACGATTCGGCCGAGGCCGCGGAGTTGACCCAGATGCTGGCGGCGCAGATGGTGGAGGAACTCGGTCAGTACAAATCCTCGAACGGGCCGTCGTTCTCGGCCTATCAGGCCCTGCGCGATGTTGCCCCCGATACGTTGTTGCGCAAGATCCTCGACGGGCTACTCGGTCGCGCCGACGACACACCGGATCGGTCCACCGACGACTACGAATCGGAAGTGGCCAAACGTACTGCAGCGCAACGAATCGCAGACCTTCGCAAGATGGTCGAGAACGAGACGAGGCGGAGGTCGGCCGAGAAGCTGGGTCGCGAGCGGGTGGCGAGTTACGGTGTGCCCAAGCTGGCCGAGGAGGTCGACTTCCTGCGGGCCTCGGACACGGAGATGGCGGCGCTGCGACGCAACGTCACCCCGCTGGCCCGGCTGCTTGCCTCACGACTTGCGGTGCGGCGCAGCAGAAGCAGGCACGGCTCGATCGATCTGCGACGCACCCTGCGCAAGTCGATGTCCACCGGCGGCATTCCGATCGACTTGGTGGAGCGCAAGCCGCGTCGAGCACGCCCCGAATTGGTTGTGCTGTGCGATGTCTCTGGCTCGGTGGCGGGATTCAGTAACTTCACCCTGTTGTTGGTACACGCACTGCGAGAGCAGTTCTCGCGCGTTCGAATCTTTGCCTTCATCGATTCCACCGACGAGGTGACGCGATTCTTCGACTCCGGCTCCGACCTCGGTGCCGCGATGAGCCGCATCATCCGGGAGTCCGATCTGGTGACGTACGACGGCCACTCGGACTACGGACACGCGCTGACGACGTTCGACGAGAAGTACGCGCATGCGGTCACCAGTCGCAGTTCGGTGTTGATTCTCGGCGACGCCCGCACCAATTACCGCGAACCCAAGCTGCCCGCGTTGGCCCACATCGTCTCGGTGGCCAAGCATGCGTATTGGCTCAATCCCGAACCGAAAGCGCAGTGGGGATCCGGCGATTCGGCGGCCAAGGTGTACGCCGACGTGATCGCCATGCACGAGTGCCGATCCGCCCAGCAGCTCGCCACCGTGGTCTCACGTCTGCTGCCGGTGTGAGGCGTGTGACGCCCGGTAACGCCGCGGACGTAGAATCGACGGTTGTGCAGCACGAATACGACCCCGGTGACGACACAGGGAAGCAGTCCGTTCGCCGCTTGGGCGTGATGGGTGGCACCTTCGACCCGATACACCACGGGCACCTCGTCGCGGCCAGCGAAGTGGCGAACAAGTTCGGTCTGGACGAGGTCATCTTCGTCCCCACCGGAAACCCCTGGCAGAAGGAAGGGACCTCGGTCAGCCCAGCGGAAGACCGCTACCTGATGACCGTGATCGCGACCGCGTCCAACCCCCGATTCTCCGTCAGCCGCGTGGACGTCGATCGCGAGAAGTCGACCTACACCGTCGACACCCTGCGCGATCTGCGGGCGCAGCACCCCAATGCCGAGCTGTTCTTCATCACCGGCGCGGACGCCCTCGAGTCGATCCTGACGTGGCAGAACTGGGAGGAGCTGTTCGAGCTCGCCAAGTTCGTCGGAGTCTCGCGTCCGGGGTTCGAGCTGGGCGTCGAACATCTGGCCAACCACCTCCGGTCGTTGCCTGCCGGCACCCTCACATTGATGGAAATCCCGGCACTCGCGATATCGTCGACAGACTGTCGACTTCGAGCCGGTGAGAATCGGCCGGTCTGGTACCTCGTACCTGACGGCGTCGTGCAATACATCTCGAAGAGAAATCTCTACAGACCACGAGGCGCGCTGCGCCTCGACGGATCCGTCACAATGTCGGAGCCGGCACCCCAGAAGAAGCAACCGGAAGGGCCGGTCACCAGCGCAATGACCGCGAACCCGAACCATACGAGTGGGAGTACACCCAAGTGACTGCAACAGCCGAAGCCGCCGAGATGGCGCGTATCGCCGCGCTCGCAGCCGACGACAAACTGGCCAGCGACGTGGTGATCCTCGACGTCTCCGACCAGCTCTACATCACCGATTGCTTTGTGATCGCCTCTGCGCCCAACGAGCGTCAGGTCAACTCGATCGTGGACAACATCGAGGATCAGCTGCGTGAAGCCGGACACAAGCCGGTCCGCCGTGAGGGCACCAAGGAAGGTCGCTGGGCGCTGTTGGACTACTCCGACATCGTCGTCCACGTCCAGCACAACGAAGAGCGCAACTTCTATGCCCTCGAGCGGTTGTGGAAGGACTGCCCGACCATCGAGGTTCCCGGTCTCGGACAGCACCCGGCTGCGGAATCGGAGCAATGATCCGACGGCTCATCCTGCTTCGGCACGGTCAGACGGAATACAACGCCACCGACCGCATGCAGGGTCAGCTCGATACCGATCTGTCCGAGCTCGGTCGCACCCAAGCCAAGACGGCCGCTGCCGAGCTGGCGACGCGTGAGCCGATTCGGATCGTCTCTTCCGACCTCCGCCGGGCTCTCGACACCGCCGTTGCCCTGGGCGACGCTGCCGGTGTTTCGGTGACGCAGGACGAGCGCCTGCGCGAAACCCATCTCGGTGAGTGGCAGGGTCTCACCCACACCGAGGTCGACGACATCGCACCCGGCGCTCGGCCGGCGTGGCGAGCCGATGCCACCATCGCTCCACCGGGCGGGGAGAGCCGTATCGACGTCGCCCGTCGCAGTGTTCCCCTGGTTCGCGAGCTGCTGAGCGGCGTCCCCGAGTGGGGTGCCGATGGCGACCAGCGGCCACTGGTACTCGTGGCGCACGGGGGCCTGATCGCGGCACTGACGGCAGCGTTGCTCGATTTGCCGACGGACCGGTGGCCGGTGCTCGGCGGGCTCGCCAACACCAGCTGGGTGCAGCTCGGCGCGCACGGAGCGGGCGTTCAGCCGTCCTGGCGCCTGGACGTGTGGAACGCCTCGGCGCGAGTGGCCAGTGACGTCCTCTGACGAGACGGCGGTGCGCCCCACGCTGCTCGTGCTCGCGGACTCGCTGAGTTATTACGGACCCGAGGGCGGGCTGCCGGTGGACGATCCGCGGCTCTGGCCCAATCTGGTTGCAGCCGAACTCGGTTGGACGGTGGATTTGGTTGCGCGCATCGGCTGGACGAGTCGTGACGCATGGTGGGCTCTGACTCAGGATCCGCGAGTGTGGGCCGCGATTCCCCGTGCCGGTGCCGTCGTGTTCGCCATCGGTGGCATGGATTCGCTTCCTTCGCCGTTGCCTACCGCGCTGCGGGAGCAGATCCGGTACATCAGACCGCCGGCTCTGCGACGCGTCGTTCGCGCGGGATATCAAGCGGTGCAACCAGTTCTGTCGCATCTGGGTTGGCCGGTTGCACTGCCGCCGCGGCTCAGCGTCGACTACCTGGAGCAGGCCCGCGCGGCCTTGGCCTACGTACGTCCCGAGCTTCCCGTCGTCGGCACCTATCCGTCGGTGCACCGCTGCGATGCCTACGGGCGGGTGCACTCGGGCCGCGAGCCCGCGGTACGTGCGTTGCGGGCGTGGAGTACGGACAAGAACGTTCCGATGGTCGATCTCGCCGACGCGGTGCGCCCGAACATCGAATCCGAGAACGCGAACCCCGACGGCATCCACTGGGGGTGGGACGCGCACCGTGCGGTGGCAGAGGCGATGCTCGAGGCGTTGCGACCGGTGGCTGCCTCGGCGTCGACCGCGAACCCTGCAGCGACCCCGAAGCCATGACCGTCGCCGTCGTCACCGACTCCTCGTCCTGCCTGCCCGCCACGCTTGCGGCCGAGCGGGGAATCTCGGTGGTGCCCTTGCACGTACTGGTGGACGGAATCGACCATCGTGAGGGTGTCGACGAGATCCCCGAGCACTCCGCCTCGGGAAGTCCGATGACCACCGCCGGCGCGTCACCGGGCGAGCTGGCCGAGGTGTACGCCGCGGCTCTCGAACGCAGTCGAGGGGACGGTGTGGTTGCGCTGCACATCTCCCGGGGGCTCTCGAGCACGTGGGAAGCAGCGCGCCAGGCCGCGGACGAGGTCGGCCCTGCCGTTCGAGTGGTCGATTCCGGTTCTGCAGGAATGGGATTGGGCTTTGCCGTGCTGACGGCTGCCGGTTCGGCTGCCGGGGGAGCAGACCTGGACACGGTTTACCACTGCGCCGTCGCTGCGTCGACGACCTCGAGGTGCTTCATCGTCGTCGATCGCCTCGACCATCTGCGACGCGGAGGTCGAATCGGCACTGCCGCAGCCCTCCTCGGCACCGCACTGGCCATGAAGCCGGTGTTGCACATCAGCGGCGGTGCGCTCGTGCTGCGGGAGAAGACGCGGACCTCGTCCAAGGCGTTGCACAAGCTGGTCGACGCAGCCGTCGCCGCCGCATCCGAGGTCGGTGACGATTCGGGGGTTGCGCTCGCCGTGCACCATATGTTGTGCGCGGAGCGTGCCGACGATGTCGCTGCGATGCTGACCGCCCGCATTCCGGGCTTGACCAGCATCGACGTGTATCCCTTCGGTGCCGTGCTAGGAGCGCACGTCGGCCCCGGTGCCGTCGGCGTCGTCGTGGCACCCGGACACCGATAGTCGCGCCGATCCCACCGATCATCCACAGGTAGCGAGTTGTGCACAGGGCAATTCGCGACCAGCGTCTCGTGGCGTGTGAGCCCGACCGCCGGAACTAGCGTTCTGATGCATGGGCGGTGACGACGATCGGGCGCACACGGTGGCGCGACTGAATGCCGTGCGCAGACAACCTGATTTCGCACGCCCGGATGGGATACCCGCGCGCGTCGAGACACAGGAATCCAGCCCTGACGTGACGACCCCGGAACCGGATTGGCTGATCTCGAGTTCGCCGAGGCTCGGTTCCCCGTGGTCGTCCGTACTTCCACAGCGATGGCGTTCCGCTCGGGTGGACCCGGGAAGGCAGGGTGCCATCGCCCTGGCAGCAGCCGGAGTCTTTGTCGTGCTCGTCGCGGCATTCGCGGTGTTTCGAGATGCGCCGACGCCTGCACCCGCTCCACCGCTGGCCGTGGTTGCATCCGATACGAAGAATTCGGACGTCCTGGCCGAACCGGTACCGGCAGTGGAAGCCGAGCTGGTCGTGAGCGTCGTCGGCCTGGTGGTACAGCCCGGACTGGTTCGGCTGCAACCGGGTTCGCGAATCGCCGACGCGGTCGCCGCGGCGGGAGGACCTGTCGAGGGTGCCGATCTGTTGGCGCTCAACATGGCCGCGCGAGTGGCCGACGGTGATCAGATCGTCGTCGGTGTCGTGCAGCCACAGGCTGCCCCGCCGTTGAGTAGTACGACCTCGGCAGACGGCCCGGTGACCGCGGGCGGGGCGCAGGCCGCTCCCGAAGGCTCCGCACCGGCCGGGACGGTGGACCTCAATGCCGCCACCGCCGCCGAACTGGACGCCTTGCCCGGTGTCGGACCGGTGACCGCAACCTCGATCGTGAGTTGGCGAGAGACCAACGGCCGCTTCGTCTCTGTCGATCAGCTCGCCGAAGTGGACGGAATCGGGCCCGGGAGGCTGGCGAAGATCCGCGATCTCGTGCACATCGGATGAGCACCGACGCCGCATCGACCGCCACTGCGCAGGCCGAGGAGTTTCTGCCGTTCGATATACGTTTGGTTCCGGCTGTGGTGGTGTGCTGGTCGATCACCGCGGTCGCAATTCTCGGCGGCCCCGGTGCGGCGGTGGCGGCCACGGCGTCGACCTCGGTGGTGGTGCTGCTCGGTTCGCTGGCGCTGCGACGGCTGGCGACACGATGTGCCGCGTCCGGTCCCAGCTGGGCGGGAGTGGCCACGGTGATCGCACTCGCGCTGTGCTTCGGCGGAGCGATCTGGCTTCAGATGTGCGCAGTAGCAGATCATCCCGTGGCTGCTGCCGCGGAGAAGCGTGCGTGGATCACCGCGTCGGTGCGGCTGGAGGAGGACCCACGACGACTGACGTCCGCAGGACCCTCGATGGTGATGACGAAGGCCGAGTTGATTCGCGTGGACGTCGGAGGTGAGGCGCTGTCCGTCGGCGGACTCGTCTCGGTCATCGCCCCGGAGTCGAGTTGGTCCACGCTGCTGCCGGGTCAACAGATCACCGTCCGGGGCAGGCTCGGCGAACCGATTCGACCGGACATGACTGTGGCGGTGATCCGCGTATCGGGACCACCCGTCACCGTCGGTGACCCCGGGGCGATCTCTGCCGCAGCCGGCACCTTCCGGTCGAATTTGGCTGCAGTGGCGCAGAATTCGATGCCACCGGATCGTGCAGGTCTGCTACCCGGTCTCGTGGTCGGGGATGTGTCCCGATTGGACGAGACTGTGGCAGAGAACTTCCGGGCGGCCGGACTGACGCATTTGACCGCTGTGTCGGGCGCAAACTTTTCCATCGTGATCGGTGCGGTTCTGCTGGTGTTGCGAAGCATCGGGATCGGACCACGAGCGACGGTCGCAGTTGCGTTCGTCGTGCTCGTCGCGTTCGTGATCGTGGCTCGCCCATCGCCGAGTGTGCTTCGTGCGGCGGTGATGGGTTCGATCGGGTTGTTGGCCCTCGTCACCGGCAGGCGGCGGCAGGCCGTTCCGGCCCTGTGCGGCGCAGTGCTGGGCTTGCTCGCATGGTGGCCGAGGCTGGCGGTGGACGTCGGGTTCGTCCTGTCGGTGTTTGCCACCGCCGGACTCGTCCTGATCGCGCCGATCTGGGTCGACTGGCTCCGAGCCCGCGGCTGGCCGAGGGCAGCCGCGGAGGTATCGGCCGTCGCTGCAGCCGCGCACGCGGTGACGGCACCGGTGGTCGCGGCGATGACGGGAACGATCAGTGTGGTGGGCGTCGTTGCGAACGTGTTGGTGGCACCGGTCGTCGCTCCGATCACGGTGGTGGGCATCGTGACGGCCGTGATCGCCACCGTCAGCACGTCTGTCGCCGAGCTGACGGCGCAGCTGGCGTCGGCACCACTGTGGTGGTTGATCACGGTGGCCGAGCGGGCCGCGTCGGTGCCTGTTGCCGGCATCCGCGTCCCCGACGGTCTCCTGGGTGCAGCACTGGCAGCCTTGGGAACGGCCGCACTGCTCGTGGCGTTGCGGTTTCGGGTGCTGCGGTGGGGTGCTGCAGTGGTGGCGATAACGGCACTGGCCATGTGGACTGCGCACCTGCTGTGGTGAGTGCTGGGGCTGTGCTGCTCGAAAGGAAGCGGATGCCCGAGCTGTCGGCCCCACATGGCACGATCACGGGTGTGACTTCGAGTGTGGCTCCACTGCATCTGGTTCTCGGCGGCGAGGAACTTCTGATGGATCGCGCGGTAGCGTCGATCGTGGCGCAGGTGCGTGCCAATGCGGCGATTCCGGGGGAGGACCTGCCGGTCACACGGTTGCGCACCGGCGACGCCAGTGCCCCGGAACTTGCCGAACTGCTCAGTCCGTCGCTGTTCGCGGAGGATCGCGTGGTTGTGCTCGAGGCAGCGGCCGAGGCAGGCAAGGATGCTGCAGCTCTGGTGCTCGACGCCGCAACCGATCCGCCCGAGGGTGCGGTCGTGGTGGTGATGCATTCCGGCGGCGGTCGGGCCAAGGCCATGGTCGGTGCTCTGCAGAAGTGCGGCGCTCAGGTGCACGAGTGCGTGAAACTCACCAAGCCCGCCGAACGCATCGACTTCGTGCGCGGTGAATTCCGTGCGGCCGACGTGCGAGTGAGCGGCGAGGTGATCGAGGCTGTCGTCGAATCGGTCGGCAACGAACTCCGCGAATTGGCCTCGGCCTGTTCGCAGCTGGTCTCCGATACCGGCGGCAAGGTCGATCTTGCCGCAGTGCGCCGGTACTACTCGGGCAAGGCGGAAGTCTCCGGCTTCGACGTCGCCGACAAAGCGGTGATCGGAGACAGAGCCGGCGCGCTCGAGGCTGTTCGCTGGGCGATGCATCGGGGAGTGGCGCACGTGCTGTTGGCCGACGCCTTGGCCGATGCCGTCCGCACCATTGCGCTCGTGGGTTCGGCCGGTCGCGGCGACCCGTTCCGAATGGCAGGTGAATTGGGCATGCCGCCGTGGAAGATCAAGAAGGCGCAGGGTCAGGCCCGAGGCTGGAACGGTCGATCCATCGCGCAGGCGTTGCGGGTTGTGGCGCAACTGAACGCCGACGTCAAAGGTCAGGCAGCGGACGCGGACTACGCGGTGGAAAAGGCGGTGTCAGAGGTCGCAGGGCTGGGCCGGTAGCGCTCGGGGCCCCAGCGTTGTGACAAGTCCAGGGCACGAAAAACTCAGGGCACGAGAAAGCCCGCTGCCTCCGTGTCGGATGCAGCGGGCTCGGTCGAGCTCAGCGGTGAATCAGAGCTTGTTGACTGCGAGAGCCAGTGCCGACTTCTTATTGGCAGCCTGGTTCTTGTGGATGACGCCCTTGCTGGCGGCCTTGTCGAGCTTGCGGCCTGCGTCGAGGAGAATCTCGGAAGCCTTGTCCTTGTCGCCCGCAGCCTGTGCCTCGCGGAACGAGCGGATGACGGTACGAAGGGAGGACTTCACCGACTGGTTGCGCAGGCGTGCACGCTCGTTGGTGAGAATCCGCTTCTTCTGGGACTTGATATTGGCCACGCGTAAAATCCTTCTTGTCTTCGTCGGTATTCCGGTCAGGGCGATCCATGCTGGAATGCCCGAAGTCTGCTGCAGAGCTTTGGAGCCCTGCGCCGAAGATCGAGAATACCAGCCCGGCGGGGCAGAACCCAATTGGGTGCACCCGTGACGATGCGTTTCAAGAATTTAACGCTTCTACCGCGCCTAACTCCAGTCTCTGTAGCAACATGACCAGAATGAGTCCGCGATCGGCAACGCATGCCGCCACCAAGGCCAAAGCGACCAAAACCAAGTCAGCGGATCGCGTCGAACCCGAGGTCGACGGGGTGTTCGGGGGTTATTCCGACGTCGGAAAGTACAGTCTCGCCTTCGACGAGATGTTCGACGCGGACGGACGAACCAGGACTCCCTACAAGGGCATTCACACAGCCCTTGCCCCGGCGAACGCGTCCGACCTGGACGCGAGATCCGACGCACTGGGACGCGCATTCGTGGACCAGGGCATCACGTTCTCCCTGTCCGGCCAGGAGCGCCCGTTCCCGCTCGACCAGGTTCCCCGCGTCATCGCCGCAGGGGAGTGGTCACGGCTCGAGCGCGGCATCAAGCAGCGCGTCAAAGCGCTCGAGATGTTCCTCGCCGACATCTACGGCGATCAGGAAATCCTCCGCGACGGTGTGGTGCCGAAGCGACTGATCACCTCCTGTGAGCACTTCCACCGCGAGGCCGTCGGCATCACGCCACCCAACGGCGTGCGCATCCACGTCGCCGGAATCGACCTGGTCCGTGATGCACAGGGCACGTTCCGCGTCCTCGAAGACAATCTGCGTTCGCCCTCCGGTGTGTCGTACGTCATGGAGAACCGGCGCACCATGGCCCGGGTGTTCCCGGACCTGTTCGCCAGCCACCGCGTGCGTGCCGTCGGCGATTACGCCTCGCATCTGTTGCGCGCACTGCGCTCCGCCGCGGCTCTCAACGAAGCCGACCCCACAGTGGTGGTGCTGACCCCCGGTGTGGCCAACTCCGCGTACTTCGAGCACTCGTTGCTCGCCCGGCTGATGGGCGTCGAACTCGTCGAGGGACGCGATCTCTTCTGCCGGGACAACATCGTCTACATGCGCACCACCGAGGGCGAGCGCCAGGTCGACGTCATCTACCGACGCATCGACGACGACTACCTCGACCCGATGCAGTTCCGGCCGGATTCGGTCCTGGGCGTGGCAGGCCTCGTCAACGCCGCCCGCGCAGGCAACGTCGTGATCTCCAGCGCCGTCGGAAACGGCGTCGGCGACGACAAGCTGGTCTACACGTACGTGCCCACGATCATCGACTACTACATGGGCGAGAAGCCGTTGCTGGCCAACGTCGACACGTTCCGGTGCTGGCTGGACGACGAGTGCGAGGAAGTCCTCGACCGCATCGACGAACTGGTGATCAAGCCTGTCGAAGGGTCGGGTGGTTACGGCATCGTCTTCGGCCCCGACGCCTCGCCGAAGGAATTGGCGACCATCAGCAAGAAGGTTCGCGCGGATCCGCGTGGCTGGATCGCGCAACCCGTCGTGCAGCTCTCGACGGTGCCCACCAAGATCGGTGACCGGTTGGTTCCTCGGCACGTGGACCTGCGGCCGTTCGCAGTCAACGACGGCGACGACGTCTGGGTGTTGCCCGGGGGTTTGACGCGAGTTGCACTGCCGGAGGGTTCGTTGGTGGTCAACTCGAGCCAGGGCGGCGGCAGTAAGGACACCTGGGTGCTCGCCACCCGAACCTCGCAGGAGGAGCAGGAACTGGCAGGCGAGGAGATCGTCAGCGTTCCGCCGGAGTCGCCCATGGTCGAACAGGGCCCGGAGCTGACGATGGACCAGCAGATGAATCAGCAACAGCAACAGCAACAACAACAGCAGGCAACGAACTCGGACTCGAACGGCGGTGGACAGTAAATGCTCGCGCGCAACGCAGAGTCGCTCTACTGGATCGGACGGTACGTCGAGAGAGCGGACGACACGGCCCGCATTCTCGATGTCACCGTCCACCAGCTTCTCGAAGACGCCACGGTCGATCCCGACCACATCTCGCGAGTGTTGTTGCGAGTACTCGGTTTCAAGCACGAGCCGGACGTCTCGCTCGACGTGTGGTCGCTTACCGAGTTGGTGGCCTTCAGCCGTGACGGGCTCGGCTCCATCGTGGACTCGCTGTCGAGTGCACGCGAAAATGCCCGTGGCGCTCGCGAAGTCACCTCGAGTGAGATGTGGGAGTGCCTCAACACCACGTACAACGGACTGAACGAGCGCATCAGGGCGTCCAAGCGCACCGGCCCGGCCGAGTTCTTCAGCTACATCGAGGAGCGGGCAGCGATGTTCGCCGGTCTCGCGGATTCCACCCTCAGTCACGACGACGGCTACCGCTTCCTGTTGCTCGGTCGCTCGGTCGAGCGGATCGATATGATCGTTCGACTGTTGCTCTCGCGCGCCGGTGACCGGCCGTCGTCGCCGGCCTGGGTCACCGTTCTGCGATCCGCAGGTGCTCACGACACCTACCTGCGTACCTACCGCGGCGCGCTCGACGCCCAGCGAGTTCTCGAATTCATGTTGCTGGACAGGCTCTTTCCGCGTTCGGTGTTCTATGCACTCAACGAAGCGGAACGGTCGCTCGATCAGCTCGACCACCAGCCGAACAGTCGAGTCGGTGCGCGGGCCGAAGCTCAGCGGCTACTGGGTCGCGCGCGTAGCGAACTCGAATTCCTGCGTCCCGGTGAAATTCTCGACGATCTGCAGGAGCGCCTGCTCTCTCTGCAGGAAACCTGCCGTGAACTCGGGGAGGCGATCTCCAAGCAGTACTTCCACGCCGCTCCATGGGTTGCGTGGACGGACGCCGGCTCCGGAACATTCGAAGATCAATTGGAAGGTGAACTGTGAGCTGGCGTATGCGTGTCGTACACACCACGGGCTATCAGTACGACGCACCGGTGACCTCGTCCTACAACGAAGCTCGGCTGACGCCGCGAAGTGACAACCGGCAGAACGTGATTCTGAACCGAGTCGAGACGAACCCGGTGACGCGGTCCTACCGCTACACCGACTACTGGGGTACGGCGGTGACGGCGTTCGATCTGCACGCACCGCACACCGAGCTCGAGGTCACCGGATCCTCGGTGGTCGAGACCGATCCCTTCGTCTATCCGGACGAGAACGCGTCATGGGAGGAATTGGCCAGCGAGGCGGTGACCGACCGCTTCAACGAGGTGCTCGACAACACCGTGTACGTGCCGAAGAATCGTCAGCTCGCGTCGGTGGCGAAGAAGCTTTCGAAGGGACTACCGCCGCAGGAATCGGTGGTCGAGATCTCGAACTGGGTCAACCAGGAGATGTCGTACGTGCCGGGAACCACCGGGGTGCACACCTCGGCCGTCGAGGCGTGGTCGGAGAAGAAGGGCGTCTGCCAGGACTACGCCCACCTGACCTTGTTGATGCTGCGCAGCATCGGCATCCCGAGCCGGTACGTCTCGGGATACCTGCACCCGAAGAAGCAGGCGGCGATCGGCGCGACCGTCGAGGGGCAGAGCCACGCCTGGATCGAGGCCTGGACCGGTGCCTGGTGGGGCTACGACCCCACCAACGCAATCGCCGTCAACGAGCAGCACGTCTCGGTGGGACTGGGCCGCGACTACGCCGACGTGCCCCCGCTCAAGGGCATCTTCTCCGGCGGCGGCTCGACGGCTCTCGACGTCGTCGTGGAAATCACGCGACTGGCCTAGCCTCGTGTGCGTTGTGCGTATCCATGAGTACGCACAACGCGCACGTGGTTCAGTTCCAGCCGAAGTCTCGACGCAATCGAGCTGCGACGGAGTCGAATTGGGGCTTGCTCAGGATCGCGCCCTCGCGGCGGATGCCGTCCTCGGGCACGTCGAGAACGCGATCCAGACGAATCCAGCTCGGTCGTCCCTCGGCGTCCCAGGAACCGGATCCGATCGACTGCCAGTCGCGGTCGCCGTCGCGGCTGCTCTGGCTCGACAGCATCAAACCGAGTAGATCGTTGCCCTCGCGCCCGATGACCAACACCGGGCGGTCCTTACCCTGGCTGGCGTCTTCTTCGTAGGTCACCCAGGTCCAGACGATTTCACCCGGATCGGCCTTGCCGTCGAGATCGGGGGAGTACTCGATGGTGCGGGCGCGCTGGGCCGTCGGCCTCGTCTGTGACGCGACCGGGCGGCCGGGGCGCGGAGCCGGAGCGGACGTGTTCGACGTCGTGCCAGTGATTGCGTCCTTGCCCTTCTGCAGGGCGCCGGACTTCTGCAGTTGACGCAGCAGTCGCGGGCCTTCACGCATCGCGATCTTGCCCAGTTCTTTGCCGAATCTGCTCCAATTGCCAGCCATGCGGCGAGTGTAGCCACCCTGACGTTGCTGCTCACAGCCCAGACTGTGGCGACGTCGAAGCCGGAGTCGGACAGCCGGGGACGGCGCATCGTTCTCGGCGTGGGACGATGGACACACCCGTTCGCTCATTTCGAACACGCCAGCCGAAGGATACGAGTGCCCAGCTTCGCCGACACGACGTTCACCGATCCGTCCAGGATCAGGAACTTCTGCATCATTGCCCACATCGACCACGGTAAGTCGACGTTGGCGGACCGGATGTTGCAGCTCACGGGCGTCGTCGACGACCGGTCGATGCGCGCGCAGTACCTGGACCGGATGGATATCGAGCGCGAGCGCGGCATCACCATCAAGGCGCAGAACGTACGGCTGCCGTGGGTCGTCGACGGTGAAGAATTTGTGCTGCACCTCATCGACACTCCCGGCCACGTCGACTTCACCTACGAGGTCTCCCGTGCCCTCGAAGCCTGCGAGGGCGCAGTGCTGCTCGTCGACGCCGCGCAGGGCATCGAGGCGCAGACGCTGGCCAACCTGTATCTGGCTCTCGACAAAGAGCTCACGATCATTCCGGTGCTCAACAAGATCGACCTTCCCGCCGCCGACCCGGATCGCTACGCCGCCGAGATCGCGCACATCATCGGGTGCGAGGCCGACGACGTACTGCGCGTATCGGGTAAGACCGGTGTGGGCGTGGAAGAACTGCTCAACGAGGTCGTCAAACTGGTCCCGGCTCCGGTCGGCAACCCGGACGGCCCGGCCCGCGCGATGATCTTCGACTCGGTCTACGACACCTACCGCGGCGTCGTCACCTACGTGCGAGTGGTCGACGGCGCGCTCAACCCGCGCGAGAAGGTCACGATGATGTCGACCGGCTCGACGCACGAGTTGCTCGAGGTCGGCATCGTCTCGCCCGATCCCAAGGCCACCAAGGGCTTGGGCGTCGGCGAGGTCGGTTACCTCATCACCGGAGTCAAGGACGTCCGTCAGTCGAAGGTGGGCGATACCGTCACGACTTTTCGGAAGGGCGCAACCGAGCCGCTGACCGGCTACCGCGAGCCTCGGCCGATGGTGTACTCAGGTCTCTACCCGCTCGACGGTTCGGACTACCCGGACCTGCGTGATGCTCTCGAGAAGCTGCAACTGAACGACGCGGCCCTGACCTACGAGCCGGAGACCTCCGTTGCTCTCGGCTTCGGATTCCGCTGCGGATTCCTCGGGCTGCTGCACATGGAGATCACTCGCGAGCGGCTCGAGCGGGAGTTCAACCTGGACCTGATCTCGACCTCGCCGAACGTGGTCTACCGCGTCGAAATGGAAGACGGTGCCGAGCACATCGTCACCAATCCGTCGTACTGGCCCGAGGGCAAGGCGCGGGAAGTGTTCGAGCCGATGGTCAAGTGCACCATCATCTCGCCCAGCGAATTCATCGGCTCCATCATGGAACTCTGCCAGGGACGACGTGGCGAACTCGGCGGCATGGACTACCTGTCCGAAACCCGCGTGGAGCTGCGCTACACGATTCCGATGGCCGAGATCATCTTCGATTTCTTCGACATCCTCAAGTCCCGTACCCGCGGATACGCCAGCCTCGATTACGAGGAGATCGGCGAGCAGGCCGGTGCGCTGGTCAAGGTCGACATCCTGCTGCAGGGTGAGGCCGTGGACGCGTTCTCGGCGATCGTGCACAAGGACAATGCCGCGGCCTACGGCAACAAGATGACGACCAAGCTCAAGGAACTGATTCCGCGTCAGCAGTTCGAGGTGCCGATTCAGGCCGCCATCGGATCGCGGATCATCGCCCGCGAGAACATCCGTGCGATCCGAAAGGACGTGCTGGCCAAGTGCTACGGCGGCGACATCAGCCGTAAGCGCAAGCTGCTCGAGAAGCAGAAAGAGGGCAAGAAGCGCATGAAGACGATCGGTCGCGTCGAGGTGCCGCAGGAAGCCTTCGTCGCCGCACTGTCCTCGGAATCTTCGTCGGACAAGCCCAAGAAGTAGCGCAGGGGCCGGAAGTAACCTCACACCCTTTTCACCGACCGCGCGCCCCCGCTCGCATCGGAACGGGGGCGCGCAGTCGTCAACAGGGGCGCGCGGTCCCCACCGAAGCCTGACGCGAATGGTGGGCGAGTACATTTCGAACCTGTGACTACGCCGATCCTGAAGCAGCTGCGTGTGCCCGTCGTCGGTGCGCCCATGGCGGGTGGCCCGAGTACTCCCGAGCTCGCTCGCGCGGTCTCGGAGGCGGGTGGGCTCGGCATGATCGCGGGCGCATTGCTGACACCTGAAAGCTTTGCAGCGCAGATCGATTCGGTTCGAGGACTGCCGTTCGGTGTCAACCTCTTCCTGCCGGAGGAGCCGTCCGGTGCCGACGTGGCGTCCTATGCCGAACACTTGGCATCCTGGTTCGAGCGGTTCGATGCCGAACCGGGGGAGCTGCTGCGACGAGACGACTTCTACGCCGAGAAGTTCGCTTGGCTGCTCGAGCACCCGGTACCGCTGGTCTCGAGCACATTCGCGACGTTCGATGCGGACGAGGTAGCCCAACTGCACGCCGTCGGGACCGAGGTGTGGGCCACCGTCGCCACCGCGTCCGACGCGTCGGTGGCCACCGCCAACGGCGTCGACGCTCTCGTCGTGCAGGGACCGGAAGCCGGTGGGCATCGAGGTACGTTCGACGGGTCGGCCCCGAAGGAGCCGTTGGCCGAGCTGCTCGTTGCGGTCCGCGAGATCTCGGAACTCCCTCGTATCGCAGCCGGCGGATTGATGGACGGCAACGACATTGCGCCACTGTTGGATTCGGGTGCAGCCCATGCCGTGCAGCTCGGGACGGCCTTCCTGAACACGCCTGAGGCCGGCACCAAACCTGTGCACCGCGAACAGCTGACACTGGCTCCGAACACCGAAGTGACGAGGGCCTTCTCCGGCCGTCCTGCGCGGGGTCTGGTGAACGAGTTCATGCACGCGAACTCGGACGCCGCTCCGCTGGCGTATCCCGATCTGCACTACCTGACCGCGCCGATGCGCGCGAAGGCCGCAGCAGCGGGCGACCCGTCGGGACTGTCGATGTGGGCCGGGACCGGCCATCGCCGCGCTCAGGCCAAGCCCGCGGCCGAGCTGATCGCCGAATGGGCGAGACAACTCGGCCGCTGAAACCACACGCGGCGACTACCGAACTTCCCGCTCAGGGGTTGGCGTGGGCGGGCTGGAAGTGTCCGGACGCCTGGGCTTCCTCGGCCCGGATGACGTGCACTACTGCATTGATGAGGGCAAGGTGGGTGAACGCCTGCGGGAAGTTGCCGAGGTGACGGCCGGTGCGGTGGTCGATCTCCTCGGCGTAGAGCTTGAGTGGGCTTGCGTAGCCGAGTAGCCGTTCGCAGAGGTGCTTCGCGCGGGGCAGTTCGCCGATTTCCACCAGGGCAGAGACCAGCCAGAACGAGCAGATCGTGAACGTTCCTTCCTCGCCGGCCAATCCGTCGTCGGTGGTGTCGGTTCGGTAGCGCAGAACCAATCCGTCCTCGGTCAACTCGTCGGCGATGGCGAGCACCGTGGCACGGATTCGCTCGTCGTCGGCCGGCAGGAATCGCAGCAGCGGTGCCAGCAGCAACGACGCGTCCAGCGACGGGTCGCCGTAGCGCTGCGTCAGCACTCCGCGTGAGTCGGTGCCGTTTTCGAGAATGTCGGCCTTGATCTCGTCCGCGATCTCGTTCCACTGGTCGGAGTAGTCCTGCTCGCCGTGGATGTCGGCGAGCTTGGCACCGCGATCGAGCGCGACCCAACACATGAGCTTCGAAGACGTGAAGTGCTGCGGTTCGCCGCGCACCTCCCAGATGCCACGGTCCGGTTTGCGCCAGTTGGCGATCGCTTCCTCGACCTGACGTTTGAGTAGCGGCCACAGGAATTCCGGGACGTGCTCACGCGACTTGACATGCAGGTACACCGAGTCGAGCATGGTGCCCCAGATGTCGTGCTGCTCTTGGTCGTAGGCCCCGTTGCCGATGCGTACCGGCCGCGCGCCGTCGTATCCGGACAGGTGCGGTAGCTCGCTCTCGTCGAGGGTCTTCTCGCCGCCGATGCCGTACATCACCTGCAGCGGATTGACCTCGCCGTTCGCCGTCGTCGCCACATCGGACATGAACGCGAAGAAGTCGTTGGCTTCACGGTCGAGTCCGAGCGTGTAGAGGCCCCACAGTGCGAACGTCGAATCGCGGACCCAGGTGTAGCGGTAGTCCCAGTTGCGTTCTCCGCCCGGTGTTTCCGGGAGCGACGTGGTCGATGCCGCCAACAGGGCACCGGTGGGCGCGTAGGTCAGGCCCTTGAGTGTCAACGCGCTGCGCTGCAGGTAGCCCCGCCACGGGTGGTCGGGGAACCGGCCGATGGTGATCCACTGCCGCCAACATTCGGAGGTGCGCCACATCTTCTCCGCTGCTTCCTCGAAGGTTTGCGGCGCAGGAAGGTCGGACCAGGACAGGGCGACGAAAACATTGTCGCCCTCGGTCATTCGGGTTCGGGCCCGAGCCTCACGGCCCTCGATGCCGATCCGAAGATTGGTGGTCAACTTCAGCGTGGGCTGGTCACCGTCCGCGCTCGCCTCGCAGGTTGCGGTGGTCTCCTCGTATACCTTGCCGGTGTACTCCCAGTTCGCGGGTGCCCGGTGGTAGTCGAAGGCCGGCTCGCAGCTCATCTCCAATTCGACTGTGCCGCTGACGCATTTGATGGTGCGCAGCAGTATGTGTTCGGCATCCCAGTCGCTCGGTGCGCGCTTGTGGGTGCGAGAGCGTTGATCGGTGTTGTGCCACGGTCCCATGATGAGGGCGTCGCGCACGATCAACCAGCCGGTCTCGGTCTGCCATGTGGTCTCGACGATCAGACCGCCGGGCAGATAGCGCCGCGCCGCGGGGACCGACTGACCGTAGGGGCCGACGCGAAAGTGGCCGGCACTGCGATCGAGAATCGCTCCGAAGATGCTGGGGGAGTCCGGCCGGGGCACGCACATCCACTCGACGGATCCGTTTCGCGCGATCAGACAGGTGGTCTCGCAGTCCGAGAGGAATGCGTAGTCGTCGATCGGCGGAAAGGCGCTGCGGTAGGACGTCAGGGTGGACACCGGTGCGTCGGTACTGCCCAATACTCCCTGAACTTCGATCCCGCCCAACTCTGGGTGTCCAGATCCCATCGCGGGCTCGTCGGCCACCGGAGGCACGGGCGAAACATCTTCGAATGCCGTCATGGCGTAATCATCGACTCATCGGTGGCAGTCGTCCACTGCTGGTCGTCGATCGGCGTGGCGTGGGCACCGGACGCGCTGGTTTAAGCTGCGAGGGTGGAACCGGTTGCGCGTTGGTGGGACGGCGTCGAACTGTGGGTGACGGGCCTGCCGTTCGTACCGCAGGCGATCGTCGTGCTGCTGGTCATCGTGCCGACTGCGTTCCTGCTGGCACGGGTGTTCGATCGCCTTCTTGCGGTGGTCCTACGCCTGCTCGGTCGCGACGCGCGCGCTGCTCGCGAGGCGGAGTCGACGGCTGGTGCCTCCACCACGACGAAGGATGGACAGTAATGCCACGGTCTCGGGTAACGCTGGCGCTCATCGCGCTGCTGGTGCTGGTTGTCATCGCCTGGCTGCTCACTCGGTAGGGCCTCGTCGCCACGGCTCGGCCGACGGCTGCGCCGTCGAGTCACCGGGCGCGTCCGCTGAATTAGAGTCCGTCCGAAACCTCTGCTAGATTTCTGACCGTGTCTTCTGCCGCCGAGTACCGCGTCCGCCATCAGTTGGCGTTGATTGCTGTCGGCATGTTGGCAGTCGCCGATATCGACTGTTGTTGATTCTTTCCTCAGTCGAATCGGTTTTCTCGATCCGTGCGTCCGCCCCGCGTGACGTGGGTCGTCGATGTTCCCGCTGCAGCCATGGTGATGTCGCGCTGCCGATGTGGTGTCCGGTTCGACTCGGGGAGTGACGACTTCTGCCCAGTTCGTTCTCAGTACTCGCCATTCATGAAAGGCCATCTTTCGATGAGTCATAGCTCTCGTTACCTGCTGACGACGTTCGCCGCCGTGGGAGCACTTCTCCTCACCGCGTGCGGCGGTGGATCGAGTGACGTCGTCGGCGGCGGATCGGACACCGCCAGCGGTCCCGCATTGACCCTGGTGGGATACGCCGTCCCCAAGAACGGTTGGGACGCAATCGGTCCCGCTTTCGCAGCCACCGAGGATGGTGAGGGCACCGCCATCAACGCCGACTACGGTGCCTCGGGCAACCAGTCACGCAAGGTGGCCGACGGCGCACCCGCCGACATCGTCAATTTCTCGGTCGAACCGGATATCACCCGACTCGTCAAGGCCGGCAAGGTCGACGAGGACTGGAACCAGAATGCTTACGGCGGAGTGCCGTTCGGTTCCGTGGTGACCATCGTCGTGCGTGAGGGCAACCCGAAGAACATCCGTACCTGGGATGACCTGATCAAGCCCGACGTGCAGGTCATCAGCCCCAGTCCGCTCAGCTCCGGCTCGGCCAAGTGGAATCTCCTTGCTCCGTACGCGGCGAAGAGCAACGGTGGCCAGGACAAGCAGGCCGGCCTCGATTTTGTTCGTACCCTCGTCTCCGACCATTTCCCGGTTCAGCCCGAATCGGGCCGCGCGGCAACAGAAGCCTTCCTGCAGGGGCAGGGCGATGCGCTGCTCAGCTACGAGAACGAGGCACTTCTCATCGAGCAGCAGGGTCAGCAGGTGGAGCACGTGGACGTTCCCGTCACGTTCCGCATCGACAATCCGGTGGCAGTGATCAACAGCAGTGCCAACCTCGATCGAGCCAATGCTCTGAACGATTTCATCTACACCGACGAGGGACAGAAGATCTGGGCCGAGGCAGGCTTCCGGCCGGCGAACCCGGACATCGCTTCGGAGTATTCCGACAAGTTCTTCACCCCCGAAAAGCTCTACACCATCGACGATCTCGGTGGCTGGACGCAGGTCGACGCCGATCTGTTCGGCGACAACGGTGCAATCACGACGATCTATCAGGAAAGTACTCGGTAGAGATCGATGCCATCTTCGACTACCGAAGCCGCAACTGCGGGTTCGCCAGTCCCGCCCGGTACGAGACCTCGGTTTCGTGCCGGGCGGGAAGGCCGAAAGTTCAGGGGGCCTGGGTCGGTGGGGCCACTCGGTCTCGGGGTCGCCGTGCTGTGGCTCAGCGTCATCGTGCTGCTTCCGTTGGCCGCGTTGACCGTACAGTCGTTCGACGCCGGCCTCTCCGGATTCTGGGACGCGATCACCGAATCCCGCGCCATCGCCACGTTCAAGGTGACGCTTGTCGTCTCCATCGCGGCCGCGGTGATCAACCTCTTTCTCGGCACACTCATTGCATGGGTACTGGTGCGGGACGAGTTTCCCGGTAAGAGATTCGTCAACGCCCTGATCGATCTGCCGTTCGCCTTGCCGACCATCGTCGCCAGTTTGGTGTTGCTGTCTCTTTACGGACCGGCGAGTCCGATCGGGTTGGTGTTCAACGCAACCAAGCCGGCGGTCATCGTCGCTCTGCTGTTCGTCACGTTGCCGTTCGTGGTGCGTGCGGTGCAGCCGGTGCTGATCGAACTCGACCAGGACGTCGAGGAGGCGGCAGCCTCGCTCGGCGCGAACAACTGGACCATCTTCCGGCGCATCGTTCTGCCCGTGCTGCTCCCCGCGGTGCTGTCGGGCGGGGGACTCGCGTTCGCCCGCGCCATCGGCGAATTCGGCTCCGTGGTGCTCATCGGCGGAAATATCCCCGACGACACCCAGGTCGCCTCGCAGTACATTCGCGAGCTGATCGAGTACGACCGGCCGATCGACGCCGCGGCTATCTCGGTGGTGCTGTTGGCCATTGCGTTTGCAGTGCTGTTCGTCCTTCGCATCATCGGAAACCGGCTGGCCAGACGTGAGGAGCAGCTCTCGTGAAGATCAGCCTTCCGGTCAAACTGTCCCTGCGCGCGATCGCATTGATCTATCTCGCGGTACTCGTGCTCTTCCCGCTCGCAGCCATCCTGTATCGAACATTCGAGGACGGCGTCGTGTCGTTCTTCGAGCAGATCACTACTCCTGCCGCACAATCGGCCTTGCAACTGTCGCTGTTGATCGTTGCCATCGTGGTCCCGATCAACGTCGTCTTCGGCGTGGTCACCGCGCTGGCGTTGGTACGAGGGCGGTTCCGCGGTAAAGGCGTACTCGAGGCGATCGTCGATCTGCCGTTCGCGGTGTCGCCGATCATCACCGGTGTCGCGCTGATTCTGCTCTGGGGTGCCAACGGGTGGTTCGGAGGCGTCGAAAGTCTCGGCTTCAAGGTGATTTTCGCGCTTCCCGGCATGGTCATCGCAACTATTTTCGTGACGCTGCCGTTCGTCGTACGCGAAGTCGAACCGGTTCTCTACGAGATAGGCGAAGAACAGGAAGAAGCAGCCTCGACCCTGGGCGCAAGCTCCTGGCAGACGTTCTGGCGCATCACCCTTCCGGCGATCCGGTGGGGCCTGACCTACGGCGTCGTGCTCACCGTCGCGCGTTCGCTCGGCGAGTTCGGTGCCGTCATCATGGTCTCGACCAACCTGCCCGGTATCTCGCAAACACTGACTCTGCTGGTCAATTCACGGTATGAGGACTTCAATCAACAGGGCGCGTACGCCGCGTCCACGCTGCTGATGGCGATCGCCGTCATCGTGCTGTTGCTGATGACGGTTCTCGACAAGAAGAGGACGAAGTAATGACCGAGAAATCCTCCGAGATCGAGATCTCCGTCGTCGGTGCCAACAAGCACTACGGTGATTTCGCGGCTCTCGACAACGTCAGCATCGACATCCCCAAGGGATCGCTGACGGCGCTGCTCGGCCCCAGCGGCTCGGGCAAGTCCACTCTGCTGCGCTCGATCGCCGGCCTCGAACAACTCGACTCCGGTCGGGTGGTGCTCGCAGGCCAGGACGTGACGTGGGTCAGCCCGCAGCGACGCGAGATCGGCTTCGTCTTTCAGCACTATGCGGCGTTCAAGCACCTCACGGTGCGAGACAACGTCGCGTTCGGTCTGCAGATCCGCAAACGGCCCAAGGCCGAGATCGCCAAGAAGGTCGACGAGCTGCTCGAGATCGTCGGGCTGGCCGGCTTCCAGAGTCGCTACCCGGCGCAGCTCTCCGGTGGCCAGCGCCAGCGCATGGCACTGGCGCGCGCCCTCGCCGTCGACCCGCAGGTGCTTCTCCTGGACGAGCCCTTCGGTGCGCTCGACGCCAAGGTGCGCGCCGATCTACGGACGTGGCTACGTCGCCTGCACGACGAGGTGCACGTCACCACCGTTCTGGTGACGCACGACCAGGAGGAGGCCCTCGACGTCGCGGATCGGATCGCGGTGCTCAACAAGGGCCGGATAGAGCAGGTCGGCACCCCAGAGGACCTGTACGACCGTCCGGCCAACAACTTCGTGATGTCGTTCCTGGGCCAGGTCGCGAAGCTGAACGGACTCCTGGTGCGGCCGCACGATATTCGCGTCGGGCGCGATCCGTCGTTGGCGCAGGCCCAAGCCAGTGGTACCGCAGAATCGGCGGGGGTGACCCGTGCCGTCGTCCAGCGTGTGGTGCATCTCGGCTTCGAGGTGAAGGTAGAGCTCGAAAACGCGGCTACGGGTGAACTGTTCGCCGCGCAGATCACCCGAGGCGACAGCGAGGCACTGGGACTCCGCGAGGGCGAGACCGTCTACGTGCGAGCGACTCGGGTACCGACCATCGCCGACGCCACCGATTCGGCACGTGCAACGGCCGAGTCGTAGCGCTGCGATACCAGTTCGGCCAGAGCTGGGTGAGCCCCGATCACGTCGGCGTGCACCACGTCCGGTCGGTCCGACAGCGCTGCTTCGATCCGATCGGTGAGCAGTCCCGGAGCCAGGAACCACGGTGCCACAACGATGTGAGTGGCACCCATCGCACGCAAGTGCGCGACGGCGTCATCGGGGGACGGCTCGACGGACGTCGCGAAACAAGTCACGGCCCCGGCCCAGCCCGTCCCGGCGAGCAATTTCTGGGCGATCACTCGGGTGCGCTGATTCGCCTGTGACACCGAGGATCCGACCGCAGCCAATGCGATGCCCACAGTCGGATCGTCCAGTGCGACACCGGTATCGAGGATGCGGTCACGGACCGCCTCGATCAGGAGGGGGTCGTCGCCCAGCACGTCGGCCTGCACGATCGACACGTGCCGATGTCGGGTGCGTGCGTCGGCCAGCAGCTCCGGTAGGTCGACCTCGGCGTGAAAGGCCTTGCCCAGCAGCAACGGGACGCTGACGATGTGAGTGTGTCCAGCCTCGACCACGGCGTCGACTACGTGCCCGACGCCGGGCTCGGTGAGGTCGAGGAACGCGACGCGGACGTCCAGATCCGGTCGCCGCCGACGTAGGACGTCGACGGCGCGGTGGATCGCTGCGCCGGAGCGCGGGTCACGACTGCCGTGGGCAACCGCGATGAGTGCGGTCACGCCGGAACTGCCGACCCCAGCTCGACTGCAGCCAGAGCGTTGCCGACGAGCCCGGCGGCCAGTGTGTTGCCGCCCGCCGGATCGATGAGCAAGAAGCTGCCCGTGTGCCGGTTGACGGCGTAGTCGTCCGCCACGATGGGTTCGGCGACCCGCACCGAGATGCGGCCGATCTCGTTGAGCTCCAACGATTCCGGGCTCTCCTGTGCGGTGAGCTGCTGCTCGTCGAACCGCTCGATCAGAGTCCCGACGATGGCCTGGGTGGTACGGGTTCCGTGCTTGAGCAACAGGCGAGCGCCCGGGCGAAGCGGCTTCTCCGCGAGCCAGCACACGGTGGCTTCGAAATCGCCGATCGGCTCCGGTGCGTCCTGCGGGGAGGCGATGGTGTCGCCGCGGGAGACGTCGACGTCGTCGGCGAGGACGAGGGTGACACTGCGTCCGGCGTGAGCCGTACGCAGTTCGCCGTCCGCAGTATCGATGCGTTCGACTGTGGTTCGGGTGCCGGAGGGCAGGATGACGACCTCGTCGCCGACGTCGACGGAGCCCGCTGCGACCTGGCCGGCGTATCCGCGATAGTCGGGGAAGTCCGCTGTGCGGGGCCGGATCACGTACTGCACGGGGAAGCGCAGACCGACCCGGTGCGGTTCGGCGTCGACCGGTACCGACTCGAGGTGTTCGATGAGGGTGGGTCCGTCGTAGTACGGGGTCTTGTCGGACTTCACCGCGACGTTGTCGCCGTGCAGTGCGGACACCGGAATTTCGATGACGTCCTCGGTGGACCAGCCGAGCGAGGAGGTCAGCGAATTGAACTCTGCCGAGATCTCGGCGAAGACGGTCGCAGGGTCCTCGACCAGATCGATCTTGTTGACGGCGAGCACCAGGCGCGGAACGCCGAGGAGAGCCAGAACCGCTGCGTGCCTTCGGGTCTGGGTGATCACGCCTTTGCGGGCGTCGACGAGCAGGATGACCAACTGCGCCGTCGACGCGCCCGAGACGGTGTTGCGGGTGTACTGCACGTGGCCGGGAGTATCGGCCAGTACGAAGGAGCGATTGGGCGTCGCAAAGTAGCGGTAGGCAACGTCGATCGTGATGCCCTGTTCACGCTCGGCGCGCAGACCGTCGACCAGTAGAGACAGATCCGGTGTGGCCAGTCCCTTGTCCACCGACGCGCGAGTGACGGCGTCGATCTGGTCTGCCAGAACGGATTTGGTGTCGTACAACAGCCGTCCGACGAGGGTGGACTTACCGTCGTCGACGCTACCTGCGGTGGCGAGGCGAAGAAGCTGCGTTCCTGTGCTGCTCATCAGAAGTATCCTTCTCGTTTGCGATCTTCCATGGCAGCCTCGGACACGCGGTCGTCGCCGCGAGTGGCTCCGCGTTCGGTCAGCCTGGACGCGGCGACCTCGGCGAGGATCGCCTGGTTGTCGGAGGCTTCGGACAACACGGCACCGGTAGTGGATCCGTCGCCGACGGTGCGGTAGCGCACCGAGAGCGTCTGCAGCTCCTCGTTCTCGGCCGGTCCGCCCCACACACCCGGGGTCATCCACATGCCGTCGCGCTGGTAGACGGGGCGCTGGTGTGCGTAGTAGATGCTCGCCAGTTCCACGTCGTCACGCGCGATGTAGCGCCAGATGTCGAGCTCGGTGAAGTTGCTGAGCGGGAACACGCGCACCTGCTCGCCGGGGGAATGCCTGCCGTTGTACAGATTCCACAGTTCGGGGCGCTGCTTCTTCGGCTCCCACTGACCGAATGCGTTGCGCAGAGAGAAGATTCGCTCCTTGGCGCGGGCTCGTTCCTCGTCGCGTCGCGCACCGCCGAAGACTGCGTCGAATCTGTTCTCGGAGATCGCGTCGAGAAGAGGCACGGTCTGCAGCGGGTTGCGGATGCCGTCGGGACGCTCGGTGAGGCGGCCGTCGGCGAGGTACTCCTCGACGCTGGCCACGTGCAGGCGCAGGTTGTACTTCGCGACCACGTGATCGCGGAAGTCCAGCACCTCCTGCAGGTTGTGACCGGTGTCGACGTGCAACAGCGCGAACGGCAGGGGAGCGGGCCAGAACGCCTTGATCGCCAGGTGCAGCAGTACGGTCGAGTCCTTGCCGCCGGAGAACAGAATGACGGGGCGCTCGAACTCGCCCGCCACCTCACGGAAGATGTGGATGGCTTCGGATTCGAGTGCGTCGAGGGTGTCGAACCGATCTGCATCGAGATGTGTTCGACCGACGGTGGCCGAGGTGAGATCGAGTGTCATGAGGCGTGCAACCCACATTCGGTCTTGGCCTTGCCGGCCCATCGACCGCTACGTGGGTCGGCGCCGGGGGCTGGTTTGACGGTGCACGGTGCGCACCCGATGGACGGATATCCCTCGTCGACGAGGGGATTGACCAGAATCGAATGTTCGTCGATGTAGGCCTGCATCTGCTCGTCCGACCACGGTGCGATCGGGTTGATCTTCACCAGGCCGAAGGCGTCGTCGAAAGAGATGAGCGGAGCGTTGGCCCGGGTGGGGGCCTCGACCCGACGGATGCCGGTGACCCACGCGCTGTAGTTCGCCAGCTCCTTCTTCAAGGGCGCGACCTTGCGCATCGCGCAGCAGCGATTGGGCTCGCGGGCGAACAGGTCCTTGCCCTCGATCGAATCCTGTTCTGCGACAGTCTTCTCGGCGCGGGCGTTGACCACGTGAACGCCGTAGACTGCCTCGACGGCGTCGCGCGTTCCGATGGTCTCGGCGAAGTGGTAGCCGGTGTCGAGGAACAGCACGTCCACACCCGGGTGAACCTGTGCAGCGAGGTGAACGAGAACCCCGTCCTGCATGTTGGAGGCGACGATGAAGTCGTTACCGAAGTTGTCCTCGGTCCACTGCAGCAGCTCCAGTGGGCTGGCACCGTCGAGTTCGCGGGCACCGCGCTCGGCGATGTCCTTCAATTCCTCTACCGTCAAATTCAGCCTGGTACTCATCGCAAATCCGCCTCGTCTGCTCGCACGGCCCACTGAGCGAACCGTTCGCCGTCCTCGCGGTGCTTGTCGAAATTGCGCACCACTCTGTCGATGTAATCTCCCAGCTCGGAGCTGTTGACCTTGTGCTGGCGCAACTTCCGGCCGAACGCACTGTCCAGACCGAGGCTGCCTCCGAGATGAACCTGGAAACCCTCGATCTGATTCCCGGCCCCGTCGTCGACCAACTGACCCTTGAAGCCGATATCTGCGATCTGCGACCGCGCGCACGAGTTGGGGCAGCCGTTGATGTTGATCGTGATCGGAACGTCGAGTCGACTGTTGATGTCGGACAAGCGCTCTTCGAGCTCGGGGACGAGAACCTGTGAGCGCTTGCGGGTTTCGGCGAACGAGAGCTTGCAGAATTCGATGCCGCTGCACGCCATCAGGTTCTTGCGCCAGTGCGAGGGCCGGGCAGGCAGGCCCAGCGCATCGAGGTCGGAGATGAGCTGCTCGAGCGTCTCGTCCGGAACATCGAGGACGATCAGCTTCTGGTACGGCGTGAACCGGACGCGATCCGACCCTGCCTTCTCCGCAGCGTCGGCGACGGCGGCGAGGATGGTGCCGGACACGCGGCCCGCGATGGGTGCAACACCGACGGCGTTGAGCCCGTTCTTGAGCTTCTGGATCCCGACGTGATCACGGGGCCGAGCGGGCTTCTCGGGCGCCGGGCCGTCGATGAGCTTGCGGTGCAGGTACTCGTCCTCGAGGACCTGGCGGAACTTCTCGATGCCCCAGTCCTTGATGAGGAACTTCAGGCGCGCCTTGGTGCGAAGCCGGCGGTAGCCGTAGTCACGGAAGATCGAGACGACGCCTTCCCAGACGTCGGGAACGTCCGCGAGCGGAACCCAGACGCCGACTCGCTGCGCGAGCATGGGGTTGGTGGACAGTCCGCCGCCGACCCACAGGTCGAGGCCTGGTCCGTGTTCGGGATGTACGACGCCGACGAATGCGCAGTCGTTGATCTCGTGCACCACGTCCTGCAGGCCCGAGATCGCCGTCTTGAACTTGCGCGGCAGGTTGGAGTACTCCGGCTTGCCGATGTAGCGCTCGACGATCTCGTCGATGGCGGAGGTGGGGTCGAGGATCTCGTCGACGGCCTCGCCCGCGAGCGGGGAACCGAGCACCACGCGTGGGCAGTCGCCGCACGCCTCGGTGGTCTTCAGGCCGACGGCTTCGATCCGACGCCAGATCTCGGGGACGTTCTCGACCTCGATCCAGTGGAACTGCACGTTCTCTCGATCGGACAGGTCGGCGGTGTCGCGACCGAACTCCTGAGAGATTCCCGCGAGCACACGCAGTTGCTCCAGGTTCAGTGCGCCCGCGTCGCAGCGGATGCGCATCATGAAGTACTTGGCCTCGAGCAGGTCGATGTTGTCGTCACCGGTGAAGGTGCCGTCGTACCCCTGTTCACGCTGGGTGTAGAGGCCCCACCAGCGGAAGCGGCCGCGAAGGTCGCCCTTGTCGATGCTGTCGAAGCCCTGCTTGGAGTAGATGTTCTCGATGCGGGCACGCACGTTGAGCGGGTTGTCGTCCTTCTTGGACTGCTCGTTGGCGTTCAGTGGCTCCCGGTAACCCAGTGCCCACTGGCCCTCGGCTCGACGCTTGGTCGGCCGCGGCGTGCGCTCCCGTGGTGTGGCGGAGGCAGCGTCGGTGGTCGCGTCGCTGGTCGACGACATGCATTGCTCCTGCATCTTCTGTGCTGGCCGGCTTCCGTGCTGGCATTCTTCGGGTCGTCGCGCGAGGCGCTCGCGACACGAGTGGGAAGCCGGTGGATCGAATGGACGTGCTCGAAGGAGGCTGGGTCAGCAGCCGGTCGTGTGTCGACACGACGCGCTGCAGACACGGCCGAGATCGACATGGCGGCGCGCCACGAGTCGAATTCCTGAGTCGGTCACGGGTGCCATTGTGCCACGTCATCGGGGCGACGGAAGACCGCGGCGGCTATTTACCCCGATTTCGGGGTAAATAGGCTGGCAGGGCTGCTGCGATTGCTCTCGGCGGCGGGTGGGGAGAAGGGCCTGCACTCTCTGGGAGACTGGAGACCGTGAATACCGTCGTACCCGTCCCGTCCACCTTCGAGTTGCCGACCGAGGCGTTCGACGGCGTGGGGGACCGGACGTTCGGGATCTACGTGCACGTTCCGTTCTGCGCCACGCGATGCGGCTACTGCGACTTCAATACCTACACGGCTGGGGAGCTCGGTACGTCGGCGTCGCCGCAGTCCTGGTTGGAGGGCTTGCGCCGCGAACTCGACATCGCCGCGGGTCTCATCGAAGCGGGAACGGGTCGCGTTCCGACGGCCGACACCGTCTTCGTCGGCGGCGGCACACCGTCGCTGCTCGGGGGCGACGGGTTGGCCGACGTACTCGGGGCGGTCCGGTCGAGTTTCGGCGTCACCGACGGCGGCGAGGTGACCACCGAATCGAACCCGGAATCGACGTCTCCGGAGTTCTTCGATCGACTCCGCACCGCGGGCTTCACCCGGGTCTCGCTCGGAATGCAGTCCGCCGCACCGCATGTGCTCGCAGTTCTCGATCGCATCCACACGCCAGGTCGAGCGGTCGCTGCGGCGAAGGAGGCTCGCGCGGCCGGGTTCGAGCACGTCAACCTCGACCTCATCTACGGCACTCCGGGCGAGCGAGACAGCGACCTCGATCAGTCTCTTGCCGCCGTGCTCGAGGCCGGCGTCGACCACGTCTCGGCGTACGCGCTGATCGTCGAGGACGGTACGGCCATGGCCCGCAAAGTGCGCCGCGGTGAGCTGCCCGCCCCGGACGACGACGTGCTTGCGAGTCGATACGAACGCATCGACACGGCTCTGAACGCAGCCGGCCTTTCCTGGTACGAGGTGTCGAACTGGGCCACCGATGCCGACGCGCAGTGCCGCCACAACATCGGCTACTGGGACGGCGGCGACTGGTGGGGCGCGGGTCCGGGCGCACACAGCCACATCGGCGGCACCCGGTTCTGGAACGTCAAACACCCGGCGGCATACGCCGATCGCCTGGCCACCGGGGTACTGCCGGTGCACGGCAGCGAATTGCTCAGCGCCGAGGATCGACACCTGGAGGAGCTGATGTTGACCGTCCGACTCCGCACGGGAGTGCCGGTGAGCGTGCTCGGGCCGGCCGAGCGCGCCGCTGCCGAACAGGCGGTCGTAGACGGGTTGATGGCGGCGCGGGGGGACCATCTCGTGCTGACCGACCGAGGACGATTGCTCGCCGACGCGGTAGTGCGCAGCATCGCAGCGGCGTAGCGCAGACCTACTCAGGCACTCAGCGTTTCCAGGACCTTCGTACCCTCAGGCACCCAGGGCGTCGTAATCGAACACTCTGGCGTGCAACACCGTTCGGTTCCGCAGTGCTGCACGCACGGCTCGGTGCAGACCGTCTTCGAGATAGATGACGCCGCGGAATTGCACGGCGTGGGGGAAGAGGTCGCCGTAGAAGGTGGAGTCCTCGGACAGCAATCGGTCGAGTTCGAGCACCTTTGTCGTGGTGACGATCTCGTCCAGACGGAGCTGGCGTGGCGGGATTCTCGACCAGTCGCGGATGGACAGGCCGTGCTCGGGGTACGGCTTACCGTCACGAACACCCTTGAAGATCATCGCGAGGCCTGAGCCGCTGGACCGAATCGAAAGAACGTTTCCACCCGGACCACAGTAAGGCCTTGCACGAGCATGCGTGCCTCGGCTACTAGACTCGAGCGACGATTGGAAACGAGAACGGAGGTGGGCACCGATGTCGAGCACCGACGACAGGCGGTTCGAGATTCTACGAGCGATCGTGGCGGACTACGTGTCCACCCAGGAACCCGTCGGTTCACGGGCGTTGGTCGAGCGACACAACCTCGGCGTGTCGAGTGCCACCGTGCGCAACGACATGGCTGTGCTCGAGGCCGAGGGGTACATCGCTCAACCGCACACCAGCTCCGGACGGGTACCGACCGACAAGGGGTATCGCCAGTTCGTCGATCGGATCGCCGACGTCAAGCCGCTGTCGGCGGCCGAACGCCGGGCCATCCTGGAATTCCTCGAGAACGGCGTCGACCTGGACGATGTACTGCGGCGCGGCGTCCGACTGCTGGCTCAGTTGACTCGTCAGGTTGCCGTGGTGCAGTACCCCACACTGTCGGCGTCATCGGTTCGGCACCTCGAGGTGGTGGCGCTCACCCCGGCTCGGTTGCTGCTGGTGCTCATCACCGACTCGGGTCGGGTCGATCAGCGCATCGTCGAGCTCGGTGACGTCCTCGACGACGAGAACCTGTCGCAGCTGCGTCGCCTGCTCGGCAGCGCGCTGGAAGGAAAGCGACTGGCCGCCGCGTCCGTCGCGGTGGCCGAACTCGCCGAGAACGCTCCGGCCGGGCTGCGGGACGCCATGATCCGATCGGCCACGGTGCTGGTTGAATCGCTGGTCGAGCACCCCGAGGAACGCCTGGTACTCGGCGGAACGGCGAACCTGACGCGCAACGCCGCGGACTTCGCCGGCGACGCGGGGTTTCCCGGATCGCTCCGAGCGGTACTCGAGGCGTTGGAAGAGCAAGTGGTGGTGCTCAAACTGCTCGCAGTGACGCAGGACACCCGCACCGTGACCGTGCGGATCGGTGAGGAAACGCAGGTCGAGGAGATGCGTGGAACGTCGGTGATTTCCACCGGCTACGGGTCGGCTGGCATGGTCCTCGGAGGAATGGGTGTTCTGGGGCCGACCCGGATGGACTACCCAGGAACAATTGCATCGGTCGCCGCGGTTGCCAGGTACATCGGCGAGGTCCTGGCCGAGCGCTGAGACGAGCGAGAACCGATCGAAGACCGGCAGCGGGGGCACGGGCCGCCGGCACGCAGCATCAACGAACGAGATTCATCTTCTAGGACGAAAGAGACGACGTGGCACGGGATTATTACGGGACTTTGGGCGTCGGCCAGCAGGCGACTGACCAGGAGATCAAGCGCGCCTACCGAAAACTGGCGCGAGAACTGCACCCGGACGTCAATCCGGACGAGGCCGCACAGGCCCGGTTCAAGGACATCTCCACCGCCTACGAGGTGCTCTCCGATCCGGAGAAGCGTCGCATCGTCGACCTCGGCGGCGACCCGCTGCAGCAGGGCGGCGGAGGCGGCGGCGGTGGGTTCGGTGGAGCCGGATTCGGCGGTGGCCTGGGGGATGTTTTCGAGGCATTCTTCGGCGGCGGTGCCGGTGGGGCCCAGCGCGGGCCCAAGGGGCGTGTGCAGCCGGGAGCGGATTCGCTGCTGCGGACCAAGCTGACCCTCGACGAGTGCGCCACCGGCGTGACCAAGCACATCACCGTCGACACCGCGATCCTGTGCGACCTGTGCACCGGCTCGGGCACCAACGGCGACTCCAAGCCGGTTCGGTGCGAAACCTGCGGCGGTGCCGGTGAGGTGCAGTCGGTGCAGCGCTCGTTCCTCGGCCAGGTCATGACCAGCCGCCCGTGCCCCACCTGCCGCGGTGCAGGCGAGACCATTCCCGATCCTTGCCGCAAGTGTGGCGGCGACGGGCGGGTGCGCTCGCGTCGCGACATCTCGGTCAAGGTTCCCGTCGGCGTGAGCAACGGCATGCGGATCCGTCTTGCCTCGCAGGGTGAGGTCGGCCCGGGCGGTGGCCCCGCGGGAGATCTGTACGTGGAAATCGTCGAACAGCAGCACGAGGTGTTCGTCCGCGACGGCGACGATCTGCACTGCACCGTCCGAGTTCCGATGGTCGACGCCGCACTCGGCACCTCGGTGAACATCGATGCGATCATCGACGGGCCTACCGAGATTTCGATAGGACAAGGCACACAACCGAATTCGACGACCGTGTTGCGCGGGCACGGTATGCCCAAGCTACGTTCCGGTATTCGCGGTGACCTGCATGCCCACCTCGAGGTCATCGTGCCGACCAAGCTGGACAGCAAGCAGACCCAACTGCTCGAACAGCTCAAGTCGATGCGAGATCGCGACTCGGCCGAGGTCGTCACCACCGGTTCCGCACACAGCGGTGGACTGTTCTCGCGGTTGCGGGAAGCGTTCAGCGGTCGTTGATCCATGGCCCCCACGGTCTTCTATCTCTCGCCGCTGCCGAAGGTCGGCGATATCGCCGTGCTCGACGGTAAGGAGGGGCATCACGCCGCGACGGTGCGACGCATTCGCGTCGGAGAGCGGGTGCTTCTCGGTGACGGCGCGGGCGGCTTGGCCGATACGGTCGTCGTCGCAGCGGAGAAGAACCGACTGGAACTGACCGTGCAGTCGCGCAGCGAGATGCCGCGTCCCACTCCGGTGGTGACGCTCGTGCAGGCATTGCCGAAGGCGGACCGATCGGAACTCGCCATCGAGCTGGCCACCGAGGCAGGCGTCGACGCTGTTGTGCCCTGGCAGTCCGCGCGCTGCGTGGCGCGCTGGGAAGGACCCAAGGCGATCAAGGGCGTCGCACGGTGGCGCAGTACTGCGGCCGAGGCAGCCAAGCAGTCGCGTCGGGCATACATCCCCGAGGTCTCCGACCTGCACGATTCGCGTGCCGTGTATGCCCTGGTCGGCGCGATCATCGCGCGCGGCGGGGTTGTTGCCGTGCTGCACGAGGGTGCCACCTCGGCGTTTCGGGACCTGCCGTTCGACTCGGTTCCCGAGGTTGCGCTCGTCGTCGGACCCGAAGGTGGCCTCGACGACCGGGAAGTTGCTGCTCTCACCGAAGCCGGGGCGACCCCGGTGGTGCTGGGACCCACGGTGCTGAGGACGTCGACGGCAGGAGCCGTGGCACTCGGCGCGCTGGGGGTGCTCACCTCTCGCTGGACGCAACTGCCCCCGGATTTTCGGAACGCATGAGCGCACGGATCAAGATTGCCTACGGCGATCATGCCGAGCAATTCGGCCATCTCTATCTGCCGCCCGAGCCCGTCGATGCGTCGACGCCGGTCGTCGTGGTGATACACGGCGGATTCTGGAGCGGGCAGTACGGATCGAACCTCGGCACCCAATTCGCGCGCGCTGTCGCGGCAGCCGGGGCGGTGGCGTGGAACATCGAGTACCGACGCGTCGGCGCAGGTGGGCACTGGCCGGAGATGCAGTCCGACGTCCTCGCAGCTCTCGACGTCGTTGCCGGTGCGGTGCAACACCACGCCCCGGCCGGCATCGACGACGTTCGCGTCATCGGACACTCCGCAGGCGGACACCTGGCAGTGTGGCTCGGCGGCGAAACGAGTACGACAGTGCGGCCGTCGCGCATCGTCTCGCAGGCCGGCGTCCTCGACATGGAGCCGCGTGGTGCGTCGGGTCGAACCAATCCGGCGGTCGAGGCGTTGCTGCAGGCTCGATACGAGGACGACCCCGCGCTGTACCGATCGGCCTCGCCTGCTGCCCGTGCACCCATCGGTATCCCGACGATCTGCCTGCACGGGTCCGAGGACGTTCAGGTCCCGGCGGTGCAGAGCGAGCGGTACGTCGAGACGGCGAGAGCAGCCGGAGACGACGCGCGGCTGACGATGGTCCCTGGCGAGGACCACTTCGCGTTCCTGAACCCGGATTCGCGGTGTTGGGCACTCTCGCTCGACGCCGTGCTGGGCGGAAGCGGCGAGTAATAGGAATGCGCATCGATGCTGCGGCGTTAAACTTCATTCGAACACCGCCCCATGTCTCCACAACCGAAACAAGAGAGCAGGCCATAGCCACCACGTGAGTGAACACAGCGAATTTCCCGCCGAGCGTGATGTTCGGTCCACCTTGGAGCTCGCCCCCGAAGCAGTGATGCCACTGCTGGGACAGTCCGACGAGAACCTGCGGGCGCTCGAGCAGATGCTGACGGCAGACATCCACGTACGAGGAAACGCCGTGACGCTCACCGGAAAAGTGGCCGACGTGGCGCTGGCCGAACGGGTGATCTCCGAGTTGGCCGCGCTCGCCAAGCGCGCCCAGCCGCTGACTCCCGACGCCGTCCGCCGCTCGATCGCCATGCTCACCGAGGGCGTGTCGGATTCGCCGGCCGAGGTCCTGAGCTTGGACATCCTCTCGCGTCGCGGCAAGACGATCCGGCCCAAAACGCTGAACCAGAAGCGGTACGTGGACGCGATCGACTCCAACACCATCGTGTTCGGCATCGGACCTGCCGGTACCGGCAAGACGTACCTCGCGATGGCCAAGGCCGTTCAGGCATTGCAGACCAAGCAGGTCAGCCGCATCATCCTGACGCGTCCGGCAGTGGAAGCGGGGGAGCGCCTCGGCTTTCTGCCCGGTACCTTGCACGAGAAGATCGACCCGTACCTGCGCCCGCTGCACGACGCGTTGCACGACATGATGGACGACGAAGCGATCCCCAAGCTGATGCAAGCAGGGGTCATCGAAGTCGCCCCGCTCGCCTACATGCGCGGCCGCACGCTCAACGACGCGTTCATCATTCTCGACGAGGCGCAGAACACCACGGCCGAGCAGATGAAGATGTTTCTGACGCGTCTGGGGTTCGGCTCGAAGATCGTGGTCACCGGCGACGTCACCCAGGTCGACCTTCCGGGTGGCGCAAAATCGGGATTGCGTGCCGCATCCGAGATTCTCACCGACCTCGACGACATCCACTTCGCGCAGCTCACCAGCAGTGACGTGGTGCGGCATCGCCTGGTCTCGGAAATCGTCGACGCATACGAGCGCTTCGAGTCGGCATCGGAAGGTGTGATTCCCAACCGCGAGCAACGCCGCAGCGGTGGACCGCGTTCGGCGAGAAGATGATTCAGGTGTACGAAACGACAGGCAACGAGAGCGTGGGTAGTGGCTAGATGAGTATCGAAGTGTCCAACGAGTCGGGGATGGACATCTCCGAACCCGAGCTGGTCTCGGTCGCACGGTTCGCGATCGCCGGCATGGACGTGCATCCCGCCGCGGAACTGTCGATGGTGCTGGTGGATTCGGCCACGATGGCGGACCTGCACATGCGGTGGATGGATCTGCCCGGCCCCACCGACGTGATGTCGTTTCCGATGGACGAGCTCGAGCCGGGCGGTCGTCCCGATGCGCCCGAACCCGGACCGGCCATGCTCGGCGACATCGTGCTGTGCCCGTCGTTCGCTGCGGATCAGGCTGCTGCTGCGGGCCATTCGCTCGAGCACGAGCTCGCATTGCTGACGGTGCACGGAGTGTTGCATCTGCTCGGCTACGACCACGCCGAGCCGGACGAAGAAAAAGAAATGTTCGAGCTGCAGAACCGTCTGCTCGCCGAATGGTACGAGGATGCCAGGCGCGCCGAGCAGGCCGCAGAACAGGCTGCTCGCGATGCACGGTTGCTCGGAAAAGCCGGTTTCGTCGACGGTGTCGATCGGTGATGTGCCTGTTCGGACCGGTCGAAGTGCGGGGTTCCGACGCGTGAGCAGTGCTGTTGCACTCATCGTTTTCGCTGTCCTTCTGGTGCCTCTCGGTGGAATGTTCGCCGCCGTCGATTCCGCGCTGAACACGGTGTCGCGTGCGCGGATCGACGACATGGTCAAGGACGAGCGACCCGGTGCCACCGGACTCGTCGTTGTGGTCGCCGACCGTCCTCGCTACGTCAACTTGATGGTGCTACTGCGCATCCTGTGCGAAATCGGCGGCACCGTCCTGCTCGCGGGCGGCCTGACACAGCTGATCGATTCCACGACGGCCCTGGTCATCACCGCAGTGGTCATGGTGCTGGTCAGCTACGTCGTGATCGGTGTCGGACCGCGAACCCTCGGCCGGCAGAACGCGTACTCGATCGCTCTCGCGGCAGCGTTTCCGCTGCGCGCGCTCGGGTGGCTCCTCGGACCGATCAGCAGGCTGCTCATTCTCATCGGTAATGCGATCACCCCGGGTAAGGGATTTCGCAACGGCCCGTTCGCATCCGAGATCGAACTGCGCGAGTTGGTGGACATGGCCCGCGAGCGCGGCGTCGTGGCCGACGACGAGCGGCGGATGATTCAATCCGTGTTCGAGTTGGGGGACACCTCCGCCCGTGAGGTCATGGTCCCGCGGCCCGAGATGGTGTGGATCGAGTCGGACAAGTCGGCCGGCCAAGCCACGTCGTTGGCTGTACGCAGTGGGCACTCGCGCATCCCGGTGATCGGCGAGAACGTGGACGACGTGGTCGGCGTCGTCTACCTCAAAGACCTTGTGCAGCAGACGTATTACTCCACCGATGGTGGCCGCGGGGTGCAGGTGTCCGAGCTGATGCGTCCGGCTGTGTTCGTTCCCGACTCCAAGGCACTCGACAGTCTGCTCGCCGAGATGCAGCGCGATCGAAACCACATGGCCCTGTTGGTCGACGAATACGGAGGCATCGCAGGCCTGGTGACCATCGAGGACGTCATCGAGGAAATCGTCGGTGAGATCGCCGACGAATACGACTCCGACGAAGTTGCGCCCATCGAGGAGCTCGACGACGGACAGTATCGGGTGTCCTCGCGAGTGCCGCTCGAAGACCTCGGCGAGATCTTCGGGATCGAGATCGAATCCGAGGAGGTCGACACCGTCGGCGGACTGCTCGGACACGAGCTGGGCCGCGTGCCGCTGCCCGGTGCTCAGGTGATGACCCACGGACTGCTGCTGCGCGGTGAAGGTGGGGCCGACCCCAAGGGGCGCGTCCGCATCACCACCGTGCTGGTCGAAAAGATCGAACCCGACGAAGAATCCACCGAGGACGACGACTCGTCGGACGTCACTCACCAACACTGAAATCTGGAGGTGCTCTTTTGTCCGAGCAGAACAACGGTGAGTTCCGATCCGGATTCGTCTGTTTCGTGGGCCGACCCAACACCGGCAAGTCCACCCTGACCAATGCGTTGGTGGGGTCGAAGATCGCCATCACGTCCTCGCGTCCGCAGACGACGCGGCACACCATCCGCGGCATCGTGCACCGCGAGCACGCGCAGTTGATCCTCGTCGACACACCTGGATTGCACCGCCCCAGAACGCTTCTGGGGCAGCGACTCAACGATCTGGTGCAGGACACGTACTCCGAGGTCGACGTCATCGGCCTGTGTATCCCGGCCGACGAGAAGATCGGACCGGGGGACCGATGGATCCTCGAGCAGGTTCGCCACATCGCCCCCAAGACCACCTTGATCGGCATCGTCACCAAGATCGACAAGGTCAAGAAGGAACGCGTCGTGCAGCAGTTGATGGCGCTGTCGAAGCTCCTCGGCGACTCCAGCCACGTGATTCCGGTATCGGCCGAATCCGGTGAGCAGGTGGAGAAGCTGGTAGATCTGCTGGCGTCGGAACTGCCACCGGGACCGGCGTTCTACCCCGACGGTGAGCTGACCGACGAGCCGGAGGAAATCCTCATGGCCGAGCTCATTCGGGAGGCCGCGCTCGAAGGCGTCCGCGATGAGCTACCTCACTCGCTGGCCGTTGTCATCGAAGAAGTCGTGCCCCGCGAGGGTCATGACAACATGCTCGATGTGCACGCGATTCTCTACGTCGAGCGGTCGAGTCAGAAGGCCATCATCATCGGCAAGGGCGGCTCACGACTCAAAGAGGTCGGCACGGCGTCGCGATTGCAGATCGAGAAGTTGCTCGGCACCAGGATCTATCTGGACCTGCACGTGAAAATCGCCAAGGACTGGCAAACCGACCCCAAGCAGATGGGCAAGCTCGGCTTCTGACCTTCCCAGGTGAGCAGACTACGAAGTTTCACTCACCTGGGTCCACCACGGTTCGGGGCGCTTGCGGTGCCACTGCAGCACGTTCTCGAGTTGAGCGGCAACCGACACCAGCAGTGGCTCCGATGATTCGTGTCCCATCAACTGCAGTCCGATGGGAAGGCCGCTCTTCGTCAGACCCGCGGGGACGTTCACGCTGGGCCAGCCCAGGACATTCCACGGCCACGTGTAGGGGCAATGCTCGGTGATGACCCGATCGGTGTCGGTGTTGGAGATGCCGTCGATGGCGTCGACCCGAGGCGGGGGAGTTGCCGTGGTCGGGGCGAGCACGATGTCGTAGTCGTCGAAGAACCGGCCGATGCGGCGCCCGATGCGCGGTTCGGCCGCGCGGGCTGCGCGCAACGGGGCTCCGGCGAGGGCCCGGCCGCTCTTGGCGTTGGCTCGGGTCCTTGGGTCGGCGAGGGCCGGATCGGGAAGGCGATCGAGCCACGTGGCAACGCCTGCCAGCGAGCGCGGTAAGAAGTTGAGCCCCAGCAACATTCCGTATGCGGGATCGTCGACGACCACCTGGTGTCCGAGCAATCGCAGCACCGCGGCCATCTCGTACGCCGCGGCCGCGATCTCCGGGTCCAGCGGGGCAGGCGTCGGGATGAACGGCTTGCGCAGGCTCAGCGCTATTCGCAGCGAGCCGGGGTTGCGTCCGACAGCATCCGAGACGGTCAACGGAGCCGGGCGATGCAGATCGCCGTCGTGGCCACCGGAGACCACGTCGAGGAGAAGAGCGGCGTCGGCCACCGTGCGCGCGAGCGGGCCGATGACGGTGATGCCGTTGAAGGCCTCGGCGTCCGGCCACGTCGATATCCGTCCCCGTTGCGGCTTGATGCCCACGAGATTGGTCCACGACGCCGGGATCCGAACCGAGCCGGCACCGTCGGAACCCAGTGCAGCCGAGACCAATTCGGCAGCCACCGCTGCAGAACTGCCACCCGAGGAGCCGCCGGGGGTGCGCTCGCGGTCCCACGGATTACGGGTGTGTCCGAAGGTGCCGCCGGTGAACGGCCATTGGCCAAGCTCGGGGCTGTTGGTCTTGCCCACGATCACCGCTCCGGCCGCGCGCAGTCCGCGCACCACCTCCGAGTCTGCGGTGGCAGGCGGAAAGGGCCCGGCGCAGCCGAAGGCGGTGGGCTCGCCGGTGACATCCACATCGTCCTTGACGGCGATCGGAACGCCGAGCAGGGGCGCGGTTCCACCGGCGGCGCGCAGTCGATCCGCCTCGGCGGCCTCGGCGAGTGCGGCGTCGCGGCGCACTATTCGGAAGGCGTTGAGAGTGGGTTGGCTCTTCTCGATCCGGTCGAGTGATTCGGTGACCGCCTGTACCGAGGTGATGCGACCCGACGCGAGTGCGGCGGCCTGGGCAACGAGAGTCGACCGATGAAAATCCACGTTCGCACAGTATCGACTTCTCTCCAGCGCGGGAAGCGGCCACCGATGCGGCACCCGTGGGAGACTGGAAGCCGTGAGGCCATACCGTGACAACGCAGTCGTCCTGCGCCAGCACAAGCTGGGTGAGGCCGACCGCATCGTCACGTTGTTGACCAGGGAGAACGGTATCGTACGGGCCGTCGCCAAAGGGGTGCGTCGTACCAAGTCCAAGTTCGGTGCACGGCTGGAACCGTTCGCGCACATCGACGTACTGCTCTATCCGGGACGCAACCTCGACATCGTCACCCAAGTGCACACCGTCGACGCGTTCGGCGGAGACATCGTCGCCGATTACGGCCGCTACACCACCGGTTGTGCCGTTCTCGAGACCGCCGAACGACTGGCGGGCGAGGAGCATGCACCGGCGCAGCGACTGCATCAGCTGACCGTCGGAGCGCTTCGAGCGCTTGCCCAGCACGTCCGCCCTCCCGAGCTGGTGCTCGACGCTTATCTGCTGCGCGCCATGGGCTTCGCCGGATGGGCACCCGCACTGACCGATTGTGCGCGCTGCGCCGCAGTCGGGCCACATCGCGCATTTCATGTCGCCGCCGGTGGAGCGGTGTGTGTGCACTGCCGCCCGCCCGGATCGGCGACGCCGTCGACCGGGGTCCTGGATCTGATGGTCGCGCTCGAACGAGGCGAGTGGGACTACACCGTCACCACCTCCGATGCGGTTCGCAAGCAGGCCAGTGGGCTGGTGGCGGCGCATCTGCAATGGCATCTGGAACGACAATTGCGCACACTTCCACTCATCGAACGCTCGCACCCGCATCAGGTGCCGCTGGCGCAACCTGACTCCGTGTTCGCCGATACCGTCGGGCAGGATGGGGACCGTGATTCGACGACGAGAGCCGCAACCCCGGCCTGACGGACAGTCGGCAGTGCGCCCTCCCGACCCGCACCCGTCGGGCGCTCGGCCGCCGATTCTGCAGCCGGAACTGATACCTCGCCACGTCGCCTTGGTGATGGACGGCAACGGTCGGTGGGCGCAGGATCGCGGTCTGCCGCGCACCGCGGGGCACGAGCAGGGCGAAGCGGTGCTCATGGACACCGTCTGCGGATGTATCGAGATCGGTGTGCAGTGGTTGTCCGCGTACGCCTTCTCGACGGAGAACTGGAAGCGCAGTCCCGACGAGGTCAAGTTTCTGATGGGCTTCAACCGTGACGTCATTCGTCGTCGACGCGACGAGATGAACGAGATGGGCGTCCGGGTCCGCTGGGCCGGTCGGCGACCCAGGTTGTGGGGCAGCGTCATCAAGGAACTCGAAGTGGCCGAGGAGCTGACGAAGCACAACACCGTGATGACTTTGACGATGTGCGTCAATTACGGTGGGCGTGCCGAGATTGCCGATGCGACAAGGGAAATTGCCCGACAGGTTGCCGCAGGCAAGCTGAACCCCGAGAAGATCACCGAGGCAACCGTCGCGAAGTACCTCGACGAAGCGGATATGCCGGACGTGGACTTGTTCCTGCGACCGTCGGGGGAGCAGCGAACGTCGAACTTCCTGCTGTGGCAATCCGCATATGCGGAGTTCGTGTTCCAGAAGAAGCTCTTCCCGGATTTCGACCGCCGGGACCTGTGGGAGGCGTGTATCGAATTCGCTTCGCGTGATCGACGATTCGGCGGAGTGAAATATGAGTGACGAAGTACAGGGTATCGACAGCTCCGGTGAGTTGACGTTGCAGACGCGGGCTCGGCTGGCGCTGTCTCAGTTCGCCACGGTGACCGTCGGCGAGGAGGGGTCACTCGGTTTCGACTACGCCGGTGCCCTGTGCTCGTTGCGGGCCGTACAGCTCTCGCCCGAACTCGAGGTGCTCTCGCTCACCGCGGTGTTGGCGTGGGACAGGCCGCTCAAGGCGGCGCTGCACAAGAAGGTCTCGGACCGCAATGCGGATTCGCAATTCGGCGCGATCTCCGTCAATACTCACGACAAGCTCGCAGATGTGTTGCTGCGCTACACCTTTCCGGCGAACGGGCTGGACGACGAGGCCATGTTGACGATGCTGATCCTGGTGCTCGCCGGCGTCGAGAAAGCACGGGAAGGCCTGCTGCCCTGATCGGTCAGCTAAGGTATGCCTGTACTTACTTCGAGTAGAGGCGGATGCGATGACAATGCGGTCGACCCGAATGCTGACGGCAGTGGTGGCGGTGATCGTCCTCGGTGTATCCCTGACGGCCTGCTCGACCGCAGATACCGGCGAATCGGGTACCCCGTCGGCCGACGGTGTCTTCCCGGTCGTCATCGACCACATCTACGGCAGCACGACCGTTCCGGAGAAGCCCACTCGCATCGTCACACTCGGAGTGTCCGACGCCGACGCCGTCATTGCCCTCGGCACTGTGCCGGTCGGGAACACCGGGTACACCTTCTACGAGACCGGACTCGGTCCGTGGACCGACGAGTTGGTGGGCGACGCACCACTGACACTGCTGGGCTCGGAGTCCGAACCGAACTTCGAGCTGATCGCCTCTCTGGCACCGGATTTGATCACCGGGCTGAACGCCGGCTTCGACGAGGCCACCTACACAAAACTCAGTGACATCGCCCCGACGATCGCTCGACCGGCGGGATCGGCGGCATATGCCGTCGATCGAGAGGTGGCCACCGACACCATCTCGCGCGCGATGGGCGAATCCGAGCGTGGCGAGGAGCTCAATGCGCAGACGACCGCGTTGCTCGAGCAGGTTCGCACGGAACACCCCGAGTTCGCGGGCAGGACTGCCGCCGTGGTGCTTCCCTACGACGGGCAGTTCGGTGCGTTCCTACCCGGCGATGCCCGCGGTACGTTCGTCACCTCGTTGGGATTGAAGGTTCCGGAGCCCATTCTCGCTCAGGACGACGGCACGAACTTCTTCGTACCGGTCTCGCTGGAGAACATCTCGATGCTCGACGCCGATGTGGTGCTGTACCTCGGCACGGGTGAGCCCATCGACGTCGTGGCGGAAAATCCGATCTTCGGGACATTGAAGGCAGCGCGCAACGATGCGATCCTTCCGCTGTCCACCGATCAGCGCGGCGCGATCACGTACAACTCGGTTCTGTCGATACCGTTCGCCATCGACGCGGTGGTGCCTCGCGTGGCCGACGCCCTGACGTGAGCGAGGTTCAGCGACCCGCCGCGCTGCACTGACTGCAGGTGCCGAAAATTTCGATGGTGTGACTCACGTCGGTGAAGCCATTGGACTCGGCGACAGTCTGGGACCACTTCTCGACGGTGGGCCCCTCGACCTCGACGGTGAATCCGCATGCTCGGCACACCAGGTGGTGATGATGGCCCGAGGAGCAACGCCGGTAGACCGACTCGCCGTTGTCGGTGCGAAGCACGTCCACCGTGCCGGCGTCGGCCAGCGTCTGGAGCGTGCGATAGACGGTTGTCAGGCCGATTCCCTCACCGCGCTTACGTAATTCGTCGTGCAGGTCTTGTGCAGATTTGAATTCCTCGATGGTGTCGAGCAAGTCCGAGATCGCACTGCGTTGCTTCGTGGCTCGTACTCCGACCACGACGGGTCGTCTCGGCGTTGCGGTATCGGTGGACTTCTCGGTCACAGGTTCCGGCCTTCCTCGGCGTGGGCCACGGCGTCGACGACGATGTGGGAGAGGTGATCGTCGACGAGTCGGTACAGGACCTCGCGGCCGTTGCGTTCTCCACGCACCACACCCGCAGCCTTGAGTACCCGGAGGTGCTGGCTGATCAACGGCTGCGTGACACCGAGGGCGACCACGAGTTCGTGGACGCATCGCTCGGACTCGCGCAGCTGCAGCACGATCGCGATCCGCACCGGGGCCGCAAGCGCGCGCAGAATGTCGCCGGCCGCGGCCAGGGTCTCCTTCGGCGGAATGTGGGCCGGGGGAGCGGCGGCGAACGGGTCGTTCTCGTGCATCGGATGCTCGGGGTCCTGCCGATCCGGCGAATCTGTGTGAACGGCCTGCTCGGTGGACACGGTTGCGGCTCCTTCGGTTGCCGACTCGTTCTCGGCGAACTCTCTCTGCACAATCGATGTCATGGCATCAGGTTAGTGCAGTTATCGCTATTGCAAATCGTATTCATTGTGATATGCACAAGTACGCATGTCAATTCCGAACTCGACCGGTGTTCGGATTCGCCCGCCGAGCCAGATAGTCTGATCAGGGCGAAAACCGCCCGCGTCACCCCTCGTGCGATGTAACCGACAATCACGATGAACCCGAGCACGATGTAACCGAAGATGGAGAGCTCCGCCAGTGGCACCCAAGTCCAAAGTCGAAACCGTCGCCAACCTCGCCAAGCGCAGAGGCCTCGTCTACCCGTGCGGCGAGATCTACGGCGGTACCAAGTCGGCCTGGGATTACGGCCCGTTGGGCGTCGAGCTCAAGGAGAACATCAAGAAGCAGTGGTGGCGCAACATGATCACCAGCCGGGACGACACCGTCGGGCTCGACTCGTCGGTGATCCTGCCCCGTCAGGTGTGGGAGGCGTCCGGTCACGTCGAGACGTTCTCGGACCCGCTGGTGGAGTCGCTGCACACACACAAGCGGTACCGCGCCGATCACCTCATCGAGGCCTACGAAGAGAAGCACGGCCATCCGCCGGAGAACGGCCTGGCCGATATCCGCGACCCCGAGACCGGCGAGCCCGGTTCGTGGACCGAGCCGCGTGCGTTCTCGGGCCTGCTCAAGACCTTCCTCGGCCCGGTCGACAACGAAGAGGGTCTGCATTACCTGCGTCCAGAGACTGCGCAGGGCATCTTCGTCAACTTCGCCAACGTGTTGACCACCTCGCGCAAGAAGCCGCCGTTCGGTATCGGCCAGATCGGCAAGAGCTTCCGTAACGAGATCACTCCCGGAAACTTCATCTTCCGCACCCGTGAGTTCGAGCAGATGGAGATGGAATTCTTCGTCAAGCCCGGCGAGGACGACGAGTGGCATCAGTACTGGATCGACTACCGCATGAAGTGGTACACCGATCTCGGTATCGATCCGGAGAACCTGCGGCTCTACGAGCACGCCAAGGAGAAGCTGTCGCACTACTCCAAGCGCACCGTGGACATCGAGTACAAGTTCGGTTTCCAGGGCAGTGCGTGGGGTGAGCTCGAGGGTGTCGCGAACCGCACCGATTACGACCTGTCGGTGCACTCGAAGGCGTCGGGCCAGGACCTGAGCTACTACGAGCAGGCCACCGACACTCGCTACACCCCGTATGTCATCGAACCGGCGGCAGGCCTGACGCGTTCGCTGATGGCGTTCCTCGTCGACGCGTACACCGAGGACGAGGCTCCCAACGCCAAGGGCGGTGTCGACAAGCGTGTCGTGCTCAAGCTCGATCGCCGTCTTGCCCCGGTGAAGGTAGCGGTGCTCCCGCTCTCGCGTAACGCCGATCTGACGCCGAAGGCGAAAGATCTTGCGCAGCAACTGCGTCAGTACTGGAACGTCGAATTCGACGACGCCGGAGCGATCGGTCGCCGCTACCGTCGTCAGGACGAGATCGGTACCCCGTTCTGCATCACCGTCGACTTCGACACCCTCGACGACCACGCCGTCACCATCCGCGAACGCGACACGATGGCGCAGGAGCGCGTGGCTCTCGATCAGGTCGAGGGCTACATCGCGTCCCGACTGATCGGCGCATAGAGCTCACAACACGACAGGGCCCGATCTCCTCGTGAGATCGGGCCCTGAGGCATATCGGGGTCGAATCAGAAGCGGCCGCCGCCACCGCCGAAGCCGCCGCCTCCACCACCTCCACCGAAGCCCCCGCCTCCACCGAAGCCGCCGCCGAAGCCACCTCCGCCGCCGCCGCCGCCGCGCAGCACGCTGTTGATCAGGATTCCGCCGAGCACAGCGCCTGCAACGTTGCCGCCGTTACCGCCGCCGCGTGGACCGTGACGGTTTTCCCAGTTCTGCACGTCGGACTGGGCGATCTGCGACGCGCGCGAGGCCAACTGGCTGGCGGCATGCGCGTGCTTGAGGGCCTCGTCAGGGTTCTCGGGTTCGAGCTGACGAGCCGCACCGAGATGCCGTTCGGCTTCGGACAACCGCGTTCGAGCATCGGCACCCACGCCGCCGCGCCGCGTCGAGATGTAGTCCGCTGCAGCGGTGATCTGCGCCTGAGCAGCCGCGATATCGCGTTCCAGACGCGCCCGCAGCTGATCCTCGGCCGCCTTCTCCGCCGACGCTTCGTCGACGATCTTCTCGAGTTCGGAATCTGCTGCGGCAAGGGCTGTGTAACTGCCGAGCGGATCGCTCGACTGCGCCGTCTCCGCGTTCTTCAACGCCGTCTGTGCCGCGGCCATCGCCGCCTGTAGTTCGGCACCGCCGTGTTCGGCCAGTCCGCGAGCCTGCTCGATGTCGCGTCGGACGTCCGCGATGGCGTCGGGCAGGGTGGCAATGGCGTTCCCGATGTCGTCGCGGGCGTGGTCGACTCCGTCGAGCAGGGACTTCGCCTGATCGAGGGCTCGTTCTGCGGTCCGAATCGCGGTGACGGCCGGACCCTGCTTTCCCGGCGGCAGCGCTGCGGCCTTGCGGCCGGCTTCGATGTTCTCCTCGGCCAGCGCAACTCGATCCTTGGCCATCGTGACGTTGTCGGCGATCGATTTCAGTGCGGTCTCGGAGAATTCCGAATGCAGCTGAGCGAGTACGGTTTCGGACTGTGGAATGCGCACCGTCAAGGCGATGATGGCTTGGGTGAGCTCGTCGAGATGCGAGCCGGCATTCATCACGAGGTCGCGGAATCCGTCGAACTCCTCGACCCGAGAGTCGAGCTCGCGATCTGCCTGACCGCACGAGGAGATGATCTCGACGAGCATCGCCCGCCGCTGATCGGGGGTTTCGGGAATGGCGTCGTCGAGGCGCTGACGGATCTCGAAGGCAGAGGCCAAGGCCTTCTTTGCGTTGTCGTACGCGGTGATGAACGGTGCGGCTGCCGAATCGCCGAACTCGCCTCGGGCAAGGGTCAATTCTTCCTCACTTGCCCGCACGGCGTTGTCGGTCTCGATCAGAATTTCCTTGGCGCGGGTGTCGAGAACGTCTATCGGGAACTTGGCCAGTGCGGACGGGTCGCTCGGGTCGATCTTCGCCACGGCGTCCACCTCGGCGGCCACCCTGGCCTTCTTGCGCCGCGAGGAGTAGACGACAGCGCCGCCGCCTGCAACCGCCAATACACCGACACCGATCAGCAGCGGTGCCGATGACCCACCGTCGCCGCTCGACGCATAGGCCTCGCCGAGGGCGCCGGCAGCCGCTATGGCCGCTCCCGACCAATCCTCTTCGCCCAGTGCGGGTTCGACGTCGTTGACGCGAATGTCGTCCTGCTCGGCCGTGGTGATCTGCGAGAGTCCGGTGTTGACGGCGAGGTAGTACGAGCGATCGACGGTCGCGACTGCGAGCAGGACGTCACGCTGACCGAGGTCGCTTCGTTCATATGTCTGCTGGGCCCAGTTCGTTGCCGACATGTTGTCGAAATCTGCCACGTAGGTGACCCACAGCCTGAGCTGGCTGCTGCTGTAGAGGTCGTCGATGGAGGTCTGCACCTCGGCCAGCGAATCAGGGTCGAGAGCCTGGACGTTGTCGGTGATCTGGGTGGCCAGCCGCGAGGGAGCCTCGGCGGATGCAACCCCCGGTGCGAGCAGGACCGCGGCGAACAGGGTCAGAGCACCCGTAGCGGCGAGACGACGAAATCGATGGACCGACCTACGGACTGTGGCGCTGGGGTGCCGCCGGTGCTGGACTGCCATGCGATGAAATCTACCGGCTGGGTCGTGTCCGAATCGAGCAGGTCGATCCATGACAGTTGTCATCGTGCAATCGTGACGCTCGGTCGAGGTGCATGGGCTCGGGCCGCAGCAGAGTAACTGTCATGACCACAACGAAGGCAGTCGAACTGCGAGGCGTCACCAAGACATACGGATCTGTCCGTGCGGTGGACGGGCTGAGCCTGTCGATCGAACCGGGCGAGGTCGTCGCATTCCTCGGACCCAACGGAGCGGGTAAGACGACGACCATCGACATGATGCTCGGCCTGGCAACACCCACCACCGGGTCGGTGTCGGTGTTCGGAGGAACGCCCGCCGACGCCATCGCCCAGGGGCGCATCTCGGCCGTCATGCAGACCGGTGGGTTGCTCCGCGACCTGACCGTCCGCGAAACCGTCGAGCTGACGTCGGCACTGTTCGCCCACACCCGGTCGGTGAAGGAAGTGCTGACCCGGGCCGGCATCGCCGACATCGGCGACCGTCGAGTGGCGAAATGCTCCGGCGGCCAGCAACAGCGACTGCGATTCGCGCTCGCTCTGTTGCCCGACCCGGATCTGTTGGTGTTGGACGAGCCGACCACGGGCATGGACGTCGAGGGTCGTCGCGATTTCTGGAACGCCATTCGCCAGGACGCGAGTACCGGCCGAACGGTGCTGTTCGCAACGCACTATCTCGACGAGGCCGATGCCTACGCCGACCGGATCGTGCTGGTGCGGCACGGCAAGATCGTCGCCGACGGTAGCGCCGCCGAGGTGAAGAACCTGGCTGCTGGACGCACCGTCACCGCGACCTTGCCCGGCGTCGATCGATCGATGTTGCTCGCTCTGCCCGGAGTCGACCGCGTCGAAACTCGCGGCGACCGGGTGATCGTGCACGGCCGAGATTCCGACTCCGTGGCCCGGTACCTGCTCAACGACGCGCATGCGACCGATCTGGAGATCGTCTCGCGGAACCTCGAGGACGCATTCCTCGCCCTGACCACCGATTCTGAGAACGACCCAGCCGAAAACGACCTCGCCGGGAGCATCCGATGACCACGACCACGCCGTCCGCAACCGCCCGCACATCCGCCAGAGCCGTTGCCTGGGGCGGATTCTCGCCCACCTTCCTCGGGCTCGAAATCCGCAGACTGTTCCGAAACAAGCGGACGCTGATCTTCACGTTGGTGATGCCGCCGGTGTTCTTCGTCATCTTCGGTACACAGTCGGACTTCAAGACCGACTACTCCTTCGCGCACGGCAACGTCACGGGCTACATCGCCATCAGCATGGCCGTCTACGGAGCGATGCTGGCAACGACCAGCGGGGGAGCCATGGTGTCGGTCGAGCGAGCGCAGGGCTGGAGCAGGCAGCTGCGGTTGACCCCGCTCAAGCCCGTGGCCTACATCATCACCAAGGTCCTCGTGGCCATGACGATGGGCGCCGCTGCGATCGTCGTGGTGTTCGTCGTCGCAAAGTTCTTCGGAGCCGACATGCCGATCTGGGTGTGGCTCGCTTGCGGTGTGATCGCGTGGCTCGGATCTGCGGTGTTCGCCGCTTTCGGGTTGTTCATGGGGTACCTGCTGCCCTCGGAGAACGTCATGCAGATCCTCGGACCTGTACTGGCCTTCCTCGCCTTGGCCGGCGGATTGTTCGTCCCGCTCGGCGACAGCGGCTGGTTCCCGATGCTGGCCAAGTTCACCCCGCTCTACGGCCTGGCCACGGTGGCCCGAGCGCCGTTCACGTCAGCCGACGCGGGCACTCTGGCGATCGCCGTGGTGAACCTGGTGGTGTGGGCCGCGGTGTTCGTAGCCGGAGCGGCCCTGCTGTTCCGAAAAGACACCAAGCGTGCCTGACGCCGAAACTGCTGATCGTGTCGCCCACGGGGATACCGTGGGCGACATGACCACGTTCACCGCCGACCTGCCGGAGGGGAGGGTCTGGCGATACGGCTGGATGTTCGGAGCCATCTGGCTGATCTACCTGATCTACCCGTTGAACGAGATTCTCGCTCTGCCGTCGATCGCGGCCCGGGCTGCCGGGATCATTGCGATCGTCGGTTTCGGTGCGGTTTTCACGACCACCTTCTGGCGGTTCCGCAACGGCCACCGCCGAGGACATCCGCTGCCCACCTCGCAGGCGTGGATCGCACTCGGTGCGATGGTCGCCCTGACAGTCGCGATGAGTGCATTGGTCGGAACCACCGGCTTCGGCGCCACCGTCTACATCGCGGTGCTGGCGATGATGACCCTTCCGGTCCGGCAGGCGTGGACGTTGGTCGCGGTGATGGTGGTGATCGTCGAACTGACGCCTCGCTTCATCGATTCCTGGGAGCCCGACAACTTCTTCGCGTTTCAGCTGTTGATCAGTTCGGCTGCGGCATGGGGCATCACTCAGGTATTTCAGCGCAACCACGAATTGGCCGTTGCCAGGCAGCAATTGGCAGATCTGGCGATTGTCGCGGAACGTGAGCGGATGAGCCGGGACGTACACGACATTCTCGGGCACTCGTTGACGGTCATCACCGTCAAGAGCGAACTCGCCGGACGGCTGCTCGAGATCGACGCCGCCCGAGCGGCAGTCGAGATCGCGGAGGTGGAAACCCTTGCCCGGCAAGCACTCGCCGATGTTCGCAGCACCGTCGGCGGCATGCGCCAGATCGACATCGGCACCGAATTGGCCAGTGCAAGAACCGCACTGGTTGCCGCAGCCATCGGTGTCGACCTGCCCGCTGATGCCGATGTGGTGCCACTGAGACACCGAGAACTGTTCGGCTGGGTCCTGCGTGAAGCAGTGACCAACGTGGTTCGACACTCGCACGCGCAACACTGCCGAGTGACGCTGACGCCGTCGAGCATTTCCATCGTCGACGACGGACGCGGACCTGCCGAGGACACCTGCGGGGGAAACGGGCTTCGCGGGTTGGGGGAACGTGTGAGCGCTGCCGGTGGTTCACTGACGGTCGCCCGGGTTCCGACCGGCGGATTCAAGGTGGAGGTCGCGGCACCATGAGTATCAGACTGTTGCTGGCCGACGATCAAGCTCTGGTGCGTGGAGCCCTCGCAGCACTGCTCGGTCTCGAGCACGATCTCGACGTCGTGGCGGAGGTGGGGCGAGGGGACGAAGTGGTCGCTGCCGTGCTCGAACATCGACCCGACGTCGTACTGCTCGACGTCGAGATGCCGGGCAAGAACGGAATCGACGTGGCCGCCGAGCTGACCCTCGTGGCACCCGAGTCGAGAGTGCTGATCGTCACTACGTTCGGCCGCCCCGGATATCTACGCCGCGCGATCGATGCGGGGGCATCGGGTTTCGTGGTCAAGGACACTCCCGCCAAGCAGCTGGCCGATGCAGTTCGGCGAGTGCACATGGGGCTTCGCGTCGTCGATCCGACGCTGGCGACCGAGACCCTGACCGACGGCGTCTCGCCGCTGACGGCCCGTGAGCAGGAAGTTCTCCGGGCAGCAGCTCAGGGTGGGACGGCCGGCTCCATCGCTGCCACGGTGCACCTGTCGGAGGGGACGGTGCGCAACCACTTGTCGTCTGCAATAGGCAAGACCGGTACCAGTACTCGCGCGGAAGCTGTCCGAGTGGCCGAGGATCGCGGGTGGCTCTAACTCCTACGAGGCGCGCCGTGACCGAGCCGATGCGCGGGCCTGGCAAACTCGAGGGGTGAATTCAACTCTCGACCGAGACCCGTACGGCGATCCGTACGACGATCGGTATGCCTCGGACCCCGGTCCCGAGCGCCTGGGCTTCTTCGGAACGCTGGGACGCTGGACCGGTCGGCTGGTCGCGGGAGTGGTCCTGATGGCAGTGGTGCTGGTCGCAGGGACTGCGGTCCGGGTCTGGCAGGTTGCCCGCATCGACGACTACTCCAAGGCCGACGCCATCGTCGTGCTGGGTGCGGCGCAGTACAGCGGGACACCCTCGACGGTGTTCGAGGCCCGACTGGCGCAGGCCGCGTCGCTGTACGAGCGGGGCATCGCCCCCGAGATCGTCACCGTCGGCGGCAAGCAGGAAGGCGATCTGTTCACCGAGGCCGCGTCGGGGCGCAACTATCTGATCGAGCAGGGAGTGCCGGCGGACGCCATCGTGGCCGTCGAGACCGGCTCGGACACGCTCGAGAGCATCGAGGCCGTGAGCGACACACTCCGCGACGAGGGCAAGTCGTCGGTGGTGCTGGTCAGTGATCCGTGGCATTCGCTGCGCACTCGAACCATGGCGCGTGACGCTGGGCTCGATGCATGGACCTCACCGACGCGTACCGGACCGGCCGTCTACACCAGAGAGTCACAGGCACACGGAATTGCCAGGGAGACAGGCGCACTGCTGTGGTACCAGCTGACTCACTTCACGGCAGACTTCTCCTACACGGCAGGCCAGTGACATGACCGGCACCTACTCGGCGCACGACGTCGAACGATTCGTCACCGAACCCCCGAAGACCGCCGGCCTGAAACCGGGAACGAACAACGCCTCGCATCGAAGTGCTTTCGCGCGCGACCGGGCACGGGTGTTGCACTGTGCTGCACTGCGCCGTCTCGCAGACAAGACACAGGTGACCGGGCCTCGGGACGGCGACACTCCGCGAACTCGGCTCACGCACTCGCTCGAAGTCGCGCAGATCGGCCGCAGCATCGCCGAAGGCCTCGGCAGCGACCCCGATCTGGTCGATCTCGCAGGCTTGGCCCACGACATCGGCCATCCGCCCTACGGCCACAACGGTGAACGGGCCCTCGACGAAGTGGCCACGGACTGTGGTGGGTTCGAGGGCAACGCGCAGAACCTACGCATTCTCACCGGCCTCGAGCCGAAGATCCTCGACGCCGATGGGCGCAGCGCGGGATTGAACCTGACCCGAGCATCTCTCGACGCCGCGACCAAGTATCCCTGGATCCGGCCGGCACCAGGCGCGAAATTCGGTGCCTACGACGACGACTCCGCGATTCTGGGCTGGGTACGTGACACTGCACCGGACAAGCACAAGTGTCTCGAAGCGCAAACCATGGATTGGTCCGATGACGTTGCCTACTCGGTACACGATGTCGAGGACGGCGTCATCGACGCCCGCATCGACCTACGCGCGCTGTCCGACCCGATCGAGCAGCGCGCACTCGCCGAACTCGGTGTCTCGGAATTTCGCGGACTCGATGTCGACGAGTTGATCGAAGCTGCGAGCCGGTTGTCGAGGATGCCCGTCGTGATCGCCGTCGGACGCTACGACGGCACCCTCGAAGCATCCGTCGCACTCAAGCACATGACGAGCGAACTGGTCGGGCGCTTCGCGACAGCTGCCATCGAGGGCACCCACGAGAGGTACGGCACCGCGCCGTTGAGCCGGTACGACGCCGACCTGGTGGTGCCGTCGATCGTCGGCTCGGAAGTTGCATTGCTCAAAACCATGGCGCTGAGGTACGTGATGTCCGACGCCGGACACAAGATCCGCCAGGAGCGCCAACGTGACCGAATCCACCGCGTCGCCGAGTGGTTGCTGCGCTCGGCACCGGGGGAGCTGGACCCCATCCTGGTCCCGGCCTGGCAGCGCGCAGAAAGCGACGCCGAACGTACCCGAGTTGTCGTCGATCAGATCGCCTCGTACACCGAAAGTCGACTCGAACTGATCGACAAGCGCTCGCTGGGAGCTCAGGCCAGCTGGGGTTGATCGGCGGGTGTCGGGTGTCTGGTTCGACGCTAGACTGCACACGTGGCCGGCCGAATTCCTGAACGCGACATCGCCGCCATTCGCGAACGCACACGGATCGAAGACATCGTCGGCGACTACGTCTCCCTCAAGCGCGCGGGCGGCGACTCCATGAAGGGGTTGTGCCCCTTCCACGACGAAAAATCGCCGTCGTTCCATGTTCGACCCAATCACGGTCATTACCACTGCTTCGGTTGCGGCGAGGGAGGTGATGCCTACTCCTTCCTCCAGAAGATCGAACACATTTCCTTCGTCGAGGCCGTCGAGCAACTCGCCGACCGGCTGAACTATTCGATCTCCTACGAGGGCGGAGGGCCATCGGTTCAACGTGACCGCGGCACCCGAGCGCGTCTGATCGCTGCCAACGCGGCAGCGCAGGAGTTCTATGCGGGTAGGCTCAGCGGCCCCGACGCCCAGACCGCACGTGACTACCTCACCGAACGTAACTTCGACGGCCACGCCGCATTGGCTTACGGCTGCGGATACGCACCCGACGGTTGGGACACTCTCACCAAACACCTGCTGGGCAAGGGCTTCGAGGCCAAGGAGATCGTGGACGCGGGCCTGGCGGCACCCGGCAAGCGCGGCACGCCCATCGACCGTTTCCGACGCCGATTGGTGTGGCCGATTCGCAGTCAGAGCGGCGACGTCATCGGTTTCGGTGCCCGTAAACTGTTCGACGACGACACGATGCCGGGTAAGTACATCAACACCCCGGAAACCATGCTGTACAAGAAGTCTCAGGTGTTGTTCGGTCTCGACCTGGCGCGCAAGGAGATCGCGAAGTCGCATCAGGCCGTCATCGTCGAGGGCTACACCGACGTGATGGCGATGCATCTGGCCGGCGTCAAGACGGCAGTGGCGTCGTGCGGAACCGCATTCGGCGAGGACCACCTGGCCATGCTGCGCCGATTGATGATGGACGACAGCTACTTTCGCGGCGAAGTGATCTACACCTTCGACGGAGACGATGCCGGGCAGGCCGCCGCCATGAAGGCATTCGAGGGTGATCAGAAGATTGCCGGACAGACCTTCGTCGCCGTTGCGCCCGACGGCATGGACCCGTGCGACCTGCGTTTGAAGTCCGGCGACAACGCTGTTCGCGATCTGGTCGCCCGGCGTACCCCGATGTTTGCCTTCGTGGTCAAATCGCTACTGCGAGAACATGATCTGGATACCCCCGAGGGACGCGTCGAAGCCCTGAAGAGAACCGTGCCCGTGGTCGCGCGCATCAAGGACGCGTCGCTGCGGGACGAGTACGCACGGCAGTTGGCCGGCTGGACCGGCTGGGACGACACCGCGATGGTGCTCGCCCGCGTGCGCGACGAGGCGAAGAAGGGCGCTCGGGGCGACACCAGCGGTAAGCGTGTGCCGTTCGAGAAGCGTCAGGCGACGCCGACCGAGGCTCCGTCCGGGCCGCCGCGTCCCAACCCCACCGATCCGTCTCTGTGGCCGCAGCGGGAGGCTCTCAAGGCGGTACTGCAGATGCCTGCGATGGCGGGCACGGTGTTCGACTCGCTCCCGCCGGAGAGCTTTCATCACCCGGCATATGCGGCCGTGCGTGACGCGGTGGCTGCTGCCGGGGGTACAGCCGCGGGACTGGGCGGAGGGGAGTGGGTCGACGCCGTGGCCAAGCAGGCCAAGGACGCCGTAGTGGTGTCGTTGGTGACCGAGCTGGCCGTCGACCCGATGCGTGTGGCCGACGACGCACTCACGCGCTACATCTCGGGTGTACTCGCGAGGCTGCAGGAAGTGTGGGTCGGCCAGCAGGTGGCAGAACTCAAGTCGAAGCTGCAGCGCATGTCACCGGTCGAGAAGCCCGACGACTACAACGCGCTGTTCGGCGATCTCATCGCCCTCGAGCAGTACCGCCGCAGTCTGCTCGAGCTCGCCGTCGGAAGTGTCGCCGAGGTCGGTTAGCGACGTAGCTGATCGCGGGGAACGTAGACCTGGGTCTCGTCGTCGATCGGCTGCATCGGCTCGAGCCGGGGCTGGGTGTTGAGGGAATCGGAGAGCTTCTGACGGCCGACCTCGATGGCCTTCTTGGTCGCCGGTGACGACGCAACGGCGCTTGCCGTCTTGCGAATCTGCTCGTACCGGCCCCGGCCGGCCTTGGCGCCGAGCACATATGCAGCTCCAGCCGCCAGTACCAAACGAATCATCAGTGGGTCCTTCCGTAGAGCGTGCGGCTGTAGGTCCATCTTGCCCGACGGAGCTCCGGCGACGCTCGAGCAGGGCGATTTGGTACTCACCAGGGTGTGTGCGCTATTGTTTCCAACGGCTCGCACGAGAGTGTGACGCCGCGAGGTAATCCCCCATAGCTCAATTGGCAGAGCATTCGACTGTTAATCGAAGGGTTCCTGGTTCGAGTCCAGGTGGGGGAGCGCAATCCCCGTCCGATTCTCCGGGCGGGGATTTTTGTCGTCCGGGTCGGTGGTACCAGGGTCTCGGTCGGTTATCAGATCGTGACTCTCCTGGCTGTATATCGATTGAATGAATCCATTCGACCGATGCCGGTTTTGTCGGTCGTTCGCGACATACTGAACGAGCGGTCCGGGAGGCTCAACAGTGCTATAAAAAACCGGATCGGTCGGTTTTAAGGGGCTTCATGAGTTTGAGTTACGCAGCAACCGTTCCACGTCACCTCGTGCATCGGCGTTCTCCGGCCGACGTCTTGTTGACCGATTACGAAACGGTGGACGGAACCCATCGGGCAGCTGTTCAGTTCCCGACTTCCCATCGGATGTTCGCTCCGGTCCGTCGCACCCACGACTCGTTGATGGTGGCAGAGGCTCTGCGCCAAGCGATCAGCCTCTTCTGCCACGTCAATCACGGAGTGCCACTCGACCACATCGTCTTCATCGAGCACTCTCGCTTCGAGATTCTCGATCCGCTGTCGGTCGACGAGATCGACGATTCGCTCGTCGCCGAGTCGATCACGACCGACGTGACGTTCGACGACACGTCGATGGACAACATGAAGTTGTCGGCCAGGTTGTTGAACGGCGACCGACTCGTTGCGTTCGGAACGGCGTCGGTACGGTCGCTCGGCCCCGAGGTGTACTCGCAGTTTCGCACCTCGTCGATGGCCGACCCCCACTTCCGGTATCTGCCGGCCGGGACCGAAGTGGTCGAGGCCTCTGAGGTCGGACGGCTCGATCCCTCCGACGTCGTGTTGGCACGGCACACCTCCGACGGCTCCATCGTCGTGGCACCGGATCCTCGTAACCTGGCGATGTTCGATCATTCCGTCGAATATCTTCCCGGCGTGACCATGCTCGAGGCCGCGCGTCAGGCCTTGCGTCTGGCGACCGGAACGCCGACGCTGGACTTCACGTCGTGCGAGGTGCGCTTCATGGGGTTCGCCGAGTGGGCGAACCCGTGCTCGGTCATCGTCGACACCGACTCCACGGATGGCGTGCACCGCATCCAGTTCGAGCACGACGGTGCTGTGCTGTCGGCGATGTCGGTCACGGCAACGTCCGAACCGTGGCTGGCTCCTACCGATCGCTCCAGTCGATAACGGGGTCCTCTGCGAGCGCGAGAAGTCGCGGCAGGCGTCGACGCGGGACGACGGCGGGGAGCAATATCTGCCACATCTCGGTCAGTCGCTGCTGGAGATCGGCGCGCCCGGTCACCATTTCCGAGACAGTGTGCACACCGGTGAACGACGACACGATGTACCGACCCAGTGCGGTCGGGTCGACGCCGTCGACGATGTCCCCCTCGGCTTGGGCACGCTCGATCAGATCGCCGATCTTGACGATCCACTCCTCGAACGCCCCCGCGTGTGGACCGTCGGCGATGGCCGATTCCAGCGTCAATCGCATGCCCCCACGCGATATCGACTCGGTCTGCAGCTGACGTCCCAGCTCCTTGGTGACGAGAATCAACGCATCGAGCGCCTTGGGGGTGTGGTCGACAATGACGGCAGTGGCAGTTGCCGCCATCGTCAGTTGCGCGTCGATCACGGCCTGCGCCAACTCTTCCTTGGACGAGAAATGGAAGTACATCGCCCCTTTGCTCACCCCGGCGTGAGCGATGATGGTGCTCAAACTGGCTGTGCCGTAACCGAACTTCTCGAAGCTGGCGGCCGCTCCTTCGAGTACGGCCTGCCTGGTGGACGCTGCACGCTCTTGCATCGGTAGACAATAGCTGTTACGCGGGTTCACGGCACGGCGTGTGGAAGTTACCGGCGATTCACCGGTAGTCGGTGTCGGAACCCATGGGGCGAACGGCGCGCACCTGATCGAGTCGATCCTGAAGGTAGGTCTCGATCCACTCGAAGGATGTCGGGCCCAGCGGTAGGCGAAGCGGGGGAGCGTCGGAGGAAATCGCAGCCAGGACGGCATCGGCTCCGCGGCGCGGGTCTCCGGTCTGCGTGCCGTGGGTGGCTTCGAACGCGGATCGAGCGGGTCCGATCAGTCCGGCGTAGTCGTCCAGCGGCGTTCCCCACTGCATCGATCGGCCGCTTGCATCGGTCCGGAACGGGCCGGGTTCGACGATGGTGACACCGATACCGAGATGACGCACCTCCTTCGCAAGCGCTTCCGAAAATCCTTCCAGCGCGAATTTGCTGCCGGCATAAGCGGTTCCACCGGGACCGGGTACGACGCCGATGACCGAGGACATCTGCACGATGTGGCCGCGTCGTCGCGCCCGCATCGAGGGCAGTACCGCCCGAGTGACGGCGAGCGGGCCGAAGAAGTTGACGTCGACGTTGTCGCGGAACCGACGGTCGTCGATCTCCTCGAACGCGCCGAGCAGGCCGTAGCCCGCATTGTTGACCAGGACGTCGATACGTCCGAACCGTCCGAGAGCGTGGGCCACCGCAGAATCGATCGATTCCTGGTCGGTCACGTCGAGTCGAGCGTGGAGCAACCGCTCGCTTTCCGGCCCCTCGAGATCGGCAAGGTCGCGGGCGGTCGCGACCACCCGATCGCCTGCGTCGAGTGCGGCACGAACGAATTCGCGGCCGAAACCCGAACTGGCCCCGGTGATCAACCAGACCCTGCTCGACAACGTCGTGTCCATCTCGTATGCCTTCCGGGGGGGCGGGATCGATCGCGAGCCGCGACAACGGTAGTGACGGGAGACGACGGGGAGCAAGCGAATTGATGGCACCCTGTTTGCCATGGTCAATACGAGTGCAGGAATCCTGTTGTATCGCGTGGGTGCCGACGGTCCGGAGGTCCTGATCGCACACCCCGGCGGACCGTTCTGGGCGCGCAAGGACGACGGAGCATGGTCGATCGTGAAAGGGCTCCCGATCGAAGGCGAAGACCTGTGGACTGCGGCCCGCAGAGAGTTTCGGGAGGAAGTCGGGATGGATGTGCCCGCCGGAGAACACTTCGAGCTCGGCACCGTCACGCAGCGCGGTGGAAAGATCGTCACCGCTTTCGGCGTCGAAGCCGATCTGGACGTCTCGAATGCGGTGAGCAACACATTCGAGATCGAGTGGCCGCCGAAATCCGGTGTGATGGCCTCGTTTCCCGAGGTAGACCGCATCGAGTGGTTCGGGCTCGAGCAGGCGAGAGCGAAGCTGTTGGCGGCGCAGCACCCGTTTCTCGACGCTGTGGAGACGATCGTCGCATCGCGATAGTTTCGGCACGCGGGCCCGGGGTATCCAGCGGCCGGAAATGACGAGATTCGCAGATGCAGGGTGGGAAGTGGATCATGATGCCGACGGATTCGTCCAGCGCACAGACCATGGTGGAAACGTCTCCGGTCGAAACCTCCGTGGTGGATACCTCACTCCTGGAGACACGGTGGGGCGGACGCGTCGTCGCGTCGGCGTTCGTCGTGTTGGCCGCGGGACTGTCGTGGGTGTTCGCGGCAACTGCCATGATCGGCTAGCGACCATCGGTCGGTGGGCCGATACTGCTCAGCTACGACTACGAAGGGCAGCACAGTGACCGACCGCAGTGTCTCCGCAACCCCACCGGCGATCGAGGTACCCAAGCGCGCCTGGCAGGCGCTGGTGGTTCTGTTGCTGGGTATGTTCATGGCACTGCTCGACACCACCATCGTGAACGTGGCTCTACCGACCATCAGCACCACGTTGGATGCGTCGGAATCGGTTCTGTCGTGGATCATCTCGGGGTACGCACTGGTATTCGGCCTGGCTCTGATTCCAGCGGGCAAGGTAGGTGACCGCGTCGGTCACAAATGGGTGTTCTTCACCGGCCTCGCGTTGTTCACCGTCGCGAGCTTTGCGTGTGGTCTCGCTCAGGACGACCTGCAGTTGGTCGTCGCCAGGGTCGTACAGGGCCTGGCGGGCGGCATGTTCGTACCCGCGGTCACCGCATTCATACAGCTGCTGTTTCCGGGGCCTGTGCGAGGCAAGGCTTTTGCCATCATGGGTGCCGTCATCGGAGTGTCGACTGCGCTGGGGCCCATCGTCGGCGGCCTGATCATTCAGGCGTTCGGCGACGAGAACGGGTGGCGGTTGGTCTTCTGGGTCAATCTGCCCATCGGAATCGTCGGTCTGGTCGCTGCCGCTGTATTGCTACCGAACAAGGATGATTCCACTCCCACGTCCCGCCCCGGAATCGATTGGCTCGGACTGGTTCTCATCTCCGCAGGACTGATAGCCCTACTCGTTCCTCTGATCGAGGGCCAAGAACTGGGTTGGCCGCTGTGGACTTACATGACGATCGCTGCTGGTCTGGGGCTGATCGCAGCGTTCGGGTGGTGGGAGGTGATCCACACCGGCCGTGGACACAGTCCGCTGGTGCCACCGCGGCTGTTCACCCGCCCGGCGTTCACCGGTGGTGTGATCCTCGCCCTCGTCTACTTCGCGGCCTTCACCAGCATCTTCTTCACCATCTCGCTGCTGTGGCAGACCGGACTCGGTAACACTGCCCTGTCGTCGGGCCTGGTGTCGATACCGTTCGCCATCGGCAGCATCATCGCCTCGTCGCAGAGCAACAGGCTGACCGTCCGTCTCGGTCGCACCGTTCTGATACTCGGAGCCTCGCTCGTCTCGATCGGGTTGATCTGGCTGTGGCTCATCCTGGCCACCAGCTCGGCCGACACCATCTCGCACTGGACGCTGTTGGTTCCGCTGTTCATTGCAGGTCTCGGCAACGGCGCGTTCATCGCACCCAACGCGCAGTTCATCGTCGCGACGGTGGATCGTGATGACGCGGGAGCGGCGAGCGGAGTCATCTCCACGATGCAGCGTGTCGGCTCCGCGATCGGGATCGCCGTGATCGGCAGCGTCTTGTTCGGGAGTTTGGACATCACCGGGCCCGATACCGTCGGATCGGGATTTCTGCACGGGGCAGCGATGGCGATGGCAGTCAGTGCAGCATTCAGTGTGGTGGCGCTGGCGCTGGTCTTCGCACTCCCCAAGAAGGTTCAGGGTGCGCGCTGAGCACTCTTGCTCAGCTCTTCAAGCCCTTGCTGTGCCGATCGACGACAGACGCTGCGAGGTCGGCAATCTTGACGTTCAAGTCCTGGGAAGACTTACGCAGCAAGGCGAAGGCCTCGTCGCCTGACACGTCGTGCAGAGCCATGATCAAACCGATGGCTTTGCCGATCTCCCTGTTGCTTTCGAGTCCGTCACGAAGCGTCGACGCTTCCTGCCCATTCATGACCGCGGCAACGGTGACCGCTGTGAACGCCGTCAGAATGATTGCCTTGCTCGCGCTGTCGGTGTCGAACACACCAGGCTGGTCGGTGAACAGGTTGAGCGCGCCCACCTTCTGATCGTCCACCTTGAGCCGAAATCCCATGGCGCCGCGCACCGGCGTTCGGTTCAACACACCGCGAGCCATCGCAGGCCACTGCGTGGGAGTGCGGAAGTCGGCTTCGAGCTGGGCTGCCTCGCTGGTGATCGCGTCCAGGCACGGACCTTCGCCGGTAGCGCGCTCGATATCGTCGACAACGCGAGCGATGTCGTCCGAGGCTGCGACAGTGACGGGCTTTCCGTGGCGCATCAGCATCAGGCTGGCGTGATCGCAATGCGGAACGATCAGTACGGCGGCGTTGCAGATCGCGGTGTAGATCGCCTCGGCGCTGCTGCCTCGGTACACGATGTCGGCCAGAGCGGCGAACACAGTTGCCGGGTCGGTCGACGGGCCGTCGTGCTGCGAGACGTCGTTCACTGTGCAACTCCCGTCCTGTGTGATCGTTCGAGCAACCGGTATTCGATGTGAAGCAACCGTACCGCCACGGCATGGGGTGTTCGAACGGGCGGGTACCGGCAGTAGCCTCAAGTCGTGAGCAATGCGCAGGAGTCCACCGGGTTCGAGTACGGCCACGACGGACCGAAATCGATCGTGGTGGGAATCGACGGGTCCGATTCGTCCTGGCGTGCCGCCGCCTACGCCGCAGGACTCGCCCGCAGACAACGGTCGCTGCTCGTACTGGTGTACGTACAACCCATCGCCACGGCGTCCTGGGGCCAGGCCGGCATCTCACTCGTCGAAACGGGTCAGCAGATCGCCGACGAGTTGCTCGACTACATCAGAACGTCGGCTGCCCGGTTCGGGGATCGAGAGCGTGTGCGCTGGGAGTTTCGTACCGCGCAGGGAGATCCGTACAACGGGTTGGTCGCCGTGGCAGAACAATTGCGCACCGACGCCGTCGTCGTGGGGGCGTCCGAGAATGCGGGACATCGAATCGCTGGTTCGGTGGCGGTGCGGTTGGTCAAAGCAGGCCGCTGGCCGGTGACCGTGGTGCCCTGAACGAGGCGAAATCGAGCCGAACCCCGGTCCGCACTGTAAAAATAGGCAGTCACCTCGTCGGATGCGAGGCGCACGTGGTGCCGATTTCGGATCCGAGGAGTTCCATGACCGGGCTTTCGCGTAGACAATTCGTGGCTCGCGTGGGGACTCTCGCGGCGGTGTGGGGAATCGCTCCCCACGTGTTGGGTCAGGCTCTGGTCGCCCGCGCCCAACCTGCGGACGCGGCCGCGACCGGAACGCTGGCGCAGACGATTCTTCGATCCTCGAGCGGGCCTGGGCAGTATCGCGTCCTGGGTGCCGCACCCGGGGAGCCGTATGTGCCTCGGCTGGACATTCTGGGCCGAGCACCCCAGCCGTCACGGGTGCAGTCGCGGCGGTCGTTGCTCTACCTAGGGCACCTGTCGGACATGCATGTCATCGACGCCCAATCGCCAGGCCGGATCGAGCCCATGATCGTCTCCGATCACGCTGCGTGGGGGTCGGCATTCCATCCGCAGGATCCGCTGACCGTGCACGTCACCGCCGCGATGGTGAAGGCCTTCGCCGATGCACGGATCAGCCCGGTCACCGGGGCGCCGATGGGAGCCGCGGTGGTCACCGGAGACAGCGCCGACATGCATTCCCATCTCGAACTGCGCTGGTACATCGACGTTCTCGACGGTGTCCCGGTGAGGCCCACGAGTGGCGCGGCGGACGTCTTCGAGGGTGTTCAGGCGTGGCCGGAGGCGCAGTGGGCCTATCGGCCGGGCGATCCGTCTGGCGGGTCGTTCGGCGATTACGGATTCCCGACGCTTCCCGACCTTCTCACCCAGGCGATGTCGGGAACCGTCGAATCGGTGGGACTCCCCGTGCCGTGGTACTCGGTCTACGGAAATCACGACACCCTCTTGCTCGGCACGTTCGATCTGTCCTCGCAACTGCACGCCCTCGCCGTCGGTGGTCGCAAGGCGTACACCCTGGAGGCGACGGCCACCTCGGCTCTCGCCGGCTATGCGTCGACCGCAAGTCCGTTGCAGCGAATGGTCGACGCGCTCGGCGTCGGATCCGGTGCGCGACCGGGCTTTCGGGCGGTGTCGGCCGATCCGGCGCGATACCTGTTCGAGCAACGCGAGTTCATGGAGGAGCACTTCGAGACCACGCCGACGCCGGGGCCGATCGGGCACGGCTTCACGCAACACAACCTCGATTCGGGCGAGACCTGGTGGACGGCAGACCCCACCCCGAACATCCGCACGTTCGGACTCGACACCTGCAACGCCGTCGCCGGGCCCGACGGTGCGGTGCCCGAGAACCAATTCGACTGGCTCACCGCCCAATTGGAGCGAGCACAGGCCGAGAACAAGTTGGTGCTGATCTACACCCACCACAACAGCCTGACATTGGAGAACCGGGCGCAGCGGCCAGGTCAGTCGGTGAAGCTCTACGGCGCAGACGAATTCGTCGATCTGCTGTTGAAATACCCGGTGGTGATCGGCTGGCTCAACGGCCACACCCACCAGAACCAGATCTTGGCGCATTCGAGCGGCGGGCGCGGATTCTGGGAGATCACCACCGCGTCGTGCATCGACTTTCCGCAGCAGCAGCAAGTGGTCGAGATCGTCGACAACCGGGACGGAACCCTGTCGCTGTTCACGACGGTGCTCGATCACGCATCTCCGGTCACGCCCGGAAACAGCGGCAGTTACCTGGATCTGGCGTCCCGCAGCCGTGAACTAGCGGCCAACGACTGGGCCGAGAATCCGCTGATGCGACGAGGATCGCGTCTGGATCGCAACACCGAACTGCTGCTTCCCGCGCCGTTCGACCTGAGCACCATCACCGACGCCGCCCTCGAAAAGCAACACCTGGACGAGCATGCGCGACTGATCGCCTACGAGACGGGGCAGGGCCGATGAACAGTGTTCGCAGGAAGATCCTTCTCGTGTCTGCGGTGGTGGTCTGCGCGGGGTGCTCACAGACCGCAGCGCTTGCGCCGGTCGGCGGAGCCGAGCTCGGAAACCTGCGCTACGCCGTCAACGACGTCCTGCTCGAGCAGGGTATCGAGATACTGGTCGCGCCGGTGTGCTCGGGTACCGGTGCCGATATCGAATGTGCCGGAAAGACAACCGGTAACGAGACGATTACCGGTTCGGCTACGTCGGACGACGCGAGCACCGTCGAGATCAAGGTCGGTACGAACGTTCTCTACTCGGGCTCCGTGCAGGACGTGCTCGATCGCAATTCGACGGTCGGTGCGCCGTGAGAGGGAGTGTGGTTCTGGCTGCCGTGGTGGTCGTGTCGGCACTGATTCAGGCGCTGACTGTGCTGGGGGATCCGGTTCCGACATCGTCTCTCGGCTTCGCGGGATTGGTTCTGGCTTCTGTTGCGGCGGTGATACTTGCACTGTGGATCACCGCGTCGACGGCACTCGATGTGGTGGACGGCAACGCATCCGGTGCGCTGAGGCGGGCGTGGCGACGGCCGGTCGTGCTGGTGTGGTGCGTGGTGCTGACCGGGGTGGCCGTTGCGCTCGCAATCCTTTTCCCGCTGCTCCCGGCTGTCGTGATTCTGGTTGCGTTGCTGCTACTTCCGGCCGCGGTCGACGGGCACCGAAATCCGTTCCACGCAGTCTTGGCTATTGTCAGGAGGTCTCCAGGGCGGTGCGCAGTCGCGGCTGTCGTCACGATTCTGGCCTTCGTCCTCGCCTGGGTGGCGGCCCTCGTACTGGGTTTCTTCGTCACCGGTGTGGTGGCGGCGTTCCTCACGTGGTTGTGGTTCGGAACCACTGCCGCTGTGCTGCTGGTCTATTGGTCGCGGCTGTACCGAAGGGCAACGCTGCTGTGACCGCCGGCTTTCGGCCGCTCGGACCCGGATTCAGCCGCGAGCTCGTCGACCTGCCGCGGCCTCGGCGACGACCTGAGTGATTCGTCCTGCGCGAGTGTCGTCTCGCACGGCGCTGACAATCCACCAGAGCATCTGCTTGCGAGCGCTTGGTGGAAAGCCGTCCCAGGTGCTCCGAGCGCTCGGGTTTCGGTCCAGCGCCCTGGTCAGTTCGAGAGGTTCCTGGAGGTCTTCGACCTGATCGGCGATCGTCCACCAGCCGTTGGACTTCGCGGCAGCGATGGCACGGCGACCTGCTTCGGTCATGAGGCCGCTGTCTTCCATATCGGCTGCGCGTTGTCGGTTCAGACGGGTCCACGGGCTCTTGGGCCTGCGCGGCGTGAACAGCTGCAGGCTGCGCTCGTCGTCGAGGTTGCTGCCGGTGGAATCGATCCAACCGAAGCAGATGGCTTCCTCGACGGCATCGGGGTACGGGCAGCGCGGGCGGTCGGTGGTGTTACGCCACGAACACAGCCACATGCCTCGGGCCGAGGTGTGATTGTGTGCCAGCCAGGTGCGCCACTGTGCCCGACTTTCGGCGTGAAAAATCGGGTAATCGAATTTCCACTTTGCCGGGTGGTCGGATGCAGACCACGAAGATTTCTCAGGAGTCACTTGCGCGCTCCATCTACTCGTCGTGGTGTTGCACACTGCGCTCTCGCATGCGTTCAGTGTGCCCACAATCGAGGACATCGGATGTCCGCAATAGCGCTGAGGTGTCCATGGTTCGGCACGAACATCAGGGTTCGGCTGTCGACTCAGTGGTGGGGCGGGCGGGGCTCGCGACAAGAAACAGAAGACGGTTATTGATAAATGGGGTTGTACCGTCATCGCTTTAGAACAGCTCGTTGTCTATCTCTTGTGGGATCCAGAATCGCTTCTCGAAGGGGTTGTCACGCAGCCGCACACCGGTTCCTTGCAGAAATTCTGGTCTGCTGATGGCGTCGTGACTTGGCCGCCAGCTTCGCCGTTGACGGACACTGTGATGTCCGAACTTGCGTACGGCGTATTCGGTGCATTTAAGGACGCGATTGAACGTCGTCAAACGGGCGCATAACGCGAGCTTTGCCTTACGCGCGCCAGGAACGAACGGCAGCTTCCATGGCTATGTGGACCACCGGAACCACCATGCCGAAATCTGACACGAAGTCACCGCCAGCGATCCGGGGCCACCCGTAAGCGTGCGCCGAGCCGCTTGCGGAGTGCCAGATCCACTCCAAACTTTCAACAAGTACCAGAGGTTCGGGAGCCTCGCCGCCCAGCTTTGCGACGGTCTGTTTGCCTGCTTCCTCTGCCATCAATCGGATGATTCTGCCTTCGCCGTGGTGATCCGTCTTCAGCAACGCGTCCGCACGTGCACGCATGTCTGCGGTAAATTCCTCGGTCGGGACCATTCCTCGCAAATGCTCAAATTTGGCCGTCGCGTCCAGGGCTCTCAGCAAGCTTTTCGCTTCCTGACGCAGGACGATGTGGGTATTCGCTTCCCTTACCGCCCGATCGTCTGGGCCGAGTACGAATGCGACTCGCGCAGCGCCTAAGAGTGCTGCCCTTGCCAGCGACTGGAGTCCGACCAGCGCGAATTTGTCACCGTCGACAAAGATCGACTGGGCATGAACCAACGAATCGCGCGCGGTATCCAGACCGGCGACCACAGAGTCCAGCAACGAGATTGGCGCATCCGGCGCTAACGAGTTGAGCGATACTAGTTCGCTTCTCGGATCGGGCGTCTCGGAAATCTGACTGTGCAATGAGTCAATGACGTCGATCGTCAGGAGTTGACGGCGTAAATGTTCGCGTGACGCATCGTCATCTATCCCCAAGCCATACATCAGTTCGCTTCGTCCGTTCGCTGAGACATCGCAAGAGTTTGGCACAGCCGCGTAGGCGGATCTGATGGAACGCTAAGATGCTCTTTGAATGACCGACGACAATACTTTTCACTCCACCCGCGGACGAAGGACAGGCCAGCTGGGTGCTTCTCCCGGACGGTCGACGCGCGCACCGCTACGACGGCGCTGACGAACTCATAATCCCCGAGGGAACCGCGACGGAGCCGTCGGTGTCCGAGTAGGCACGGACGGAGGTTTGGATGAGATCAGTAGCCGTAGCCCACACCGATACCATCAGCAAGCGCCTTCTCTGCTGGCCGGACGACGGGGTCTCCGGTCCCCATGTCCACGGTGTAGAACGGGCTACCGACGATGACATCCGTGAATGCTAAAAGCCTGCATGTCCCGTCGGGTTGGAGAACGCCGGATCCATACGTTGATGCACCGACGACCGCGCCCTCCGCGTCAGTGACTGATACGTAACCGTCTTCGCGGAGTCCGGATTGAAATAGGGCTCCTTGGCATCCCCCGTCAGGAGTAGGTGTGCTTCGCCCTGGCGCGATCTGGGCCATGATGATCAACGTTTCGGTGGCTGGGCCAGCGGTCGTGGTCTCGGTTGTTGATGAGACGGCCGCTGCCGTAGGCGTGCCGGACTCATTCGACGAGCATCCAACTAGGGCGAATACGGCCAATGCCGCGACGACTAGAACAATCCGCATGGTTGGTCAGAATACGGCAAATAAGTCGTCAACTATCTGCTATCTGGCGTGGCCGTCCAAGCTTGAGTCGGTGCAGGCTTCGGTCATCGGCGGCGTGAAGACCACCTGCCCGCACTTCCGGCACGCCTGCGTCCGGTGGTGGTGGATCTCGCAGGAGCAGACCTGCGACCCGACGAGAACGCGACCGCCGCGTAGTTGGTGGCCGCACGGGCAGTGTGTCGGCGCGGGCTCGGCCCACCTGTCTCCGATCCGGTAGAGCTCCACGACGCCTCCCGAACGTAGTAGCGGGACAGGATCCAGGCTTCCCTTCCTGACCGCGTCCCGCTGACATTCACACTGACAGAACTCGAACACCCGTGCGAACAGTGCGGGGGTTTTGCCATGCCCGGAATCGGGCTCACAGATCCCCTCACAACAGGGGGGTGCCACCCATGTGGCGGCTATTCAGTCGACCCGACTGGGTCGACGACATCCAGCGCTCACTGGGCGCAATCAACCGAAAGGTCAACCAGATCATGACAATTCAGGCAGGGTTCGACACCAAGGTTTCCGCGATCTCGTCCACCCTCGCAGTCGTCGCCGGCGGCGTGAATGCGACCCTGCAGAACACCGCCAACCTGGAGGCTGAGATCGCCCGCCTCAAGGCCCTCGACATCGACACCCCTGGCCCCGACGCGATCCTCGCGACGCGAAGAAGATCGAGGCCGTGGTCGTTCCCGCGGTTGATCCCGCTCAGGTCCCCCTCCGGTCACCGCGATCCCCGTCGTGCAGCCGGCACCGGACGCTGTAGTCGTGGAGCCTCTTCCCGTCCCGGACGAGTCGGATCTGGTGGTGACCGTTCCCGACGAGACAGTCACCACTGGCGAGCAGACCGCCTGACACCGGCTCGACTGCCCAACACGAAGCGCCCCACCCTCCGCCACGTGCGGAGGGTGGGGCGCTTTTTTGCGTTCGGGCCGAGGATGCTTCCTCAGCTCGCTCAGGCGGTCACAATCCCGCGCTGTCCGCTCCGAACTCCGCCTGCTCCGTGGTGTACCCGTCACCGACGGTCAGTTGCTGCACGAGTCCGTCTCGGGAGAACCCGGTCAGGTCAAGGTAGTTTTCGGCAGCTTTGGATGCCTGCTCGTTGTAGTCCGTGTCGATGTTGTCGACAGCGTAGGTAGCGTCTTCGGTGGAGTAGCCGTTACCTACCGTGAGTTGCTGGATGAGGCCATCACGTGAGAAGGGGGCGATGTCGAGGTACTGCTCAGCGGACCGGACCGCATTGCGCTGACCGGCGCTCTCGGCGGGTGCCGCAGGGGCAGGGGCTGCCGTCTGGACTTCTTCGACCGATTCGGCCGTGGCCTGCGGTGCTGCGGGGGCCGGCTGGGGTGCGACCGTGGTCTGGGCGGGTGCGACTGCGGCCGGAGCGGCCGACGTGGTTGCAGGCGCAGCCGTCGTCTCACTGTCGGAATCGCCTCCGCCGCCCGCGATTCCGATGATCACGAACAGTACGACCACGGCACCTACGATCCACGGCCACTTGCGCTTCTTCTTCACAGGCTCCGCGGGAGGTTGGCCGTAGGGCTGACCCTGAGGTGCGCCGTACGGCTGCTGCCCGTAGGGCTGGTTCGGGTCATTGGGGTTGGTCACTGAGGCTCCATGTGGTCGTTTCGGCTGGTTCGGATGTCTTATCAGACTTTTGGGTACGAATGTTTCATTCGGCACAATTGCCGCAATCAGGCGATCGGCGTCGACTCTCGCGCGTCCCTCCATCGCCGCACGGCTCGGTCGTTCGTACCGAGCTGCCGTGCGATCGCACGGAACGACAATCCACCCTTGTCGATGAGCTCGAGCGCGCGCGTACGGGTGTCGGCGACCTCGGGCAACTCACTGGGATTTCCGGATGTTCGTCGTCGTCCTGCGTGCGACCCAGCCGCACGGTCAGGTGCGTGACGCGTAGCAGGAACACCGGGTGAGTGAGCGCGACCCCGACGGCGATCCATGAGCCCTGCGTGGATTCCGTTGGTCGCGATCGACATGAGCGCCGACGCGGCGAGCAGTGACCACGCGGTGCGGTTGCCGCTGAGGCCGACTACTGCCACGGCACAAACAACGATGGTGCCGTCGATCTTGACCGGCCACAGGTACGCCTCGGGGCCGAGACCGGCAATGCGTGCGAGATCTGCAAGAGCGATGTACGAGATCGCGAAGCAGACGAGGGAACAGGAAGATTGTGCCACGGCGAGCCGTCGTCAGAGCTGTGGATTTGGACATGGGTTCTCCCGGAACCGGACGTCGGACAGCGACGTCGAGGTGGGTATGGATGCAGAGCCGCGATCGTCGACGAGGGATTCGACCCGGACGACCCGGCGGTAGTGAAGGCGATGTTGCGCGTGCGCGCGTTGCTTGCCCACATCGGATGCATCTGTGACCGTGGGCAAATTGTGGGGAAGGCCAGCAGTCGAACTGTTGCAGGTTCGGAAATAGTTGGCCCTGAGCTGGGCAAATGTGAGTGGGGCGGGCGGGGCTCGAACCCGCGACCAATGGATTATGAGTTATATTTTCATGTTCCCGGCCGATCCTGGCGATTCACGAACGCGCCCTCAAATCGACCGTAGTGCAGGTTATCCCTGCTTAGTACTCCCGGTGCATCACTCGGATTCCCGTCGCGTCCCGGCGCTACTGCTATCCCATTGCTATCCGAGACGGCGATGATCGGCGGACGACGTCGCCGGCGCTGGAGGTATCCGCCTTTCATGCCGCGCGTCCGTGGCGGTGTCGCCGGTACCGGGCATAAGCGCGCGCTTCGCGCCAGGCGTCGAGTCCGAGTTTCTCGACGTCGTGACGGTCGCTCTCGGTCGGCAACTCAGTCGAGTCGAGAAAGTCCCGCCAGGTGAGCTGCATTCGGTTTTGTGTAGCCCCGACTGTGGCGCTCAGCGCTGCTACTGCGGTTGGGTCTCGGTGAGGCATGCTCTTGTTCCGTTTCTTGTCGGGGGTGTCGTCGCGGTCGGTGAACTGTCGTCCGCTGCCGAAACGGACCCGCTTGTGCCACCCGCTGGAGCTGGACCATCCCTGCTGCCGGCAAAAGTTGTCGGCGCGCAATATCTCGGCCGGCGCAGGTTGGCCGGTGTGGGCCGTAAACACGTCTGCACGGACGCAACACACACACCGCCATCCGACCGCGTCCAGCCGGCGACTCGTGCGGGTGTGTTGAACGATTCGGATATCGAGTGTCACGGTGCGCGGCTCCAGGACGTGACCGCGTAGACACGTCGCCGGCACGATCAGAGAGACGTCGGCGGTGGTCACTGCGCGGCCCTCCACTCGTCGCGGGCGCGCCATTGCAGCTGTGCGGCCACTTCTTCGCGCCACCCGTCGATCGGCGTCGGGAGGGCGTAGGCCCGCTTCTCGGCCGTCGAGCCGAACGGATTCGCAGTCCAGCCGTCCGGGTAGGCGATGTCCTTCTCGAACTCCGTCGTCGGCTCGTCGTGGACCTCGGACAGCCACTCGCGCCAGGCGTCGGGCCGAAGGTCGGCCGGTAGCTCGTCGCCGGCCCCGCTGGTGTCCAGCTTCGCTGCTACTGCGATCGGGCGGGCCATCTCATGCCCTCCGCGCGGCCGTGCGGCTCTGCCGTGTCTCTCCGCGACGGTTGGCCCGCTCAGAGTCGCGGGCCTGGTTCTGACTGCCGTCGCCGGTGTACGTGCCTCGGATGCCTCTCGCACCACCTTGCGCGGCTGCGACTCCGAGACGTCGGTCCATGTCGGCCATAAGTCGCGCTTGCGCGAGAGACTGCGCGCGTTGCTCGGCCATGAACGTTTTCATGGCGGTCGAGCCGATACCGGGTGACTCCAGTTCGCGCGCGCAGCGGTCGGCCGCGTCCGATGCCTGCTGAGCCCGTTGGAGAACGGCGAGATCGTCGGCGTCCAGCGCGAGCCCTAGTTCGGTCGCTTTCGCTGTGAAAATCGCTGTCAGGTCGGTCATGTCGGTCACGCCTTCAGTTGCGCGAGAATCGAGTGCTGCGCCGAGAGCGACAGCCAGAACTCGGGGTCGACGTTCTCGTTCGCGTCGGCGAGTTTGTAGGCACGCGCGAGTGCGTCCTCGGCTGCTGTGATGTGCTCGGCTCTGGTGGTCGCCGAGGGTTGCGGTATCGCCATGTTCGGCCGTCGCTTTCAGTCGCGGAACATACCCCCTATGGGTATGCGAACACGGTATCGGCGCTGTCAAAAGTCCACGGCCGGCGAGAGTCCAACCCGCTCGTTCGAGCGAGAACCCCTAAGCGCCACCGCATTTCGGACGAATGACGCCGATAACGTCGCTCTACGGTCGAGCTGGAGGGTCCCAGAGGGGGTAAAACGCCAGGTCAGGCTATCGGGGCCGATACAGTTAGCACCTCGGCCCTGCCAGAGCGCAGTACGGGGCTGCCTTCCGTGTGAGGGGGTGGGGGGAGGTGGACCCCCTGGGGTCGAGACGACGATGCCCCGACACTCCGCGATGGAATGCCGGGGCTGTACGCCACGCTGAGGCGTCGGCTGCTGTCAGTTGTCCAGGTATCGGCCGAACCCTCTGCCGGCGTTCTCGCGACGCTGAGCATTCTTGATCGGTGACCCACCGCTCTCGACTCGACCAGCCTCCACCTGCGAGACTCCGTGGGACTTGTCGGCCTCGGCCTGCCGATCGGCTTCGCGCTTGCTTCTCTTGATGGCCATCGAGTTCTCGTGTTCCCGTTTACGTTCGTCACGTTCGAGCTGTGCCGTCTTCGCTCGCAACGTCGCAGCTACGTGATGGTCGTCGCCGAGGTAGCGACCGAACCCCCTGTCGCCGCTCATCGTGCTGCCTCCACGTCGCTTTGTGCCGTCACGCCTGCCGGTGCAGGTCGTCCGTGTGCGAGCCACGAGACAAGGGCCATATGGGACCCCTCTATACGGACCCCTACCTCGGCTCCCACGAACTGCCGCTCCCACGAAATCCGTTCGGCGTCTGTGTCGTTCAGCAACTCCAGAGGCCGTTTCGGATCGAACCCGCTCGACAGCGCGACTGCGAGCCAACGGCGCACGCTCTGGACGTCGGACCACTCCGAGACAGCCGTGCGCCACGCTCGCCATGCTGCCGAGACCTCGGCGGAATCCTGCTCGACAACGTCTTCGGCCGAAGCCTCGGGGTTGAGCCCTGCCGCGTCGAGTACGTCGGCGGCATGGCCGGCGTTGTCGAGAATCGACAGTGTGCGAGATTCGAGCAGCTTTTCCGCGCTCTCCAGGCTGTCGCGTACCCGCTGGGCCCGCTCCTGGGCTTGTCGTTCGTTCAGGCTCGCGAAGACGGTCACGGCGTACCCCTCCGGGCGTCCATCCGGTCGCTGGTGCTCGATCCACTGAATGAACGGTGCCAGGACGTCGGGCGTGCGTTGCTTGGCCCTGGAGGCGTCCAGGGCGGCGTCGAGCAATCCGCCGAGTATCCGAGCCTCGGACTTCTTCTCGGCCTCGACGGTCTCGATTTCTCCGCGTACCCGCTCGGCAACCTTGGAGAACGCGGCGTCGATCTTGCGAAAGTCCAGAACGTCAGAGACAGCCCTGCCGAGGTCCCCGCGTAGCTCGGTCGAGATGCTCGGTCCACCCTTGGCGGCTTCGCTCTCGGTGCGCTGCCGCTCGGCTTGCCGGCGGTCCTCGGAGAGTCGGACGTCGGCTCGCGCTGCTGCCGCGTGCGTCGTGCCGATGATGAGGTTCGCCTCGCGCTGCGCGGCCTCGGTCATCGCCGCTCGGTTTCCTGCCTCTACCGCGCTCGCCGATAGCAGATCAGGGCTCTCGTCGTCGGAAACCTCGGCGGCTATCGGCTCGTCGGCGGTCGGCGGCGTGTTCGGATCGAATCGTGTGGCGTTGGTGATGGTCATGTGGTGCTCGCTTTCGTCGGTAGTGCCAGCCGGACAACTTTGTGTCGCCGGTCGTTTAGTCGGGGCTCCAGCACGGAGTAGGTGCGTTCAGCCTCGGCGAGTGCGTCGAGTGCGTGATCCGCGCTGTCGAAAAGCGCGATGCTCGGCCAGTGATCGAGCCACCAGACCAACGCAAACGCGCCGTCCCCGCTATCGATCACGGAGTTCGGCCAGATGCATTGCGCCATCGTGCGGTGCGTGCGGTGCGTGCGCCGGCAACGGTGCTCGCGATAGGTGAGCACACGCGCGTCCGGTCGGTTCGCCTGTGCTCGCGCAGCCGCTTCGGGGTTCATTCCGAGCTTGAGTTTGGGCATCTCGGCCTCCGTCAGGTTGGGCATTATTGCTGGTCAGGTGGTGTTTCACGGAAAAAGCGGAAATCCATACCTAATTGCTCACACGGGCGCGTATGGAAAGTTAGGTTTTCTTTTCCGCTTTTTCCGCCTCGGCGCTATTCGGGCTCCGTCGAGACCTTGAGTCGAAGCGTCGGAAGCACGTAGCCGTGAACCTCGTTCTGGCGTTTCGAGCTGAGTCGAACGGCAATCCCACGAGATTCGAGCGCCTTTCGAAACTCTCCCTTCTGGAGCGGTTCGTGTCCGGCGCGCTCGGCCCATGCGCTCCAGCGCGAGTACGTCTGCGAGAACAACGCTCGGCCCCCGATCGTCTTCTCGCATGCCTGGTCCAGGAATTGCTCGACGGCGTCCTGAGCGCGCCGATAGCCGGCCGTAGCAACCTTCACGGCCTCGGGAGCTGCGAGGTCTCCACGGTCCAGGTAGTCGCGTCTGCCGGCGAGCATCCACGCGAGTACGGCGTCCGCGTCGAGTTCCAGGCGTGCCGGCAGGTCCTTCACTCGGTCGGCCTCCGGGATCACCACGCCGAACGGGACCACACGCAGGCGTGCCCATAGCGCCGGATCGTCGCCGCGCACTTTCGGCAGGTGGTTCGTAACGAGAAACGGCGAGTGGCTCGGCTCGAACTCTACGAAATCTCGGTGCATCCGACGCGCTTTGATCCTGTCCCCGCCGACAAGTCGTTTCACCGTCGCAGCGGCGAGCTGGGCACCCTGTCCGGTCTCGGAGACCGTGACCAGTCGCAGTCCGCGCAAGTCCATCTCGCCGGTGGTGTGAGCGCCTCTGCGATCGAGGAACAACTCGGACTCGCCGATGCCTGCATACGATCCGAGCGCGTGATTCAGAGCGCCGTAGAACACCCCCTTCCCGTTCCGGCCCTCTCCGTGCAGGATCGTCAGAATGTGCTCGGTTACCCGGCCGCTGAGTGCGTAGCCGGCGTATCGCTGGAGAAATGTGCGAACCTCGGCGTCGGGCAGTGAGGACTTCAGAAATCTCTCCCACGCCACGGAACGGGATTCGGGTCGGTATGCCGCGCGCGTGACCTTCGTTATTCGGTCGTCTGGATCGTGCGCTCGCAATGTCCCGTCGAGTAGGTCAACGGTCCCGTTCGCCACGTTGAGAACGTTCGGGTCGGCGTCCAGGTCGGCCACGGTGCAGTGAAACTCGGGCAGCTTCGCCGCGATGCTGAGCACTCCAGCAAGTCCGCTCGCACGCTCACAGGACGCAATCTCCGACAGAGCGTCCTTGTCCACGGACTCTTGCGAGCGACCCGTTCGGAGTAGTGCGAGCAGTAGCCGAGTAGCGACCACTCCGTCCGGGTCCTCGGTCCAGCGGGTCCCGTCGTAGGCGAACCATCCGAGACCGGTAACGAACATGACGTCGTTCGCATGATGTTCGGCGAGCAGGTATGCCCACCGGGCTTGTCCGCTGTGTTGGCGTGAGAGTCGCAGACTGCGGGTGTCGTCGGTAGTCACTAGAAAATCTCCGTCAGTTCGTGCTTGAAGCGCGCGACAAGCTCTGCGCGCAGGGGCCGGGGCATCAGAAATCTCGTCGGCAGTCCCACCTCGGCCGCGACCTCGGCCCCGATGGCCAGCGGCACGATGACCGGCAGTCGACCCTCGGCGCGGTAGAACTCACGCAGAACGTCCACGGTGCTTTTAGGTAGCGCTTTTCGTGGGTCCCGCTTGTCGATTGGGCGCATCCGGTGGGTTCGGTCGGTGACCGGTGCGTTGCCCGTGCTGCGGACCGGGACCGTGGCGTCGAGCTGCGTTTCCAGCACCGACGACGGTAAATCCGTAAGGCACCGCACAGCGAGGTCGATAAGCGCCTCTCCACCCTCGGCAAGTAGGCGGTTCTGCAAACGAATTGATCGGATTCCCATCGCGCGCAACACGAGTCGTCGTTCGTCGGCGGCATACTTGGGTCCGTCGAAGCGCGAGCTGTGAGCGTCGCGGCAGACCCGGCAACTTTCGTCGTATTCGTGGGGCTCGCACTCGGCAAATCGAATCATCGTCCACCGCCGACGATCGAGACCAGCGCACCGACGTTGGAGAGCAACGCGACGCAACCCCAGGTAACGGGAAGCGTGAGAATGTCGGACGCACGCGCTAGAATCGCCTCGGGAGACGAAATCCGGTGACTTAGCGGTAGGTGACCATTTCGGCGAGATGCCCTCGACTTCGGTCGGGGGTTTTCTTGTGTGTAAAGCATTGCAGAGGACCATCTTTCAAGTCGGCAGTTATGGGCTGAGCCGGCCTCGGGATGGGTGACGAGTAGAGGTCCCCGGTTACGCTCCGACGAGTGTTGCGGCCTTCTCGCGAGCAATCCACACGTTCAAATCGCGCAGGTCGTACCAGACTCGGCCACCGATCCGGTAGCTCGGCGGGCCGATTCCGCGTGCTCGCATGTTGGCGAGCGTCTTGGTGGACAGGTCGAGAAATTCGGCCGCACCGCTTGCGTTGAGTCGGTCGGTGGGTTGCATTGGTGCCTCCGGGGTTTCGGTTGGTTCGTGCCGTGACGTCATAAGATCACGCCGAAATCTGTTGTGCCACATGTCAACTTTGACGAAAGAACCGGACATCTCCAGGTCAGGGGCTATGTCAGTTTTGGCGATCGAAGTTTTAAAGTGCTGGTCCAGCCGTTCGCATATATGTGACACAGATCACATGGATAGAAAATATCCATTGGTCATAGGTGACCTAGACTTCCCGGTATGCCCTCCGCAATCCCCGCTGTACGGCGAGTGCGTTCCAATGTCTTCGACCGCTGGCACACTCGTGACCCACTCGGCCCCGATGACGTGAAATGTGGATGCCGATCCGAGAAGAAGAAGCCGTCGTCACGGCATGGCGTCGGGAAACGGTGGACGGCCCGATATGTGCCCGCCTTCGGAGGGTCTCCGATCTCGAAGGGCTTCGACACGAAAGCGCGCGCCGAGGCGTGGATTTCGGAACAAATGGCCTCAGTCGTGCGGGGCGACCACGTTGCACCCGCTCGGGCGGAGATGACGGTCGGAGCGCTCGCCGAGGTCTGGAGGGCCGGTCTCGCGTCGAGAACGGCCAGCACTCGGCGCTCGTATGAGAGCGTGCTCGACACGCACGTTCTGCCCCGCTGGGAGGGCGTGCGCCTGGTCGACGTCGAGCACGGCGATCTCGCTACGTGGATTGCATCGCTTACCACCCATCGCGAGCTCTCCCCGTCGAGCGTGCGTCATGTCCACGTAGTGACCCGCATGATTCTCGACCTTGCGGTGCGTGACGGCCGGATGCCGCGCAACCTGTGCGACGGAATACAGCTCCCGCGTGCGCGTCGGGCCTCACAGCGGTTTCTCTCCCGTGTCGACCTTGCGCGACTGGTCGCCGCTGCCGACTACCTCGCAATTCAGCGAGACATTGCTCAGTACCCACGTAAGCGGGTCGCTGGGCCACCGATTGGACAAGACGACGACGGGCGAAATCTCATCCCAGACGCCGAACCCTCGGTCGACGGATTGATGATCCGTACGCTCGCTTTGACCGGCTTGCGCTTCGGAGAGGTTGCGGGGCTACGGGTCGAGTGTGTCGACCTGGACAAGCGCCGTTTGCGTATCGAGCGGTCGGTCTCCGAGGTCGGTGGCAAGCTCGAATGGTCCGACACCAAGAATCACACGGCCCGCTCGGTGGCCTTCCCTCGGTCGCTGGTCGAACCGCTCCGGGAGCAGATCGACGGTCGGAAGGGCGGCGAGCTAGTGTTCCCGTCCCGCTCAGGCGAACCGATCCGCAACCCTGCCTGGAGCAAGCGGGTGTTCAAACCTGCCGTCGAGCTCGCGCAACTCGCTCCGCTGACACCGCACGATCTACGCGACACGTACGCCTCACTGGCCATTGGAAAGGGTGCCTCGGTGAAGGACGTGCAGCGCCAGCTCGGCCACAGTTCCGCTGCAATGACCCTGGACGTGTACTCGGGGCTGTTCGAGGACGGCCTCGACGCCGTAGCCGACGCGCTCGACGGCGAGTAGCGACCAGGCGAAATGCCGGGGGAGTTCGGGAACTGCTATCCCGGTGCTATCCCCAACCGGTTTGAGCGGGTTTGCTATACCGTCGACCGGCAATTCGACCCGCTCTGAGCTGGGAGAATGTGAGTGGGGCGGGCGGGGCTCGAACCCGCGACCAATGGATTATGAGTCCACGGCTCTAACCGACTGAGCTACCGCCCCATGCGCGTACTAGGTACGAGCCTGCAGAATCGTACAGAATCGCGTCGCCTCGACGGTGCATCGGGGGAGCTATTTCGCCCGGACCTGCACCGGGACGCCGTTGAGGATCGCATTGGCCGAGACGGCGTCGACTCGGCCCGGGTCGGTGATGTCGTTGACACTCGGTCCTTGCACCGTCGTCGCGACGGACAACTGGACGCCGGGGCGCTGATGACCGAAGCCGTGCGGCATGCTCACCACGCCCGGCATCATCTTCTCCGATGCCGCCACCTCGATATCGACGGTTCCGGCAGCGGAGGTGACCGACACCATCGACCCATCCTCGATACCGCGGTGCGCAAGATCGTCCGGGTGTGCCAGAAGCTGATGTCGCGCTTTGCCTTTGGTGAGCCGGGCAGTGTTGTGCATCCACGAGTTGTTGCTGCGTAGGTGCCGCCGCCCGATCATCAACAACTCGTCACCACTCGGAACTGCGCTGGAATGCATCAGGTCCACCAACGCGGGAAGTTCGGTGACCACCACGTCCTGAATCAACTGGACACGCTTGTCCCGCGTCTTCAACTTCTGCGGAAAGCCGGGACGCAGTGGGCCGAGGTCGATGCCGTGCGGATTGGCCCGAAGCTTCCTCAGCGACAACCCTTTTCGTCGGCTACGGAGCAAGATGTCCAGAGTGCGAGCAGGGGACAGGCGCAGACGGGCCTCGCCGATGATGCTCTTCGGAGTCACTCGTGCTTTCAGTCGATCGACCGTCGAACCCGCCATGCGGTTCTTGTAGCGGAGCGACAGATCTCGGAAGATCTCCCAATCATGCTTGGCGTCAGCCTGCTTGGGCAGAACCGCGGGCATGTATTTCGCGGTGTTGTGTACCGCGAAGGAGTTGAAGATCAGGTCGTAATGATCGCGTTCGAGCGACATCGTCGGCGGCAGAATCACGTGTGCGTGACGCGAGGTCTCGTTGATGTAGAAGTCGAACGACACCATGAAATCCAGGGCCGCGAACGCGTCGTTCAGGGTGTTGCCGCCGGGCATCGACAACACCGGATTTCCGGACAGCACCGCCATCGCGCGGATCTGGTCTTTACCTTCGGTGGTGATCTCGTCGACGAGCGTCGAACAGGGGTATTCGCCTGCGAACTCGGGCAGATCCCGAACGCGGCTGCGCCACTTGTCGAAGTGGCCGCGGCCGACGATGCCCTGCTTGATCAGGTCGATCGCGGGATCGGTCACCATCGCACCACCCGGGCGATCGAGATTGCCCGTGATGATGTTCAGCACCTGAATGGCCCACTGACACACGGTGCCGAACTGCTGGGTCGACACCCCCATGCGGCCGTAGGCCACGGCAGATTTCGCTGCGGCGAAATCACGAGCGAGAGTCGAGATCTCGTCCGCCGAGATTCCGACCACGGGGGCGACCGCCTCCGGGGTGAACTCCGCGACAAGATCAGCGAGTCGATCGGCCCCGTCGATGTAGTCGGCCACCTTCACGGCTCCGTCGACAACGATGGTGTGAATCATCGCGAGCAGCAGCAGTGCATCGCTGCCGGGCCGAACGAAGAAGTGAGTGTCGGCGATGTCGGCGGTCTCGGTCTTGCGTGGATCGACCACGACCAGGCGGCCGCCCCGTTTGCGCAGTGCCCGCGCTCTCTTGGCGAAATCTGGCACCGTCATCATGCTGCCGTTGGACGCCATCGGATTACCGCCGAGGACGAGAAAGAAATCGGTTCGATCAATGTCCGGAATCGGTAGCAGCAGCTGATGGCCGTACAGCAGATGGTCGACGAGCTGATGTGGCAGCTGATCCAGCGAAGTGGCGGAGTAGCGATTGCGCGTCCGCAGCAGCGAGGTGAACGGAATTCCGTGCGTCATCGCGCCCATCGAATGCACGTTGGGGTTTCCCTGATAGACGCCGACCGCGTTGCGCCCGTACTTCTTGCGCGTCGACACGAGACCCTCGACGACGAGGTCGTATGCCTCGCTCCACCCGATCTTCTCCCACTTGTCGCCCACCCGCTTGACCGGTGTGGTGAGTCGATCGGTATCGGCATGAAGATCGATCAACGACAGTGCCTTGGGGCAGATGTGGCCGCGTGAGAGTGGATCCTTCTCGTCACCCCGGATCGACACCACTGCGTCGTTCTCCACGGTGAACTCGAGCCCGCAGATCGCCTCGCACAAATTGCACGATCCATACACAACCGACATCGCATCTCCATTCCTGTGGACCGAGAGTAGCCCGGCGGGGGACCGGGGCACCGTCATCGGCCGACAATTAGGCTCTGGAGTTGTGCCTACCCTCGATCTCACAGCCTCGTGGCCCGTCGATCATGTCAGTGCCGCAGTCGTCACCGACTCCGGTATTCGTGAGGAGGTCGGCGACACCGAAACTGTCTACGAACTCGCCTCGGTGACCAAGCTGCTGAGTGCGTACGCGGTCCTCGTTGCCGTCGAGGAAGGCGCGGTGGAACTCGATCAGCCCGCAGGGCCGGAGGGTTCGACGGTGCGCCATCTGCTGGCACACGCATCGGGGTTGGCGTTCGGCGACCGCACAGTCCAGGCACCGGCCGGCACCAAGCGGATCTATTCGAGTGCCGGGTTCGAGGTGTTGGCCGAATTGATCGAAACCGAGGCAGGCATTGCCTTCCCCGACTACTTGGACGAGGCCGTGTGCAAGCCCCTGCAGATGACGAACACGTCGCTGCCGGGATCGGCCGGTCACGGCGGCCGCTCCACACTCGCCGATCTGACGAGGTTCGCGACCGAGTTGCTCGCGCCGACGCTCCTGGCGTCGCAGACACTGGCGTCGGCGACGGAGGTGCAGTTTCCCGGTCTCAACGGAATCGTGCCCGGTTACGGATCACACAAGCCCTGCGACTGGGGGCTCGGGTTCGAGCTGCGCGGTGAGAAGACCCCGCACTGGACCGGGAGCAACAACTCGCCGTCCACGTTCGGTCACTTCGGGCAAGCCGGAACGTTCCTGTGGGTGGATCCGGCAGTACGCACTGCGTGCGTGGTGTTGACCGACAGGGCGTTCGGAGACTGGGCCAAACCGCTGTGGCCGGAGCTGTCCGACGCCGTGCTGGCAGGGTGAAACTCGTCTGTTCCCAGATTGCACTGGCGCAACAGGGGCAACTCGGGGCACACTAGTACACACACGCGTTGATTCACTGCAGCCAGCCGAAGCATGTCGAGGTCGTTGGGGAAGACGTCCCTCGTCGAAGCTGGAGGTAGTGCAATGCGTGGATCGAATCAGTTCGCAGAAGCGACGTCGGGTGTTGTGTACATCCACTCGTCGCCCGCTGCTCTGTGCCCGCACGTCGAATGGGCGTTGACCGACGCCCTCGGTTGCCGTGCGAATTTGAAGTGGTCTGCGCAGCCTGCCTCCGATGGTCAGCTCCGCGCCACCACCGACTGGGTGGGCCCGGTCGGTACCGGGGCCAAGCTCGCCGGCATCCTGCGCTCGTGGCAGATGCTGCGGTTCGAGGTGACCGAGGACGCCAGTGAGGGCGTCGACGGCGAACGGTTCTCGCACGTACCCGGATTGGGCCTGTGGCGCGGCACTACGAGCGCGAACGGTGACGTGGTACTCGGCGAGATGCGACTGCGCGCCTTGATGGAAAACAACCAGGGGAATTTCGCTGCAGCCGTGGAGCATGCTCTCGGCTCGGACTGGGATGCTGCGCTCGAGCCGTTCCGCACCGGTGGTGCCGGAGCGGAAGTGACGTGGTTGAGCCGCGACGTCGGTTAGCCGACCGGGTTGCTGGGGCCTGGGTGTCGCGGTAGTTTCGCGGGCGTGCCTGGGTAGGCATGTGGGAACGACCGTGGAGTGGTGAGTTCGATGCTGTCGACTGGAAAAGTGATTCGATTCGACGAGTTCAAGGGGTACGGATTCGTAGCGCCGGACGAGGGCGGCGAGGACGTGTTCATTCACGTCAACGATCTGGACTTCGACAAGAGACTGTTGGCACCGGGGGTTCGAGTCGAATACGTCGCCGTCGAGGGCGACCGAGGCCTCAAGGCCACCCAGGTACAGATCATCGACGGTCCGGCATCGACCGCACTGGTCACCCGACTCAAGCCCGACGTGCCGTTCCACGACATTCCGGTCAGCGAACACCAACAACTCGAAGACGTCATCTGCGACGTGCTGTCCGAGGGGGACTTCACCGCGGAACTGACCGAGGCTCTGCTGACCGCCAACGGCACCTTGTCAGCGACGCAGATTCTCGACATTCGATCAGCGATTCTGCGACTGGCGCACGACCACAAGTGGATCGAAAGCTGACCGACGCGTAGCCCGCCCACCTGGAGTCCGCCCGGGTGCTGAATGAATGTGGCTTTGTTGCACTCAGAGCGCCTCGAAGTCGCATTGATCCCAACCGGGGCGGGTTATTCGGTGGGGGGC
>NZ_NPFM01000048.1:0-1551 GCF_002258645.1 Rhodococcus sp. 15-649-2-2
ACCCGATATCCATACCACTGCGGGTAAATTGGCCGATCTTCGTAAACGTCTCGCGGGTGCGGAGCATCCCTCGGGTGAGGCGGCGGTGGAGCGGGTCCACGCGAAGGGCAAGTTGACTGCGCGCGAGCGGATCACGGCGTTGCTCGACGAGGGCTCGTTCGTCGAGCTCGACGCGTTGGCGCGGCACCGGTCCCAGAATTTCGGGTTGGGTGACAACCGGCCCCTCGGTGACGGTGTCGTCACCGGCTACGGCACCGTCGACGGCCGGGATGTGTGCGTGTTCTCCCAGGACGCGACCGTCTTCGGTGGCTCGTTGGGGGAAATCTACGGCGAGAAGATCGTCAAGGTCATGGACCTGGCGGTCAAGACCGGACGCCCGTTGGTGGGAATCAACGAAGGTGCCGGTGCCCGCATCCAGGAAGGGGTCGTCTCCCTCGGGTTGTACGGGGAGATCTTCCACCGCAACGTCCGCGCCTCGGGGGTGATCCCGCAGATCTCGCTGATCATGGGCCCCGCCGCCGGTGGACACGTCTACTCCCCGGCGTTGACCGATTTCGTGGTCATGGTCGACGGCACCAGTCAGATGTTCGTCACCGGCCCCGACGTCATCAAAACCGTCACCGGTGAGAACGTGACGATGGAAGAGCTCGGTGGCGCGAGGACACACATGGAGAAATCCGGGGTCGCGCACTACGTCGCCTCCGGCGAGCACGACGCGCTCGACTACGTGCGGGATCTGCTGTCGTATCTCCCGTCCAACAATCGCGCCGACGCCCCGCGGACGGTCCCGTCGGATCCGATCACCGGGGCGATCGAGGACTCGCTGACCGCGGAGGATCTCGAACTCGACACCCTGATCCCGGATTCACCGAACACCCCCTACGACATGCACGAGGTGATCACCCGCATCCTCGACGACGACGAGTTCCTCGAAGTCCAGGAGGGGCGGGCCCGCAACATCATCGTCGGGTTCGGGCGGATCGACGGCCGGTCGGTGGGGATCGTGGCCAATCAGCCCACGCAGTTCGCGGGAACGTTGGACATCGATGCCTCGGAGAAGGCGGCGCGGTTCGTGCGCACGTGTGATTGTTTCAACGTTCCGATCATCACGTTGGTCGATGTGCCGGGGTTTCTGCCCGGGACGGGTCAGGAGTACAACGGCATCATTCGGCGGGGCGCGAAATTGTTGTATGCCTACGGGGAGGCGACGGTCGGGAAGATCACCGTCATCACCCGCAAGGCGTACGGCGGGGCGTACGACGTGATGGGGTCCAAGCACATGGGTGCCGACGTCAATTTGGCGTGGCCGACGGCGCAGATCGCGGTGATGGGGGCCTCGGGTGCGGTCGGGTTCGTGTACCGCAAGCAGTTGTTGGAGGCGGCGAAGAACGGTGAGGACGTCGATGCGTTGCGGCTGACGTTGCAGCAGGAATACGAGGACACGTTGGTCAACCCGTACGTCGCTGCCGAGCGTGGGTACCTCGATGCCGTCATTCCACCCAGTCATACCCGCGGTCAGATCGTGACCGCGCTGCGTCTGCTCGAACGCAA
>NZ_NPFM01000048.1:1958-3334 GCF_002258645.1 Rhodococcus sp. 15-649-2-2
CAGATCACCAAGGTTCTTGTTGCCAATCGTGGTGAGATCGCGGTGCGGGTGATCCGGGCGGCTGCTGATGCCGGGTTGGCCAGTGTCGCTGTCTACGCCGAACCCGACGCCGATGCCCCGTTCGTCCGCCTCGCCGACGAAGCATTCGCCCTCGGCGGGCAGTCCTCGGCCGAATCCTATTTGGTGATCGACAAAATTTTGGATGCCGCCGCCAAGTCCGGAGCCGACGCCATCCACCCCGGCTACGGATTCCTCTCCGAGAACGCCGACTTCGCCCAAGCCGTCCTCGATGCAGGGCTGATCTGGATCGGGCCGTCCCCACAGTCCATCCGCGACCTCGGCGACAAGGTCACCGCCCGCCACATCGCCGCCCGCGCGAAAGCACCGTCGGTCCCGGGCACCTCCGAGCCGGTGAAAGACGCGGACGAAATTTTGGCGTTCGTCGACGAACACGGCCTGCCGATCGCGATCAAAGCCGCATTCGGTGGCGGTGGCCGCGGTATGAAAGTCGCCCGCACCCGCGAGGAAATCCCCGAACTGTTCGACTCCGCCACCCGCGAAGCCGTCGCCGCGTTCGGGCGCGGGGAATGCTTCGTCGAACGCTACCTCGACAAACCACGCCACGTCGAAGCGCAGGTCATCGCCGATCAGCACGGCAACGTCATCGTCGCCGGCACCCGCGACTGCTCCCTGCAACGCCGCTTCCAGAAACTCGTCGAAGAAGCCCCCGCCCCGTTCCTCACCGACGCCCAACGCAAAGAAATCCACTCCAGCGCCAAAGCCATCTGCCTCGAAGCCGGCTACTACGGCGCCGGGACCGTCGAATACCTCGTCGGCCAGGACGGACTCGTCTCGTTCCTCGAGGTCAACACCCGTCTGCAGGTCGAGCACCCGGTCACCGAGGAAACCTCCGGCATCGACCTGGTGCTGCAACAGTTCCGCATCGCCAACGGTGAAGAACTCTCGATCACCGAAGACCCGGAACCGCGGGGGCATTCGTTCGAGTTCCGGATCAACGGCGAAGACGCCGGCCGCGGGTTCCTGCCCGCACCCGGACCGGTCACCACCTTCACCGCCCCCTCCGGCCCGGGAGTGCGCGTCGACTCCGGTGTCGAATCCGGCTCGGTGATCGGTGGCCAGTTCGATTCGATGCTCGCCAAACTCATCGTCACCGGAGCCACCCGCGAGGAAGCCCTCGCGCGTTCGCGTCGGGCGTTGGCCGAATTCACCGTCGAAGGCCTGGCGACAGTGATCCCGTTCCACGCCGCGGTGGTCTCCGATCCGGCGTTCATCGGTGACGGCGACTCCTTCTCGGTGCACACCCGGTGGATCGAAACCGAATGGGACAACCAGGTTCCCCCGTTCACCGCCGGGCA
>NZ_NPFM01000051.1:0-510 GCF_002258645.1 Rhodococcus sp. 15-649-2-2
TCCTTCATCGGCTCCTGGTGCCAAGGCATCCACCGTACGCTCTTCATTACTTACAACAAAGATGCTCGCGTCCACTGTGCAATTCTCAAACAACACACACACTCCCACCGAATATCCACACCATGACCACCACCGAAGTGATGCGGTCTGCCAGAAAGCGGAAGCCTGCATAAATTGTCTTGCCTTGAAAGAAACACTCGCGTGTTCTCTCAGGACCCAACAGTGCATCGATATAACTCGCGTTCGATACCATCACCGACCTCCATGGGAGGCCGGCAACGAGAACCGAATGATGCGAGTTGGTTGTCAGTGTTCCACCCGTGAGCTCCCGCCGTTCCACGTGTGGGAACGAAACGGGCTCTGCCAGTCCATCATCCGAGCACCTGTGTGCTGGTACATGTCCTGGAGAATGCTCCTTAGAAAGGAGGTGATCCAGCCGCACCTTCCGGTACGGCTACCTTGTTACGACTTCGTCCCAATCGCCGATCCCACCTTCGACGGCTCCCTCCC
>NZ_NPFM01000045.1:0-2562 GCF_002258645.1 Rhodococcus sp. 15-649-2-2
TGTCAATGGCCAGGTTGATGTCCCCGCTGGTGGCCAGGTGAAAGTCCCCGGTCCGTGTTGATGTTTCCGGTTTGTCAGGGGCTGTCCTTTCGGTGTTGTGCATCTTTCATGCGGTAGGACTCGCCGTCGGTGACGACGATGGAGGCGTGGTGGAGAAGCCGGTCGAGGATCGAGGCGGCGGTGGTGTGCTCGGGCAGGAACCGTCCCCATTGCTCGAACGGCCAGTGCGATCCGATCGCCAACGAGCGGCGTTCGTAGGCACCGGCTACGAGACGGAACAGCAACTGCGTGCCTGTGTCGTCGAGCGGGGCGAAGCCCATTTCGTCAATGATGATCAGGTCGACCCGCAGCAGTGATTCGATGATCTTGCCGACGGTGTTGTCGGCCAATCCGCGATACAGGGTTTCGACGAGATCCGCGGCGGTGAAGTAGCGGACCTTGTGTCCAGCGTGCACGGCGGCGACACCGAGTCCGATCAAGGTGTGCGACTTGCCTGTCCCGGCGGGTCCGATCATCGCCAGGTTCGACTGTGTCCGAATCCATTCCAGGCTGGAGAGGTAGTCGAACACTTTCGGTTGGATCGACGACGCGGCGACGTCGAAGGACTCCAACGTTTTGGTCACCGGGAACGCCGCTGCTTTGAGCCGGTTGACGATGTTGGAGGCATCGCGTGCTGCGAGTTCGGACTCGATGAGCGTCCGCAGCACTTCTTCCGGGGTCCAGCGTTGCGTTTTCGCGGTGATCAGCACCTCCGGTGCGGTCCGGCGGATCGCAGCCAGTTTCAGTCGCCGCAGTCCGGCGTCGAGATCGGCTGCGAGTTCGGGAACATGCTGGGGTGCAGCAGTCTTCGGAGGCTTCGCCGCTGTGGTGGTGGTGTCGGTCATGACGGCACCTGCGTATCGGCGGCAGGCGGCCGGATGGCGTAGGCATCGAGTGAGCGTGTCGGTGCGGTCGGTAGGTCCAGGATCAACGCGTCCCCGGCAGGCCTGGGCTGCGGCGCTCCGGCACCGGCAGCGAGGATCGATCGAACATCGGCGGCCCGAAATCGGCGGAAGGCAACCGCCCGGGTCAACGCTGCCACCAACTGCGCGGTGCCGTGCGCCGCACCGAGTGCAAGCAGGATCTCGAGTTCGGATCCGAGTCTGGTGTTGCCGATCGCGGCGGCACCGACAAGGAATGCTTCTGCTTCGGGTCCGAGTGCGCAGAACTGTTGCTCGACAGTGGTTCTCGGCCTGGGTCCGCGATGGGGCGCGGGTCGGGCACCGCCGTAGTGGGCGTCGACTACCGACGCGGTGCCCGGCTGGCCCAGGTCGTGTTCGGCGACGACCTCACCGGTGGCCGGCTCGACGACCACCAACCGTCCCTCGGTCTGGACGAGGGTGACCGTCGCGCCGATCAACCGGACGGGCACCGAGTAGCGCGCGGACGCGAACCGCACGCAGGACAGGCGGTCGACTTTGCGGGTCACCGGTGGTGGACCGATCTCCAGGCGTAGCGATGGCAAGGGCGACAACAACTCTCGCTCTTCGTCGAGTCTGTCGTTCGGGACCGCGCATATCTCCGAATGGATGCGGGCGTTGACTTCCGTGCACCAGAGTTTCGCGGCGACGTTGGCGGTATGGACGTCGACGGTGGTGCCGGCGACCGCTGCTTCGGTGAGCAACGGGACAGCGAGATCGCGTTGGGCGTAGCCGACGAGGTTTTCCACCACTCCTTTCGATTGCGGGTCGTTCGCGTGGCAGAAGTCCGGCGCGAACCCGTAATGAGCAGCGAAGCGGACGTAGTCCGGGGTGGGGATGACGACGTTCGCAACGACTCCGCCTTTGAGGCATGCCATGCGGTCGGCGAGGACTTTGCGCGGGACACCTCCGACAGTGGCGAGTGCTTCGGCGATCAATGCCATTGTGGTGGTGGCCTTCTCGTCGGTGGCGAATGCAGCGAACCGCGACCGCGAGTACGCCATGACAGCGCAGAACAGGTGCAGACCGCCCACGGTGGCCCAGTCGATGATCAGGTAGTCACCCGGTGCCCACACCGCGGGCCGGCGGCCGCGGTGATGGTCGGTGCGCCAGCATTGCTTCTCCTCGGCCACCAGGCGGCGGAAGTTGCGGTCCGAACCGGTGTAGCCGGCCTTGCGGGCGATCGGCAGGATCCGTTTCGCCGAGATTCGGCCCTGAGATTTGTCGACCCGTTCGGCTACCAGGTCGGTGACGGCGGCGTAGTTGCGTTCACGCTCGGCCCGCTGCGGTGGTGATTGGCCGGCCTGATCGGCTTCGAACTTGTCGATGGTGCGTTTGACGGTCTTGTGGGTGGTGCCGACGAGTTCGGCGGCTCCTCGGTACGACCCGACTTCGCGGTAAGCGGAAATGATGTCCATGCGTTCCTTCGCAGACTTCAATGGAACTCCCCGGGCGGTGCGGTGTGTGGTTGGCACCTTCACCGTCACCGCTCGGGCCAGAAGTTCCTGATCGACACGACGAACACGGGGTGGGGACTTTCAGTTGGCCACCAGTGGGGACCTCGACCTGGCCACCAGTGGGTACTTTTTCATGGCCACGGACA
>NZ_NPFM01000036.1:0-507 GCF_002258645.1 Rhodococcus sp. 15-649-2-2
CGGCGTAGACAGCGACACTGGCCAACCCGGCATCAGCAGCCGCCCGGATCACCCGCACCGCGATCTCACCACGATTGGCAACAAGAACCTTGGTGATCTTCCGATGAGAATTGGACGTGGTCATATTGTCGAGTTCCTTCACTGGCCGTATCGGGCATTGACGAAAAGAGCTGGGGCACTGGCGAGTCCGTAACGGTGCATGTCTTCCGGGCGACCCCACAGATCCAGTACCGGCGAAGGTTCTTGGACCACGGACGGCTGCGCCGCGGACAACACAGCAACAACAGCGGCGATGTCGGTGTCGGTCGGGCACCCTCGAAACGACCAACTATCCGACGCTGCAAAGTGATTCGCTTCGCCGCTCATAGTGGGATGTTTCCGTGCTTCTTCGGTGGCAGGGTGACTTGCTTGCGTTCGAGCAGACGCAGCGCGGTCACGATCTGACCGCGGGTATGACTGGGTGGAATGACGGCATCGAGGTACCCACGCTCGGCAGCGACGTACGGG
>NZ_NPFM01000050.1:0-2535 GCF_002258645.1 Rhodococcus sp. 15-649-2-2
CCGCAAACCGGAATCCAACACAAACAACGCATCACCCGGCACCGGCGTACCGATAGGAGCTCCATGACCAGGCTTCATGGGCGCACTCATAGAGGCGTAGAACGTCTCTGTCTCCCCGTAGCCATTGATCATTTCTCGGCCTGAAGCCCACCGATCGACAAGTTCGGGCGAGCATGCCTCACCCCCCACAAAAATGGTCCTTACTTGATCTATTCCCTCGGGCGAGAGCATCTCGAGTGCGGACGGGGTCTGGTTGACGGTGGTGACCTGCTCGTCTACCAGGATTCGGTGAAAGTCCGTTGCGGAGCGGGCGGCATGCTCAGGGATGATCACCAAGCGGCCGCCGTGCAGCAGAGCGCCCCACATCTCCCACACCGACACATCGAACGAGTACGAATGGAACATCGACCACACCTGATCTGGGGAATGTTTGAAAGCATGTTCCGAAGCTGCGTAGGTCTGGGTGACGTTCGTTTGTGTGATGCCGACGCCTTTGGGTGTGCCTGTCGTTCCTGAGGTGTAGATGATGTACGCGAGGAGGTCAGCATTCGGCACCGGCAACGTCGTCGTCGGCTGTTCAGCGACCTTGGGATCCTCGACATCTATCAGTGGGACCCCGGACTTACTGACGCGACCAGCGAGGCTCACCGTGGTCAAAATCGCGGCCGGCGCAGCGTCTTGTAGAACGAATGCCAGGCGCTCGTCAGGGGTGTTGATGTCGATCGGCAAGTAAGCAGAACCCAGCTTCAGCACCGAAAGTATGGCTATCACAGTGTGTTCCGAACGTGGCAGCAACAGTGCAACAACGTCCTCTACTCCCACCCCACGCCCAGCCAACAAATGAGCCAACTGCGTCGATGTGTCGTCCAACTCCTGATACGTCCACGACCGACCCTCGAACACCACCGCTATGACGTCCGGCCGCACCCTCACCTGCTCGGCGAACAACTCCGGAATCGCGGGGTCCACGATCGATTCATTTAGCACTGACCGCGCTCCGAGGGCGTCCAGCTGCGTCAGTTCTCTCTCGTCAAGCAAGTCGATTGACGCCACCGAGCGGTCCGTGCCGGCGAGCATCGTCGTGAGCACCCGCTGCCAGCGGGTAACAAGTTGTTTTACAGTTTCGGCGTCATAGACGTCGGTGCGGTACTCGACCAGACCCCCAATGCCTATGGGACGGCCGGAGTTGTCGAACCGCTCACGCAGGCTGAAAGTCAAGTCCATTCGAGCGGTCAAGGTGTCCGTGCGCTGCGGGGAAATGTCGAGACCTGGCAGAGACAGATCGGGCAGGGTGACGTTTTGCCAGGCGAACAGGATTTGGATCAACGGATGGTGAGCCTGCGTACGGACCGGATTGAGGCGCTCGACAAGCGCATCGAACGGCACATCTTGGTTCGCGAACGCGTCCAGGCTCCGCTCCCGTACCTCCTCCAACAAATCACCGAAGTTCATCTCGGCTGAAACCCGCGTACGCAACACCAGCGTGTTGACGAAAAACCCGACCATGCCGTCAAACTCGGTTCGCCCCCGCCCCGCCGTCGGCACCCCGAACGCCACATCCGCGCTCCCGCTCAAACGCGCCAACAGCACCGAAAGCGCCGCCGACATCACCATGAACGTCGTCGCATTGCGTTCCCGCGCCACAACCCGCACGAGTTCCTGCAGTTCGGCGGGCCATTCGACGACGACTTGGCCGCCCTGATGGTTGGCGACGGCGGGGTAAGGCCGGTCCGTGGGAAGCTCCAGCAGTCCCGCGTATCCAGCGAGGTTCCGCTCCCAGAAAACTGTTTGTCGACCAGATCGGGTATTAGGATCGTCGGCCTCGCCGAGGAGCTTGTGCTGCCAGATTGTGAAGTCGGCGTACTGAACGGGCAACGGCTCCCAGCCTGGCTCCGTCCGGGTGGTGCGGGCCTGATATGCGGTAGTCAGGTCGCGAACCAGCGGCGAGAGAGATGATCCGTCGGCGGCGATGTGGTGCATTGCCAGGGCCAGATGGTGTTCCGTGGTCGAGACTGCGAAAAGCCTTGCACGAAAGGGAATCTCGGTTTCTAAGTCGAAGGCGTGGCGGGTGACAATACCGACCGCCTCATCCAACTGTTGATCGGTCCAGTTGGTGGCGTCGATGACTTTGCAGGCGACAAGCCCTTCAGAGGCATCGAGAATGCACTGCTCGGGCACGCCAGCCGTAGCGGGAAACACTGTGCGAACACTCTCGTGCCGGGCTACGACATCGGCAACCGCCAGGGTCAGCGCGTCGACGTCGAGTAGACCGATTAGGCGTAGTACCAGAGGGATGTTGTATGTCGCCGATGGTCCCTCTAGCTGATGGATGAACCACAACCGACGCTGGGCGAACGACAGCGGCAACTGGGCCGGACGCGCATATGGCTCCCAGATTTGCCTGGTGCCCGACTGTCCTCCACCCACCACACGAGCCAGGCCCGCTACGGTGGGGGCTTCCATGAGTGCACGGACGCTGATTTCACAGTCGAAGGTTTCCTGCACGGCGGCTACGACACGCATCGCAGAGAGCGA
>NZ_NPFM01000049.1:0-1481 GCF_002258645.1 Rhodococcus sp. 15-649-2-2
CCCTCTTTGCCAAGCTTCTGGTGAGTCATTCGAGAAGCTATGGAGGGTTATCGCATGTTGAGTGCTGAGTTCACGGGGGAGCAGATTCGGGAGATGGTGTTCGAGTACTGCCGGTTGCCGTATGGCCAGCATGGACCATGGATGGCGGCGCATCCGTCCGTCTCGAGGGGCATGATGACGCGGTGGCGGACGGCGGTGTTCGACGGTGACGTGGACCGGGGGCTGGTTCCGCGTCAGACTGAACCGATGAACTCGCAACCGAAGGGCCGGCAGGGAATGGTCGAACGGCGAGCCATCGAGACGGCGCGCCATGCCGAGGAACTCGCCCAACGTGACGCTCGGATCCGTGAGCTCGAGGAGACCAACGAGCTGCTGGGAAAAGCTATCGGGCTCTTGCACACACTGAACGTGCCCGAGCCCGACGACACCCCACCGAGAACCGATCCCACCGATTCCTGAGCGCAGAGAACACCCTCGTCGACGAACTGGCACCACTGGCTGGATCGGTGCGTCGAGCATTGACGTTGGTCGGGTTGTCCCGCTCGACGTGGCACTACCGCCGCAACCCCAGGGTCAAGGCCGAAAACCCTGTGCATCAACGTGATCGACGATATCCGAGCAGAATCGACACCACGGATCGCGCACGGGTCGAAGCGTTGATCGACACCGGATGGCAAGCCGGGAACTCGGTCGATCACTCCTTCGCCACCGCCTGGGACACCGGAGCGATGATCGCATCCCGGCGCTCGTGGTGGCGCATCGCAGCAGCGGTCCTCGACCAACGCAACCGCCCGACGACACCGACCAAGAAGAGCACCCGCACCCCTCGCTCGATGCCTGTCCACACCGCTACCGCGCCCGGTCAGGTGTGGAGTTGGGATATCACCGATCTGCACTCACCGTGGCGCGGTGCCTCGTTCAAGGCGTACTCGATCATCGACATCCACTCCCGGTTGATCGCAGGGTGGCGTGTGGAGGAACGAGAGAGTGACCACCTCGCCGCGGAGATGTTCGAGATCGCGATACAGCGTTACGGCGCACCATCATTCGTTCACGCCGACTCCGGTGCAGCGATGCGTTCGAACACCCTCAAGAACTGTTTGACCGCCCACGGAGTCCAGCTCACCCACAACCGGCCTTATGTCAGTAACGACAATCCGTTCTCCGAGTCCGAGTTCCGGACCATGAAATACCGCCCGAACTACCCGGGCGTGTTCTCCGACATCGATGCCGCCCGCGGCCACCTCACCGACTACGTCCACTGGTACAACACCGCCCACAAACATTCCGGCATCGCCCTGTTCTCACCCGCAGACGTCCACTCCGGACACTGGCGAGACCTGTGGACTCACCGAGACCGAGCTCACCAGGCCTACTACGACCGACACCCCGAGAGGTTCCGCCGCCGCCCGTGCACACCACAACCGCCCGCAACCGTCGGAATCAACAACAACCGACTCCAGACAGCTTGACATTGAGCG
>NZ_NPFM01000046.1:0-1464 GCF_002258645.1 Rhodococcus sp. 15-649-2-2
TAGACGGTATGGAGGTCTTGGCTGGGGCCTCTCCGCATGTAAGCGTGGGTTGCCGACAGGAGTGGGTCCTGGCCGGTAGAGCCACAGATGTGGGAGGCCCCAGTGAAGAATCATCGTACGAGTGTCGGTTTGGATGTGCACGCACGATCGGTGGTGGCGTGCGGTTTGGATGGCGAGACGGGCGAGTTGTTCGAGCGTCGCATGTCGCCTGATCACAAAGAAATCCTGGAGTGGATCCGTGCGCTGCCAGGATCGGTACATGTCGTCTACGAGGCGGGCCCGACCGGTTTCGGTCTGGCCCGTTTTCTGTTGGCCGCCGGTGTCGATTGCGTGGTGGCGGCACCATCGAGAATTCAACGTCCCCTGGTGACCGCATCAAGACCGATGCCCGTGACGCCCGACATCTGGCACGGTTGCTTCATTTGAGTTCTATTGTGCCGGCGCTGATTCCGAGTACCGAACAGGAGTCCGCTCGTGATCTGGTGCGAGCGAGGGAGGACTGCCGCGGCGATCTGGTGTCCGCACAGCATCGCCTGACACATGTGCTGCTGCGTCAAGGGATCATCTACAGCGGCGGCAAACCCTGGACCGCAGCCCACGATCTGTGGTTACGCCGCCAGCGGTTCGATTCACGTGCACTGCAGATCACCTACGACACCGCCTACGAGACCGTCATCGCCACCACCGAACGCCGGAATCGTCTCGATACCGCCATCGCGGACATGGCTGCGCATTCGTCGTTCACTCCGGTGGTGACCCGGCTGGGGTGCCTTCGTGGGGTGGCGACGTTGACAGCGTTCGGTTTGGCGACCGAGATCGGCGAGTGGGACCGGTTGACCGGCCGCTCGATCGGTGCGTTCGTCGGGTTGATCCCGACCGAGCATTCTTCCGGTGAATCCCGGTCGCAGGGCGGTGTCAGCAAAACCGGCAATGCTCACGTGCGCCGACTGCTGGTCGAGGCTGCCTGGCATCATCGCAAGCCGTATCGGCCGGGGCGTGAACTGGTGGCACGGTGGAAGGCCTCGACTCCCAAAGCCAAAGCGCGAGGGCATCGAGCGAACCGGCGGCTGCACGCACGGTGGGAACATTTCGACGAACGCGGTAAACGTGCGGTGGTCGCCAATGCCGGGATCGCACGAGAGCTGGCCGGCTGGTGCTGGTCGTTGGCCACACTCGAGGAATGACAGAAGCTCCGGCGCCGAACCAGCGATCTGCGTCGGGATAGATGTCCGGGATGAACGATCGACGACGATGTGGGATGTGACCGAGCGTCTGGGAGTGACCCGCTAGCCGCCTATGAGCAATCCTCAACTGCGCGTTGGGATCACGCTCGACTTATAGACTTGCGATCCACTCCAGCCGAAACAGTCCGTCCTGCGGTAACCAACCCGCGTATATGAGAGTTGACGACGCGTCGAACACTACGACACGCTCACCTCCCACTCGCATCGATCACCATCCCGG
>NZ_NPFM01000003.1:0-1361 GCF_002258645.1 Rhodococcus sp. 15-649-2-2
CGTGTTCAGTCCGGGGACATATGAGACACGAGATGTCCACGGACATGTGACACACGGGCTGTGGTGATGCTGCGGGGCACTGTGACCGGCTATGGAGTAATCCATGGCCAGAACGGATGCCCAGATGAACCTGCTCGACGCCACCTTGACCGCATGGATCATCGAGGGAGCTGACGTCTTCGACGAACGAGGCCTGACGGGCTTCTGCGTCGATCACGGACTCTCCCGCAGTACCGCCAACCGCCACGCCGTCCGGATTCGAGAACGGGGCCGGTGGGAGCTCGACTCCCGCCGACCCCGCTCGAGCCCGGCACGCACCCCCGACACTGTCGAGGCCCACATCATCGCGCTACGGAGGAAACTGGGCCGCGAAAACGGTGCCGACAACATCCGCTACGAGCTGACAAAGCTTGCCGCCGAACATGATTGGTCAGCCAAAGGCTGGAAGATCCCAGCCAGATCCACCATCAACAACATCCTCACCCGACACGGGCTGGTCATACCGGAGCCGAAGAAGCGACCGAAATCGTCCTACCGCCGATTCCAATACGCCCGACCCCGCGACTGCTATCAGATCGACGCCACCGAAGTCGTACTCGCCGGCGGCGGTAAAGCCAATGTCTTCGAAGTCCTCGACGACTGCACCCGCACCCTCGTCGCGACCTACGTCTGCCACGCCGAGACCACCGCCGGTGCCATCGCCGCCATCGGTAAAGCGTTCGCCGACTATGGTGTGCCAGCAATAGTGTTGTCCGACAACGGAATGGCGTTCTGCGCAACCGCATCGAAGGGCCGCTCGAAGTTCAGTGCATTCGTCACCGATTCCGGTGCCCGCCTCATCCACTCGAGCCCGTACCACCCCCAGACCAACGGCAAAGTCGAACGCCACCACCGCACCTTCAAAGAGTGGCTCACCGACCAACCCACCCGGCCCGCCACCACCGCTCAACTACAGAAATCATGCAACCGATACCAGAAGTTCTACAACACCGACCGCCGCCACAGTGCCGTGAACATGCCCCCTGAGCAGGCCTGGAACCAAGCTGCGACCCTCGGCGGCCCGCAGCATCTACCCGCCCAGGTCGACGCCTCCGTCGGCACCCATCGCGTCTCCGACTCCGGCGTGATCGCCGTCGGCGACCACAAGATCTCCGTCGGACGACCCCACGCCTACACCCGCGTGACCGTCCTACGCGACGGAAACCACATCACCGCCTACAAGGCCAGCGGAGAAGTCCTCGGCCACCTGCATCTGAACATCGACAAGCTCTACCAAGGACAACTCCACCGCCCTGCAGCCTAGAATCGTGTCCCACATGTACCGAGACACCCGTGTCCCACATGTATCAAGACAGCACACG
>NZ_NPFM01000022.1:0-338091 GCF_002258645.1 Rhodococcus sp. 15-649-2-2
CAGTCCGTCCTGCGGTAACCAACCCGCGTATATGAGAGTTGACGACGCGTCGAACACTACGACACGCTCACCTCCCACTCGCATCGATCACCATCCCGGCAACAGGAAGCGGTGGCACACACGACGGTGCGTGCCACCGCTTCACCATGCCGTCGTTGACAGGCCGACCTCCATATGAGAGCGGCTGCGTCGCACGTGCGCGGTCACTCGTACTCTGCTACGAGTTACCGCGCACATGGATTACGCGACGAGTGAGCAGCCCTCGGGGGTCTGCTGATTCTGGTTCTGTTGGGTCGCGGGAATCGTGTACTGCCCGCCTTCGAGTGTGAGCTCGATGCCGGAGTCGGTGACGGTCAGCGACGTCGGGGTCATGTCCAACGGATACGCCTGCAGGCTGTCGGTCAGCACTCCGACGACGGAGTCGACCAGGTCGGTGGGGATACCGAGACCCAGGATCGACGCGTCGACGGTCTGAAAGTCGACCCTGCCGTCGGCGACCTGCGGCTTGACGGTCAGCTTCGCCAGCGCACCGACGGCGAATTCGAGGGTGCCCGCCGATGCATCCGAGGTGACGCCCGAGACGATCGCGCCGATGCCCTGGCTCTGCAGGGTGCGGGTGATGCCGTCGGTGGACCACGAGATATCCGCACTCGAGCTGCCGATGGTGCCGCCGGAATCCGCGGACTGGGTGAGGTTCAGATCCCGTGCCTCGGCGTGGACGACCATGCCCTCGGCCGGCCCGAATCGCGCGTCGTCGCTGTCGACGGTGACCGACGAGACCTTCTTGTCCACCAAGGACAGCAGAACCGGCTTGAGGCCGAGACCGACCTCGACCTGGCTGCCGAGCTCGGATTCGAGCTGGCCGGCGAGGCACGATTTGATCTGTTGACGCACGAACAACTCGCCACCGATGACGGCGACGAGGAGGACTACAACGACGGAGACTGCAATCAACGGCACGCTGCTGCGCTTGGCTGTGGAGGACATTCCCGGCAGTCTTCCCGATGATTCTGAGCAAGCTCTGTGAAACTCGCCGAAGAGATGTCTCCGGTACCAAAGTTTGTGATCTGTAACACATTTTGCCGTACGCTTGCGGCATGGGTACGACAGGACCGAGTGTGCAGGAACTGCACTCGCTCGCCACTCGTCAAGACGGCTATTTCACCGCCGAGCAGGCCGGTGAGCTCGGCTTCGATTCGGCAATGGTGCGCGTCAACCTGGCGACGAACACGTGGACCCGCGTCGAGCGCAACTTGTTCCGACTGGGCCAATGGCCGCACAGCGAGCTCGAGGTGTTCGCGATGTGGTGCGCCTGGTTCGGAGGCGAGGCAGTGATCTCGCACCAGAGCGCCGCCGAGTTGCACGGATTCGGTCACCTGCACCCGCAGTTCGTGCACCTGTGCGCGTTCGGGGACCTACGCCTGAGCGATACCCGACTTGCGGTTCACCGTCTGCGGCTCGAGCCTCGTGACGTCGAATCGGCCGGCACGTTCAACATCACCACGCCGGTGCGGACGGTGCTCGATCTCGCTGCCGGCGGAATCTCGCAACTGACCCTCGACGAGGTGGTGTGCGACGCCGTGGCGATCGGTCGCGTCGACCCGCAAGCGCTGTACTCCGAGGCCGGCAGCAGCACCGATCGAGTGGCCGAACGCGTCGAACTGGCCTTGTCTGCCTGCACGTGATCACCGGCCCGCGTGCACGATCCGGGTACGGGTGACGGCAAAACCTGCGCGCTCGAAGGCAGAACGCATGGGGGCATTGACCACATCGGTTGTTCCGACGATGCGGGATTGCCCGTCGTCGTGGTGCATCCGGACCATCTGTGACAGCAGATCGTCGACATACCCCTGACCGCGATGCTCGGGAAGCACTCCGAGATAGCTGATGGCCGCGTCGTAGGCATTTCTCGTCGGCACCACGAAGCCCACAGTCGTGCCATCGGGTCGGCTCGCGATCTGCCAGGCCTCGCGTCGCCCCGGTAGGGAACCGTAGAAGGCGAGATCGTCTTCCGCGAGTGCGGCTACTCCGTGTTCGGCAACCATGGCGCGGGTATGGGAGTCGAGGCTTCCGGCTGCGACGGCCTCGAACACTGCGAGGAACTGCGCATCGGTGCCCGCCGAGAAGTGCAGACGAGTCGAGGCCTCGGGCACTGGATCGTCAGCGGTTCGGGCGAAGGAAACGCGTTCGGTCGTGCGGGTGAAACCACCCCGGTGCGCGGCTGATTTGCGCCACGCCAATGCCGACGGTAACGAGTCGGCTCTCCAATTGTTCACCGCCACATCGACATTGAATTCGAGATCGGCGGTGTGCTCGAAGGCCGCGCGAGCGCTGCTGATCAGGGCAGCGCCGACGTCGGCCGGTCGCTTCTCGGCACGCACGACCGACAAGCAGTCGAGGGTGACGGGGCTGCTTGCGCCCGGACGGCCCCACCACACAGCGCGCCCGACCGGACGTCCCGCGCGTTCGGCAAGCCAGGTCCACTCGTATCGGTAATTGCCCGACGCCATACCCTCGTGGAGACGAGCGCGATCGACCCAGTCGACCGGATCTGTGCTCGACCATTGCTCGAGCTTCGAAAGGTCTTCGGGCGCGCACGGTCTGACCGTGAGGGGTAGATCGTTCATCTCGGCGCAACCGTCGCCCAGGGCACCGTGAGCACGTTGTCTCGCATGCGGCGGCGGGGGAGAGTGATCGGAAGCCCCTGTTCGGCAAGTACTCTCAGAGCTGCGCGCCAGCGCAGGCGGGGGCCGAAAGGGGCCAGTGGCGCCGAGACCGACCACGCTCGATCGGCTCGCTGCAGCAGATCGTGGATCAGCTCGCCCTCGATGTTGCGGTGTATCAACACCTTCGGGAGTCGCTCCGCGATGTCCGACGGCATCTCGACATCGAACGGATCCCAGGCCAGAGTCAGAGACCGCGGGCCTTCGGCGTCGAGCAATACCCACGCGCAGCGTCGACCCAACTCGTCGCAGGTACCGTCCACCAGCAGGCCGCCGGGTGCCAGGCGAGACTGAATGCGTTGCCAGGCAGCAGGAACCGCGTCCTCGGGATATTGCCGCAGTACGTTGAACGCACGCACCAGGTTCGGGCGCAGACCGGCCAACTCGAATCCGCCACGGGCGAACTCCACGCCGTCGCTCCCCGGAACGACGCGGGCGGGGTCGATTTCCAGACCGGTGACTCGGAGATCGGGCCTGACGGTGCGCAGTCTGCCCGCGAGTTCGAGAGTCGTGTTCGGCATCGCCCCGTACCCGAGGTCGACGACGAGGGGATCCGGTGATTCGCGCAGGACGCGTCGAACATCGGCATCGTGCATGAGCCATCGGTCGCTGCGACGCAACCGATTGATGCCGGTGGTGCCGCGGGTGATGACGCCTTCAGGCCCCTTCAGTGGGCTAGGCGTTCTTTTCGAGCCAGTCGGCGGTCACTTCGCCTTCACCGCGCCACAGGTCGATGAGGTTGACCAGCATGAGCTGCTCGAGCTTGCCGCCGATGAACGGCAGGAACACCTTGGCCTCCGAGGAGGTGCGTAGGGTCGAACCGCCGTTGGTGGGGAAGAGCGACGTGGTGCCCTTCAACGAACCCGGACCGGCCGGAATCGACGCGTCGTAGTGGCCCGCGGTGACTTCCTCGTACGCGTCGAAGTGCACGTTGCGGGTGATGACCATGTCTTTCTTCATCACCGTCTGCGCGATGTCGGGCAGTTCGGTGCGCGGGATGACGTGGTGCATCACGATGTCGATTCCGGCGTCGGACACCTCGAAGCTCTTCAGCTCGTTCTCCGAGTACTTACGCATCTCCTCGATGCGCGCGTCCCAGTGATCGCGACTGGACAGCGCTGCATAGACCTGCTGCGTCGAGTGGGTGAACCGGGCGGAGTAGTTCATTCGGCGAGCCATAGTGCGCCAGGCTAGCTGTTCGCCTGTGCGGCGATCCAGTTACCGGTGAAGTCCTGCTCGTTGTCGATGAGCGAGAGCACCTGCTCGCTGATCATCGATTCGATCTTCCCGCCGAAGATGGGGACCTTGACCTCGGTGGTGCCGGCCAGTGCGACGGTCGTCGTATCGCCTTTACCGTCGAGAGTGGTGGTGCCGGTGATGCGAGCCGGTGCCCCCTCCACGGTGGCTCCGAACGTGCCCGCGGCGTGGGTGCCGTCGAACGGTCCCCAGCTCTCGGTGCGTTCGATGATGAGGTCGCCCTTCTTGAAGGCGGTCACCGCGGACGGCAACTCCTCTTCGGGGACGGACTGGGTCATGACGACGTCGATGGTGCCGTCGCCGACGGTGACGCTCTTCAGGCTGGCACCGGGGCCGCCGATCTGCTCGATGCGGTCCTTCCAGTACTGCTCGGATGTCAGTGCGGCGTGGACCTTGTCGGCGGAGGCGGGCACAGTCGAGCTGTGCTCAATGGGGCGAGGCATCCCCGCAGGTTACCGGGTGACTCCAGCGCTCGTGCGCGACCGGTAGCGTGAGAGTCCGTGCCTACTGCAATTTCGGAGCTCACCACTATTCGAGTGGGCGGCCCGGCCCGTGAATTCTGTGTCGCGACGACCGGTGACGAGTTGGTTTCGCTGGTGCGCGACGCGGATCGGGCCGGAACCGACGTGCTGGTCGTCGGCGGTGGATCCAACCTGGTCGTCGGAGATGACGGGTTCGACGGTCGGGTGATTCAGGTGACCGGCTCGCGGCTGGACATCGACGGCGAGATCGTGACCGTCGATGCGGGCGTCGAGTGGGATGCCGTCGTGCAGGCGACGATCGATGCAGGTCTGTCCGGGATGGAAGCGCTGTCGGGCATTCCCGGAACCACCGGCGCGACGCCGATCCAGAACGTCGGCGCATACGGCGCGTCGACGTCGGAGCTGTTGCACAGTCTCACCGTCTACGACCGGCAGACCGAGGAGACGGCGGTGTGGACGCCGGCGCAGTGCGGTTTCGGTACGCACCGGTCGTCGGTGTTCAAGCGATCCTCGCGGTACGTGATTCTGGACGTGACGTTCGCGCTGAAGAAGACGACCGAGTCTCTACCGGTGCGCTACGCGGCACTGTCGGAGCGTCTCGACGTGCAGATCGGCGACGTCGTACCGGTGCCGGACGTACGCGGCGCCGTACTGGCTCTGCGCGGCGAGCGGGGGATGGTGCTCGACGCGAGCGATCACGACACGTGGAGTGTCGGATCGTTCTTCCTCAACCCGGTACTGCCCGAGGTGCCCGAGGCCGCTGCGCACGCGCCCAGCTTTCCCGACCCAGCGGGAACCAAGATCCCGGCTGCCTGGCTGATCCAGAACGCAGGCTTCCCGCGCGGCTACGGCACCGCATTCGGGCGTGGCACCGCGGCATTGTCGTCGAAACACGTGTTGGCCATCACCAACAGAGGCGGGGCGACCGCGTCGGACATCATGGCGCTCGCCGCGCACGTGCGAGACGGTGTGCAGGAGAAGTTCGGCGTCACGCTCACTCCCGAGTGTGACCTCGTCAACTGCGCGCTGGGTTAGAGCCGCCCGAAACGGCGCATACGATGGAGCTTTGAAAAGCCCGGCTCGTAGGAGGTAAATCAGTGCAGGTCACCAGCGTGGGACATGCGGGATTCCATATTCGGACCGACGCCGGGAGCATCCTGTGCGATCCGTGGGTGAACCCGTCGTTCTACGCATCGTGGTTCCCGTTCCCCGACAACTCGGGCCTGGACTGGGACGAGTTGGGTGATTGCGATTACCTGTACGTCTCGCACCTGCACAAGGACCACTTCGATCCACGGAACCTGGCCGAGCACGTCAACAAGGACGCGACCGTGCTGCTGCCGGACTACCCGGTGCTCGACCTCAAGCACGAGCTCGAGAAGCTCGGCTTCCACAAGTTCTACGAGACGACGGACTCGGTCAAACACACGATCTCCGGCCCCAAGGGCGATCTCGACATCATGATCATCGCGCTGCGTGCACCAGCCGACGGTCCGATCGGCGACTCGGGCTTGGTCGTCTCCGACGGAAAGACCGTGGCGTTCAACATGAACGACGCACGGCCGGTGGACCTGGACGTGATGACCGAGAACTTCGGCCCCGTCGATGTGCACATGCTGCAGTACTCGGGCGCGATCTGGTACCCGATGGTCTACGACATGGTCTCGCGGGCGAAGAAGAACTTCGGCATCCAGAAGCGTCAGCGGCAGATGGATCGAGCGCGCCAGTACATCGAACAGGTCGGCTCCACCTGGGTGATTCCGTCGGCCGGCCCGCCGTGTTTCCTCGACGACGATCTGCGCTTCCTCAACGACGTCTACGGCGACCCGGCCAACGTGTTCCCGGACCAGATGGTGTTTCTCGAGCAGATGCGCCTGCACGGGCACGACAAGGGTCTGTTGATGATGCCGGGCACCGCCGCAACGTTCGACGGTTCCGAGCTGCTCTCGCACGAGCACCCCATTCCCACCGCCGAGGCGGAGGCCATCTTCACCACCGGCAAGGGCGAGTACATCGAGGCCTACGCCCAGCGTCAGGCATCGGTCATCGCGGCCGAGAAAGCCGGCTGGGCTCCGGCCGAGGGCGAGCCGCTGCTCGAGCCGTTGCGGGGGCTGTTCGAGCCGATCATGGCGCAGACGGACCTGATCTGCGACGGCATCGGCTACCCCGTCGGGATCACGATGGGCGACGAAACCGTCGTGCTGGACTTTCCGAAAAGAATTGTGCGAGAGCCGATCTCGGACGAGAAGTTCCGCTACAGCTTCACCATTCCGCCGGAACTGGTCCGCACCGCAGTGCGTGATGAGGAGCCCGATTGGGTGAACTCGATCTTCCTGTCCACCCGTTTCCGGGCCCGACGCGTCGGCGGTTACAACGAATTCCTGTACACGTTCTTCAAATGCCTCACCGACGAACGCATCGCCTATGCCGACGGCTGGTTCTCCGAGGCACACGACGACACCGCCACGATCACGATGGGCGGCTACGAGATCCAACGTCGCTGCCCACACCTGAAAGCGGACCTGACGAAGTTCGGCATCGTCGAGGGCAAGAAGCTCACCTGCAACCTGCACGGTTGGGACTGGAACCTCGAAACCGGCCGCTGCCTGACGTCGAAGGGCCACGAGCTCCGCACGCAGAAGCTCTGACTCTGCTGTGAGACTGCCCCCAAAATGACCCGGAAAAGTGGGGCAGTTCGCAGACGCAGGTACGTTGGATAACGTGCATGAGCAGGTAGAACAGACAAAACGGACGCGCGCGGTGTGGTTGATCGCCGTGCTCGTCGCCTTGGTGGCGTTGGTGGCAGGTTGCACCGTCGGATCCGGTGACGGAGGCTCGGGAGCTGCAGCCCCCACCACCGAGGCCGCGCCCGTTGCGAAGGTCACCGCGAACCCGGCCGACGGTGCCGTGGACATCAGCCCCGTCGCGCCCATCTCGGTCTCCGTGACCGACGGAACGCTCACCGAGGTTGCGCTGACGAACCCCGAGGGCAAGGTCGTCCAGGGCGCACTCTCACCGGACAAGACCTCGTACGCCGTCACCGAACCGTTGGGGTACGGCGTCGAGTACACGTGGTCCGGCTCGGCAGTCGGCGGCGACAACAAGACCGTGCCCATCGAGGGTGCGTTCACCACCGTCGAACCGGACAGCCGAACCTCGGTGAGCACCAACATCGGCGACGGCCAGGAAGTCGGCATCGCCGCGCCGATCATCCTGCAGTTCGACTCGGCGATCGAGGACAAGGCGGCCGTCGAGAAGGCGTTGACGGTGACCACCAACCCGCCGACTCCCGGCGCATGGGCATGGTTCCCCGACGACAACGGCTCGCGCGTCCACTGGCGTCCCACCAACTACTGGGCTCCCGGCACGACGGTGTCGGTGGTCGCGAAGCTCTACGGCGTGAACTACGGCGACGGCGCGTACGGAGCCGACGACGTCACCTTGAATTTCAGTATCGGACGCAGCCAGGTGGTCGTCGCCGACGCCACCAGCCACCGCATGCAGGTGGTCCGCGACGGCGCGACGATCATGGACATCCCCGTCAGCTACGGCGAGGGCAACGAGGACCGCAACGTCACTCGCAGCGGGATCCACGTCGTCACCGAGAAGCACGAGGATTTCCTGATGTCCAACCCGCCGTTCTACGAGAACGTGCGCGAACGCTGGGCCGTGCGCATCTCCAACAACGGTGAGTTCATCCACGCCAACCCGCTGACCACCGGCGTGCAGGGCGCGTCCAACGTCACCAACGGGTGTATCAACCTCTCCACCGAGGACGCGCAGCAGTACTTCGGGACAGCGATGTACGGCGATCCGGTGGAGGTCACCGGCACCCGTATCGACTTGTCCGCAGCCGACGGTGACCTGTACGACTGGGCCATCGACTGGCCGACCTGGGAGTCGATGTCGGCGCTTCCTGCCGGCGGAGCAGCCGCAACCACGACCCCCGCGACCACGGCACCTGCAACGACAACGGCACCCGCGCCCGCTGGGTAGAGCGCTACGCGCACGTGCATGGAAACTCGTAGCGCACTACGAGTTTCCATGCACATGGGCTACTTACGGGAGAAGCGCCCCGGGCCGGCCTGATCGCGCGGCTTGATGATGATCTGATCGAGGTTGACGTGCGACGGGCGCGAGGCCACGAAGCCGATCACCTCCGCGATGTCGCTCGCCACCAACGGCGTGATGCCCTGGTAGACGGCGTCGGCCTTGGCGGCGTCACCGTCGAAGCGGACGAGCGAGAATTCGGTCTCCACGGCGCCGGGCGCAACCTCGGTCAACCGCACCGGCTTACCCAGCAGTTCGCCGCGTAGCGTCCGATGCAGCACGGCCTGAGCGTGTTTGGCGGAGGTGTACCCCGAGCCGTTGTCGTACGCCTCGAACGCAGCAACCGAGGTGATCGTGACGATGAGGCCGTCGCCGGAGTCGATCAGCTTGGGCAGCAACGATTTCGTGACCCGTAGCGTGCCGAGGACGTTGGTCTCCCACATCCAGCGCCAGTCGTCGAGGTCGGCGTCGATCACCGGAGCCAATCCCTTTGCGCCGCCTGCATTGTTGACCAGGACGTCGACGCGGGGGATCACCGCGGCGAAGGCCGCAACCGAATCCTCGTCCGTGACATCGAGTTCCAGAGCCGTACCGCCGATGTCCGACGCCAACTCCTCGAGCCGGTCGAGTCTGCGGGCACCGATCACCACGTGGAATCCGTCGGCGGCGAGTTGGCGGGCGGTGGCCGCGCCGATGCCGGAACTCGCTCCGGTGACGACGGCGATTCGGGTATCGGGTGCGATGTGTTCGGGCGAGGTCATGGGGAAATTCTAGTTCGGGAGAAACAGCGCTTCTGGACGGGCCCGATTGGACAATCGGGCTTCGAGTGCTAATTTTGGACTCATGTCCGCCAGCGAGACCACCGCGATGCGGGTCACCTATGTGACCGCGTCCCTCGGTTCTCGCTTGCCGCTCCCTCGGGAACTGTGTTGTCTCGGCCAAGGAACCTGTCTCTAGCCTTTTTGCGCTACGGGCAGTCGATTCGCGTGTCGTGGTCTTTCGTGACCACCGTGCTCGCCCCTTGACCTGCATCACTTCGCACCGTCGTCGTTGTTCATTTCGCGACGACGGTCTCCACTGCTGAGGATCCACGACGGATGTCCGTAACCACGCTGCACCACCATCACGCTCGCCCCGCTCTGCGCTCGCCCGGACGGGTCACCGCTCCCGCATCGCGCGTCCAACTCGTCGCACCCGATCTGCGGATCGTCGACAGCCCCGTGGCGTCGGTGCTGCGAGTGGCCTGCGTCGAAGGGCCCATCTCGCGCGACAGCGCAGCTCGCACAACAGGATTGAGTATCGCCACCGTCAATCGGCAGGTATCGGCTCTGCTCGGTGCCGGGCTGTTGCGCGAGCGTGCGGACCTGACGGCATCGGGAGCGATCGGACGGCCCCGGGTGCCGTTCGAGGTCAACCACGAACCGTTTTCGACGATCGGCATCCACATCGGTGCCGTCGTCACCGGCATCACCGTCAGCGACTTGCGCGGGCGCATCCTCGGCGCCGTCGAAATCCCCACGCCAGGTGGATCCCCCGACGCGGCGCTGGCTTCCGTCACCCGCAGCGCCGGTGCCTTTGCCGGACGCTGGCACCGCCGCACACCGCTGTGGGTCGGCGTAGCCATCGGCGGCCGTGTCGACACCGCGAACGGCACCGTCGACCACCCGCGACTGGGGTGGGAGAACGGCCGCGTCGCCGGCATCATCGGCGGCGGACTCGGCCTTCCCATCTCGGTGTCCGGGCACGTCGAGGCGATGGCAGCCTCGGAATTGTTGCTAGCACCTCGACTGTCGGACACCGCGGCAGCGCAGAGCACGAGCGGAACCTCTCTTTACTTCTACGCTCGCGAGACCGCAGGCATGGCTCTGACGATCGACGGCCGCGTCCACACCCCGGCGAGCGGCCCCGGGTCCATCGCCCACCTGCCCACCGGGTCGTCGGCGCTGTGCGGATGCGGTAATCGAGGCTGCCTCGAGGCCTCCGTCAGTGATCGAGCGGTGGTCGCTGCTGCCGTCGACCGCAAAATCATTCCGAGCGTAGCCCGCGGAGCGACCGATGTCTCTGTGAGCGTAGCCCGCGGAGCGACCAATGTCGCTGCGCCGCAGCCACATCCGAGTATCGCCGCGGTGTACCAGGCAGCGCAGGGCGGTTCGGAGGCGGCGCGCGAACTGCTGGTCGAGCGCGCTCGAATACTGGGTCGGACGGTGGCGCTGCTGCGCGACATGTTCAATCCGGATCGCGTCGTACTCGGGGGCCAGGCGTTCACCGCGTACCCGGCCGGAATCCCGCACGTGGGCGAGGCATTCACCGCGCATTCGACGCTGGCACGCCGGGATATTCGCGTCACCGGATTCGGCGACCGGGTGCAGGAATACGCCGCGACGGTGGTCTCTCTCAGCTCCCTGTACTCCGATCCGCTCGCGTCGATGCGCAGAGCTGCCGCGTAGGTTCACCTACCATGAGCACCCCTGCAGCAGGACCGGTTCGCCAGGCCACCGGGATCGACGGAGCCAATATCGTCTACCGCGTCAGCGGTGACCCCGAGGCGAGACCACTGGTTCTGCTGCACGGGTGGGCGCAGAGCTCGGCGTGCTGGGGCGAGGGACTGTTGGCGAACTTGGCCGAGCGGTACCGCGTTGTCGCCGTCGACCTGCGGGGTCACGGCTACTCCGACGCCCCCGCGGCGGGGTACGACGACTCGAAGATCTGGGCCGGGGACGTCGAGGCGGTGCTTGCTGCAGAGGGCATCACCGCCGACGCAGTGCTCCTGGGCTGGTCCTACGGCGGTCTGGTCATCTGTGACTACCTCGCCGAACACGGCACGGGCGCGGTGGCGGGCATCGTGCTCGTCGGCGCGATCACCAGCATCGGCAGGGGAGAGGCAGGCGGACGCGTGGGGACGGCCATGCGGGCGGCGATCCCCGGTGCGATGGCCGAGGAGCCCCGCGTAGCCATCAAGGCGCTCGGTAGCTTCGGCAACGCATTGACCGGGCCGGTGGAAGGAAAGGGGACGGAAGCACAAGCGCTGTTCGGGTTGACCCTGTCCACCCGGCCGCGAGTGCGCGCCGCCCTGTTCGATCGTGCCGTCGGGCACGACGACCTGCTCCGCAGCCTCGATGTGCCGGCATTCGTGCTGCACGGCACCGCGGACACCGTCGTCGACGTCTCCGCCGGGCGTCATGCAGCGGAGCTGATACCCACGGCCGTGGCGTCGTACTGGGAGGGCGTGGATCACGGACCGTTCGTGGCCGATCCGCAGCGCTTCCTCACCGAGGTGACCGAGTTTCTCGACAGCCTGGGTCGTTCCGCAGGCTGCACTCCCGGATGGTCTGAGTCTGCCCGGTCGTCTGAAGGGGTAGTTATCGAGACGTAATGTGGAGGCGTGCACACTGAGGGAGTGACTGGACACCAGCTGAGCAGGGTCGCTGTGTTGTCCTTGCATACGTCCCCACTGGCGCAGCCCGGAACGGGTGACGCGGGTGGCATGAACGTCTACGTGTTGCAGAGCGCCAAAGAGCTGGCCAAGCGGGGTGTGGAGGTCGAGATCTTCACCCGGGCCACGGCGTCCACCGATGCTCCCGTCGTCGAGGCAGCACCCGGAGTGCTGGTCCGCAACATCGTCGCCGGCCCGTTCGAGGGGCTGGACAAACACGACCTGCCCACCCAGCTGTGCGCGTTCGCGGCCGGGGTTCTGCGTGAGGAAGCCCGGCACGAGCCCGGGTACTACGACCTGGTGCACTCGCACTACTGGCTCTCGGGTCAGGTGGGCTGGCTCGCGCGCGATCGCTGGGGAGTGCCGCTGGTACACACCGCGCACACCCTCGCCGCTGTCAAGAACGCCTCGTTGGCGCATGGTGACTCACCGGAGCCTGCGGCGCGCCAGATCGGCGAGCAGCAAGTGGTGGCCGAGGCAGACCGGCTGATCGCCAACACAACCGAGGAAGCGAAGTCCCTCGTCGAGATCTACGGGGCTTCGCAGGACTCGATCGACGTGGTTGCGCCGGGAGCCGATCTGGCGCAATACAATCCGGGGGACAAGCTCGCGGCCCGCACCGAGCTGGGTCTGAACCCCGACGAGTCGATCGTCGCATTCGTCGGACGCATCCAACCGCTCAAGGCTCCGGACGTGCTCATCGCCGCGGCCGCCGAAGTGCTGCAGCGAGATCCGTCGTCGCCACTACGGGTCCTCATCGTCGGCGGGCCGTCGGGCAGCGGGTTGGATCGACCCGACAGCCTCATCGATCTGGCCGAGAGTCTCGGGATCACCCCGCGGGTGACGTTCATGCCGCCGCAACCGTCGTCGCGTCTGGCCCAGATCTACCGCGCCGCGGATGTCGTTGCGGTGCCGAGTTACAACGAATCGTTCGGGCTGGTCGCGATCGAAGCCCAGGCGTGCGGAACGCCGGTGTTGGCAGCCGATGTGGGCGGTCTCGGCGTGGCCGTGCGATCGGGCGAGACCGGCCGTCTGGTGCAGGGCCACCGCACCGAGGACTGGGCCGATGCGCTCGCGTCCATGCTCTCGGATCGAACTGCATTGGCGGACATGGCAAGTGCGGCACCTCGGCATGCCGAAAACTTCTCGTGGGAGCACACCGCGGACGGTCTCATCGAGAGTTACCGTCAGGCCAAATTCCATTTCGACCGCGGTGAGGCACCGAGCGAGTTCTCGCCGCGACGGGTCCGAGGATTGTCGAAACTACGCAGATCAGGAGCTGTGACTGCATGAGCGAGACCGCCGAACTGATCGACCGGGTCCTGAAGGATCGCGAACTGGACTACACGCGGCGCGGCGAGGTGTTCACCGTCGAACTGCCCGGGGAACGCAAACTGAAGACGACGACGATGTTGACCGTCGGACATCACGGGGTGCGCATCGAGGCGTTCGTCTGCCGCAAGCCCGACGAGAACTTCGAGGGCGTCTACAAGTACCTGCTGCGTCGAAACCGTCGGCTGTACGGGGTGCACTACACCATCGACAAGGTCGGCGATATCTACCTCGTCGGCCGAATGTCGTTGCGGGCTGTCGACGGTGACGAACTCGATCGGATCTTCGGTCAGACCCTCGAGGCCGCCGACGGCGACTTCAACGTGCTGCTCGAACTGGGATTCGCGGAGTCCATCAAACGTGAATGGGCATGGCGGGTCTCGCGTGGCGAATCGTTGGCGAACCTGAAGGCGTTCGAGCATCTGGTGGGAGCAGACAAGGCCGAGCAAGCGTAACTCGCTCGAAATGGGTCGGTGTGGCTGCCCGTAACGTCCGGTTCATAGCCTGACTCTCATGACCAGGCCCGAGGACGCCCGCCCGCCGGTGCTGCAGATGTTCGGTTACGGTCTGCAACACATTCTCTCGATGTTCGGTGGCGTCATTGCCGTACCGATCATCGTCGGTGGAGCGGCCGGGCTGTCCGGTGCCGACCAAGCCCTGCTGATTTCGTGCGCGCTGTTCGTCAGTGGCGTGGCCACCGTGCTGCAGACCATCGGTATCCCGTTCTTCGGCTCGCAACTGCCGCTGGTGCAGGGCATTTCGTTTGCTTCGGTATCGACGGTGCTGACGATCATCGGCAGTGCGGAAGACGGCCGAACCGGATTGCGCACGGTCCTCGGTGCCGTGCTGGTGGCCGCGCTGATCGGGTTGGCCATCGCGCCGTTCTTCTCGAAGATCATTCGCTTCTTTCCGCCGCTGGTGACCGGCAGCATCATCACCGTCATCGGACTGTCGCTGATGCCGGTCGCCGCGCGGTGGATCACCGGCCAGGAGATGGTGGGCGGTGCCCCGAACCCGAACTACCTCGACCCCGCCAATATCGGGCTGGCGATGTTCACCCTCCTCGCCGTGCTGGTGATGACCAAGATTCCTGGCCTGTCGAGGCTGTCGATTCTGCTCGGACTCGTCGTCGGCACCATCGCAGCACTGATCGTCGGCAAGACCGACTTCGACGGTGTCGGTGACGCGTCCGTGGCGGCCGTACCGACGCCGTTCGCGTTCGGGTCACCGATCTTCGCCGTCGGTGCGATCGTCTCGATGACCATCGTGATCCTGGTGATCATGGTCGAGACCACGGCCGACATCCTCGCCGTCGGTGAGGTCGTCGGAACCGACGTCGACTCCAAGCGCGTCGGTGACGGACTGCGCGCCGACATGGTGTCCTCTGCCGTCGCCCCGATCTTCAACACGTTCCCGGCGACGGCCTTCGCGCAGAACGTGGGTCTGGTGGCGATGACCGGCATCAAGAGCCGCTTCGTCGTGGCGGTGGGTGGCGGCGTGCTTGCGCTGCTGGGCCTTTCGCCGGTTCTTGCCGCAGTCGTCGGTGTCGTCCCGCTGCCGGTACTCGGAGGGGCAGGCATCGCTCTGTTCGGAACCGTCGCCGCCAGCGGCATCCGGACCCTCGGCAAGGTGAACTACGACAACAACTCCAATGTGGTCATCGTGGCGGTGACCTTGGCGTTCGGCCTCATTCCCGTTGTCGCGAGCGACTTCTGGGACGAATTTCCGGACTGGTTCGTCACCATCTTCCATTCCGGAATCAGTGCCGCCAGCATCGTGGCGGTGGTCCTCAACGTATTCTTCAACGTATTCAGACCCGGTACGCCGCCGAACCCATCGGTGGTGGCAGCGGGGCCGGCAGTGATGGTGCGTGAGGACGAAGCACGAATACTCCGCGAAGGCGGCAGCTTGCCCGACAAGGCCGAGCCCAACAAGGCTGTGCCGAACAAGGCTGCATCCGATAAGGACACCTGAGTGAAATCCTGCGCACCCTCGCCCGCGCGAGTAGCGTCCCGAACCAGACGAAGCACATCTAAATTGGAGGACATCTTGTCATTCGTTACCCGCACGAGTACGCGGAAGGCAGCACTCGGCGGCGTCGCGTCGCTCGGTGCCATCGCCCTGATCGCAGGCTGTGGATCCGCTCCCGAGGACGAAGGATCGAGTGGAGGCGGATCCGGTGACTTCCTGCCCTGCATGGTTTCCGACAGCGGCGGATTCGACGACAAGTCGTTCAACCAGCTCGGGTTCGAGGGTTTGACCGAAGCCTCCCAGGAGCTCGGCGTCGAGCCGCGCACCGTCGAGTCCGCGTCGCCCACCGACTACGCCCCCAACATCAACAACCTCGTCGATCAGGGCTGCAACCTCATCGTCACCGTCGGATTCGATCTTGCCGACGCCACCAAGGTGGCAGCCGAGGCCAACTCCGACATCGACTTCGCGATCATCGACGACTCGACGATCGACCTGCCGAACGTCAAGCCGCTGACCTACGACGCCTCGCAGTCGGCTTTCCTCGCCGGATACGCGGCCGCGAGCTACAGCACCACCGGAGTGGTCGGCACGTTCGGCGGCTCCCAGCTGCCGACCGTCACCATCTTCATGGACGGCTTCGCCGACGGCGTGAACTACTTCAACGAGCAGAAGGGCAAGGCGGTCCGCGTCATCGGCTGGGACGTGCCCTCGCAGAACGGCTCGTTCACCGGTGGATTCACCGCCAACGAAGTTGCCAAGAACACCGCTCAGGGTCTGATCGACCAGAACGCCGACGTCATCTTCCCGGTCGGTGGACCCATCTATCAGAGTGCGGCGCAGGCCATTCGGGACTCCTCGCGTCCGGTTGCCCTCATCGGTGCCGACGCCGACGTCTTCGAATCCGACCCGTCGGTCGGCGACCTGTTGCTCACCTCTGTGACCAAGGGCCTCAAGACCAGCGTCGACGAGGTGGTGGCCAACTCCGGTGCAGACAAGTTCGACAACGCTCCCTACGTGGGCACCCTGGAGAACGACGGCGTCGGCATCGCACCGTTCCACGACTTCGAGTCCAAGGTCGACCCCGCACTGCAGGGCGAGCTGGATACGATCAAGGCCGGCATCGTCGACGGGTCCATCACCGTCGAGTCGCCGTCGGCACCCAAGTAGCAGCAAGCGGTCGTAAAGGGATATGAAGCTCGAACTTCGCGGTATCACCAAACGATTCGGCTCGTTGATCGCCAACGACCACATCGATCTGAGCGTCGAATCCGGCGAGATCCACTGTCTCCTCGGCGAGAACGGTGCAGGCAAGTCCACGTTGATGAACGTGCTCAGTGGCCTGTATCGCGCCGAGGAGGGCCAGATACTGCTCGACGACGTCGAGCAGAACTTCGCCGGTCCGGGCGAGGCGATGACTGCCGGGATCGGCATGGTGCATCAGCACTTCATGCTGATTCCGGTGTTCACCGTCGCCGAGAACATCGTGCTCGGCAACGAAACCACCTCGCTCGGTGGACGACTCGATCTCGTGGCAGCACGAAAGCTGGTACGAGAGATCTCCGCGAGGTTCGGCTTCGATCTCGATCCCGATGCTCTCGTCGACGACCTACCCGTCGGCGTGCAGCAGCGGGTGGAGATCGTCAAAGCGCTCTCTCGTGAGGCCAAGGTGCTCGTGTTCGACGAGCCGACGGCCGTCCTGACGCCACAGGAAACCGACGATCTGATGCGGATCATGAGGGAGCTCGCGGCGTCGGGCACCACCATCGTCTTCATCACCCACAAGTTGCGCGAAGTACGCGAAGTGGCAGACAAGATCACCGTCATCCGGCTCGGCAAGGTGGTCGGTGAAGCGAAACCGACCGCCTCCAACACCGAACTTGCGGCCATGATGGTGGGACGCGATGTGCAGCTGACGGTCTCGAAGGATCCGGCGTCTCCGGGAGAGCCGGCGCTGGTCATCGAGAATCTGTCGGTGTTCGACGCCCAGGGCAACAAGACCGTCGTCGACGTCAGCCTCGAGGTCGCGGCAGGGGAGATCCTCGCCGTCGCCGGAGTGCAGGGCAACGGGCAGACCGAATTCGTCGAGGCTCTACTCGGGTTGCAGGACAACGTGTCCGGAAAGATCAGTCTCGACGGTCGCTCGCTGGTCGGATCGACGGTGCAGGACGTGCTCGACGCCGGTGTCGGCTTCGTGCCGGAGGACCGTACCGTCGACGGTTTGGTGGGCGAGTTCTCGATTGCGGAGAATCTGATGCTCGACCGCTCGAACAGCATGCCGTTCGTGCGGCGCGGAGCGGTGCAGCGCGACTATCTGGAGAAGTTCGCATCGGAGAAGCTGAGCGAATTCGATGTGCGGGCACCGGGAATCGGGACCGCCGTCGGACGCCTGTCCGGTGGTAACCAGCAGAAGGTGGTGCTCGCACGCGAACTGAGCCGCGATCTGCGGCTGTTCGTCGCGGCCCAGCCGACTCGCGGAATCGACGTCGGATCCATCGAATTCGTGCACAAGCGCATCGTCGCCACTCGGGATTCGGGGATTCCGGTCATCGTGGTCTCGAGCGAACTGGATGAGGTCGCCGCACTGGCCGACCGCATCGCCGTCATGTATCGAGGAGCAATCGTGGGAATCGTCCCCGGGGATACGTCCCGCGAAACACTCGGATTGATGATGGGCGGTGAGCGTGGTGAGTGAGACCCAGCAGCCCCCGGCAGCTCCGCCGCCTCCGACACCTCCGCAGCCGTCCGCGTCACATGTAGTGCTCCGGCAGATCTTCACCGGCAGTGCCATCATCTCGGTTCTCGCCGTACTGCTCGCGCTGATCGTCGGTGCCGTGCTCATCGCCGCCACCAACACCGGCGTCCAGGAGTCGGCAGGCTACTTCTTCTCGCGTCCCTCGGACATGCTGAAGGCCATCTGGGATTCCGTTGCCGGCGCGTACTCATCGTTGTTCCAGGGCTCGGTGTACAACTTCCGTCGGCCCGGATTCGAGAACGGCATCCGGCCACTGACCGAGACTCTGACGTTCGCCACTCCTTTGATCGTCGCGGGACTCGGTGTGGCCCTTGCCTTCCGCGTCGGCATGTTCAACATCGGTGGACGAGGCCAGATGCTCATCGCCGCCGCGTGTGCGGGCTGGGTCGGATTCGGGGTGAGCCTGCCGGCCGGACTGCACCTGCTGGTCGCCGTCGTCGCGGGTGTACTCGGCGGCGCGGTATGGGGCGGAATCGCCGGATTCCTCAAGGCGCGCACCGGCGCTCACGAGGTGATCGTCACCATCATGCTCAACTACATCGCGTTCTACCTCGTCGCGTACCTACTTCGTACCCCCGGTGCCCTGCAGGCTCCGGGATCCAACAATCCCAAGACCGCTCCTATCGCGTCGACCGCGGTGTTCCCCAAGCTGTTCGGCGACCGATACAGCCTGCACCTCGGTTTCGTTCTGGTGATCCTCGTGACCGTTGCGGTGTGGTGGCTGCTCGAGCGATCCAGCCTCGGATTCCGCTTCCGGGCAGTGGGGGAGAACCCACACGCCTCACGGGTGGCCGGTATGAACGTCAACCGGATCTACCTCTACGCCATGATCATGTCCGGTGCGCTCGTCGGCCTTGCCGGAGTGGCCCAAGTGCTGGGCACCGTTACCACCGGCTTCAGCGCCGACATCGATGCCGGAATCGGATTCGACGCCATCACAGTCGCACTGCTCGGCCGATCGAAACCGTGGGGCGTGTTCTTCGCGGGAATCCTGTTCGGCGCGTTCAAAGCCGGCGGGTTCGCCATGCAGGCGGCCGAGGGCGTACCGATCGACATCGTGCTCGTCGTGCAATCGGTGATCGTGCTGTTCATCGCTGCGCCGCCACTGGTGCGAGCGGTGTTCCGATTGCCCAAACCAGGCGAAGAAAAACTGGCGAAGGCCGAGACCGCGAAGGTGGGTGCACTGTGACCGCCCCCGTCGTCGCCCCCGCCGAGGCAATACTCGGTCGCAGCTGGAAGGTGCCGTCGATCCTCGGGGTCGTGACGTTGCTCGCTCTGGTGCTGTTCGTTGTCAAGAAAGGTTCGGGCACAAGCACATTCGCATTGGCATCGGAGGGCGACTTCTTCGCACTGCCGGCCGTGGGTGTGCCGTCGTACGGCACCGGTCTGATCGTGGTCGTGTTGCTGGCCGTCATCACCGGCTACGCGGCGCTGCTGGCCTCGCGCTACCGCTCGACGCCTCTGTGGGTGCTCGCCGTGTTCGCGGTGTTGTTCGTGTTCGGCTTTCTCGCGTGGGCAGCCGACGGTGAGACCATTCCGGTGCCCGGATTGCTCATCGGCGCAGTCGCTCTGAGCACACCGCTGATCTTCGGCGCGATGGGCGGGGTGATCTCCGAGCGGGTCGGTGTCATCAACATCGCCATCGAAGGTCAGTTGCTTGCAGGCGCCTTCGTCAGTGCCGTCGTCGCGTCGATCACCGGATCGACCTACGTGGCGCTGCTCGCGGCTCTGGTGGCCGGCGCACTGACCGCCTCGCTGCTGGCAGTGTTCTCGATTCGCTACTTCGTCAATCAGGTCATCGTGGGTGTGGTGCTCAACGTCCTGGTCGTCGGACTGACCAGCTTCCTGTACTCGGTGGTTCTCACAAAGAACGCCGAGACGCTCAATTCGCCACCGCGCTTCGCGCGCATCGACATTCCGGTGCTCTCGCAGATTCCGATCGTCGGGCCGGTGCTGTTTCGACAGACGCTGATCGTGTACCTGATGTATATCGCCGTGGCGCTCGTGTTCTTCGGCCTGTTCCACACCAAGTGGGGTCTGCGACTGCGCGCCGTCGGTGAGCATCCGCAAGCCGCCGACACCGTCGGAATCAACGTTGCTCGAACGCGATTCTGGAACGTCTGCCTCGCCGGTGCCATTGCCGGACTCGGCGGTGCGTACTTCACGCTCGGTTCCGTCGGAGCCTTCGGCAAGGAAATGACTGCCGGTGCCGGCTACATCGCACTCGCCGCGGTCATCTTCGGGCGGTGGGATCCCGTGCGCGCGACGTTGGCCGCACTGCTGTTCGGATTCGCGTCGAATCTGCAGAACGTGCTGGGCATCATCGGGTCTCCGGTGCCGAGCGAATTCATGTTGATGCTGCCCTACGTGGTGACCATCTTCGCCGTCGCCGGGCTGGTGGGCCACGTGCGAGGACCGGCAGCAGCGGGCAAACCGTATGCGTCCCGAAGTTAGCGGACGCCCTACCTGACTCAGCGGTAGGGTCGCTGTCCGATGTGACCGCTTTCACTGTAAGGTTCGATCATTGTTGCCGCAGTTTTTCGAAGGAGAGCCATGAGCTTCCGCAGTCCCTTTCCCGACGTCGAGATCCCGAATCTGAGCGTCTACGACTTCCTGTTCGGGTCGATCGCCGAGTCCGATCTGGACAAGCCTGCTCTCATCGACGGCACGTCGGGTGACGTCACCACTTACAAGACCCTGATCGGCCAAGTCGACGCCATTGCAGGTGCGCTCGCTGCGCGCGGGCTCGAGGTCGGTGACGTCGTCGGACTGCATTCGCCGAACGTCCCCGCGTTCGCGTCGGTGCTGCACGGCATCCTGCGCGCAGGCGGAACGGCGACGACGATCAACGCTCTGTACACGGCCGAGGACATCGCCAAGCAGCTCACCGGATCCGGCGCGAAGTTCCTGTTCACCGTCTCGCCGCTGTACCCGCAGGCGAAGGCGGCCGCGGACAAGGTCGGCATCGATGCCGATCACGTCATCGTGCTGGACGGTGCCGAGGGGCATCCGAATCTGCGCGATCTGCTGACCCAGGGCGCGCCTGCCCCCGAGGTCTCGTTCGATCCGGCCACGCATGTTGCGGTGCTGCCGTACTCCTCCGGTACGACGGGTGTGCCGAAGGGCGTCATCCTCACGCACCGCAATCTTGTCGCGAACGTCGCACAGATGGAACCGCGGGTGGGCATCGACAGCGACGACGCGATCCTGGCGCTGCTGCCGTTCTTCCACATCTACGGCCTGACGGTATTGCTCAACATCGCGCTGAAGCTGCGCGCGCACCTGGTGACGATGCCGAAGTTCGACCTCGTCGAATTCCTGCGCATCATCCAGGATCAGAAGCTGACGTACCTGTTCATCGCACCGCCGGTGGCCGTCGCGCTCGCCAAGCACCCGATGATCGACCAGTACGACCTCTCCAGCGTCCACACCATCTTCTCGGGTGCCGCACCGCTGGACGAGGAGCTCGGCAAGGCCGTCGCCAAGCGCTTGAACACGCGGGTGCGCCAGGGCTACGGCATGAGTGAGCTCAGCCCAGTCAGCCACGCCATCCCGTTCGACCGCGACGACATGCCGCTGAGCTCGGTGGGCCAGCCCCTGGCCAACACCGAGAACAAGCTCGTCGACCCGGCCACGGGCGACGAAATCGAGCTTCCCACAGAGGGATTGAGCCAGCCGGGCGAGCTGTGGGTCAAGGGACCGAACGTGATGGTCGGGTACCTGAACAACCCCTCCGCCACCGCCGAGACCCTCGACTCCGACGGTTACCTGCACACCGGTGACATCGCTGTCGCGGACCACGAAGGCGTCGTCTACATCGTCGACCGCCTCAAGGAACTGATCAAGTACAAGGGTTACCAGGTGCCGCCGGCCGAGCTCGAGGCCCTGCTGCTCACGCACGAGGAAATCGCCGACGCTGCCGTCATCGGTGTGCTCGACGACGAGGGCGAGGAAATCCCCAAGGCGTTCGTCGTGCGCCAGCAGGGTGCCACGATCGATGAGGACGGCATCATCGCGTTCGTCGCCGAGCGCGTCTCCCCGCACAAGAAGGTTCGACGCGTCGAATTCATCGACACCGTTCCGAAGTCTGCGGCAGGCAAGATTCTCCGTAAGGACTTGCGGGCGTCGGAAGCTGCAGGCAAGTAGCTCGATCTTCTGCACGACCCAGCGCACCCTCCACCGTGTTCGACGGTGGAGGGTGCGTCTGTATTCGGGTCAGGCCGGCGCGCTCATCGAGTGCCGCCGGTTGGCACGTAGGTAGTCGTCGACGGTGATCAGCGGGGGACGGTCGACCGAGGACAGCGGTGCCACACTCATCGAGACCTGAGGTCCCGTGGTCGAAAAGGTGGTGAATCCGGCGCCGGAATCGCCGAGACCGAGCCGCGAGAACATCGTGGCGATGATCTGTCGACTCATGACGGCCAACTCGGAGGTCGGCCGATTTCGATGGCGGCGCGTTCCGAGTCCGATCTGCCCGATCGTGCCCGCACCCGAGCGGTGATACGTGTCGAGCAGCAGTCCGATCTCGACGCCGTAACCGGGGGCGAAGGGCAGAGTTTCCAGCAATCGGCGAGTGGCGGCGTACTCGCCGCCCAGCGGCTGGAAGACGCCGGCCAGTTCGGGACGAAGTGCGGTCAGCAGGGGCCGCACCGTCAACTGCGTGACGCGTCCGCCACCATCCTCGTCGGTGCTGTCACCGATCGTCAGAGGGCGACGGTAGAAGCCTTTGACCAGTTCGACACCCTCGTGCATGAGCAGCGGGCCGACGAGCGACGGCACGAAGTGCGAGCCCGGATCGACCAGATCCGAGTCGACGAACACCACGATGTCACCCGAGGTGGCCGCTACTCCTCGCCACAGGACTTCTCCCTTTCCGCCGGCGACGTGAAGGGCTGGGAGCACCTCTTCCCTGGAGACGACCGTGGCCCCGGCCGCGCGCGCCCGGACAGCCGTGCGGTCGGTCGAGCCCGAATCGAGCACGACCACTTCGTCGATGAGACTTCCCAGATGGGGAGTCATCGAGGCAATCACGTCCGCGACGGTGTCTTCCTCGTCGAGGGCAGGGAGGACGACCGAGACCGTTCGGCCGCGTTTGGCCGCGATGATGTCGGCGAGCGGCCAGGGTGAACGGGCCCAGGTGGCGGCAATAGCAGGAGTGCCCATGGTGTCGGTTCGGCTCATCGAGTTTCCTTCGTCATCGCTGGAAGTCACGGCTCAGGAGGTGGTCGGCAGTCCCATCGACGGCGCGATCACCGACCACGAGTCGTGTAGGTCTTGTTGCCAATAGGCCCACGAATGGGTTCCGTTGGGTCGGAAGTTGTAGGTGGCGGGGATGTTCAACTCCTGCAGGCGCTGCTGCATCTGGTGCGAGCACGAATCGGTGGTCGCCTCGATGACGGCACCGACGGCAAGCTGCTGGGCGAGCTTGCCGTAGTCACTACCGATGCCGGGTCCGCCGGGCACATCGAACGCGCCGGGCGCTCCCGTTCCGCTCGAGATGTACACCGCGACACCACGCAGGCCTTCGGCGTTGACGTACGGGTCGTTGGCAATCCAGTCGGCACTGCCTGCAGGCCCCCACATGTTCGCGGTGGATCCACCGCCGCGCGCTTCGACCACGGATCGGACGTACATCTCGCCCACCGGGTCGCTCGTACGGGCACATCCGCTGTACGAGGCCACGGATCGGTAGACGGAGGGATGGGCGATGGCCAGCTGCAGAACCGACGTCCCGGCCATCGAGATACCGGCGACGGAATTGACGCCGTTGCTGTCGAGCAGTGAGTTCATCAACGGCGGCAGTTCGACACCGAGAAACGTGGACCACTTGTTGCGGCCCAGCACCGGGTCGTCGTGCAACCAGTCGGTGTAGTAACTTGCAGCGCCACCCCGTGGGACCACCACGTTGACGTTCTTGTCACCGAAGAAACCGGCGATGTCGGTCTGATCGAACCAGCTGCTGCCGCCGTCTCCGCCGGCTGCACCGTTGAGCAGATAGAGGGTGGGCGCACCGGGTGTCTCCGCCCGAAAGATGTCGACGACGACGTCGCGGTCCATTGCCGCGGAATGCACGTGCACGACGTCCCGGCGTTCCCCGATGCCTTCTACTCCGACGACCGACGATGCTGTCTCGGCAGATGCCACTGCTGCTGTGCCCGACGTGAGAACAAGGACGGTCGCGAGCACACTCAGGGCCGAAACGGTCGCATCACGCAGGCGGTATCGGTCGATCATCTACCGTTCCTGACATCGTGGGGGCAGCGCGGAGCCTGGTTGTCGGTCAGCGCGATGAGTGTCCGACGTTAGATCGAATGTCTGGCCCCCACCACAATCTTGACGATCCTTCAGTTCTGACACAGATATCTCGCGCATCGTTGTCGATTTTCCAAAATGCCGGGCCGTGGGGTGTTCTCCGTCTCGCTCGAATGGTGCACTGGCTCCTCCGACGCACCGCACTGTGCTGCGTCGTATCTCTCCCCTTCGAAAGGTTGTGTCGTGGTTGCATTCGGACTCATCGACGAGTGGAAGCCCGCTCCAGGACCACTCACCACGTGGTCGCCTACCGACGCCTCACGGGACGCTGCCGCAGCGGCACCCGTCCATCCGGCACGTCCGTCCCACATCCAGCAGGCGTACCTCGAGGCCGCGTTCCGAAACCGAGGATCGTCCTTTCGCTTCTCCAGACTGTGCCTCGTCACGTTCCGCATCGAAGGAAAGTTGGACAGCGCAGCAATGGGGCAAGCGTTCAATACGTTTGTCAAGCGGCATGATTCGTTCTCGAGCTGGTTCGAGACCACGTCGGTCGGATCGGTGCGCCACGTCGTCGACGTCGACGACATCGTGCTCGAGCCGACTGCCTACGGTGTGCCCTCGAGTGCCGCCGATATCCGCACGCACGTGCAGGACACCACCCCGGGGCCGGAGAGTTGGAACTGCTTCTCCTTCGGGACGATCGAGCACGACGATCATTTTGTGGTGTACGCGGCGGTCGATCACCTCGACACCGACGGCATTTCGCAGGCGCTGACGTACTACGAGTTGCGACAGCTCTATCGCAACGCGGTGACGGGGGAGTCCGATGGACTGTTCACCCCGGGCAGCTACATCGAGTACTGCCGGCGCGAGCGCAGCGAGAGCGACACCACGACTCTGGAGTCCGCGGCCGTCCGGACCTGGATCGATCTGGTCACGGACAACGGCGGCGATCTTCCGACATTCCCACTTCCGCTGGGACGCAACAGTATCGACTACACGAGGACGTCGCACAATTCGTTTCCGCTGTTCGACGGTGCGAAGGCGCAGGCCGTCGACGACGCATGTGCCGGAGTGGGAGCAAAATTCATCGGAGGCATCTTCGCCGCGGCAGCCCTGGCGGAATACGAACTGGCCGGCCGAAGCAGCTACCTGGGCCTGACGCCCAAGAGCACTCGAACTCTGCCGGGCGAATTCGCCTCGATCGGTTGGTTCTCGAGCCTCGTTCCCGTGCAGTTCGAGTTGGGCACGCAGCCGACGTTTCTCACCTTGGCAGTCCTTGCTCAGCAGGCATTCGATTCCGGGAAGCTGCTGGCGAACACGTCCTACCATCGAGTCCTCGAACTGGTCGGCCCGGAACACGGAATCACCACACAACCGGGGTGGACCGCGCCGATGATCTCGTACGTCGACGTCCGAAAGCTGCCCGGTGAAGCCGAACTCGACGCGGCCGGGGCCGGGCTGTACGGCAACCGTGGAAGCTCGGAGGAAGTCTTCATGTGGGTCAACCGATTCGAAGATCACACCGGCGTGGAATTTCTGTACCCGGGAACGGACGAGGCCGATCGCTCGATCGATCTCTACTTCGCCAAGATCTCCGAGATCTTCACTGCTGTGGTCGAATCGGGCGACTACGTACCGCAGCTCCCCGATGCGAGTACGTTCGCGCACGAGCTTCCGGACGTCAGCAGGGTATGACACGCCGACGCAGCGGCTCGTGGATGACGCTGTGCGCCTGTTTGCTGGCGGTGACGATGCAGATGATCGACGTCACGGCCGTGACCGTTGCGCTGCCCACGATCGCCCTGGACCTCGACGGGACAGGTGCACAGCAAGTCTGGGTACCAGCGGCGTATCTACTGGCATTTGCGTGCGCGCTCCTCACGATGGCGAGAGCAGGTGAGGTATTCGGGCGTAGAAACACGTTCGTCGTCGGCACTGCGATGTTCGCGTCGACGTCGGTGTTGTGTGCGTACGCGCCCACCATCGAACTACTGATCCTCTGTCGCGTCCTGCAGGGAATTGCGGGTGCCGCCATGTCCGCTCAGACCGTGGCCATCGTGACCGCAACCTACTCCGGGGCGCGGCGCACCACTGCGTTCGCCTTGTACGGCGGCACGGCAGGGCTCGCAGGTCTGGCCGGACCGGTCATCGGCGCGGTCCTGCTTCACCTCGATATCCTCGGAACAGGTTGGCGCGCAATATTTTTGATCAACGTTCCGATCTCGGTGGCGGCAATCGTCCTCGCCCGGCGGTATGTCTCCGCCGGCTCGGGGCACGTGCTGTCGGGTGGCCTGTTCGATCCGATCGGGGTTGCCCTGTGGTCGATCGGTGCTGTGTCGATCGTGTACCCCATCATGACCAGCGCGAGTCCGATGGCCGCAGTACCCGCATTCGGCATCGGCCTGGTTCTGTTGGCCGTCTTCGCGATGTGGGAACGGCGCAGGAGCGCGGCGGGTGCACACGTCATGGTCGATACCCGCATTTTCGTCGAGCGTGGGTTCACCTGTGGGTGCGTCGTCTCGGCGCTGGTGTACGGCACCTTCACTGCATTCGTTCTGACGATGTCGGTGACGCTGCAGACCGGACTGGGCGACAGCGCGTCGACGGTGGGAGTGATCACGATCCCCTTCGCCATCGGGGCTGTTGTCGCGTCGCTGGCCGCGCCGATAGCGTTCCACCGCTGGGACTCTCGCGTAGTGGCGGTAGGTGCGGCCACGATGGGAGCGGCGCTGTTCGTCCTCGGTGCCGCCGTGGATCACTTCGATCGGCCCGGCTTTCCGTGGCCGATGACCATCCCACTGGTTCTGGTCGGGGTCGGCCTGGGATCGGTGATCGCGCCGCTGCAGAGCACCATCGTCGCCGGTGTGAGCCCGGATGCCATCGGCTCCGCGTCGGGGATCCTGCCGACGGTCCAACAAGTCGGGTCGGCGGTGGGTACCGCGGCCGCCGGTGCCGTGTATTTCGCGATGCTTCCCGCGCTGCCGGTGGCGTCGGATCATCTGGCCTCGCAGCAGAACGTGCTGTTCGGACTGGCAGCGACGATGGCCGTGGCCACCGCTGTCGCGATGGCACTGCCACGAGGCGATCGAGCGGCCGCCGAATGCGTGCGAGAGCCGTTGACGGCACCCCAGCGGTCACCATGACCGGCAGGCCCCGAACGACAAATGCCGATCCGAAAATCGACCTGAGACTTCCCCGGTCCGACGAATGGCCCGGGCCCAATGAAAATCGAGAAGAGCTTTCATCATGCGCCGCACCCTCTTGACCCTGACGACCGCCGTCGGGCTGATGTCGATGCTGTTCGTCACTGCACCACACGCGTCGGCCGCGCCGACCGATCCGACACCGGTGCCCGGCACGCTCTATGCGGCTGCGGCGGACCTGACCGGTAAGAACAACGGTGACGTCGTGGCGAACAGGCGGTTCTCGAGTCCTCTGTACCCGGGTGCCGACATCTGGCAGATCCAGTATCGATCGTCCGACTCCCGAGGAGACGCGATCGCTGCTGTGACAACCGTTCTCGCGCCGGCGAACCGCGCACCCGGTGGGCCACTGCTGTCGTATCAGCCGTTCGTCAACGCGCTCGGGTTGCAGTGCGCGCCGTCGGAATCGCTGTTCGGGGCCGATCCGACGACCGGTGTTCAGGAGCGTGAATTTCTCAACCTGGCCCTGATGCGTGGCTGGTCGGTCGCAGTCCCGGACCACCTCGGTCCCAAAAGTGCTTATGGCGCAGCCAAGCTCGGCGGTCAGATCACACTCGACGGAATTCGCGCCGCGCAGCGGGTTCCCGAGCTCGGACTGTCGGCCAGTCCGGTAGGAATGGCCGGGTATTCGGGTGGTGGAATGGCGACGGCGTGGGCTGCCGCGCTCGCTCCGAGCTATGCACCCGAGCTGAACATCGTCGGTGCCGCAGCCGGAGGGGTGCCGGCCGATCTGGACAACATCGCTCGCGCGTTGGGTTTCCAGCCGCATCAGGCATTCGGGCTCGCGTTTGCCGCGGCCATCGGACTCGAACGCGAGTACCCCGACCGTCTACCGATCACGGCTCAGCTCAATCCCACCGGTCTGGCGTTGAAGGATCAGGTCTCGAATGCGTGCACACCGGTGATCCTTGCTACCGGAGCCTTCAAGAGCGCACTGGCGGTCTCGACCACTACGTCCTTGGTGGACAGTCCGGAGGCGCAGCAGATCATCGACGAAAACAGTTTGGTGAAGTATGCGGGAGTTCCCACGGCACCCACGCTGCTGTGGGGAAGCGACAACGACCCCTTGATCCCCATCGGTGCTCTGCGCGACACTGCCGCACGGTACTGCGCGAACGGGGCGACTCTGCAGTTCGACGTCGTTCATGCCCCGCAGCACATTCAGGCGGCATTCGAGGGTCTTCCCGCTGCGCTCACATTCCTGGACAACAGGTTTCGAGGTGTCGCACCGCCGACGAACTGCGTCCGATGAAGCTGTTCTCGACCGTCGTCGGTGTCACCGCGACCGCTCTGGTCGTGGCCACGGCACCCGCTCATGCAGCGGACCTTCCGGTGCTGGCCCCGCAATCGTTCGGCGACTTCTCGGTGCAGACCCGATATTTCGACGTCGCGGTTGGTCCTGAGCGGGATCAGCACTGCACTGTCGTGGGCGACATCTATGTTCCAACTGGTCTCGGACCGGACAACCGGGCTCCGGCCATCCTGACCAGCAACGGTTTCGGCGGATCCAAGGACGATCAAGCGGGCGCCGCAGCGAGATTCGCGACCCACGGCTACGTAGTTCTGTCTTACTCCGCCTTGGGTTTCGGTGGCTCGACGTGCAAGATCTATTTCGCCGATCCCGATTACGACGGTATGGCGGCGTCGGACCTCATCGGCTACCTTGCCGGCGACAGCGAAGGCGTGTTCACCGACGCCGCTCTCTCTGTCGAAGCTCCCGTTCTGGACGTCGTTCGCCTCGATGCTCCGCAGGATCCCCGCGTCGGCTATCTCGGTGGTTCCTATGCCGGTGCAACGGGATTGGCGGCAGCATCGGTGGATTCGCGACTGGATACCGTCGCGTCGATGATCACGTGGAACGATCTGGCTCGCTCGCTGGCACCGGACGGAGCCGGACGCAGGTCGGTCGGCCCCGTCAAGAGCGTGTTCGGTTCGGCTTTTCTGGCGGCCGGTGCCGTCCTGACCGGTCCCGGAGGGTACGCAGCCGATCCGGCGCGGGCACAGGGATGCCCGAACTATGCCCAATGGGTGTGCGACGCCGCGTCCGCCTTCGCTGCCAATCGCGAACCGGACCCGGGAACTCTGGCGGCGATGCGTCACGTCTCACCCGTGGACTATCTCGATCGAGTCGATGTCCCGGTTCTGCTCACGCAAGGCCAGAAGGATTCACTGTTCAGCCTCGACGAGGCAGCAGCCACGTTCGAGACTCTGCGGGCGCGCGGAGTGGAAACGTCCATGGTCTGGCACTCGTGGGGACACAACGATCGGAAGGGCTATCCGGGGGAGTTCGACATCAAGGCCCCCGATCCGTTCAATCAGCACGAAGCGGCGCTGGTGGGCAATTGGCTCGACCGACACCTCAAGGATCGTGACGTCGACCCAGGGCCGGCATTCGCCTACTTCCGAGATTGGGTGCCCTACACCGGCGTCGCGTCGCCGGCCTACGAGGAATCGGACACATTTCCTGTCGGCACCAGGCGCACATTCGACGTGGTAGACGGCACGCTGTCCGAGAATGTTGCCTCGAACAATGCATGGACACAGACGATTCGGGATGCGGGATCGCCGATGCCCACCACGCTGGGGCTTCCGAACATCGCCGCGGAGGTTCCAGTGCCTCGGGTCTCGCTACCCGGTTCGGCCGTGACCTGGACAACCGCGCCGCTGGCCGAACCGGTCGACGTCGTCGGGCCACCGGAGCTGTCCATCAGTCCCACGGTGTCCGGGCCTGCGACGGTCTTCGTCACCGTGCTCGACGTCGCACCGAACGGTGTGCGGAGTCCGATTCACGGGCTCGTCGCACCCGCCGTCCTCACCGAATCCTCCGACCCGGTGACGATCTCGCTGCCCAGCATCGTCCATCGATTCGACCGCGGCCACCGCATCGGAGTCGACATCACCGCTTCCGACCCGTCCTTCGCCGGTGGACCCGGCCCGGCGGACGTCACCTTCTCCTCGACGGATCCGATCAACCAGTTCTCTCTACCCATAGTGCCCATGAAAACAGTGCCGTGACACTTCGATTTGCTTACTCCGAAAGGCTCACCGTGATCCGAAAATTCTTTGCCCTGGGGTCCATTCTGGTGGCACTCTGCGCTTCCTTGTTCGCCACGGGGACAACAGCTTCGGCGGCTCCTGCGCCGACGATCCCCGATCCGGACGTCTTCTACGCGGCACCGGCGGACATAGCCGATCACGCGCCGGGTGACATCCTCGCCAGCCGTCGGGCCGACGCATGGATGTATCCCAACACCGATATCTGGCAACTCAAGTACCGGTCGACCAACTCCGCAGGTGCTCCCGTCGCCGCGGTGACCACCGTGCTGATGCCCCGAGGTAGAGGTGCGGGCACGCCGCTCGTGTCGTATCAGGCAGTGATCAATGCTCTGGGTGTGAAATGTGCACCGTCGCATGGTCTTTTCACGTACGAGATCGGTGAAGCTCCGAGCCTGTACCTCGGGATGGTCGCCCGCGGTTGGGCGGTTGCGGTGCCGGATTACCTCGGACCGAACGGTGCTTACGGCGCTGCCGAATACGAAGGCCGTTTGACGCTGGACGGGGTTCGCGCCGTGCAGAACTTCGAGCAGCTGCCGTTGAAGGAGAGTCCGGTCGCTCTGCTGGGCTACTCCGGCGGTGCGCTGGCAACATCGTGGGCCGGTGCCATGGCACCCACCTACGCCCCCGAGCTGAACATCGTCGCCACCGTGCAGGGCGGTATTCCTGCCGACCTCGAACTGATCGCAAAGAACCTGGGTTACAGCCCGATTCCGCACCCCGCGTTCGGAATGGCGCTGGCCGCATCGCTCGGACTCGAACGTGAATACCCGACCGAGTTCCCCGTCTCGGAGAACCTGAATGCGGCAGGCCTGGCGTTGCGAGATCAGGTGAGTAACCAGTGCAGGCGTCCGATCATCATCGGCGGAGCGTTCAAGAGCGCGCGGGATCTGTCGAACGTCGACATCGCATCGCTGCCGTCCGCGCAGGCGGTGTTGAAGAAGAACAGTCTGGTCGACTACGAAGGCGTTCCGACGGCACCGGTGTACATGTGGCAGGGAATCAACGACTTCATCACCCCGTTCGCGCCGGTGAAAGAAACCGTCGATCGCTACTGCGCAGCCGGTGCGACCGTTCAGTTCCGGGCGTACCCGTTCGCGGAGCATTTCAGCGGATCGCTCGTCGGACTGCCCGAGGCCTACGCCTACGTGGACGCACGATTCCGAGGTGAGCCGGCACCGTCGAACTGCGCCTGATTCTTGTCTCGGTAGTGACCTCACACCTCTTTTGACGACCGCAGTCGTCAGTAGGGGTGTGAGGTCGTCGTGGAACCGAGCCGACGTTCGCCGCGTCCAAGGGGTGAGGTGGGTTCGACGAGGGGAGTGGCGGCGTGATGCGGTGGTGGGTGACAGGCGTGGTCGGGGTGATGGTTCTGGTCGCCGGATGTGGCAATTCGACGTCGGGAGCGCCGGTGGCGGATTCGCCGACGTCGGTGGTTGCTGCGCCTGTGTCGAGTGAGCCGTGGGATCCATGCACCATCCCGAACAGTGCCATCGTGGCCGCGGGATTGGATGTGGGGAGCAAGAGCACGAACCTGTTCGGGGATGCGCCGCTGTCCAACGACTGGAAGACGTGTATCTGGACGGACCCTGATCCTGGGTCGTGGTACTTCCTGGGCGTGTTTTCCTCGGCTCACAACCTCGGGTATGTAGAAGCGAACGACCAGTTCGGCAGCTTCACTGGTGCTGACGAAGACGGTTTCGTGCAATTTCGACGTACCGCGAAGTACGACGAGGTCAGTTGCGGCATCGCTTACGAAGTTACCGGGGGAATCGTGTACTTCATTCTCGACGGAAGGGCTGGGCGCGAGCCGATGGGTGATCCGTGTTCGGAAATCGGTCGGGTCACGAAATCGTTGCAGACCAGCCTGCCTACGCGGGCACGGTAGACAGAAAGGCTGCGGTTCGATGGCTTCTGGAAACGGCAATCTGTTCGAGTCGATGCAGTATTGGCGGGACCTCTCGGAGCGCGCTGAGGCAGGGTTGATGGAAATTCCTGCGGGCGTTGCATCTCGGTGCGACCAGGTCTGCGCGGACTACATCGACCACCTGGCAGGAATGCTGGGAAAAACGAAATTTCTTGTCGATCTGGACGCATATGGCACCCTTCCGTCGGCTCGATTGTTGGGTGCGAAGTTCAAGCGACTGGCCGATGGCGAACAAGGGTCGGCGGCTGCTGTGATCAGGCAGCACATCGAGGTCATCGAAGTGATGCGCTCGGTGTTTCGTCGCTATTTCGTCGACACCGAAGCGGTCGATCAGAGTGTGGGAGCTCGGATCGGCGGTATCGGAGCGGGTCTGGGGGAGTAGGTCCGCAACCTCACACCCTTTCTCTCGACCTCGCACCCCGGCTGTGCCCTGAATCCCGGCGCGCGGTCGGCAAAAAGGGTGTGAGGTCTCGCAAATAGTCGCGCCGTACCGTTGAACATGCCCGAAATGTCCGTAAAGGCAACCACAGCAACACAATCGAGACAACGTTCGCGAATGGGATGACTTAGTCTGCGAGCGTGAATCTCTCCACTGCACGTCTGGTGCCGATGCGACCGCGTGATCCCCAGGAGCCGCACCGGGCCGCGAGTCCGCTCGAATTGTTCTTCGACCTCGTGTTCGTGGTGGCCGTGAGTATCGCGGCAGTGCAGCTCCACCATGCACTCACCGAGAACCACCTTGCCGACGGTCTTCTGAGCTATGCGCTCGTGTTCTTCGCGATCTGGTGGGCATGGATGAACTTCACCTGGTTCGCCACGTCGTTCGACACCGACGACTGGCTGTATCGCGCGTTGACCGTCGTGCAGATGGCCGGCGTACTGGTGCTCGCCGCGGGGATCGAATCGGCGTTCGTGGACAAGAATTTCGCGATCGTGGTACTCGGCTACGTCGTGATGCGCGTGGCGATGGTGACCCAGTGGGTTCGAGCATCTCGGTCGAGTGAGTACAAGAAGACCGCACTGTCGTACGCGATAGGCATTGCGGGAGTGCAGGTTCTGTGGATTCTCTGGATGGTGCTGCTCGACGGTACGGCCGCTGTCATCATGTTCTTCGTGCTGGCGGCTGCCGAGATGTCGGTTCCGGTGATCGCCGAACGCAGCGGCTCGACGCCGTGGCATCCGCATCACATCACCGAGCGCTACGGGCTGTTCACGCTGATACTGCTCGGCGAAAGTCTGCTCGCATCGGCCAACGCCATCATCGAGGCGCTGCACGACGAGACTGCCCTGGCACCGTTGATCTCCATTTCCGTCCTCACACTCGTCGTCACCGCGAGTCTGTGGTGGATCTACTTCTGGCCGCCGCATCACCGGGCAATCGGAAAGTTCGGCAACTCGCTGATCTACGGCTACGCGCACTACTTCATCTTTGCGGCCGCCGGCGCGTTCTCGGCCGGCATCGAGGTCGAGATCGACGTGCTCACCGAACACAGCAAGCTCGGCGACGTCGCCGCGTCGTTCACCGTCACGGTGCCGATTGCGATATTCGTCCTCGGAGTGTGGCTGATCGCGATTCGTTCCAACGCGGATCGCGTCGTCAACATCGCGGTTCCGGTGGGCGCCCTACTCGTGTTGTTCGACCCGATCATTCCCATCCCGATCACCCTCACCGCCGCGGTCATGATCGTCGTCGTCGGCGTGCTCGTCGCACGCGGGCCACGACCCCCAGCGCTAGGTCGTTCCGCAGGCTCCACTCCCCAGCGTCCCGCATGAGAAACTGACCACATGAGTATCGGAACCCTGATTCTGCTCCGTCACGGCGAGAGCGAATGGAACGCGTCCAATCAGTTCACCGGTTGGGTCGACGTGCGACTGACCGAGAAGGGTGAGGCCGAGGGCAAGCGTGCCGGTCAGCTCCTTGCCGAGGCCGGAGTGCTGCCCGACCTGCTCTACACCTCGCTGCTGCGTCGCGCGATCAGCACCGCCAACCTCGCGCTCGACGCGGCCGACCGCCACTGGATTCCTGTCGTTCGCGACTGGCGACTGAACGAGCGGCACTACGGCGCGCTGCAGGGCTTGAACAAGGCCGAGACCAAGGACAAGTACGGCAACGAGCAGTTCATGCTGTGGCGTCGTAGCTACGACACCCCGCCGCCCGCCATCGAGGTCGGCAGCGAGTTCAGCCAGGATGCCGATCCCCGCTACGCCGATCTGGACAGCGTTCCGCTGACCGAATGCCTCGCAGATGTGGTCGAGCGGCTGATCCCGTACTTCGAGGAGACCATCGTCGCCGACCTGAAGGCAGGCAAGACCGTGCTCGTCGCCGCGCACGGCAACTCGCTGCGTGCGCTCGTGAAGTACCTCGACGAGATCTCCGACGCGGATATCGCCGAACTGAACATTCCCACCGGTATCCCGTTGCAGTACGACCTCACCGAGGTCGACGGCAAATTGAAGCCCACCAACCCCGGCGGCACCTACCTCGATCCGGAAGCAGCGGCCGCGGGTGCCGCCGCCGTGGCAAATCAGGGCGGTAAGTAACTCCATCGCGCACAAACCGGCAGTTTGTCGAAACTGCAGGTGAACGAACGAAGAACACTGCCGACGAGGACTATGACGACCAGGGAAATGCCTGCACCCTGCGTATGTGAGCTGTCCATCGAACGTACGATTCCGGTGTGAGTGTTGCATCGGCCGTACTACTGGCAATTGCCGCGGCCTTCGTGGGATACCTCGTCGGCGGTGTTCTCATCCCGTACCTCAACACTCGACACTCGGAGCGTCGCCGCGCCACGTCCGGCCTGACGATGTCGCAGGTACTGGACCTGATCGTGCTCGCGTCGGAGAGCGGCATCGCCGTCGTCGATCAGTTTCACGACGTCGTGCTGTCGAATCCACGGGCCGAGGAGCTCGGTTTGGTGCGTAACCGTTCGATCGACGAGCGCGCCTGGGCTGCGGCGACGAAAGTACTGTCCGACGGCCATCCCGTCGAAGTCGATCTCAGCTCCAAGGCTCCGCGACCGGGCCGCGACAAGATCGCCGTCCGATGCGTCGCGCGCCTGCTCAGCAAGGAAGACAAGCGCTTCGTCGTGCTCTTCGCCGACGACGATTCCGAGCAGGTGCGGATGGAAGCGACGCGTCGCGACTTCGTGGCCAACGTCAGTCACGAACTCAAGACACCCGTCGGTGCGATGAGCCTGCTGGCCGAGGCGCTGCTCGAGTCCGCGGACGATCCGGATTCCGTTCGGCATTTCGGCGGCAAGGTCGTCGCCGAATCCAAACGTCTGGGCAACATGGTGACCGAGCTGATCGCGCTCTCGCGATTGCAAGGGGCCGAGAAGCTACCCGACCTCGAGGTCGTCGACGTCGACACCGTCGTCAACGAGGCGATGGACCGCTCCAAGCTCGCCGCCGAGAACGCCGGCATTTCCGTCACCACCGATCACCCGAGCGGACTCGAAGTACTCGGCGACCAAGCTCTACTGGTGACGGCGCTCGCCAACCTCATCCAGAACGCGATCGCGTACTCGTCCAACGGATCGCCCGTCTCGGTCAGCCGGGCACTACGCGGCTCGCAGGTCGCATTCGCGGTCACCGACCGAGGCATCGGCATCGCCAAAGGCGACCAGGAACGCGTCTTCGAACGATTCTTCCGCGTCGACAAAGCTCGGTCGCGGGCCACCGGCGGCACAGGCCTCGGCCTGGCCATCGCCAAACACGTCGCAGCCAACCACAACGGCAGCATCTCGTTGTGGAGCAAGCTGGGCACCGGATCCACCTTCACCCTCCAGATCCCCGCGTACTTCGAAGAAGAAGACGACGCTGCGGTTACAGAAAGAGAGAATCAGTGACCAACGTCCTGATCGTGGAAGACGAAGAGTCGTTGGCCGATCCACTGGCCTTCCTGCTCCGCAAAGAAGGGTTCGAGGCCACCGTCGTGGGCGACGGACCGTCGGCTCTGGCCGAGTTCGATCGCGCCGGAGCGGACATCGTGCTGCTCGATCTCATGCTCCCCGGGATGAGCGGCACCGACGTGTGCAAGCAATTGCGTTCGCGCTCAGGTGTTCCCGTCATCATGGTGACCGCACGCGACAGCGAGATCGACAAGGTGGTCGGCCTCGAACTGGGAGCAGACGACTACGTCACCAAGCCCTATTCGGCACGCGAGCTCATCGCCCGCATCCGCGCGGTACTGCGTCGGGGCTCCGACGCCGAGGTCGACGGCGGAGTCGACACCGGAGTGCTCGAGGCCGGCCCGGTGCGCATGGACGTCGAACGCCATGTGGTGATGGTGGGATCCGAGCAGATCACGTTGCCGCTCAAGGAATTCGACCTGCTCGAGTACCTGCTGCGCAATTCCGGTCGAGTGCTCACCCGCGGACAGTTGATCGACCGGGTGTGGGGAGCCGACTACGTGGGCGACACCAAGACACTGGACGTGCACGTGAAGCGATTGCGCTCCAAGATCGAGGCGGACCCGGCCAAGCCGGAACACCTCGTGACCGTGCGCGGGTTGGGTTACAAGCTCGAGGGGTAGTGCCTGCGGCATGTGCGCGGAAACTCGTAGTGGGCTACGAGGTTCCGCTCACATGCGGCGCAGCAGCTCTATCGACGCTGAGCCTCACGAGTGGCCGGGTGTACGGCGATCAGACCAAGGCCACGGCGACGCTTGCACAGTGACGCCAATTCGTCGTACGCGGCTTTGCCGAGCAGCTCGGTCAATTCGGGCTTGTAGGACTCGAACACCTGCTTCGCGCCGACGTGGGCGTCGGGTGAGCCGGAGCAGTACCAGTGCAGATCGAGACCGCCTTCGCCCCAGCCGCGGCGGTCGTATTCGCCGATGGTGGTCTTGAGAATCTCCGAGCCGTCCGGCCGCGTCACCCAGTCCTGGGTGCGCCGGATCGGCAGCTGCCAGCACACATCGGGCTTGACCTCGAGCGGCTCGATGCCCTTGCGCAGCGCCATCGAGTGCAGCGCGCACCCGATGCCGCCCTCGAAGCCGGGACGGTTCTGGAAGATGCACGCACCCTTGTAGCGGCGCGTACGCAGCGACTGCTCGTCGTCGAGATCGTCGTATTCGACGTATCCCTTCTTGCCCAGACCCTTGTCCATGAGCTGCCAGTCCTGCGGGGTGAGCAACTTCACCGACTCGTCGAGCTTGCGCTTGTCGTCGTCGTCGGACAGGAATGCGCCGTGCGAGCAGCACCCGTCGTCGGGCCTGCCCTCGACGGTTCCCTGGCATGCCGGAGTGCCGAAGACGCAGGTCCAGTTGGACAGGAGCCACGTCAGATCGGCGGCGATGAGGTGTTCCGAATTGTCTGGATCTGGGAATTCGACCCATTCTCGTGGGAAATCCATCTCGACCTCTGCAGCGAACGGTGGCTGCTCACGACCTGCTGTCACAAACGACGACGCTAGACCCAGTACCGTGGACCTGTGCGATTAGGGGTGCTCGACGTCGGTAGCAACACGGTGCATCTACTTGTCGTGGACGCCCACCGCGGCGCTCACCCCACCCCGATGAGCTCGAGCAAAGCAACGTTGCGCCTCTCCGAGAACACCGATGCGCACGGAAACATCACCCCTGCGGGCGCGGATCGCCTCGTGAACGAGGTTCGTGAGTTCGCAGCCATCGCGAAACGTTCGGGTTGCAGTGAACTGATGGCATTTGCCACCTCGGCGGTGCGTGACGCTTACAACTCGGAGGACGTGCTCGCTCGAGTACTCACCGAAACCGGAGTTTCTCTGCAGACATTGTCCGGCGTCGACGAGGCGCGGCTGACATTTCTCGCGGTTCGACGCTGGTACGGCTGGAGCGCCGGGCGCATCCTCGGACTCGACATCGGCGGCGGATCGCTCGAACTGGCCAGCGGAAGCGACGAGAATCCGGACGTCGCATTCTCCCTGCAACTCGGTGCCGGTCGCCTCACCCGCGATTGGCTCGACGAGGATCCACCGGGCAAGCGTCGTATCGCGGTTCTCCGGGATTGGCTGGATGCGGAATTGGCGACCCCCGCCAAGGAGTTGCTCGCGGCCGGCGACGCCGACCGGGCCGTGGGAACGTCGAAGACATTCCGTTCGTTGGCTCGCTTGACCGGTGCCGCGCCCTCCGCGGCCGGTCCCAGAGTGACGCGGACGCTCACTGCGAGCGGCTTGAGGCAACTCATAGCCTTCATATCGCGGATGACGGCCGCCGACCGTGCAGAATTGGAAGGCGTCAGCGCCGACAGGTCGCCACAACTGGTGGCCGGGGCATTGGTAGCGGAGGCGAGCATGCGGGCATTGTCGGTGGAGTCACTCGAGATCTGCCCGTGGGCGCTGAGGGAAGGTTTGATTTTGAGGAAGCTGGACACCGAAACCGACGGCGATCTGGTGGGGAGTTCGAGATGAGCGAGAACAATCCAGAAGACACCGGGCAGATCTCGGTTGCCGAGCTGTTGGCCCGAAACGGCCAGCAGACGAACCTGAGCACCGGTGGACGCCGTCGCCGAGGCGTCAAGGGCGGTATCTCCGTCGCCGAGCTCACCGGTGAAATCCCGGTCGTCCGGGACGAGCCGGGCAGCCGTAGCGCCCCGGTGGTCGACGCGCCCGCCCCGCCTCCGGCCGACCGTGACACGCCGGCCACCGGCCGAGTCGAGGCCGACGACGATCGCGTGACGCCCGACGACGCGCCCGCATTCCTGTCCTCGCGGCCACAACCGGCCCGGCCGCAGAGCGCTCGCCCGACCGCGTTCCAGCCGGTGGCCAGGCGCGAGAAGCAGCAGCCCGAGCCCGAACTGCTGTCCGGCTCCACCACGGTGGCCGGTGACCTGCTCAACCGGTCGCACGACGACACCGAGCGCGGTCATCGTCCGGCTGCGCCGACGACGCCACCGGATCGTCAGCCGTATGGATCCACCGCGGCCGAACAGGGGCGGAACCGCAAGCCCGCAGGATTCACCGCGCCGCGCCAGGTCGAGGTGGCCGAGCCGAACACCGACGTCACTCCGCGAGCAGCGGTGATCGACGTCGACGACGTCGCCAAAACCGCGGTGTCTGCGCGCATTGCGCGCCCGGACGACACGGAATCCACCCCGACGGGCAAGGTCGCTTCGACCGAGGAACCTGCGACATCCGCTCCCACAAAGGCCGTCGATCTCGTCGAGCCGGATGCAGAGCGCGACGCCGAGGACAACACTGCTGCGGCACCGGAAACCGAGACCGACGCGAGCCCCGCGACCCGATCCGGCCGCCGTGCTTCGGCCGCCAAGGGCAAGGGCGGTGCCGTTCGGCAGTGGCTCGTGCTCGTGGGTCAGGCAGTGGTGGCCGTCGTCGTCGGCGCATTGCTGTTCAAGGGCTTCGAGCAACTGTGGGACGTGTTGCCATGGGTCGCCCTGGTGCTGTCGGTGCTGGTGATCGTCGGTCTCGTGGCAGTGGTGAGAATTCTCCGGCGCACCGATGATCTGATATCGATCGTCATCGCGATCGCCGTGGGTGTGTTCGTGACGCTCGGTCCGCTCGCCTTCCAGCTCAGTACCGGCTGAGCTGGAACCACGATGGCTGCGCAGCGAATACACGTCGGGCTGTCCACGGCATCGGTGTACCCGCAGAACACGGAGGCGGCGTTTCGTTACGCAGCCGAACTCGGGTACGACGGCGTGGAACTGATGGTGTGGGCCGAGTCGGTCAGCCAGGACGTCGACGCGGTGGCCGCGCTCTCTCGGGAGTACTCGATGCCGGTTCAGGCCATCCATGCGCCGTGTCTGCTGATCTCGCAGCGGGTGTGGGGATCGGATCCGATTGCCAAACTGGCCCGATCGGTCGAGGTGGCCGAGAAACTCGGGTCGGCTACGGTCGTCGTGCATCCGCCGTTCCGCTGGCAACGCAAGTACAGCGAGGGCTTCGCCGATCAGGTAGCGGAACTGGAAGCGAACTCGCACGTGGTGGTTGCAGTCGAGAACATGTTTCCGATGCGTGCCGACAGGTTCTTCGGACGCAAGGAGAAATCGGCGCAGCGACTGGAACGACGAGGCGGCCCGGGCGCCGCCCTGTCGGCGTTCTCCCCGTCGTACGACCCGACGGACGTCGGCCACGGTCATTACACCCTCGACCTCTCGCATACGGCCACCGCGGGCTCCGACGCCCTCGAGATGCTCGATCGGATGGGCGAGGGCATCGCGCACCTGCATTTGGCCGACGGCCGAGGCGCGTCCGTCGACGAGCATCTGATCCCCGGGCACGGCAGTCAGCCGTGCGTGGAGGTGTGCACCGAACTGGTGCGCCGCGGCTTCGACGGTCAGGCAGTGATCGAGATCAACACGCAGAACGCGCGGACGGTGCCCGAGCGTTCGTCCATGCTCGACCAAGCCCTGCAGTTCGCCCGCGCACACCTGTCCTGAGGCCGCCGGTAAGTTGTCGGGAATGAGTTCTGCCAGCCCCTTCAAGGCCGCCACCACCCTGACCGCGCTCGAGGTCGCCGCCGACACTGCGTCGTTCGCGGGCGCGATCGACTCCACCTGGACCATCGGTCCGAAGGTGCACGGCGGCGCGATGCTCGCCGTCTGCGCGGCAGCAGCGCGCAGGCATATCGTCCTGACCGACCCGGTGCAGGCCGAGATTCAGCCGCTCGCGGTGAGCGTCAGCTACCTGGCCGCTCCCGATCCCGGCGAGGTTGCGCTGTCGACAGTGGTGCGTAAACGTGGTCGGCAGGTCTCCCACGTCGACGTCGAACTCACCCAGGCCGGACGCGTTGCCGTGCGGGCGGTGGTGACCCTGGGTCGTCCCGACTCCGACGAACCCCACCACGAGACGCCGACGTCGCTGGCGTCGATGGCCGTCGAACCTCCCGCCGAGACGCTCGCGGTGGCTGGGGATCATCCGATGGCGTCCATCGTGCACGTCGCGAAGGGCTGCGAGATGCGTATCGACGAGTCCTCGGCGTCGTTCCTGACCGGCGCGCAGGGCGAGGCGGAGATCAGATTGTGGGTGCGTCCCTTCGCGGGCGACGAGGCCGACATCGACACCGCGGTGTTGTTCGCATTGATGACCGGAGACATCTCGGCTCCGGTGACCATGAACCGCGGAATGTTCGGTTGGGCACCGACCGTGCAGTTGACGACCTACCTGCGGCGCCGTCCGGCACCGGGGTGGCTGCGCGTGGCGGCGACCAGCACCGTCATCGGCAGCACCTGGTTCGAGGAGGACCACGTGGTGCTGGATTCGACCGGTGCCGTCGTGGTGCAGAGCAGACAGTTGGCGATGGTGCCGCGCTCGAACTGACATGGCAGGCTTGGCCGCATGACGAGAATTGCAGTGATCGGCGGCGGACGGATCGGCGAGGCGTTGATTGCGGGACTCCTCGAGTCCGGCCACGCAGTGCGCGATCTGGTGGTCGCCGAGAAGTCAGAGGCCCGTGCGAAGGAGATCGCGAAGGAATTCGGTGTCCTGACCACCACCGTCGGCGACGCGTCCGAGGGGGCCGACGTGATCGTGCTGGCGGTCAAGCCGGCCGACGTCGACACCGCACTGACCGAGATCACCAAGATCGAGCTCGACGGTGATCGGGAACAACTCATCGTCTCACTGGCCGCAGGCGTTCCCACCGCGAAGTTCGAGCCCAAGCTCCCCGCCGGTTTCCCTGTCGTTCGGGTCATGCCCAACACCCCGATGCTGGTGGGGGAGGGTGTCAGTGTGTTGGCTCCGGGCAAGTACGCCCGCGCCGAGCATCTCGAACTGGTGCGTTCCATCCTCTCGGCCGTCGGCAAGGTCGTGGTGGTCAAGGAACATCAGCTCGACGCCGTGACGGCCGTATCCGGGTCGGGTCCGGCCTATTTCTTCCTGGTGGCCGAGGCCATGATCGACGCGGGAGTGGGTCTGGGACTGACGCGCGACGTGGCGTCTGCGCTCGTGATTCAGACGATGGTGGGGGCCGGGGCGATGCTTGATCGCTCCGACGAGAGTGCGAACGAGCTCAGATACGCCGTGACCTCGCCGGGCGGTACGACGGCCGCAGCAGTGCGAGAATTGGAACGAAATGGCCTCCGAGCAGCGTTTTTCGATGCTCTCGGTGCCGCGAATGCCCGATCCATTGAGATGGGCATCACAGCAGATTGAAAAATCTTTTCCCCACTCCCGTCGCAGTAACCCCATCTGTCCCTATAGGCTCGGGGCAGCACGTGCGTGTCTGTTCGGCAGGAGGGGAAGCCTGCCGCATGAGACGTGCCGGAGGTATGTGGATTGATGGCGTCTATAAACAAGCCGTCCAAGGGTTCGTCCCCGGATGGTCAACCGGCTCTGGCCGGAACGCAGTTCCTCACTGTCGCTGAAGTGGCGACGCTGATGAGGGTTTCGAAAATGACCGTGTACCGGCTGGTACACGGCGGAGAATTGCCCGCTGTACGAGTGGGTCGATCTTTTCGTGTGCACGCCAAGGCGGTTCACGACTATCTCGAGACCTCGTACTTCGACGCAGGCTAGTAGTGCACGCGGGGCCGGTTTCGTAAGTGCCGGTTCGGACCGGTAGGATTGGCGCTCGTCGTGCCAGCCAGCCGGTGTGCAGCCGTGGGCGAGTACGTGGCCCCAGCGCCAGCTCGGTGACCAAGGCTTTTGGCTCGAAGCCCTCAGGGCTTGGTTGTCAGGTAGGCGTACGCAAACGGCGTGCGCGAAAACGCTAGAGAAGAACGTGAGGACACCCGCATGGGTTCAGTGATCAAGAAGCGTCGCAAGCGCATGTCGAAGAAGAAGCACCGCAAGCTGCTTCGTCGTACCCGCGTGCAGCGCAGGAAACTCGGCAAGTAGTTCTGCCGGCATAGCTTTCACCAGGAGGCCCGTCACCATCGGTGGCGGGCCTCCTGGCGTTCGAACGTTGGCTTCGCTTCTCACCCTCGCGTCTGCCCACCGATCCAGTAGGCTTTGGACCGGAGCCGATGTTGGGGGTGCGCAGTGAGTCCGAGCGATCGTGGTGTTGCCGCGCCCCGAGTGGTCCTGGTGACCGGAGCGAGTCGTTTTCTCGGCGGATACCTCGTCACCAGACTGGCCCAGAACCCGCAGATCGAACGGGTGATCGCCGTCGACGCGCTGTCGCCGAGCAAGGATCTGCTCCGACGCATGGGCCGCGCCGAGTTCGTCCGTGCCGACATCCGAAACCCGTTGATCGGCAAAGTGATCCGTAATGCCGGCGTGGATACCGTCGTGCATGCCGCCACCGTGGCCAAACCTCCCAAATCCGGCGGCCGCGCCACGATGAAAGACCTCAACGTCATCGGCGCGATGCAGCTGTTCGCGGTGTGCCAGAAATCTCCGACGGTGGAGAAGGTGGTGCTGCGTTCGTCCTCCTCGGTGTACGGCTGCAGCGCGAAGGACCCGGTGAAGTTCACCGAGGAGATGAGCGCCCGACGCCCACCGAGCGGTGCGTACGCGCGGGACACCATCGACATCGAGGGATACGTTCGCGGACTCGGCCGTCGACGACCCGACATCGCCGTGTCGATCCTCCGCATGGCACCGCTGATCGGTCCGCGATTGAACGGCACCATCTCGCGGTACATGACCTCGCCGCTGATCCCGAGCATCATCGGCCGCGATGCCCGTATGCAGTTGTTGCACGAGGAAGACGCCCTCGCCGCGCTCGAGCGCGCCACCATCGGTGGTCCGGCGGGCACGTTCAACATAGGGGCCGACGGCACGATCATGCTGTCGCAGGCGATCCGCCGTGCCGGGCGCGTCCAGGTGCCGGTTCCGTTTCCACTGTTCAAAAGTGTCGGCCGCGCTCTCATGGGCGGCATGATGCGGGAATTCACCACCGAACAACTCGACTACTTCCACTTCGGGTGCGGCCTCGACACCACCCGCATGCGTTCGGTCCTGGGCTTCGAGCCGCGGTGGACTACGGTTCAGGCATTCGACGACTTCGTCCGCGGTGCCGCGCTGCGCCCGGTCATCAGGACCGAGTGGGTGGACGGCATCGAGAATCGACTGCTCTCGGCTGTCGACACCGGAGCATCCACGGCGCGCGCACTGGCATCACTGCGTAGCTCGGAAACAGTGCGAAGTTCGGGAGGGACGGGTGAGTGAAGTGGCCAAAGTGATTCCATTGCACGGTGGCCGCTCGGTCCGCGCGTCGCAGGGTTCGCGCGAACGGCACCCCTCCGCCTACACCGAGCCGCGTGAGCCGACGCCGCTGCTCGACCCTACCCCCGCCGTCGCGCCCCCCTCGGCTGCGATCCCGACTCCGTTGCTCTCGATGATCGACGACACCAAGACCGCCGTCGTGGACCAGATCTCCTCGGTTGCCGAGTTCGTGCGCAGGCGTCTGGCCGGCGATTACAGCGTGGACGAGTTCGGTTACGACCCGCACTTCGCCGACGCCATCTGGCTTCCGTTGCTGCGGCCGCTGTTCGACAAGTGGTTCCGCGTCGAAGTCAAAGGCATCGAGAACATTCCGTCCGACGGCGGTGCCCTCGTCGTCGCCAACCACGCGGGTGTCATCCCGGTCGATGCGCTGATGGCGTCGGTCGCGGTGCGCGACCACCATCCGGCGCACCGTCCACTACGAATGTTGGCCGCCGACATGGCTTTCGAGATGCCCGGCGTCGGCACCATCGCCCGCAAGGCCGGGCACACGCTGGCGTGCAACCCCGATGCCGAGCGCCTGCTGCGCACCGGCGAACTCGCAGCGGTGTTCCCCGAGGGCTTCAAGGGCATCGGCAAGCCGTTCAGTGAGCGCTACAAGCTGCAGCGATTCGGCCGTGGCGGGTTCGTCTCGGCGGCTCTGCGAACGGGTGCACCGATCATCCCGTGCTCCATTGTCGGCTCGGAGGAGATCTACCCGAAGATCGGCGACATCGCGCCACTGGCTCGACTGATGGGCATGCCGTACTTTCCGGTCACGCCGTTCTTCCCGCACTTCGGCCCGCTCGGCCTGATCCCGCTGCCGTCCAAGTGGTACATCGAGTTCGGTAAGCCGATTCCTACCGACTCGTACGACGCCACCGCGTTCGAGGATCCGATGGTGCTCTTCGAGTTGACCGACCACGTCCGCGAAACCATTCAGCACACGCTGTACCGACTGCTGGCCAAGAGACGCAACGTCTTCCTGGGGTGAACGCACGGGTTATCCTGTGCCAGTGCACATTCGCGACACCACCACCGAAGATCTGCCCGAGATTCTCGACATCCACAACGATGCCGTCGCCAACACGACTGCCATCTGGGACGAGGAACAGGTCGACCTCGCCGATCGCACGGCCTGGTTCGACGGTCGCCTCGCCGCGGGATACCCCGTCCTCACCGCCGAGGTCGACGGCCGGGTGGCCGGATACGCGTCGTACGGGCAGTGGCGGGTCAAGAGCGGTTACCGGCACTCGGTGGAGCACTCGGTGTACATCCACCGGGATTTCTATCGCCGTGGCCTGGCCAGTGCGCTGCTGAGCGAGTTGATCGAGCGGGCCAGGGCAGGCGACGTGCACGTGCTGGTGGGGTTCATCGAGTCCGAGAACACCACCTCGATCGCGCTGCACCAGAAATTCGGCTTCGCGACCGTCGGGCAGATGCCGGAGGTGGGCGTCAAGTTCGGCCGATGGCTCGATCTGACCCTGATGCAGCTGACGCTCTGAGCGCCCTGCCCGGGTGGGTCAGCCCTTGCGACGGCCGACCACGGCAGCGAGTCCGCCGCCCACTGCGCCCAAGGCCAACGCTGTCGGGACGCCGATCTTGGCGGCCTTGCGTCCGGTGCGGTAGTCGCGAATTTCCCAGCCCCGGTTCTTGGCCAGCTCACGCAGGTCCGTATCAGGATTGATCGCCACGGCGGTCCCGACGAGCGAGAGCATCGGGACATCGTTGTGGCTGTCCGAGTACGCGGTGCACCGCTTGAGGTTGAGGCCTTCACGCACAGCCAGTGAGCGCACTGCGTGCGCCTTGCCGATGCCGTGCAGGATGTCTCCGACGAGGCGGCCGGTGAACACCCCGTCCTTGCTCTCGGCGACGGTTCCCAGTGCCCCGGTGAGCCCGAGCCGCTTGGCGATGATCTGAGCCAGTTCCAGGGGAGTGGCGGTGACCAGCCACACCTGCTGGCCGGCGTCGAGGTGCATCTGCGCGAGAGCACGAGTACCGGCCCAGATCTTGTCGGCAATGACCTCGTCGTAGATCTCTTCGCCGAGCATGGTCAGTTCGGAGGTGGGGCGGCCCTTGATGAACGAGAGCGCCTTTTCTCGGCCGCTGGCCACGTCCTCGCTGTTCTCCTTGCCGCTGACCCTGAATTTCACTTGCTGCCAAGCGAATTGAGCCAAGTCGCCACTGGTGAAGTATTTGCGAGCAGCCAGCCCGCGAGCGAAATGGATGATCGATGCGCCCTGGACCATGGTGTTGTCCACGTCGAAGAAGGCCGCAGCGGTGAGATCCCGCGGAATCGCGCCCTCGGACTCGATCTGCAACGCGAGCGCGGCGTCGGCGCTGGCCTGGCCGGCCACGTTGGCGCGGACTTCTGCATCGGACGGACCGAAGGGGTTGCGAATCCTGCGAATACGCCGCTTGAACTGTTTGTCCCCGCGCGGATCCTCGGTGTCGACCATGTCGATATCGGGCGTGGCCTCGATCGGCAGGTCGGTTCCCCCGTCACTCACTTCGGTCCTCCTCCCACTCGAGTACTCGATGCAGCCCAGTCGGTCTACCCGCGCAGCACGGTCGGTTACGCAAGCAGCCCACTCGGCTACCCACGCAGCCTAGTCGTGGGTCCGACAGGGCCGACGGGGGACAAGCGAAGCCGGCCGTGAGGGCGGGCCGGCGGGGTGGCTGTCTGTGACGTTCGTCTCCATTGCGGACGTGTCACAGTGGACGGATGCAGACGACTCCCCCCGGCGTGGCTCTTCTCACCCGTGCAGGCTGCCATTCGTGCACCCACGCGCTCGAGGTGTTGAGCGAGGTGTGCCGCGAGTTCGACGTGGCCGTCACGGTCGTCGACGTCGACGAGGCGGCGACGAAATCGCCTGACCTGCGTGCGGAGTACGGGGACCGAGTGCCGGTGGTGCTGCTCGACGGCATCGAGCACAGCTACTGGGAGGTGGACGTGCCCCGATTGCGGGCCGATCTGGCTCGGGCAGGGCACCCTAAGAACGTGTGATTCGTCTCCGTGTGCAGGTGAAGGCCGGTGTGCGCAACTTTGTTCATTCGTTCACAAGCAGTTACCGTGGTGTGAACAGCATTCGTGAAATAGACACGAACGCAGGATCAGCGTGAAGACCGGCATCGACGCCGTTCGGACGAGGAGCCCCAGACGTGACCGAAGAGCGCCCGTCGCCCAGCGGCGTAGAGCGGGTCATCCCTCAGGCTACGGTCACCCGTCTGGCGACCTACCTGCGGGTCCTCTCGATCCTCGCAGACGAGGGCGTTCTCATCGTCTCCAGTGAAGAACTGGCCACCGCAGCAGGTGTCGGATCGGCAAAACTGCGCAAGGATCTCTCCTTTCTCGGCCCCAACGGCGTTCGCGGTGTCGGCTACGACGTCGCACGGCTGCGCGCCAAGATCGAGAGCGCGCTCGGACTCGATCGCGGCCACCGCGTCGTACTGGCGGGAGTCGGCAATCTGGGACAGGCGCTGGCCGGGTACGGCGGATTCGCGCGGCGCGGCTTCACGATGGTCGGCCTCTTCGACCGCGACCCGGCGCGTGTGGGCACCGACGTCGACGGACTGACCGTCCGGCACGTCGACGAGCTCGACAAGGCCTGCCGTGAACTCGAGGCGACCATCGGCGTCATCGCCACCCCCGACGACGCCGTGCACGTCGTCGCCGAAAAGCTCGTAGCAGGCGGCGTCGAGTGCATTCTGAGCTTCTCGCCGATGGTGCTCGACGTTCCCGAACACGTCGAAGTGCGGCGCGTGGACCTGGCGGTGGAGATGCAGGTGCTCTCCTTCAACAGCTCCCGCAACGTGTCCGAACCGGCAGGCGTGACCTCGCCGACCGTCGTCACTGCGCCTCGGCCGCAGCCGGTCTCGCCGCCTCCACTCACGTCCACGGCACGTCTCGGCCGCAGTCACGGCCCACGCATCGCCGGTAATCCAAGCCCAGTCAACAGTTCGACAAGAAACGGATCGGTGATTGCACCGTGAGTGTCCTTCTCGTCGGGATATCGCACCGTAGCGCTCCCGTCGCAGTCCTCGAGCGTGTCGCCATCCCGGACACCGATCGCCCGAAACTGACCGACAAACTGATGGCCAGCGGAAGCATCTCCGAGGTCATGGTGGTGTCCACGTGCAATCGTGTCGAGATCTATGCCGTCGTCGACGCCTTCCACGGCGCACTGACCGCCGTCGGCGAGGTACTCGGTGAACATTCCGGACTCGAGATCGCGGACCTGACCAAGCACGCCTACGTGCGCTACAGCGAGGCCGCCGTCGAGCATCTGTTCGCAGTGGCCAGCGGCCTGGACTCGATGGTCATCGGCGAGCAGCAGATCCTCGGCCAGATCCGGTCGGCGTACGCCGCCTCGAACGGCCAGCAGGCCTCCGGCCGGGTGATGCACGAACTGGCTCAGCAGGCGCTGCGCGTCGGTAAGCGGGTACACAGCGAAACCGGGATCGACGCCGCCGGAGCCTCGGTGGTCTCGGTGGCCCTCGATCGCGCCGCCGAGACGTTCGGCGGTTCCCTCGCCGGTCGCAAGGCCGTCGTCCTCGGAGCCGGAGCCATGGGCGGCCTCGCCGTCGCACACCTCGGCCGCGCCGGAATCGGCGGCCTCACCGTCGTCAACCGCACCCGCGAGCGGGCCGACCACCTGGCCGAGAACGCCGTCTCGAACGGAATCCCGGCAACCTCGGTCGCCCTCGAGAATCTGCCCGCCGCGGTGGCCGAGGCCGACATCCTCATCACCTGTACCGGTGCGGTGGGGGCCGTGGTCTCCATCGCCGATGCTCACCTCGCCCTCGTCGGCCGCGACGCCGAGCACCCCCTGGTGATCTGCGACCTCGGACTGCCCCGCGACGTCGACGCCGCAGTGGCGCAGCTGCCGGGTATCACCGTCTTCGACATGGAGTCGCTTCAGCGCGATCCCGCAGCCGGTGCGGCGGCGAACGACGCGTCGGCGGCTCGCGAGATCGTCTCCAGTGAACTCTCGGGTTACCTTGCGGGACAACGGCTTGCCGAGGTCACCCCCACCGTCACCGCACTGCGTCAGCGCGCTGCCGAAGTGGTCGAGGGGGAGTTGTTGCGCCTCGAGTCGCGGCTGCCCGGGCTCGATTCGCCGCAGCGCGACGAGGTGGCCCGCACCGTGCGCCGTGTCGTCGACAAGTTGCTGCACTCGCCGACGGTGCGCGTCAAGCAGCTCGCCAGCACGCCGGGTGGGGATTCCTACGCCGCTGCGCTGCGGGAGTTGTTCGAGCTGAGCCCCGGTTCGGTCGACGCGGTGGCGACGCCGATGGAGATCGGCGCGCTGGAGCTGGTCGACGACTTCACCGCCAGCCGTACCGATCTGCGCTCGGACTCTCACCCCGGCGGCACCGCCGGTCAGGAGCGATCGGAGTGAACGACATCGTCAAGATCGGTACTCGCGGAAGCCTTCTCGCGACCACTCAGGCCGACACCGTGCGCGTGGCTCTCGCCGCGGCAGGGGTCGAGGCCGAACTGGTGATCGTCAAGACCGCGGGCGATCTGTCTGCTGCACCCGTACAGACGATCGGCGTCGGTGTCTTCACCGCAGCGCTGCGCGAGGCACTCGCCGACGGCACCGTCGACATCGCCGTGCACTCCTACAAGGATCTGCCGACAGCCGCCGACGACCGGTTCGTCATCGCGGCCATCCCGGCCCGTGAGGATCCCCGAGACGCCCTGGTGGCCCGCGACGGGCTGGTACTGGGTGAGCTGCCCGCAGACGCGAAGGTCGGTACCTCGGCACCCCGCCGGATTGCTCAATTGCGCGCTCTCGGACAGGGATTGGATGTCCGGCCACTGCGAGGCAATCTCGACACCAGGATCGGGAAGGTGGCCTCGGGCGAGCTCGACGCCGTCATCGTCGCCCGCGCCGGACTGGCTCGCATCGGCCGACTCGACGTCGTGACCGAAGCACTCGATCCGGTGCAGCTGCTGCCGGCACCCGCCCAAGGTGCACTGGCTGTCGAATGCCGCACCGGCGACACCGATCTCGCGGCGGCCATCGCCAAACTCGACGACGCACACGCGCGTGCCGCGGTGGCAGCCGAACGTGGACTGCTGGCCGAACTCGAAGCCGGCTGCACCGCTCCGGTCGGCGCGATCGCCGAGGTCGTCGAATCCATCGACGAGGACGGCCGCATCTTCGACGAACTGTCGTTGCGTGGCTGCGTGGCCGCGATCGACGGCAGCGACACCATCCGCGCGTCGATCGTCGGATCACCCGACCGCGCCGAGGAGCTGGGCCGAGAATTGGCCCGCGAACTGCTCGATCTCGGTGCCCGCGAACTCGTTTCAGTCACCGAACCAGCGCAGGCCGGTTCTCACGCACAGGGTGGATCTCATGTCTAGGGCCATAACGGCACCCGTCCGCGGACGCGCCAAACGCACGGCGACCCGTCCGGTCGTACGGAGAGAGTCGATCGCCACCGCTCGACTGATTCCGAAACGGGGCACGGCAACCCCGATAGAACTGCAGTACCCACACAAGACAGCACTGGAGAACAACCGATGAGCCCAGTCCGCAAGAACACCAACGGACGGATCCTGTTCGTGGGATCCGGGCCGGGTGACCCGGCTCTGCTCACGGTCCGGGCACGTGAAGTGCTCGGAGCGGCCGAGCTCGCATTCACCGATCCCGATGTCGACAAGGGCGTCACCGCGCTCGTCGGTGCCGATGTCCCTCGGGACGCGGAGACGGGCGAGAACGGTGTCGAGGTTCGTCCGGCGCTCGGCGAGCCCGCCGAGGTCGCCAAAACGCTTCTCGCCGAGGCCAAGAACGGCCACGACGTCGTTCGCCTGGTCTCCGGAGATCCGCTCACCACCGATTCGGTGATCGCCGAGGTCAGCGCCGTCGCTCGGACGCACGTGCCCTTCGAGGTGCTCCCCGGCCTGCCCGCCGGATCCGCGGTGCCCAGCTACGCCGGTATGGCACTGGGCTCGGGCCACACCGAGGCCGACGTCCGCGGTGAGGTCGACTGGGCAGCGCTCGCTGCTGCTCCCGGCCCGCTGGTGCTGCACGCGACGTCGGGTCACCTAGCCGAAACCGCCAGTGCCCTCGTAGAACACGGCCTGGCACCGCAGACGCCCGCGGCCATCACCGTTCGTGGCACCACCCGTCAGCAGCGCACCGTCGAGGCAACACTGGCGACTCTGAACGACGCCGGATCCGAGCTCGTCGGATCGCTCGTCGTCACCGTCGGCAAGGTCGTCTCCGGCCGAAACAAGATGTCCTGGTGGGAGTCTCGCGCACTGTACGGCTGGACCGTGCTGGTGCCGCGTACCAAGGACCAGGCCGGTGAAATGAGCGACCGCCTCGTCACGCACGGGGCCATCCCCATCGAAGTTCCGACCATCGCCGTCGAGCCCCCGCGCAGCCCGGCCCAGATGGAACGGTCCGTCAAGGGCCTGGTCGACGGCCGCTACCAGTGGGTCGTCTTCACCTCCACCAATGCCGTCCGGGCAGTGTGGGAGAAGTTCGAGGAGTTCGGGTTGGACGCCCGCGCGTTCTCCGGCGTCAAGATCGCGTGCGTCGGTGAGGCAACCGCGGCGAAGGTGCGCTCGTTCGGCATCAATCCCGAGCTCGTGCCGTCGGGGGAGCAGAGCTCGCTCGGACTGCTCGAGGACTTCCCGCCGTACGACGAGGTGTTCGACCCGGTCAACCGAGTTCTGTTGCCGCGTGCCGACATCGCGACCGAAACGCTCGCCGAAGGGTTGCGCGAACGCGGCTGGGAGATCGACGACGTCACCGCGTACCGCACTGTTCGGGCAGCGCCGCCCCCCGCCGAGACCCGCGAGATGATCAAGACCGGCGGATTCGACGCAGTGTGCTTCACGTCGAGCTCCACCGTCCGGAACCTGGTCGGCATCGCCGGAAAGCCGCACGCCCGCACACTCGTTGCGTGCATCGGCCCCAAGACCGCGGAGACGGCCGTCGAGTTCGGTCTGCGCGTGGACGTGCAGCCCGAGTCGGCTCAGGTCGGACCGCTGGTCGAGGCGCTCGCCGAGCACGCAGCTCGCCTGCGCGCCGAGGGTGCACTGCCCCCGCCGCGCAAGAAGTCACGTAGGCGCTGACGCGCCTGAAGTCCGCGCCTGTGCGTACTCGCCAGGAGTACGCACAGGCGCGCACGAGCCGGAACGAAGTGAGGCAGGTTCAGCTGTGTTCCCCACCGATCGTCCCCGACGCCTGCGCCGTACCCCGGCGCTGCGTCGGCTGGTAGCCGAAACGTCCTTGGAGCCACGGCATCTGATACTGCCGATGTTCGTGGCCGACGGCATCTCCGAGCCGCGGGAGATCAGCTCGATGCCCGGGGTGTTCCAGCACACGCTGGACTCGCTGAGCGCTGCAGCCGAGGATGCCGTGACGGCAGGCGTCGGTGGCGTCATGCTGTTCGGTGTGCCGAAAACCGAGGACAAGGACGAAACCGGCTCGGGGGCAATCGATCCGAACGGAATCCTGAACCGTGGACTGGCTCGACTCAAGACCGACCTCGGAGATTCGACGGTCATCATGGCCGACACGTGTCTTGACGAGTTCACGTCGCACGGCCACTGCGGGGTGCTGGGGGAGAACGGCTCGATCGACAACGACGCCACCCTGCTGCGCTACGTCGACATGGCCGTCGCGCAGGCGGATGCGGGTGCTCATTTGCTCGGACCCAGCGGAATGATGGACGGACAGGTCGGTGCGATCCGCGCCGGACTGGACGCGGCCGGTCACGTCGAGGTGGGGCAGCTGGCATATTCCGCGAAGTACGCTTCGGCCTTCTACGGACCCTTCCGGGAAGCCGTCGGCTCGTCGCTGCAGGGCGATCGTCGGACGTATCAGCAGGACGCGCGGAACCGCCGAGAGGCCACTCACGAGGTGGAGCTCGATCTTGCCGAGGGTGCCGACATGGTGATGGTCAAGCCGGCCATGTCGTACCTCGACATACTCCGCGATGTGGCCGAGATGTCGCCGGTTCCGGTTGCGGCGTATCAGATCTCGGGGGAATATGCCATGATCACCGCCGCTGCTCAGAACGGGTGGATCGATCGCGATGCGGCGGTGCTGGAATCGCTCGTCGGAATTCGGCGTGCGGGTGCCGATGTCGTACTGACCTACTGGGCAACCGAAGTGGCGGGCTGGCTGTGAACGATTTTCCACCGGGAAACAACCCCGACAGCAACACGCCCAACAATCCACCGTCGCAACCGGATTGGCAGCGCTGGGAGCTTGAGCACGGGTTCCCGCAATCGGCTCCGGAGCTGGAGCCGACTCCACGACCGGCACCGGTCGACGTGGAGACGGCTCGCCATCTGTGGTGGGGAGTGGCGCTGATCGGCGCTCTCTCGGCGCTGTACTCGGTATGGACGTTGTTCGGGGCGCGTGAGGAATTTGCGCAGTCTCTGCTCGACGAACTCGCGGCGCAGGACGCGGCAGCGGACATGACCGTCGAGTCCACGCAGTCGATGGTGACGGTGATGCTGGTCGTCACCATATTCGTCGTGATCGGTTTCGGGGCGCTGTTCCTGTTCTGGGTCAAGCGGATGCGCGCGGGCAAGATGTGGGCCCGGATGCTGCTGACCGTCATCGGATCGTTCATCGTGTTCACCACGATTCTCGATCTGTTCGCCATGGCATCGACGGCGGGGGCGATGAACATCGTGATGGGCGTGATCGGTATCGGCCAGGGTGTACTTGCCGCCGGGGCGATCTACCTGATGCATCGTCGTGAATCCAACGAATACTTCGTCGCGTCCAGACGGCGGTAGTTGCCGGAACTCGGAAGTTTCGGGCGTGTTCTCGGCTGTGATCTCTACTGTGTGACTAGCATCACTCTCGATATCTTTTCGAGTGATCGGATCCGACATGGCAGAGAACACCCCTGCAGTAGCGAGCGTGACCCAGCCGGCAGCCGACCGCGAGCCCTGTCCCCAGGAGAGCGGCCGTCCCGGTTGGGCGCTGCTGGGGTTGCTTCTCGCCGTCTCGGCCGCGATCGCAATCATGGCGCTGGGAATCTCTGCAGGCTGAGCGCGCTGGGCCCGTACGGAATTTCTGCCGCCGGAACCCTTTCCCACCCCTCGGTGGCAGGATGTCTGGCGTGAGCGCAGACACCGACGCATCGATCGTCCGTCCCCGGGTGGTCTCGGCCGCCTACTGGCTGTGGCTGGCCTCGGCTGTGTTGCTGATCGTCGTCTGCATGATCGCCCTGACGCTCCCCGCCGATCAGATTCGTGCCTCGTTCAGCTCGGAAGCACAGGGTAATTCGTTCCTCGCCGTCTTCCGCGGCCTCGGCGTGATCTCCGGAGTGGTCGGATTGGCCGTCGGGCTGATGTCGAGCCACGTCCGCGGCGGTGACCGCAGATTTCGACGCGCTCTGGTAGCGCTGTCGGGAGTTGCCGCTCTGCTGCTGATCTTCGCGGCACTGGTGTTCCCGTTCGTTCCGCTGGTGATCACCATCGGCCTTGTTCTCGCGGCCGTTCTCGTCTACCGACCGTCGGCGCGGGAGTGGTTTCATCGTGAGCAGTGAGATGTCGGCGGGCGAGACCGTGCTGTTCCACGAACCCGGTGGTCGATGGCGCATGTTGGCTTGGGGGCCTGCGTTCTGCCTCGTGGTACTCGCCGTCGAGCTCGCGTCCGGTCCGGTGATCCACTGGTTCGCACTCGTGCTGTTCTCGCTGATCCTCGTCGGTCTCACCTACGTTCAGCTGCGCGCCGCTCGCATGCACGTCAGCGTCGAACTCACCACCCGAGCGCTGCGTCAGGGCACGGAGACGGTGGACGTCGCCGATATCGAAGACATCTTTCCTCCGGCCGAGTACGCCGACGACGAGTACGAGCCCAAGAGGTGGGAGACAGCGCGAGTGCTCGGGGAGCTTTCGGGTGTGCCGCGGAAGCGCCACGGCATCGGGCTACGGCTGGTGGGCGGCGGGCTGGTTCAGGCCTGGGCCAAGGACGACGACGGGTTGCGTGCGGCCCTCGAAACGGCCAAACGGGAGTACCTGTGAGGAAGTCCGTCGGCTCGGTGGAGATCGTGGTTGCGCTGCTGGCGGGGATCGGAGCCGTGGCGTGCTGGAACATGGGTGTGCGGACCACCGAGTTCCCCGCGGTTCCCGACGTGTCTCCGGCATATCAGGGGACGTTCTACTCGGGGTCCTGGATCGCGCTGGCCGCCCTCGCCGTCATCGTCGCGGGGTTGCTGATCGTCGATGGTGTGCGCCGAGTCCGGACGGAGGAGCCACCCCCTACCCGGTAGGGGTATAGTGAACCTATGAGCAGCTACAGCGCCGAGCAGGACGACCTGCTGAAGCGATTGCGTCGTATAGAGGGTCAAGTGGCCGGGATATCCCGCATGGTCGCCGACGACCGATACTGCATCGACGTTCTCACCCAGGTCTCTGCCGTAACCAAAGCGCTGCAGTCGGTCTCGTTGAAGCTGCTCGATGCCCATCTCGCCGGCTGCGTCGTGGAGGCCGCGAGGCAGGGCGGGCCGGAAGCAGACGCGAAAGTGAAAGAAGCGTCCGAGGCCATCGCGCGCCTCGTGCGCTCCTGACGACAGAAGGGGAGTCGACGATGCAGACGACATATTCGGTCGAGGGCATGACGTGCGCACACTGTGCCGCGTCGGTGAAGGAAGAAGTCTCCGAGATCGCGGGGGTCACCGGTGTCGATGTCGACGTGGATTCCGGTGCGGTCGTGGTGAGCAGCGATTCGACGCTCGATACCGCGACCGTGGACGCCGCGGTCGTCGAAGCCGGGTATCGACTGGTGTCCTGAACACGACTGCGCTCCGTCGGTGGTTCGGAAGTCGCGAAAACGGTGATACCGGAAAAATGGGACTCATCGAAAATCGTCAGGAGGGCTCGTGAAGAAGCCCGTCACCGGCGCAGTGGTCACCGCCATGAGCATCGCCCTGATAGCGGCCTGTTCGGTGGACACCACCGAGCGGGACAGCACTGCAGAGTCGACCGAGTCGTCCGGGACTTCGTCGTCGCAGGGCTCTTCTTCCGAAGCTGCTCCCTCCCCGGCCGCGCCTGCCGGGCCGCTGCCGAACCTGTCGGTCACCACCGTGCTAGACGGCCTCGACAAACCATGGGACGTGGTGGTTGCTCCCGATGGCACGGTGCTGACCGGAGAGCGTTCCGGCCGGTTCGTCATCCGCGACTCCGGAGGAGTCCAGCGTGAACTGAACGCGGACCTCGGTGATCTCTACGCCGCCGGTGAGACCGGGCTGATGGGTATCGCACTGGCGGTGGATTTCGAGTCCTCTCGAACCGTGCTCACCTGCCAGGGGCTCCGAGGTAGCGGGGGGAACAGCATTGCCGTCGTGTCGTGGACCGTCGATCCGGGGTGGACAGCCCTGACGAGAACCGGCACTCTCGTCGACGACATTCCCGTCGCCGACGGCGGGCGTCACGGTGGCTGCCGCATCCTGGCTCATCCCGACGGCACGCTGTACATCGGCACCGGGGACACTGCGAGCCCCAGTGTTCCACAGGATCGAAACTCGCTGGGCGGCAAGGTGTTACACGTCAACGCAGACGGCGCCGCCGCAGCCGACGCACCGGATCGCATCTTCACTCTCGGTCATCGCAATGTGCAGGGACTGGCGATCCGTCCCGAAACCGATCAGATCTTCGAGGTCGAGCAGGGGACGAGCCGAGACGACGAGCTGAATCTGTTGGTGCCGGGCGGCAACTACGGTTATCGCCCCGATCGGCGCCCGTCGGTCTACGACGAATCGGTCCCCATGACCGACCCCGATCGGGTTCCCGGTGCCCTGCCCGCAGTGTGGAGTTCGGGTGATCCGACGATCGCGACCCCCGACGTCACGTTCACCGAGGGTGAGCAGTGGGGCTCGTGGAACGGTGCCGCGGTGATCTCGAGTCAGCAGGGCGAGAAGCTCGTTTTCCTTGCACTGTCGGAGGACGGAACCGAGTACGTCGCCGAGGCGGAGGCGCTGGACGGCAGCTACGGCAGGCTGCGTTCGCTCACCCCCTTCGGAAGCGACGGTGGTTTCCTGCTCACCACCGACAACGGATCCGACGATCAGGTACTGCTCGTCACGCCCGAGGTCGGCTGAACCGAGGTTGCCGTCACTGTGCGTGGCCTGGGATTGCTGTGGACTCTTGGTGCTGCAGGGAAACGAATTGCGTCGTGAGTCGGCAAGCATCCTGGCGAGTGTGTTTAAGATCATGTGATATCGGTCATATCGGGCCGGTCACCGATCGTCGTCAGGAGTGTGGATGAACAAGCTGGTGTCCAGTTCCGGAGTACTCGCCGCCAGCGTCGTCCTGACGCTTACCGGTTCGACGGTCGCAACGGCACAGGCCGATCCGCTGCCCGATCTGACGGTCACCGAGGTGCTCACTGGACTCGCGAAACCGTGGGATGCGGTGGTCGCGCCGGATGGGACGGTGCTGACCGGTGAGCGTGCCGGACGGTTCGTGATCCGCGACGTGGGCGGTGACACGCGCGAGCTCGCCGCGGACCTCGACGATCTGTACGCCTCCGGCGAGACCGGCCTTATGGGCATTGCTCTGGCGACAGATTTCGGGACTTCGAGAACCATCTACACGTGCCAGGGCGTACAGGGCGGCGGAAGCGGGACCGGTAGCGCCGGAACCGGCAGCTCGGGTGGTGGCAGCGACAACCACATCGCGGTGCTCTCGTGGACCGTCGACCCGGGGTGGACGGCGCTCACGCGCACCGGCACCCTCGTCGACGACATTCCCGTCGCCGACGGCGGTCGTCACGGCGGCTGCCGAATTCTGGCTCATCCCGACGGCACCCTGTACGTCGGCACCGGAGACACTGCAACGCCGACGGTTCCGCAGGATCGAAACTCGTTGGGCGGCAAGGTTCTGCACATCAACGCCGACGGTTCGGCAGCCGCGGGTTCGCCGGGTCGTATCTTCACTCTGGGGCATCGGAACGTGCAGGGGCTGGCGATTCGTCCCGGCACCGGTCAGCTCTACGAGGTCGAGCAGGGCACGACCCGAGACGACGAGCTGAACCTCCTGGTGCCCGGCGGCAACTACGGGTACCGCCCTGATCGACTCCCGTTCATCTACGACGAGTCGGTACCGATGACCGATCCGACCCGCGTGCCCGGTGCGCGCGCCGCAGTGTGGAGCTCGGGCAGCCCCACCATCGCGACGCCCGGTCTCACTTTCGCGAACGGTGCGGGATGGGGCTCCTGGAACGGTGCCGCGGTGGTGTCGAGTCAGCAGGGCGAGAAGCTCGTGTTCCTGAAGCTGTCCGAGGACGGCACCGAATACGTCGACGAGGCGGACGCGCTGGAGGGCGAGTACGGACGCCTGCGTTCGCTCACCAGCTTCGGCAACGACGGAGCTTTTCTGCTCACGACCGACAACGGGTCCGACGACAAGGTTCTGCTCGTCACTCCCGCTGCCGGCTGATGTGTGGCCCCGAGGTCGTCGAGACGGTTCACCGAAAACTAGGCCGTAGGGCGTTGTTCGGATCGTTGGGCGCGGCTGCACTGACGGTCGCGGCAAGCGGGGCGGTGCGTGCCGAACCCGTTGTCGCCGCGGCTGTTCCGGCCGGCCGACTGGTCGACCTGACGCATACCCTGAGCCCCACGTTTCCGGTGTGGCCGGGCAGCGAACCGTTCTCGATGCGCCCGGTCGCGGCCTACGAGCTCGGTGGGTTCCTGGTGAACAAACTCTCGTACTGGGAGCACACCGGCACGCACATCGATGCCCCTGCGCACCGTGTTCGCGGAGGGGCGACGGCCGACGTGCTGCCCTTGGACGATCTGATCGCCCCACTCGTCGTCGTGGACATTTCGGCGCGGGCCGAGGCCGATCCGGAAGCTGTGGTGACACCCGAGGACATCGACCGGTGGGAGCGTGAGCACGGCCGAATACCCGATCGAGCGTTGGTCGCGATGCACAGTCGGTGGCAGACCCGACTTGCCGAGCGTGCCGCGCCCGGCTTCGGCGCAGGCGCGGCACAGATGCTGGTGCGCGAGCGCAACATCGTCGGAATCGGGGTCGACACACTGAGCCTCGACCGGATGAACGACCGCGAATACCCCGCGCACACAGCCGTTCTCGGGGCGGGCCGGTATGGAGTCGAAGCGCTGGCGAATCTCGATGCGGTGCCCCCGGCAGGGGCGACGGTCGTCGTCGGCGCACCCAAGCACGCCGGCGCGACCGGTGGCCCCTGCCGAGTTTTCGCGATCGTCCCCTAGTCGGTTCGGTCTCCTGGCTCCGATCCCGTCATGCGTCAGTGCGCGTGACTGGGATTGGCCGCCGGCTCTTCCTCGGTTCCCGCTCCCGGCTCGCCGAGCATTGCCGCACCGACCAACGCGTCGGGCACACCGAAACCGTCGACGAGCAACTCCGCGTGCGGACGCAGTGTGCGGCAGCGCTCGTTGATGGCGCGGGTGACGGCCTTGGACCGCTCGGTGGACAGGTAGCGGTGCTCGATGAACCAGGCCTTGTCCTTCTCGATCACCGAGAGGGCATACAGATCGCATACCTCGTGCAGCAGATCCTGGGTGGCCGAGTCCTCACACGATTCGATGCCGGCGATGAAGGCCTCGAAGATGATGCGATCGATGTGCGCGCTCGCAGCGTGCAGCACGTGATCCTGCACCGCATTGAACGCCTCGAACGGGCTGGTCTCCTTGGACTTGGACTGCAACCGGCGAGCGACGGTGGAGAGCAGGTACTCCTCGCGATCCTCGAACATCTTGACCTGGGTGCCGCGGTTGAACAGCGAGCCCTCTTCCTCGTTGTCCTGGCGGCGGTCCAGGATGGTCTGCATGATCGCTTGCGCTGCAGTGCGTTTGACCACTCGGTCGCCGACCATATCGGCGGCGAACTTGACCCACTCGACCGGACTCATGGACTTGACGTCGTCGGCGTACGCGGTGAGCAGTTCCTTGGCCACCAGCTGGGTGAGCACATGGTTGTCGCCCTCGAACGTGGTGAACACGTCCGTGTCGGCCTTGAGCGAGATGAGCCGGTTCTCGGCGAGATAGCCTGCGCCGCCGCATGCTTCGCGGGCTTCCTGAATCGCGGCGGTCGCATGCCAGGTGTTCGCCGCCTTGAGGCCGGCTGCACGTGACTCGAGCTCGCGCTGCTCCTCGGCGTCGGGGCTGTCCGCGGTCTGCAACTCGTGCATCTTCGACACGAGTTCGTTCTGTGCGAATTGCAGGGCGTAGGACTTTGCGATGAGCGGGAACAGTCGACGCTGATGCACCAGGTAGTCCATGATCAGAACTTCCTGATCGGAATCGGGTGCAGCGAACTGCCTGCGCTGCAATGCGTATCGCGTCGCGATGTCGAGAGCGACCCGCGCGGCAGCGGCGGCACTGCCGCCGACCGTGACGCGGCCACGGATCAACGTGCCGAGCATCGTGAAGAACCGTCGGGACTTGTTCTCGATGGGGGAGGTGTACGTACCGTCGTCGGACACATCGGCGTACTTGTTGAGCAGGTTGTCTCGCGGGATCCGGACGTGATCGAACATGATGCGGCCGTTGTCCACTCCGGGCAGGCCGCCCTTGTACTGGCAGTCCGAAGTGGTGACACCGGGCAGGTCGTCGCCGTTCTCGTCACGCAGTGGCACGAAGAAGCAGTGCACACCATGGCTTTCGGGCTCCTGGCCCGGTCCGGCGGTGATGAGCTGGGCGAACACAGCGGCGACGGTCGCAGTCTCGGCGGCACCGCCGATGTAGTCCTTGCGTGAGGACGGCGTAGGGGAGTTGACGACGAATTCGTCCGTCTTCGGGTCGTAGGTGGCCGTGGTCTCGAGCGACTGCACGTCGCTGCCGTGTCCGGTCTCGGTCATGGCGAAACAACCGAGCAGTTCGAGGTTGATGATCTTCGGGACGTATGCCTCGTGGTGACGTTCGGTGCCGAGATTTTCGATGGCACCACCGAACAGTCCCCACTGGACGCCGGCCTTGACCATCAGAGACAAGTCGCTCATCGCGAGCATCTCGATCATCGTCACTGCAGCGCCGACATCCCCGGTACCGCCGTGTTCCTTCTTGAAGCCGTTGTCGGCCGCACCGGCGGCGGCGAGGAGCTTGAGTTGCTCGAGTGCTTTGGTGCGGGCGATGACGGTGTTCGGCGTGTAGTGCGGTCGGAACTCGTCGCGCGCGAGCTGCGTGCGCGCCTCGTTCTTCACATCTCGCCAGCGGCCGTCCAGAGTGTTCCGAAGGTGATCCGTTGTGGTTGCCATACTCGACGGTAACCTTTTGCCGCCGCGCGTGAGGGCCGGAAAGTCAGACCGGCCAGACGAATTCTCTGAACACCGCTCTGCAGGTGCGCCAGAAGCCCGTTTTCGCGTACGGACCGTCGTGGAACAGCGACGCACAGTTGTCCTCCAGAGCCCGGTTGACCAGGGGGCTGAAGTCGGTGAATTCGCTGACCAGGAACTCTTTGAAGCCCGTAGGCCACGCGTGCTGGGCTGGTTCGTGTTGTGCCTCCACGACCGCGAGTGTAATGCAGCAGTAACACCGATGTTACAAATCACACCTACTTGAGTAGCGCGAACGCCTCCTGAGCAACGAGGAACGCGTAGCTGGACGGGATCAGATCGATCGCACCCTCGGCCTGAAATTGTTCGGTGACGATCCAGTCCTGACCGGACGCATCGGTGGCCAGGAATGCGCCGGCGAGGTCACCGGGTGCACTGCCGCCCTTGAAGCCCGAATACGGCCACAGTGCGGCGTCGAGCTGCACACCCGGGGTGATCGCCAGGATCCGGCGGTTCTCCTCCGCTGCCGGACCCGATGCCAGGTAGCCCATTGCCGCACAGACGTCCTGCGCATTGGCGAACCACTCGACGCCGTCGGCCGACGCCGGATTGTCGAGGAAGTTCTCGAAGTCGATCTCGAGCGGCCGCGAGTCCGCTCGGGCTAGCAGCTCGACCCGGCCGTCCGGGTCCGCACCGGACCACTCGGCCCGCATGTTCGGATCGCCGAATCCGATGACGAAGAACTGCCGGGTGTCCATCATCGGCGTCATGACCGACGGATCGTGATGCCCCATGACAGCGAGCTGGCGTTCGACGCGGTCGCGGCCGAGTCGTTCCATCAACAGATCTGTTGCGGTGTTGTCGGACAACGAGATCATCTTCTCGGCGGCCTCCCGAACCGACACCGCGGTGCCGTCGGGCAGATTCTGCAACTCGCCGGACGGCGCGCTCTTGGTCGCATCGCGAACGGTGAGCTGTTCGTCCCATCGGACAGTGCCCGCCTCGATCTCGTCGGTGAGCGCGCCGAGGACGTACAACTTGAACACCGACCCCAGCGGCAGCACTGCGTCCGCGTTGGTGGAATAGACGGCCTCGCAGTCACCACCATTGAGACGAGACGCACTGTAGGAGTACTTCGGAGCCACCTTCGACAGCGCCGCATCGAGGTCGTCGAACGACGAGATCTCGGGGGTGTCGGGTCTGGCCAGGAATCCGTCGAGCTTGCCATCGGCACCGATCGAGGTGGAAATCGTGGCCGGGACGTCGGCGGTGGTGAAACGCAGGACGCCGGTATCAGGGCCGGCCTCGAAGCCCGTGGCCACGTTCGGTGCACCGGCGCGCAATTGTTCGAGTGGGGTGACGAGTCCGCCCAGCGGGGCCACGGCCTCGGCCAACTCGGGGCCGACGACGGCCTCCACTTCGGTGGGATCGGGTGCGTTCTCGCCGTTGATCCACTGCAGAATTCGGTCGTTGAGCGCACCGATGGGAGTCGAGGTGTCGACGACGAAGGCCGGTGCCGTTGTGGTGGAGGTGGCCGCAGGCGTTTCGGCCGTGCCGCCGCAGGCGGAGAGTGTCAGAGTCGACGCGAGGGCAACGACTGCAAGTCTCGTCGTGGTGCGCGGCATCATCATGCTGCGATGCTAACGGATTCGGACATTTCGCCTTCGGGGGCGACGCGGCCGTCGCTCGAGGAGCGCTGTGGCAGGGTGCTGTGGCGTGTTGACTTCCGAGGACGTTCGTCGAATCGATTCCGACCACCTGTGGCACCCCTACAGCCGGTTCCCGGCGACCGCGACACCGCTTGTGGTCGAGAGTGCGTCCGGGGTGCGGCTCAGCCTGGCCGACGGCCGGGAACTGATCGACGGGATGAGTTCGTGGTGGGCGGCGGTGCACGGCTACCGGCACCCGGTGCTCGACGCCGCCGCGCACGATCAGCTGGGCCGGATGAGTCACGTGATGTTCGGCGGACTGACGCACGCTCCGGCGGCGAGATTGGCCGAGCTGCTGGTCGAGATCACCCCCGCAGGGCTCGACAAGGTGTTCCTCGCGGATTCCGGATCGGTCTCGGTCGAGGTCGCGGTGAAGATGGCGTTGCAGTACTGGCGGGCCCGTGGAGAGGACGGGCGCACGCGGTTGTTGACCTGGCGCGGCGGCTATCACGGCGACACGTTCGCTCCGATGAGCGTGTGCGATCCGGACGGTGGGATGCACACGCTGTGGACCGACGTGCTCGCGAAACAGGTGTTCGCACCGGCTCCACCCACGGAGTTCGACGAGTCCTACGTCGCCGAGTTCGAGCAGGTGCTCTCGGTGCACGCGAGCGAGCTGGCGGCGATCATCGTCGAACCGATCGTGCAGGGTGCAGGCGGTATGCGATTCCACGACGCGCAATACCTGGTCGAGCTGCGTCGCCTCGCCGACGAGTACGGCGTACTGCTGATCTTCGACGAGATCGCGACCGGTTTCGGCCGGACCGGGGAGTTGTTCGCCGCCGATCATTCCGGTGTTGCGCCGGACATCATGTGTGTGGGAAAGGCCTTGACCGGCGGTTATCTGACCCTGGCGGCGACGCTGTGCACCACCGAGGTGGCCACGACGGTCTCGGGCGGTGAGGCCGGTGGCCTGATGCACGGGCCGACGTTCATGGGCAATCCGCTCGCGTGCGCGATCGCGGTGGCCTCGGTGGAACTGTTGCTCTCGCGCGATTGGCGCGCCGAGGTCGCGGGTGTGACATCGGGTCTGACAGAGGGGTTGGCACCTGCTCGTTCGCTGCCGGGCGTCGCCGACGTCCGGGTGCTGGGCGGGATCGGGGTGATCGAGATGCACACTCCGGTGGACATGGCACGGGCGACCGCTGCGGCCGTCGACGCGGGAGTGTGGCTGCGGCCGTTCGGTCGCCTCGTCTACGCGATGCCGCCGTACATCTGCACCGGCGAGGACGTCACGGCCATCGCCGGGGCCATGCTGGCGGTGGCCCGAAGCCATACTTGAACAGCGTTCAAGTATGGTGCTGCCATGACCGCACTGGAGTGGCTCGACGCCGCCGCGCGCATCCGACGCGAGGCCGGACTCGAGCGCGTCGTCGTTGCCCGCACAGCCGAGGACGTAGTTCTCGATCTGGCGTCGAACGACTATCTCGGTCTGGCCCGACATCCAGCTGTCATCGACGGTGCCTGCGCTGCCGTGCGCCGATGGGGCGGCGGATCCACCGGATCGCGGCTCGTGACCGGCACGACGACGGCACACGAGCAACTGGAGGACGAACTCGCCGATTTTGTCGGTGCCGACGCCGGGCTGGTGTTCTCCTCCGGCTACACCGCCAACCTGGGCGTCGTGACCGCGCTGGCGGGACGTGACGCGCTGGTGATCTCCGACGCCGCGTCGCACGCATCGCTGATCGACGCTTGTCGACTGTCCCGGGCACGGGTTGCTGTCGCGCACCACTGCGATCCCGAGCACGTCGACCGACTGCTGCGGGAGCGCACCGAGACGCGGGCTCTGGTGGTGACCGATTCGGTGTTCAGCGCCGACGGCGACCTCGCGCCGCTGGCCGAGTTGTACGCGGTGTGCAGGCGACGCGACGCCGTACTCGTCGTCGACGAGGCGCACGGGCTGGGCGTTCGTGGAGCCGGCGGACGCGGGGCCGTCCACGACGCCGGCCTGGCCGGTGCGCCCGATCTGGTCGTTACCGCGACGCTGTCCAAGGCACTCGGGTCGCAGGGTGGCGTCGTACTCGGCCCGGCCGCCGTCCGCAACGAGGTGCTGCACGGCGCGCGCACCTTCGTCTTCGACACCGGGCTCGCCCCGGCATCGGTGGGCGCAGCATCGGCCGCTCTGGAAATTCTGCGCACCGAACCCGATCGAGTGGCTGCGATCGGTGTTCGGGCAACACAACTGGCCTCTGCGGCAGGAGTGGAACCGACTGCATCGGCGGTCGTTCCGGTGATACTCGGTGATGCCGAGCGTGCCGTCCGCGCTGCCGGGGACTGTCTCGAGCTCGGCGTGCGCGTCGGGTGCTTTCGGCCGCCGTCGGTTCCTCCGAACGCATCTCGGCTGCGATTGACCGCCCGCGCTGACCTCACCGATGCCGACATCGACCGTGCCGCAGCGGTTCTGGCGACGGTATTGAATGCTGCAGTATTGAATTCGGGGCTCTCGAATGCGGCGGTGCCGGGATGACCGTGCTGCTCGTCACCGGAACGTCGACCGGCGTCGGCAAAACCGTGGTGACCGCAGCGCTCGCGGCCGCGGCTCGGGCGCACGGACGGACGGTGGCGGTATGCAAACCGGCGCAGACCGGAGTGGGGGACGACTGCCCGGAAGAGTCGGATATCGATGTGGTGGAGCGTCTTTCGGGAGTTCGCGGAATCGAGCTGGCGCGGTACCCCGAGCCACTCGCACCTGATGTCGCGGCCCGCCGGTCCGGTCGGCCGATGCTCGAACTCACCGCCGTTGTCGACGCGGTTCTCGCACTCGACGAGACCCACGACCTCGTCCTGGTCGAGGGTGCGGGCGGAGTAGCGGTGCGTTTGGGTGCCGCAGGGTTCACCGCGCTCGACATCGCCGCAGCCGTCGGCGCATCGGTGCTGATCGTGGCAGGGGCGGAGCTGGGGACGCTCAATCACAGCGCGCTGACCGTCGCAGCTGTGCATGCAGCGGGCGTGACGTGTTCCGGCCTGGTCATCGGGTCGTGGTCGACCGAACCGAGTCTGGCGGCGCGGGTCAACCTGGAGGAGTTGCCGCTCGTGACGGGTGTCGAGCTGATCGCATCAGTGCCCGGCGGTGCAGGCCTGTTGGACGAGAAGGAATTCGGTGCGCTCGCCCGCACGATGTTCGGCGAGTTTACTGATTCGTTACTCGGGTAACCGACGGGGAACGTCTGCCGTTTCGGCATTCGAAACAGATCGGGAGTTCCAATTATGAGTACCGCAGTGTGGATCATCGTTGCAGTAGTCGTCGTAGTGTTGGTCGTTGCCGTCGCCCTGGTCGTGGCGCGCAAAGGCAAGGAGCGAAAGAGGCTGGAAGCGAACGATATTCGCGAGAAGGCAGCCGATCAAGCGGCCATCGTCGAAGAGCGTGAACTGCTCGCTCGCGAAAGCGAGGCCAAGGCGCGTCGGGCGCAGGCCGAGGCCGACGTCAAAGCTGCCGAGGCGGAGAAACTTGCACAGCAGGCCCAGTCACACCAGGGAGTTGCGGCAGCATCGCGCGACGAGGTCGACTCGGAGTTCGAGCGCGCGAATCGGATCGACCCGGACGTGAAGAACGGCCGGACCATGACAAACGACCGCAACGTGCGAGATGACCGGACTCTCGCAGATGACCGTGACGCCGCGGGCGACCGCAATGCGACAGGCGATCGCAACATCGTCGGCGACCGCAATGGAACAGATGCCCGGGGCATAGCCGGCGACCGCAATGTGACGGACGACCGCAACGTCACAGACCACCGGAACTTCGTGGTCGATCCGGACGTGCCCCCGACGGCACCCCGGCACGAGCGGAACTAGTCGGTCGAATTGTGGGGTAGCTCGAGCTCGACGACCTCGTGCTCGCCGAGGTTCGGCCGCTCGTTGGTGATCTTGGCCTTGGCGTAAGCCATCAGATTCGAGACCTTCGACCCTGGGGTCGACCAGTACTCCGCACCCTCGGCGGCCACGTGTATCAGTGCCACCTCGCGTGAATCGGGATTCTTCTCGAACCACGTGGCCGCCCGGGTGTTCCACAGTTCCTCGGCCTTCGTTCGGTTCTCGACCACGGCCGCGGTGCCGGACAGGGACACCCAGCCTTCGCCGGACTGGAACGAAACGTTGACCGTCGGATTCGCCGCGATGTCGGCCACCTTGCGCGAGTCGTGTGCGGCGAAGAACCACAGGTCGCCGTCGAACTCGGCTTCCTGCAGCGCCATCGGACGCGAGATGAGGTGGCCGTCTCCACCGACGGTGGTGAACATGCAGAGTCCGGCGTCGGACATCAGTTCGGCGACTTTGGTGACCCCGTCCGCGGAGCTATCGGTGTGTGTTCTGTCGGTGTTCGTCATCGAAACCAACTACCCGGTGCGTAGCGCACTCAACCGTTAAGGTGACAAAACGGACACGAGTGTCGGGAGGCTGCGTATGGGAAAAAATGTCGACAAGAACGATCGGCTGGACCTGCGCGTGAGCAACGACGAACGTGAGGTCGTCGTGAACACACTCGGCCTGGCGATGGGCGAGGGCCGCTTGACCTTGGTCGAGTACGAACAACGCCTCGACGCGGTGTGGGCGTCGAGAACTCGCGGCGACTTGGCCGAGGTCGTTCGCGACTTGCCGGACGCAGAGAAATCGAAGGCACACGAATCGAAAGCAAGGGACGTCGCCCACACTACGAGCAAGTGGCGTGAGTATCTGGACGAGTGGCGATGGTGGTTCGGTGGTGCCGTCGTCATGAACGGAATCTGGGCCGTCCAGTGGATCTCCGACGGCGAGCCGACCGCTTATTGGCCTCTGTGGCCCCTCGGCATCTGGGGCATCATCCTGATTGCGATGGTGTTCGTGCCCGAGGACAACAAAACCGACGACTGAGGCTGTCAGGCGAGCTCATTATTACGCCCTGTAGTTGGTGATTTCGCCGAACCTGGGACACTGGAAGTCGTGACTGCTCCTCTCGGCGACGACGCCCCCGTATCGGCCCAACTTTTCGCTCGCGCGAGCACGGTGATTCCCGGTGGCGTCAACTCGCCGGTGCGGGCCTTCGCATCGGTCGGCGGAACCCCACGGTTCATCACGCAGGCCAGCGGATACACGATGACCGACGCCGACGGGAAGTCCTACGTGGACCTCATCTCGTCCTGGGGTCCGATGATCCACGGGCACGCTCACCCGGCCATCGTCGAAGCCGTCCAGAAGGCCGCGGCAACCGGCCTGTCGTTCGGCGCACCCACCGAGCGCGAAATCGAGCTCGCCGAAGAAATCGTCCGTCGAGTCGGCCCGGTCGACCAGGTTCGCCTTGTGAATTCGGGCACAGAGGCCACCATGAGCGCGGTGCGTCTGGCTCGCGGATTCACCGGCCGCACCAAGATCCTGAAGTTCTCCGGCTGCTACCACGGCCACGTCGATGCGCTGCTCGCCGACGCCGGTTCGGGTCTGGCGACCTTCGGGCTCCCGACTTCTCCGGGAGTCACCGGCGCACAGGCGTCGGACACCATCGTCGTTCCCTACAACGACCTCGCCGCCGTGTCCGCCGCTTTCGAGGCCAACGCCGGCCAGATCGCCTGCATCATCACCGAGGCCGCCGCAGGCAACATGGGCGCGATTGCCCCGGTCACCGGCTTCAACGAAGGTTTGCGCCGTCTTGCGACCGAGCACGGCGCGCTGCTGATCATGGACGAGGTGATGACCGGGTTCCGCGTCAGCGCCGCCGGTTGGTACGGCATCGACGGTGTCGCGGGCGATCTGTACACCTTCGGCAAGGTCATGTCCGGTGGACTGCCCGCTGCCGCATTCGGTGGCCGAGCAGACATCATGGCCTACCTCGCGCCGGCCGGACCGGTGTACCAGGCGGGCACGCTCAGCGGTAACCCCGTTGCCGTCGCCGCCGGCCTGACAAGCCTGCAATTGGCCGACGCAGCCGTCTACGAGAAGCTGCAGGCGAACTCGCAGCGGCTCGGAACGCTGCTCGGCGACGCCCTCACCGCCGAAGGCGTCACCCATCAGGTGCAGTTCGCGGGCACTATGGTGAGTGTGTTCTTCGCCGATGGACCCGTCACCGATTACGCGCAGGCCAAGGCCGCGCAGACATGGCGATACCCGGCGTTCTTCCACGCTTTCCTCTCGCGCGGTGTCTACCCGCCGCCGAGCGCATTCGAGGCCTGGTTCGTCTCGGCCGCGCTCGACGACCGAGCCTTCGAGATCATCGCCGACGCAGCCCCCGCCGCCGCGAAAGCCGCAGCAGCTGCTTCCGCACCACTGTGACGTCTACACAGAACTGACTCCCCACCCGACTAGCGAGAAACAGGACCCCGACGTGACCGAGGCCCCCGCAACACATCCGCACTCGACGACGCGCACCATCGTGCACGTCCTCCGGCACGGCGAGGTGCACAACCCCAAGGGCATCCTCTACGGGCGGCTGCCCGGCTTCAAGCTCTCGGTCACCGGTCAGGCACAGGCCAAGTCGGTGGCGGACGCTCTCGCCGGCCACGACATCACCCACGTCGTTGCATCGCCGCTCCTGCGCGCCCAGGAGACCGCCGGACCCATCGCGGCGGCTCACGGCCTTACCATCGCCGAGGACGAGAACCTCATCGAGGCCGGGAACGAATTCGAGGGGCTGCGCGTCGCCGTCGGTGACGGTGCGCTGCGTCGGCCACGACACTGGTGGAAACTGCGCGATCCGTTCACGCCGTCCTGGGGCGAGCCGTACCTGCAGATCGCGCACCGCATGCTCGCCGCCGTCAACGCAGCCCGCGTCGCGGCCGTCGGGCACGAGGCCGTCTGCGTCAGCCACCAACTCCCGGTGTGGACGCTTCGCCGCTTCCTGCAGGGCGACCGGCTCTGGCACGACCCGCGCAATCGCCAATGCGGACTCGCGTCGCTGACGTCGCTCGTCTACGAGGGCGATCAGCTCGTCGACCTCGTCTACTCCGAGCCAGCGGGAGCGTCCGACCCGAGGATCTCCGGTGCGTAGATTGGTGCTCGCGGTTGCCGCGGTGGCCCTCGTCGCCGGCTGTTCGACCGGCACCGACGCGGTTGCTCAGGGGGGTACCTTCCAATTCGTCTCGCCGGGCGGGAAGACCGACATCTTCTACGATCCGCCGTCCGAGCGCGGTGCCCTCGGCGAACTGTCCGGGCCCGACCTGATGACCGAGGGCAAGACGACCTCGCTGTCGGACTACGACGGTGACGTCGTCGTGCTCAACGTCTGGGGACAGTGGTGCGGTCCGTGCCGCGGTGAAGCCGACGATCTCGAGAAGGTCTACGAGGCCACCAAGGCCTCCGGTGTCGAATTCCTCGGCATCAACGTGCGCGACGAATCACAAACCGCCGCACAAGATTTCGTCGTCAGCAACAACGTCACCTACTCCTCGATCTACGACCCGCCGATGCGCACGCTCACTGCACTCGGCGGCGTTCCCACCTCCGTCATCCCGACCACCGTCGTGCTCGACCGGCAGCATCGTGTCGCCGCAGTGTTCCTGCGTGAACTGCTCGCCGAGGACCTGCAGCCCGTCGTCGAACGGATAGCAGCCGAGGAGCCAGTGCAGCCGTGACAGAGACGATGTATCTCGCCGGGATAGGCGCGAGTTTTCAGGAAGCTGCGGCCTCCGGGCCGCTGATCCTGGCTCTCGGTGCCTGCGTCCTGGCCGGACTCGTCTCCTTCGCATCACCGTGCGTCGTTCCACTGGTACCGGGATACCTGTCTTACCTCGCCGGAGTCGTCGGAGCCGACGCGCCGGCCGTGAGTGCCGACGAGGCCGCCGTCAAGACGAAGGTGCGGAGCGGACGGGTTCGAGTAGCCGGTGCGGCGGGGCTGTTCGTACTCGGGTTCACCGTGGTGTTCGTCCTCGCCACCGCGTCGGTGTTCGGCGCAATATCGGTGCTGGCGATCAACCGTGAGCTGCTCATGCGCATCGGCGGCGTCGTCACCATCGCCATGGGACTGGTATTCGTCGGCCTGATCCCCGCACTGCAGCGCGATGTGCGCTTCGAGCCGAAGCAGATCGGTTCACTGGCCGGCGCTCCGCTGCTAGGAGGCGTGTTCGCACTCGGGTGGACCCCGTGCCTCGGGCCGACACTCGCAGGCGTCATCTCGCTCGCCGCAGGCACCGACGGTGCGACGGCAGCGCGCGGCGTCACCCTCATCGTGGCGTACTGCCTCGGTCTGGGATTGCCGTTCGTGATCCTCGCGTTCGGTTCGGTCAGCGCGCTTCGAGGCGTCGGCTGGCTACGTACACACGCACGACAGATACAGGTGTTCGGCGGAATCATGTTGATAGCGGTAGGAATTGCACTGGTCACCGGTGCCTGGGATCAGTTCGTCGGTTGGGTACGCGACGCCTTCGTCTCCGATGTGGTGTTGCCGATATGACCACCGACGTCGAAGAGCGCACCGAGGCGTCGCCGCCCCACAAGCAGTCGGTGCTGGGCAGGGGAGTGGCCCTGATTCGCAACACCTGGCGCGGTCTGACCAGCATGCGCACCGCGCTGGTGCTGCTGTTCCTGCTGGCGTTCGCCGCAGTGCCCGGTGCCCTGGTGCCGCAGCGCAGCCTCAACGCGGGCAAGGTCGATCAATACATCGCCGACCGGCCGACCCTCGGCCCGATCATGGACAAGTTCGAGCTGTTCGACGTCTTCGGCAGCTTCTGGTTCACCGCCATCTACGCACTGTTGTTCGTCTCGTTGATCGGATGCATCCTGCCGCGGTGCATCGAGCACGCAAAGCAGTTGCGTACCAAGCCTGTTCGCGCTCCGCGCAACCTCTCGCGGCTGCCGCACCACAGTCGGTACGACGTCGACGGCACACCCGAGGACATTGCCGGGCAGGTGCGTGCTCAGCTGCGCGGCTGGCGCGTTGCTCAGCGAACCGAGGACGGCGGAGCAGTGACGCTCTCGGCGGAGAAGGGGTACGTCCGTGAACTCGGCAACCTCGTCTTCCACCTCTCTCTCGTCGGGCTGTTGGCCGCGATCGCCATGGGCAAACTGCTCGGCTACGAGGGCAACCGCATCGTGATCGCCGACGACGGCCCCGGGTTCTGCACCTCGACCCCCGCGAACTACGACTCGTTCCGCGCAGGCAATCTCGTCGACGGCACAGACCTCGAGCCACTGTGTGTGCGCGTCAAGGACTTTCAGGCCGACTACCTCGACAACGGCCAGGCCGAGATGTTCACCTCCAACATCGAATACCAGGCCGGCGACGACCTGACGAACAACGTGTGGCGCGACGATCAGCTTCAGGTCAACCACCCGTTGCGCGTCTCAGGCGACCGCGTCTACCTGCAGGGCCACGGCTATGCACCGACCTTCACCGTGACGTTCCCGAACGGTGAGACCCGTACCGACACCATCCAGTGGCAACCGACGGACGCCACGACCTTCCTGTCCAGTGGCGTGCTGCGAGTCGACCCGCCCGGCGGTTTGTATCCCGACGCACTGGACCGCCGGAAGAACCAGATCGCCATCGAGGGACTGTTCGCGCCGACGGCGTCGTTCCACGGCAGCCTGCTGTCGTCGAGCTTCCCTGCGATGAACGACCCCGCCGTCGCGATCGACATCTACAAGGGCGACACCGGCCTCGACACCGGATTGCCGCAGTCCATCTTCTCGCTCGACCAGGAAATGATCGCCCAGGGTCGGCTGGTCAAGCAGGATCGCGTCAACCTGATGCCGGGAGAATCCGCGACGCTCAGCGACGGCACCGTCGTCACGTTCGATGGGGCGAAGGAGTTCGTCAACCTTCAGGTCTCGCACGACCCGGCTCAGACCTGGGTGCTCGTCTTCGCACTCACGATGATGGGCGGGCTGCTCGTCTCACTGGTGATCAAGCGTCGCAGAATCTGGGTCCGGCTCACCGCCGACGCCCAGGCACGACGTACTGTAGTAGACCTCGGCGGACTTGCACGCACCGATCAGGCGGGGTGGGGCGAAGAGTTCGACCGCCTGTGCACCCGCCTGCTCGGCGACACCTCGAAACAGGAGAACTGACCGATGCCGATCAACGAGACCCTCTCGCAGTACAGCGACTGGTCGTTCGAATCAGCGTTCACCATCTACGTGCTCGCATTCGTTCTGCTCATCGCTCAGTACGCGTCGGCCAAGGCCACGGCTGCTCAGGCCAAGGAACTGGTCGGCGCAGGTGCCCCGGTGGTCGAGACCCGGCCGGGTCGCGTCGCGGAAGCGCCGAAGCGCCCGCTCTCCGACCGCCTGGCAGGCATGGGCTTCGCGTTGCTTGCGCCGGCCCTCATCCTGCACATCACCGCGGTGGTGCTGCGTGGGTTCGCCACGCACCGCTTCCCGCTCGGCAACATGTACGAGTTCGTCACCATGGCCACCGCAGCCGCGGCCTTGACCTCCGTCATCGTCCTGCGTAAGAAGACGATGCGTCCGATGCTGGTGTTCGTTCTCGCACCGATCATCGTGCTGATGTTCTTCGCCGCCACCAAGCTCTACGCCGACGCCGCCCCGGTCGTCCCGGCACTGCGGTCCTACTGGCTGCCCATTCACGTCACCATCGTCAGCGTCGGTAGCGGCATCCTGCTGGTTTCCGGCGTCGCTTCCCTGCTGTTCCTACTGCGAATCAAGCAGCCACTGGGAGAGGAAAGCATCGGGTTCTGGGGCAAGTTCGCCTCCAAGTTGCCCGACGCCCAAGCCCTCGACCGACTCGCATACAAGACGACCATCGTCGCCTTCCCGCTCTTCGGAGCAGGCGTCATCCTCGGCGCGATCTGGGCCGAGGCCGCATGGGGACGCTTCTGGGGCTGGGATCCCAAAGAAACGATGTCGTTCATCACCTGGATCATCTACGCCGCCTACCTGCACGCCCGCGCCACCTCCGGCTGGCGCAACACCCGCGCCGCGTGGATCAACGTGGCCGGATTCACCGCCATGCTGTTCAACCTCTTCATCATCAACATGGTGGTCTCGGGCCTGCACAGCTACGCGGGTCTGAACTAGCACTCGGCCGCTGCGCAGGCCGTTCAGCTGGTAGCGTCCGATCCGGCTCGATGGGGGAGACATCCGAGCCGGATCGAAGGATGTAGGACGCGAACTGGGGGGAATCGGTCATGGCCGATCGGCACGAGAACAATTGGCAACCCGTCCGACCATTGGACGACGACCCGCCGGACGACCGAGATCCGGAGCCTGCGGTTGCCGTCGAAACCACACCGGTGTCCGACGCGAAGCCTGCGGTTCCACGGGAACCATTCCGCTCGACCCCCATCACCATGCCGCCCGAAAGCGTGGACAACCTACCGGTAGCGCCACACGAGGTCACGCCCACGTCTGGTCCGCCACCGGTTTCGGTGGACCCTGCGATGGTGGCGCAAGACGCTCCCGAGTCGACCGACATCGGTGGTGAATCAGAGAGCGCGACAGTTGCTGCGGCCGATGGACCTGATGCGGTCAAGGATTCCGGTGGGGTGGCGGTGCTCGCCGATTCGGTGGCGGTGCTTGGCGATGAGGTGGACAGGGTCACTGCGAGCGGGACGTCTACGAAGACTCCCGTAGCCTCCGCTGAGCAGGCGACTTCTGCGCTGCAGAGCACCGTGGCCCCATCTCCCGAGGCGAAGCCGATCGAGAGTCCGCCTACGGCGCCGGTGCCATCGGGGCCACCGCCACCTCAGCAGTGGATGCCGCAGACTTATGGAGCGCCGCAGAACCCTTGGGCACCGCAGAACAACTGGGCACCGCAAAACAACTGGGCTCCGCAGAACAACGGGACGCAGCCCCATGGGCCGATGGTGCCTCCGGGTCAGGGTGCGCCGCAGGGTGAAAAGAATCCGCAGAACCAGTGGCCAGGTCCGGCCGGTCCGTGGCCCCACCTTCCGCATCCGCAATCCGTCGCACAGCACCAGCCGCAGCAGCGCGGCGCAGTCGACGCGCATGGTCTGGGTCCCCAGGCAGCGGCGGTCGGTCAGAGCCTGTCGGGTGATCGTCTGACCGTGCAGCCGGTCTCCTCGCACGATCTCGGCAACTCGTTGCTCGTTCGATCGGCGAATGTGCCACCGGTTTCCGGGTGGCGTCGGGCGCTGTACGTGATGTCCGGCGGCCACATCGATGTCGGTAACAGCGCCGCCCAGCAGCGTCGGCTCGAGCTGACCGCACAGGTGGATCGGACGCTCGTGGGGTGCTATCGCGTCGCGGTGCTCTCACTGAAGGGCGGTGTCGGCAAGACGACCACCACCGCCACGCTCGGGTCGACGTTCGCCGACATCCGAGGTGATCGAGTGATCGCGATCGATGCGAACCCCGACCGCGGAACTCTGGGGCAGAAGGTTCCTTGCGAAACAACTGCAACCGTTCGAAACTTGTTGCGTGACATGGATTCTCTGGATCGCTACAGCGACGTCCGTGCCTACACGTCGCAGAATGCCAACCGATTGGAGGTGTTGGCGTCCGATTCGGATCCGGCAGCGTCGGAGGCGTTCAGCGGCGAAGATTACGACCGCGCGGTCGACATGTTGGAGAAGTTCTACAGCATCGTGATCACGGATTGTGGAACCGGTTTGATGCATTCGGCCATGGAGAGCATTCTCGAAGGCACCGACACTCTGGTGGTCGTCAGCTCGGCGTCGGTAGACGGTGCACGGAGCGCGTCGGCGACGTTGGACTGGCTCGATGCTCACGGGTATCGATCATTGGTGGCCACGTCGGTGGCCGTGGTCAACGGGGTTCGGCCCAGAGCGGGAAAAGTCGATTTGCAGAAGGTCATCGAGCACTTCGAGCAACGATGCGCCCATGTACGGACGATTCCGTTCGACCCGCATCTCGAAGAAGGTGCGGAAATCGAGCTGGATCGTCTTCGTGGACGAACCCGCACCGCGCTTCTGGAAGTGGCGGCAGCGGTAGCGGCCGGATTTCCCGACTCGCCCACCGCTTCTCGCCCCGATTGAGAAGCTGCCGAACCCTACTCGGTCGGTTCGGTGCCGGCCTCGGTTCCGTCTTTCCCGCCGCGGCGAGCTTCACGATTGATTCGCCACAGAAAATCGGGATCGTCATCTGGTCCGACTGTGCGGGTGGGTGCAGCACCTGCGCTGGGTCCGAAGGCCTTCCAGAACAGAACCACCACTGCCACCAAGCCGATCAACGCCAATAGATAGATCACGACGCACCTCCTACTACGAGGGTAGCCGCGATGCAACAACCTCCGCACCCGTCGAGGGTCGAAGATTCCTGAGAATGTTCGATGAGTTCGTGCGGGTGCGGAGTCTGCGGGTACTTCGGTATCGCGTCCGATTCAGTGGTGTACGCCGGCTTCGGTCGTCAGAGAGGTCAGCAGCTGCATGACCTCGGTCTCACGGAACCGACGGTGTCCACCGGGAGTGCGGAGCGATCCGAGGCGTCCGGCGTGTGCCCAGCGAGTCACGGTCTTGGGGTCGACGTGAAAAAGCGCGGCTACCTGACCCGGCGTGAGCAGTGAGTCCTGAGCCTTCTGGAATGTGGGTGCGCTCATCTGTCGTGTCCTCCTACGATGCGGTTCGGTGCATTTGCGTCGAACCGGAGATATCGGTCTGCTGCGTTCGGAACCCATGGTTGCACTCGAACCCCTAGGTACTCGACTGATACAAGGTTGGTAAAGGGGAGGTAATGGACAAATCGGTCACTGCGGGGGCGGGTCGGAATGCCCGGTGAGACCGGTAACCTGGAGGCCGTGAGTGAAGCGACGAATGCCGACAGTAGCGAACCGACCAGCGGAAATGTCGTCCCGGGTAGGTCGGCCAAGAAGTCCCTCGCCGTGAACCTCGGCGTCTACACCTTTGCGCGACTGGCCCTCGTCATCGTGATCGCTGCCGTCATCGTGGGCGTCGGTTTACTGTTCGGCGTGGAGGTTCCGGTTCTCGTCGCCGCGATTTTCGCTGTGCTCATCTCATTGCCTCTGTCGCTGCTCCTGTTCAAGAAGATGCGGATCCGCGTCAATGAATCCATCGCGGCAGTCGACGAGGACCGGCGCACCGCGCGTGCGGACCTGCAGTCGAAACTGCGCGGTGAAGACGGCAAGAAGTGACTTCATCGGTCGATCACTCGGGATCACGGACCTGGGTCGACAATGCCGTCCGGCTGATCGAGGCCGATTCGCAGCGCAGCGCCGACACGCACCTGTTGCGTTACCCCCTTCCTGCAGCGTGGGGGATTTCGCTCTACCTCAAAGACGAGTCCACGCACATCACCGGCAGCTTGAAGCATCGGCTGGCTCGGTCGCTGTTCCTCTATGCGATCTGCAACGGGTGGGTCACCGAGCGTACGACGGTGATCGAGGCATCGTCGGGCTCCACCGCCGTCAGTGAGGCATATTTCGCTCGACTGCTGGGCCTGAAGTTCGTCGCAGTGATGCCGCGCAGCACCAGCCCGGCCAAGGTTGCGCTCATCGAGTCTCATGGTGGGAGTTGCCATTTCGTCGATCGGCCGGGCGAGATGTACACCGAGGCGCACAGGCTCGCAGCCGAACCCGACTGCCACTACATGGACCAGTTCACCCATGCCGAGCGAGCTACCGACTGGCGCGGCAACAACAACATCGCGGAGTCGATCTTCGATCAACTCCGGCTGGAGGAATGCCCCATTCCCGACTGGGTGGTGGTGGGCGCGGGGACCGGTGGAACCAGCGCCACGATCGGCCGGTACATCCGATATCGCAGGCACGCAACGCAACTGGCTGTGGTGGACCCAGAGAATTCGGCGTTCATCGGTGGCTACGAGACCGGGGACGCGGGATTCGAGACCGGCTTGTCCTCCCGCATCGAGGGCATCGGACGACCGCGCGTCGAACCGTCGTTCGTCGGCCAGGTGATCGACAGAATGATCGCTGTTCCCGATGCCGCGTCGGTCGCCGCCGCGAGATTCACCTCGGAGGCACTCGGAAAGCGGGTGGGCGGATCGACGGGCACCAACATCTGGGGAGCCTTCGGATTGATCTCGGAGATGATCGCCGCAGGCCGACGCGGCAGCGTGGTGACGTTGCTGTGTGACGGTGGAGATCGGTACTCGCAGACATACTTCGACGACACCTGGGTCGCGGACCAGGGCATGAATCTCGAAGAATCGACCGCCGCTCTCGAAAAGTTCATTCGTACCGGGGCATTCTGACTGGGCCCCGTTGGCCGACCTACCTGCTCACAATCAACGACGCCACCGCAGTTGCAGCGGCTACCGTGCCGACAGCCGGCCACGCACCGATTTTCTTCGCAAGCGGGTGCGAAGCGCCGAACGCGACGAGGTAGGTCCCGAGCAGTGCGCCGGCGCGAGCCGAGCCCGAGGATTTCTGCCACTGCGCTGTGCACGCCACGCCGACTGCCGCTAGGACTGCTCCGCCGAGTTGCCGATTGCCCGATTTCCGGGCAACAGCGAAGCCGCCGAGCAAGCCACCGGCGGCCAGGACGGAGGTGGTGATCGAGCGTCGAGCATCGTGGTCAGCCATGTTCGTCACCCTAGCCGGGCCTGGACTCGCAGACTCCGGGCCAGGTGGTCTCGCTGCTCGATCACCAAGCGCCGTAGCGCTGCCGGTGCCCACTCGTGGTCGGCGAGCCACGAGTCTGCGGTGTCGGTAGACGATTGCTGCGGAAAGAGGCGAACGACGATTCGCCGTGCGATCTCGATACTGCGTGAGGTCCACAACGACGAGATGGACTCGAAGTATCGGTCGTCGTAGGGCGCAGTGAGGTCCGGTCGGTGACCAGCCCCGAACCCGGTGATGAAGGCGTCGAGCACATCGTTGGAGATGTCCTCGCGTTCGGTGACGGCGGCCCACGCCCTCGCCTTGACGGCGGCGTCGGGGATCGCCGTCGACGCCGCAGTATGAGCGGTGCGTCCCGACAGGGTGTCGTCCGAGGCCAGTTCGCCATCGAGGTCGTGGGAAGTCGCGTGGCCGGTGGCGGCGAGTGCCAGCCAGAATGCCCAGCGGAGATCAGGATCGAGTCGCAGCCCCGCGATGGTGCGAGTGCCATCGAGCAGTGAGCGCAAATCCTCCGCCAGGAGGTCGTCCAGCTGCGCGGTCGATGCGACCGCACGCGCCCACACCAACTGTGCGTCGCTCCCGGGTTCGCTCGACTGCAGTTGCGTCCACGACGCATTCAGCCATTGCCGGGTGGGTTCGTCCCGCCGATCGTCACCGAGATAGTGCCCGAGCGTGAATGCCACGTTGGCCGTCACCGCGGAGAGAAGGCCGATCTTGGGCTCGTTGGGCGCAAATCTGGTTGCGACATCGATGTATTCGCGCGCAGAGAGCTCAGCGTCCCGGGTGGAGTTCCACAGCGCGGACCACACGAGCCCTCGCGCGAGCGGGTCGACGATGCGGTCGAGGTAAGCCTGCACGGTGGCGGTGGAGCGCTCGTCGAATCGGATCTTGGCGTAGGTCAGATCGTCGTCGTTGAGCAGGACCAGTGCGGCATCTTCGAAGTCGACCGGTGTTCGCGCTTCTGTGATGTCGAGTTCCCGGCGGTGGGTTCTCGTCAGATTCCCGTCCTCGTTCAGATCGTAGAGTCCGACGGCGATGCGGTGCGGCCGCGGATCCGTCTGCTCGATGGCATCACCTGTAAAGGACAGTGTGGACACGCCGGTGGTCTGCAGCCACGCGGCCGCCCAGGTGTCGAGATCGCGTCCGCTGGCGGTGGACATCTCGCTCAACAGGTCCGTCAGAGTCGTGTTACCGAAGGCATGGGTGCGAAAGTAGTTGCGGGAGGAAGCGAAGAAGGCGTCGGCCCCGACGAATGCCCCCAATTGCTTGAGCACGCTCGCGCCCTTGGCGTAGGTGATGCCGTCGAAGTTGAGCTTGGCGGCCTCGAGATCGGTGATGTCGGCAACGATCGGATGAGTGGTGGGGAGTTGATCCTGCAGATAGGCCCACGCTTTTCGGCGGTTCGCGAAACTGACCCAGGCATCGGTGAATCGGGTGGCCTCGGCCGATGCGTACGCACCCATGTAGTCCGCGAACGACTCCTTGAGCCACAGATCGTCCCACCACTGCATCGTGACGAGGTCGCCGAACCACATGTGTGCCATCTCGTGCAAGATCGTGTTGGCGCGAGCCTCGTACTGGGCTTCGGTTGCCGCCGAACGGAATACGTACGATTCGGTGAACGTGACGAGCCCGGGGTTCTCCATCGCACCGAGGTTGTACTCGGGGACGAAGATCTGGTCGTACTTACCGAACGGGTACGGATAGTCGAACTTGTCGTGGAAGAAGTCCAGGCCCCGCTTCGTGATGTCGAAGATGTCCTCGGCGTCGAAATGCTCGGCGAGTGAGGCTCGGCAATATGCGCCGAGAGGAACGGTCAGATCGCCTCGCGTCCATGATGATTCGACGCCGTGATACGGGCCGGCCGCAACCGCGGTGATGTAGGTCGATATGGGCAGGGTCGGGGCAAAGGTGGTGACTGTGTCGTCGGTGACCCCCGCGCGGTTGGACAAGACCGTCCACGCCGATGGTGCCGTGACCGTCAGCGTGAACGAGGCCTTGAGGTCCGGTTGCTCGAAGTTTGCGAACACCCGGCGAGCATCGGCCGGCTCGTACTGGGTGTAGAGGTAGACGCAGTCGTCTACCGGGTCGACGAAGCGGTGCAGTCCTTCCCCCGACCTGCTGTATCGCCCGCGTGCACGTATCCGAACGATGTTGTGCTCGGTGAGTCCGACCAGTTGGATGCGAGCGCCGTCGTAATCGACCTGAGCGTCGGTGCCGTTGACGGTGACCTCGTCGACAGCGGCACCGATGAAGTCGACCCATGTCGCTGCGGTGGTGGCGTCGAATTCGATGGTCGTGACCGTCTCGAAGGTATCGACATCCATGTCCTCGGCTCGCAGGAGATCCAGATGGACGAGATACTTCACCCCGTCGATGTGTCGCGATCGCCTGCGAGTTTCGGTCCGGGTCAGATTTGCGGTGCTCACCGAACCAACCCTAGGTGATTCGTTTTCACAGGGCGGGTGGGGTGAAGTAGTGATTTCCGAGTGGATCGACGATATGTAGGACTCCTTCCGGGAGTAGTTCGGTGCGCCACAGCTTCCGCGTTTTGAGGTTGTGGTGGAGCCGGCAGCGCGGACCGATGTTCGTGAGAATCGTCCAGCCGCCTTTCTCGGGTTGTTGTCGGTCGAATTCGACGATGTGGTCGAGGTCGCATCGTTCCGAAGGCACGTTGCAGCCAGGATGGAGGCAGTACGGCTGTTCGGCACGAACTCGCGCCGCGAGAGATCGACTGGGCGTGTAGCTCAGTGCACCCGGAGGCGGGAGTTTCATGCCCCCGTGGCCGTCGGGATACAAGGCGTGGACGCCGATGGGGTCGTGCCCGACGATGCCACGCCACCGTTCGATCAGCGTTCCTCCGCCCGGCCGCGATCGGGACACTGTGTCGGGCGGCACTGTGTCGGGCGGCGGTGTGTCGGGCACCGGTGTGCCTGGCGCGGGTGGTGGTGCGGCCGGTGGCATCGTGTCCGAAGTGGGACTCGAACTGTCGCTGGATGTTTCACCGGTTGCGTCGAAATTCGTGTCCGAGGGCTCGGTTGTCTCCGGACTCGGACCACCGGTCTCGTGGGTATCAGGGGCCTCCGGATCCGCCGCATCCCCGCGAGACACCTGGCATGTGGGGCACTCACACAGCAGTGCCTCGCTGCGCATCAATGCAGTCTGGGCGTCGCCTCGACGCTGGTCGTCCGAACGCGGATCCTCCGGGTGCAGACGCGTGACCTCGGCGTCGATCCGCGAAAGCTGTTCGTCGGCTTCGCCGTCGGTCATCATGGTGGTCAGGCTCGACAGTCCCCGTGCACGGCGACGAAGACGGATTCGCTTCTCGGTGCGAGCGGCACGCTTGCGCACCGCGCGGTCCCAGTCGGCGTCGGCCTCGATGAGCAGTCGGTCGATCTCGCGGCCCAAGGTGCTCGGAGCCATCTCCCGGGCGGCTTTGAGAATTTCGGGCTCGAGAGCGACGACCGTCTCCGGCCGAGCATGAAGCAGATGATCGTGGATCGTCCTGACTCGCTCCAGGTCGAGCGCACCGTCGATGAAACCCTGACGCACGAGAGGGCGCAGTTGACGCCACATCTGCAGCTTGTTGTTCACAGCGGCGAAGGTGGATGACAGAGCCGCCGCCAGTTCGCAGATCGCCGAGCTGAACAGATCTTTCTCGGTCACCCCGGTGTCCCACGGTGATGCGCATGCCGTTCGATTTCGGACATAGTGGTCCATGAGGGCGAGTTCCGACGCGACGGCAGCGTTGATCCTCCGACGCGCGCCCAGAACGTCGGCGAGCGCGGAATGTTCGTCCGTCGTCCACGCCGCTTTTCGTAGCCCCATGTCACCCCCCAGCGACCGAAGATCGAACACGTATTCGACCTCGTTGCCACGAGCGTAAACCAGGGCACCGACACATTCCCCGGCCCTGTTGGAAGGCCCTCAGAGCGCGCCGACGGCGCGAGTCACATCGAGTTCGAGGAGGTAGTGATTGATGGCGATCGCTGCCTTCGATCCTGCTGCTGCCGAATTGATCAGCTGGGCGGGAGAATCCGAGACGTTCCCTGCAGTCCACAGGCCGTCGACACTGGTGAGTCCGGTCGGGTCGGTAGCGACCCAGCCGTCGTCGAGGCGGGAGCATCCGATCGGAGTCAGCAGCATGTCGTTCGGGACGAACGTCGGGCCGACGAACACGACTGTTCGAGGAACGACGGTCCCGTCGGACAGCTCGATGCCGACGACGCGACCATCCCGCACGACGACTCGGGCAACGGGCGCGTCGACGATGTCGACGGACCGAGCGTCGAGTCGGAGGCGTTCGTCGTCGCTCAGTTCGATGCCGTTGGTGAAGAAGACGACGTCCTCCGACCACTGTCGAATCAAAGACGCCTGATGGACCGTGAACGGCCGGTTGGGACCGCCGACAACGGCAATGGGCTGATCCCGTACTTCGTAGCCGTGGCAGTACGGGCAATGCAGAACCCCCGAACCCCACTGCTCTCGGACGCCGGGGATGTCGGGTAGTTCGTCGCGAAGCCCGGTGGCCACCAATACCGATCGGGAAGTCAGGACCGTGCCATCACCGAGGTGAATCTCGAAGCCGTTCTCGATTCGAGTTACGTTGCCCTGCAGTATCTCTCCGTCGTACCGGAGAACCTCCTGGCGTCCGGCCTCACGCAAGTCCCCAGGTGAGGAACCGTCGCGGGAGAGAAAGTTGTGAACATGGTCGGCAGGAGCGTTGCGCGGCTCTCCGGCGTCGACGACGATCACCCGCCGGCGTGCCCGCGCCAAAAGGGTTGCGGCACTGAGCCCGGCCGGTCCGCCGCCTACGACTACGGTGTCGTATGTCAAGAGCACTCCTCGAAGTCGATGGGCTGGAGTGCGAACGTAGCAGAACTGTCAACTGGTTAACAATATTGGTGGTGACGATGACCGATGACTCGCTCCGCGAGCTGACCTGCGCACGGTGGACCGAGTTCAATCCGGAACTGGACACTTCGCCGATGCAGGTGGTGGCCCAGATCAAACGAATCGTCGCGCTGCTCGATCTGGCCGTCGAGCCGATATATGCCGCCGCCGATGTCTCCGTCGCCGAGGTGGAGTTGATGGTGCCCCTTCGTTATGCAGTCGAGCAGGTGACCGCGGTGCGGTTGGCGGAGTTGCTCGGAATGACTCGCGCCGGGGTGAGCAAGGCACTCGCCAAACTCGAACGCCGCGGATTCGTGGATCGAGTGCCCAGCGCCGAAGATCGACGGTCTGCTTCGATCACCCTGACCGATCGGGGAAAGGGCGTTGTCGACGAGGTCTTTCCTCGCGAACTCGATGCTCACGGACGTCTGTTCGACGCATTGGGTGCGCAGCGGACACTTGTTCTCGAGTCCCTGACCGCTCTCGCCGAGTCGATGGAGGACGGTGTGTCATCGCTGTGACGGCTCGGTCGACCTGCTCGAGGGCTACGCTCGCGGGCAGGTGCGGGAGCGAGCTCGGAGGAGCGCACGATGAATACATTTCAGAAGTCGGCGGCAGCGTTCAACAGGGTTTTCATGGTCGTGATGAAGGCACCCGTGCTCGACAGGGTGCTCGGACGGTCGATGGGCATCCTGACCTACACCGGCCGAAAGTCCGGCAAGAAGATCTCACTGCCGCTGGCTATCACCCGGAAAGGTGATCACCTGAAAGTCAGGGTGGCGATGCCGGACAAGAAGAACTGGTGGCGAAACTTCACGAACGACGGCGGTCGCGTCGACGTCGATCTCGGCGGCGTTCGGTACACAGGCCTCGCGACGGCGACTCGCGACGATCGCGGGCGAGTGTTCGTCGACATCGCCGTGGATCACTGAGCGCCGCCCGAACTCTGTGCCGGATCTGCCGGACTCCCCTGTCAATCAAGGTTGACAGAAGTCGGTCTGTCAACCTACATTGACGAGCATGACCGAAGCCACTGCACTTGCAGCCGCAGCCGCCAGTCCCGATCCGGGGGAGGGGCTGCGTGCGGTAGCGGCTCTTCGACGGTTGCTCGAGCGGCTGGAAGCCGTTCAGGTTCGCACCGCCCGCAATCAGGGATGGTCGTGGCAGGCGATAGCGGACTCGCTGGGCGTCAGTAGGCAGGCGGTCCACAAGAAGCACGGCGGAAAAGGAAGGTAGACAATCATGTTCGAGCGATTCACCACGTCCGCCAGAGCAGTCGTGCTGGGTGCCCAGGGGCAAGCGCGGGCACTGCACTCGCCACGTATCGAGCCCACCCATCTGTTCCTCGGTGCGCTCGCGGTCGCCGAAGAGCCGCTGAAGAACGCGCTCGCCGAGGCCGGATTCACCGTCGATGGCGTACGCGCGGACGCGCAGTCTCAGGATGCGCGTGCGCTGAGCTCACTCGGGATCGACCTGGACGCCGTCCTGACGACCGTCGACGCCGCCCTGGGTTCGCACGCCGTCGACGGGGCGCAAGCGGACGGCCTGAATCACATACCGTTCGCGCCGTCGGCCAAGGAAGTATTGAAGCTGTCGCTGAAGGAAGCCGTCGAACGACACGATCGCAAGATCGGCGTCGAACATGTACTTCTCGGTTTGGTTCGAGGTGCCGATCCATGGTTCACCGAACTGGTGCAGCGGCATTGTTCGCTCGATGAACTGCGATCGACGGTCCTGCTCGTTCGGACGCCGTAGCCGCCCGACGCCGCGAACCCTACGATGGCGGCCATGAACTTTCTGATTCGGCTCGTGATCAACGCTGTTGCCATTTGGGTCGCCAAGGAATTCGTCGACGGGATCACCGTCACCAGTTCGGGTCGCGGTGACGGGTGGGACATCGTGGTGCTGCTCGGTATCGCAGCCGTGCTCACGATCGTCAACGCGTTCATCAAGCCGATGGTCAAGCTGCTCTCGCTGCCGTTGCTGATTCTGACTCTCGGACTGTTCACTCTCGTGATCAATGCGCTGATGCTGCTGTTGACGGGCTGGTTGTCGTCGCAGACCGGCTACGGCCTCGAGATCGTGGGATTCGCCGCTGCGTTCTGGGGCGCGATCATCATCTCGATCGTGAACTTCCTGCTCGGCGCGTTCGTGCCCGACAAGCGTTAGGCGAAGGCCAACGCAACACCGGTGCTCGCGCCCCAGACGAGCATCGCCAAGCCCGAATCGCGCAGTGCGGGAATCAGTTCGAACCCGTGCGCACCCTTGCGTACCGGGGAGTTCGCGCGAGCAGCGAAGGGGAGCGCCAGCAGGCCCACCAGGGCCCACGGAGTTCGGGCAATCAGAACCACCGTCATCGCGAACGGCACCACCAGCAATGCGAGATGCAGGTAGCGAGTGCGGGTGTCGCCCAATCGCACTGCAAGCGTGAGCTTTCCGGATTCGGTATCGGTGGGGATGTCCCGCAGGTTGTTGGCGACGAGTACGGCGCTCGAGAACGATCCGACGGCCACCGCGGCCAACACTCCGGCCCAATCTATCTGCTCTGCCTGCACGAACTGCGTGCCGAGAACCGCGACGAGTCCGAAGAACACGAATACCGCGATCTCGCCGAATCCGCTGTAGCCGTACGGCTTCGAGCCGCCGGTGTAATACCAGGCACCGGCTATGCAGACCAGGCCTACGATGACCAACCACCAGGCACTGGTGGCAGCCAACGCCAATCCGGCCACGGCTCCGATGGCGAAACAGCCGATGGCGGCCCTCTTGACCGCGCCTGCGGAGGCCGCCTTGGAACCGACCAGGCGCAAGGGCCCGACTCGATCGTCGTCGGTGCCGCGGATTCCGTCCGAATAGTCGTTGGCGAAATTGACGCCGACGATCAGGGCCAGCGAGACGATCAAGGCCAGCAGCGCCTTCCACCACACCCCGGCGTCCAGGGACACGGCTGCACCGGTACCGACCAGGACGGGAGCGATCGCGTTCGGGAGTGTGCGCGGTCGCGCGCCTTCGATCCATTGCGCAGTGGTGGCCATGAGCGACGATCCTTCCGTATCCGCTCGACGGACGAGAACGCGGCCGGTCAGAACGGCAGGCGCGGCAACACCGGTAGTGGGATGACGGGCATCTGGACGCCGGGAATCTGTGGCAGCGGCACCGTCGGTGCCGGCGCAGGTACCGGTGGGTTGTAGTGCGGTTGGTACTGAACATAGGGTGCCGGGTCGGCAGCAGGCGGCGGCGCGGAAGTCGTCGTCGGGGCAGGCGGCGGGACGTCGGGTGTGGGTGCCGTCGTCGAGGTCGTCGTAGTGCCGGCCACAGGCGATGTGGTCTGCGAAACGCGCTCGCCCACGCTGGCGGGGGTACTCAGCGGTTGGTCTCCCTCGCTGGACCCGATAGCGGTGAACAGCCCGATGGCCGCGATGACGCCCGCGATCGGCAGCGCGATCATTCCCAGCCGGGTCAGTGCCGGTCGGTGTGAGACGAGGGGCGGCACATGGGCCGCGTCCACGTGGGTGGCGTGCACAGCCGCTCCGCCGGCGACCACCAGCTCCGGCCGATCCGGGACGATGACCGGCAGCTGCAGAAAGCGTTCCAGCGTGGCCCGGACCAACGGAACATTGGAGGTTCCACCGATGGCGACGACGGCATCGGGATAGAACTCGGCTTCGAGACCGAGTTGGCGTACCGTCGCGGCGGCCTGCTCGGTGGAGCGCGCAATCGACAACTCGAAGATGTGCCGCTCGAGGAGGACGTGCTCCCCGTCGGGTGTGCTGGTGGTCTGGTGCGTGGACAGCGCTTCCTTGATTCCTCGGCAGAAGGCCGTCAGTGCACTCTCTTCGTCGGGAGACTGCGGCGGTCGCACGATGCCGAGACCGAGGATGTGCTCGCGGACGACAGCGTCGAACGCGCTACCGCTGATGGCGGTGGTGCGCGTCGAACCGTAGGAGCGGCCGGATTCGACGTCCACGATGTCGATGCCGACGCCTGTGTCTCCGGCGTCGAACAGTGCGATCGTTCGGTGGTGTGACGGCAGTCCGGGCCGCAGGTATTCCAGTGCCGCGCCGGTTTCGTCGATGAGGTGCACGTCGGAGACGTACTCCTCGGCCAGGGCGGCGGCAATCTGTGCCCGCTCCACGGGGGTGCGGTGGGCGACGCCCAGGGACTGCGGTGCGTCGGGCCGATCGACGATGCCGCGGACCACGCGCGCGACGTCCTCGGCGGAGGGGGAGAGCTGCCAGTCGTCGAACGGGGTGCCGTCGCTCCAGGTGCCGTCTTCGGTGGTCCGGGCCGTGCGGATGCCGCACGTGCCCAGTGACACACCCACGGACGAACGCATCGCTTCTCCGGCCTCTCCGATTCGATGACGGGGATCAGGTGTAAATTGCGCGCCCTCGAGTCAGGCGACGAGGTCACTCTACCGTCTCACGGTTTGGTTAGGGTCTCAAAACAATCCAAACGTCAATTCGAAGCGTTCGGCCCAGCGGCCTACGATCTGAGGACAGTGCCCCACGACATCGCGTATCCCGAGACGACGCACCTCACGGCCGAACTTCCGGTGGTGGGGATCCTCGGCGTCGTGACGACCGTGGTCGACGGCAGTCCCGTGCCGGTATCGGGTACCCGGGCGCAGGCCCTGCTGGTGGCGTTGGCGCTGGATCCGGGGCGGGCGCGGTCCTCGCAGGGGCTCATCGAGGAGGTGTGGCCCGGCGAGCCTCCCCGATCACCGAAGAATGCTCTGCAGACACAGATCTCTCGACTGCGATCGGCGCTGCCCAGCGGCGCTCTCGAGAGTGGGCCCGGGGGATATCGGTTGGTTCTGAATGCCGAGGACATCGATCTCGGCCGGGCCCGTGCTCTGACCCGCGGCGCAGAGGGCCACCTCGCTCAGGGGCACTTCCAGGATGCACTCGACCTGGTCGTCGAAGCCCTCGGTCTGTGGCGCGGTGAGCCCATCGACTCCGTTCGGGTCGAGGCCGACGCGGTTGGGATGGCTCTGAAGTCGCTGCAGGTCGCGGCCCTCCTGGGTCTGAGAAGATACGGCGACGCTCTGCCGCATGCGCAGGCCCGCGCGGCCGAGGATCCAGCCGACGAGCGTGCTGCCGCCGACCTCATGCGCGCGCTGCACGGTGTGGGCCGACCCAACGACGCGCTGACGGTGTTCGCGGACTTGCGCAACTATCTGGCCCAGCGGTTGGGAACGGATCCCTCGCCCGCGACGACCGCACTGAATGCCGAAATTCTCGGTCACGACGCGCCGAAGGTGCTGCAGACCATCGGGCTTCGTGCCGCACCCAATGCCTTGATCGGTCGAGGTGACGACATCGTTGCGATCGAGGAGTTGCTGCACACTTCTCGCGTCACCACCGTCCTCGGTCCTGGCGGCGCGGGCAAGACGCGCATCGCACATGCCCTGGGTCATCGAGCTGCCGATTCGATGCCGGTGGCGTTCGTCGAATTGGCATCGCTGCGCAGTGGCGAGGACGTCGCCTCGGCGATCGGAGCCACCCTCGGATTGACCGAGGCGGATTACACTGTCGGCAGTCTTCAGGTCGCCCGGGTGCACTCGATTCACGAGCGTCTGGTCGACGTCTTCTCGACTCGCCGAGGTTTGTTGATCCTCGACAACTGCGAGCACGTGATCGGCGAGGTGGCTGCAGTCGTGGACGAGCTCGTGGCTGCGACGGATCTGGTGACGGTATTGGCGACCTCCCGTTCGCCGATGGGGTCGACGGCCGAATCGGTGTTTCCGCTGCCCTCTCTCGGCATGCTCGGCCCGAATTCGCCTGCTACAGAGCTCTTTTGCGTCAGAGCTCGTGCAGTTCGCCCGTCCGTGCGACTCGATCCCGGCGCTGTCGCGGCCCTGTGTCACACCTTGGACGGCCTGCCCCTTGCCATCGAGTTGGCCGCAGCGCGAGTGAAGTCGATGAGTGTGGAGGACATCGGCACGCGGTTGCACAAACGATTCGCGCTGCTGCGATCGACGGACCGAACCCGTCCGGAACGACATCGAACGTTGCACGCGGTCATCGACTGGAGTTGGAATCTGCTCGACGGCACAGAGCAGGCAACTCTTCGCCGGCTCTGTCGCTTTCCTGCGGGCTTCGATCTCGACGCCGCGCGAACGGTGGCGGAATGGTCCGAGGTCGAGGATGTTTCGTTTGCGCTCGACGGTCTGGTGAACCAGTCCATGCTCACCGTTGCCGAGACGTCTACGGGCGTGCGTTACCACATGCTCGAGACCGTCCGCGAGTACGGCGAGGAGCAATTGGACGCGAGCGGGGAGGAAGAGCAGGTCGCACTACGCCTGCGAGCCTGGTCGACTGCGGTGTCGACGAGGATTTCCGCAGGCTATGCCGGCGGGCGTCCGGCCGAGATGGTTCTGCTGCTCGAGGCGGAGCACGACAACCTGCTCTCCATGATGAGACATTCTTTCGCACATGATGTTTCGGGGCACGTCTGCACTCTCTTCTCGGTACTGGGCTACTTCTGGGCCATGCGCGGCGCGCATTCCGAGGTGCTGAACTGGGCCGACAGGGTGCAGAGCAGTATCCGCCGCGGGATCGCAGAAACACCCGACGACAACGCCGTCATGTGCATGCTGGTTCTGGCGGCGCATTTCGCCTACGGACGACAACTGCGCCGGGTAGCCCGAGTTCGAGTCGATCTACGAAATCTGTTGCGCCACAGAACCGACATCGCACCGGGGTTGCGGTTCAATGCCGAGGTGCTCGTGCACCACATCGGAGGGCGAGGGTTGGCCAGAAAACTGGCTCTTGCCACGCGCTCCGAATACGGCGACGTTCGCTGCAACGCGTACGTGGTTCGCGCGATGCTCGCTCAGAATTCGGGGCGATTGCACGAGTCGATTCGAGACGGTGAGCGCGCTCTCGGCATCGCGCGTAGTCGTGGTGATCTGTGGGCAGTGGGGTCCACCTCGCAAACACTTGCCAGCTCCTACGGTCTGGCAGGCGATCAAGCCACGGCCGCCGAGTACTACCGAACCTCCGCCGATGTCATGTGGACGATGCATGCCTACGAGGAGAGCATGCAAACCCGAACCTTCCTGGCAATGGCCCTGATCGGAGCGGGTCGGGTGGACGAGGGGCGGGCGCTGGTGGAGGAATTGGCGTCGGGAGGTATGGCGCAGGACTGGAGCCCGGGCAATTCCGGTGACACCGCTGATCCGGGGCCTGCCCACGATTCCGGCGCTCGGTGGGATCGTGCGCAGCAGCAGTCGACGTCCGCGTCGTTGACTGCGGCACGGGCAGCGGCGGACGTGGAAGACGGTCACGTCGAACGAGGTTTGGCGCAATTTCGGGAAGCATTGGCCATCGGGGGCTGGCCATCGCAGGACGCGAGCGATCCGTTCATGACGATTCTGGTGTGCGCGGCCGTCGGAGCGCATGTATTGCACGGTCGTGCGGCGGAGATGCGCGAAGCGGTGGGGGAGCTGGTGCGCACGCCGTGGAATGCGTTGGTGCCTGGCGGTTTCTACGATATTCCGATGCTCGGCGCTGTTGCGTGCGCAGTGGGTTCGTTCGAGGTGCAGTGCGGGGACCGCGAACGTGGAGTTCGGTTGCTGGCCGCGTCGGACCGGGCGGTGGGTCGCCAGGATTTTCCGTCGATGCGCATCGATCGGCACGTGGCCGCAGCCCGCGCGATTGTCGGTGACCCTACGGTCGACGCCGGTATCGCGCGGGCTGCTGGTATCACCAGACATGCTGCACTGCAGGAGATCTTGAGTTCGCTACCCGTGTCCTAGGCCTTGCGCATGTACGACTTGACGGTCAGTGGGGCGAAGACGGCGACGATGACCACGGCTCCGACGAGTGAGTACACGACGTGAATACCGAAGTGCCCGTTGTTCGCCAGCTCTCGGACCGCCGTCACCAGGTGTGAGACGGGGTTGACGTCGGCGAAAGCCCTCAGCCAGCTCGGCATCGTGGAGGTGTCGACGAAGGCGTTGGACAGGAACGTCAGCGGGAACAGCACCAGCATCGAGATGCCCTGGACCGAGGAGGCTTTGCTCATCAAGGTGCCCAGCAGTGCGAATATCCAGCTGATCGCCCAGGCGCAGAACATCACCAGCAGGACGGCTCCGGCGAGGCCGAGAAATCCTCCGGCCGGGTGGTAACCCATCGCGAACCCGGTGAGGAAACAGACGACCGCCGCGATGAGGTAGCGGATGACGTCGGCCATCAATGCTCCTGCAAGCGGCGAGATTCGGGCGATCGGCAGAGACCGGAATCGGTCGAAGACGCCCTTGTCCATATCTTCTCGCAGCTGTGTGCCGGTGACGACGGAACCGGTGATCACCGTTTGCACCAGGATTCCGGGCACGATCATCGGCAGGTAGGACGTGACGTCCCCGGCCACCGCGCCGCCGAAGATGTAGCTGAACATCAGGGTGAAGATCACCGGTAGCAGCACCACATCGGTGAGTTGTTCGGGATTGTGTCGGAGCTTGAGCAGCCCGCGATATCCCATGGTGGCGGACTGGGCGGCGGTACGGGCCAGGCCGATGTGGCGGACGACCGGACGGTCGGCGGGGTCGATGTACGTCGAAGTTTGCGGAGTGAGAGTGGTGGTCATGCTGCGTCCTCGTCTGCGCTCTTGCCGGTGAGGGTCAGGAATACCTCGTCCAGGCTGGGTTTGGTGACGGTGATTTCGCTGACGTCGATGCCGAAGTCGCGCAGTCGAATCAAGATGTCAGGGGTCATCGATGTGTCGGTCATGGGTGCAGTCAGACGAGCAGACGCGGGGCTGACCGACACGTCGGTGCCCAGTTGCCTCGCAACCAGAGCTCGGGCGTCGTCGATCTGGTTTCGGTCCGCGAGAGTCAGGGACAGCGCCGAGGTGCCCACTGAGGACTTGAGCCCGTCAGCGGTGTCGTCGGCGATCACGCGGCCGTGATCGATGACGGCGATGCGATCGCACAGTTGGTCGGCCTCGTCGAGGTACTGAGTTGTCAGTAGAACGGTCGAGCCCGCCGCGACGAGCCGACGAATGGTGTCCCACATCTGGGCTCGGGTGCGGGGGTCGAGCCCGGTGGTCGGCTCGTCGAGGAACAGCAGCGGCGGTGCCGAGATCAGGCTCGCGGCCAGATCGAGGCGCCGCCGCATGCCACCGGAGAACAACTTCAACGGTCGCGACGCTGCGTCCGTCAACTCGAATTCCTCGAGGAGTTCGACGGCTTTGGCTTTGCTGTCGCGTCGACTCAGGCCGAGAAGCCGGGAGAAGACGACGAGATTCTCGGTCGCGGTGAGATCCTCGTCCACCGATGCGTACTGACCGGTGACGCCGACGAGCGACCGGACCGCGGTGGCGTCGGCGACGACGTCTCGGCCGAAAACTCGGGCCGAGCCGCCGTCGGGTCGAAGGAGGGTGGCGAGCATGCGGACCGTTGTGGTCTTGCCCGCGCCGTTGGGGCCGAGGACTCCGTAGACCGCCCCGGTGGGGACGGTCAGGCTGACACCGTCGACCGCGCACTGCTTACCGAATGTCTTGACGAGGCCGTCGGCCTCGATAGCTGGTGTGGTCATGGGACAACAATCGCCCCGACCGCTTGCACGACGCGTACGTCGCGCTTGCGTCACCTTTCATGTGCCGCGTGGTGTCACCTCGTGCGTGGTGTCACCTCTTGCGGGGTGTCACAGTGGCAGCGAGGTCTCCGTCAGGCCGACGCCACCGGTCCCGCGCAACTTCCTGAACCATTCGGTGCCGAAGGCGGTGGTGAGTTGTTCGATGGGCATCTGCAGAAACGGACCGAAATCGCCGACCTGGGTCTCGTGCGCTTCCATGGCTGCTCGCTTCGCCGCGATCACGCTGGACACGTCGACCACCGTGGTGATCTCGGTTTCCGGCAGTCCGAACGTCTCCATGTCCGGCGGTGACGCCTCCTCGCCCCAGTGGGGATTTGCCTCCATCAGTCGGCGCATGTGATCGCGGTTGGTCGTGGTTTCGTACACGTACCTGGTCTCGGCGATCTCGGTGGCGCGCTTGCCGACCACGTGCACCTGGATGTGGTCCGGGTGGCCGTATCCACCGTTCGGGTCGTAGATGGTGACGACGTCGGCCTGCTCTTCGAGCAGCACGTCGGCCAATCGCCCAGCCGCGGTGTCGACGTCGACGTTGCAGAAGGCCTCCGGGTTGGCATTTTCCGGAGTGCCCGCCATGCCGGAATCGGCGTAGTGCAACCGAACGATGCGGTCCACTCCCAGGACGGCGGCCGAACGATCCAGCTCGATGCGTCGGCGCTCTGCCAGTGTCTCGCCGTCGGTGAGGATCCCGTCCGGAAACTCTCCGAGGGCACCGTCGGTTGCCGTGACGAGAACGACGCGATGGCCGGCATCGGCAGCCAGACGCATCACCCCGCCGGTGCCGAACACTTCGTCGTCGGGATGTGCATGGAAGCAGACCAGAACACTCATGCGTTGAATGCTTGCACGTCGAAGTGGGTGCAGCCCAGTCGGCGGGCCAATACGATCGTCGGGTGACCACACAGCGGTCGGCCGCGATACGTTCGTACTGGCGGGATTCACGAGCGGATCGGTACTGCCGCGCACTACATCCCGTCGGGATCTTCTTCGCGCTCGTGTTCTACGCGCTGTCGATGACTCCGTCCCTGCTGCCCCGTGCGTGGTACCTGCAGGCGGTGGCCACCGGTATCAGTGTCGCGATCGGTTACGGCGTGGGATGCCTCATTGCCTGGGTGATCCGGCTCTGCGGAGTGTCACCGGACTGGTCGCAGCAGTGGCGTCGACGTGGGTGGTGGGCGCTGGCCGTGGCTGCGGTGGTGGTGATTCCGCTGTTCCTGATCCTCGGATCCTGGTGGCAGCAGATCGTCCGCAAGCTGGTCGGCGTGGAAGACCCCGGCCGGCCGCTCTACGTTGCGGTGCTGCTGCTCTCGTTGCTGGTAGCGGTGGCGGTGCTTGCTCTCGGCCGCCTGCTGCGCAGAGCGACTCGTGCGTTGACGCGCTGGGGCAAGCAGTACGTTCCGAGGCCGGTGGCGAGGATCGCCAGCGTGATCGTGGTTGCGCTGCTGGTGGTCTTCGCTGTCAATGGCGCATTGATTCGGGGAATTGTGGCCGTCGCGGAGAAGTCCGCATCGACTGCCGATCGCGGCAACCACGATGGGGTGGAAAAGCCTACGGCCGCCGAACTTTCGGGTTCGGATGCCTCGAACGAGGAATGGGATTCGCTGGGGCAGGAGGGTCGACGGTTCGTCGTCTCGGGAGCATCGCCCGACGAGATCAGCGACTTCACCGGAAGACCTGCAGTGCAACCGATCCGCGCGTACGCCGGAGTCGAGTCGGCCGACACCGTCGAGGGCGTCGCAGAGCGCGTGGTGGCCGAACTCGAACGTACCGGCGCATTCTCGCGGGCCGTGCTCGGTGTAGCGACCACCACCGGACGTGGGTGGGTCAACGAATCCGTGGCCGGCCCCCTCGAGTATCTGTACGACGGTAATTCGGCAATTGCGTCCATGCAGTACTCGTTCCTGCCGAGCCCGATGGCATTTCTGGCCGACCGCCAGACCCCGCAGGATGCCGGACGAGCCCTCTTCGAGGCGATCTACGCGGTGTGGAGCGAACTTCCGGAAGATTCGCGCCCCAAGTTGGTGCTGTTCGGCGAGAGCCTCGGTGCCTACGGCGGGCAGGATGCATTCAGCGGTGCCCAGGACATGATCGCGCGCATCGACGGTGCCCTGTGGGTCGGCAACCCGAACTTCACACCTCAATGGGCCCGCATAACCGGTGGACGCGACGCCGGTTCCCGCGAGATCCTGCCTGTCATCGACAGCGGCGAACACGTCCGTTTCGCCGGGTCTTCCGGTGACCTCGACATCGGCGGGCCGTGGGAGGAGCCGCGAATCGTCTACTGGCAGCACGCATCCGACCCCATAGTGTGGTGGTCACCCGATCTGATCCTGGGCCGACCCGATTGGCTGAACGAACCGCGTGGCACCGACGTCGACCCTGGAGTGCAGTGGTTCCCGTTCGTCACGTTCTGGCAGTTGACCTTCGATCAGGTCTTCTCCACCGACGTCGACGACGGTCATGGCCACAGCTACGGAGCCGACGCGGTGCGGATGTGGGCCGACATCCTCGATCCGCCCGGCTGGACGGACGCAGACGTGGAGCGACTGTACGAGAAAATGGCGGGTTGAGCTGATCGTCCGCTGCCCCTGACCATGCCGCTGCCCCTGCCCCTGCCCCGGCCCCCGATCGAGCGCAAACGCGCGCGCGTTTGCCAGACGCGCGCGAGTTCGCTACCTCGGCGCCATCTATTTCGCGCGCACCTGGCGAATGCGCTCGCGTTCGTGCGTGAGACAGTGACTCATGTCGCCCAACGATGAGCCCTGTTCGGGCACCGACCTGTCGACAGTTCTCGAGCTCGAGCGAGAGTTGCAGACCCCAGAATGTCGACGCAACCGCGGGCGGCTGGTCAGTCTGCTCGCCGACGACTTCACCGAAGTGGGAGCCTCGGGCGCGGTGTGGGACAAGGCGTCGATCCTCGACCTGCTGGACACCGAAGATTCCGTCGAGATCGAGGTGCTCGAACCGGTTGGGCGATCAATCAGTACGGATTTGGTTCTGGTGCACTGGATTTCGCGACAGTCGGGCATGCGGACGCGTCGAACCTCGCTGTGGCGTCGCATCGAATCGGGATGGGAATTGGTGCACCATCAAGGCACGCCGCTGAACTGACCGCCGCAAACGCGCTCGCGTTTGCCGAACGCGCGCGGGTTTGCCGAATGCGCGCGGGTTCGCCAACTATCTCGCGCGCACCTGACAAACGCGCTCGCGTTTGCGCCCGAACGAGCCGAGCAGCGGCCCGCTCAGCGCTTCCCCAGCATTGCCCGCAATTCTGCGCGGTTCAATTTTCCCGGGCCTCGGGTCGGCAGTGATTCGACCAGAAACAATTCACGTGGCGCGGCCGTGATGTCCAACGTCGATGCGACGTGAGAGCGTAACTCCGCCAACGTGACCTGCGCTGAGGCGACCACCGCGACCACCACTTTCTGGCCGAGGCGCTCGTCCGGCAATCCGACGACCGCGCACTCTCGGACTGCGGGATGCGTTGCCAGCGCCGCTTCGACGACCTGCGGTACGACGGTCAAGCCACCCGTCGAGATGGCCTCGTCGAGTCGGCCGGTAATGCTCAATACCCCGTCGACCATTGTTCCCGCGTCGTCCGTGCGGAACCATCCCGGCTCGGCGAACGCCGGGTGATCGGGTAACCCGCGATATCCCGAGGCCAGGGTTCTTCCGCCCAACACGACCCTGCCCTCGTCGATGCGCACCACCGTGTTGCGTAACGGAACTCCGTCGTAGACGCAGCCGCCTGCGGTTTCGCTCATGCCGTACGTCCGAACCAAGCGGATCCCTGCGGCATGTGCCTTCTCCCGCAACGGAATCGGCGTTGCCGCGCCGCCCAGTAACACGGCATCGAGCGAGGCCAACGCAGCCACGGCCTCGGGGTTCTCGAATGCCTTCACCAACTGGCCGGGAACCAGTGACGTGTAGCGCAGGGGACCCGACATCCGGCCCACCGACTCGATCAGGGCGACCGGGTCGAATCCGTGGGACACATCCATGATCACCGGCGAGGTTCCGGCGAGCACGCTGCGCAGCAAGACCTGCATCCCGGCGATGTGGTGTGCGGGCAGCGCCAGCAGCCACGAGCCAGGCCCGCCGAGCCGCTCCTCGGTGGCCGTCGCCGACGCGACCAGAGCGGATGCAGACAGCATGGCGCCCTTGGGTATTCCCGTTGTGCCCGACGTTGCGACGACCAGTGCGACGCCGTCCTCGATAGGTGTGCCGGGTGCCAACGCGTCGTGCAGGCGTCGGATCTCGCGCGGGTCGTCGGCGGGGACGGGAAGTACGGCCGGTCCGTCACCGGCCAGCACACGGCTCAGCCGCGGCAGGATGTCTGCCGCGGCTGGTCCGGTCGGTATGGGAACGCTCTCGAGCACACGTGCGAGGTTAGTCCTCGCGGCGGAGCGTGAACGGGTCGGCCAGTGGCCAGCCACCGGCGGCGAGGTTCGCGCGTACCCGGTTGACGTCCTCTTCCCGGGGCATCTCGTTGGTGACCTTGGTGATGGTGACGGAAATACCTGCTTTGTCGGCAGGCAGCTGACCGTCGGCGATGAGGGCATCCATCACCGACTGCACTTCGTCATCGGACAGTCGCCGATTCAGAAGAGCAAGGAGGGGAACGTAATCCGCTTCGGGTACCCCGTCGGGATACCCACCGCGAAGCCACCCGACGATCGAGTGGAGGAACGACGGGACCGACATGGACTTACAGGGCCGCCGGATCCGCGAGCGGCCAGCCACCGGCTGCCAGCCGCGCCGAGACACGAGAGATGTCCTCGGCCGTCGGCTCGGCGTCGATCTGTTCGCGGATGTACGTCGCGATCTCGTCGTGCGAGATGGCACCGTCGTCGAGTGCGCCGTTGGCGGGAGAGACCAGTTCGAGAACGATCTCCTGCACCTGAACGTCGGTGAGTGCGGCGCGGCGCAGGAGCGCAACGAGCGGGAAGCGGTCCTTGGGCGGAACGCCCTCGGGATATCCGGCTCGGAGCCATTCGAGCACCGAGGCCGGAAATGCGGTCTTGGTGGAGTCGGTCATGAGAGCTGTACCCCTTCTCGGGTGTCAGAAGACGGAGATGCCGAATGTGCTGTCGAGGAAGTTCTTCATGATGAAGAGGATTCCGGCCACGATCGCGACGACGACCACTGCGAAACAGAGGACGGCCGCGGCAGTGGCGACGGCCGGCCGGGCCACCCGGGTGGTGCCTGCGGCGGTGGCCTCGTCCGAGGGCTCACCGACCGAGAGTGCCTTGAGTCCGAAAGCGAAGATCGCGGGCAGTCCGGCACCGAGCAGGAGTCCGACGAGAACTACCTGCCAGAGCGAATCGAGCGTGTGCTTGAGGGTTTCCATGGTGTCTTCAGACCTTCGCGGGGGAGTCGGCTTCGGTGGCGGCGGGAACGAGTCCGCCGTCCCACTCGGCGTTCACGTTGTCCGGATCGACGGGTTCGCGGCGCGAGCGGATGTACATGACAGTGGCCAGGCCGACGAGGATGGCGAAGACCACGAGGATGCCGGGCAGACCGCCGATCGTGTGTGCGAGCAGCCAGCATGCGGCACCGACCACTCCGGCGAGCGGAAGGGTGATGACCCAGGCGACGGCCATGCGGCCTGCGACGTTCCATCGCACTGCGGCACCGGGCTTGCCGAGTCCCGATCCGAGGATCGAGCCGGTGGCAACCTGGGTGGTCGAGAGCGGGAGGCCGAGGTGGCTCGACGTCAGAATGATTGCTGCAGAGGATGATTCGGCGGCCATGCCCTGCGGAGATGCGATCTCGACCAGGCCCTTGCCCAGGGTGCGGATGACGCGCCAGCCGCCGAGGTAGGTGCCCAACGCGATGGCGAGTGCACAGGTGACCTTGACCCACAGGGGCATCTCGGCATCGGGTGAGACGGTGCCGTAGGCAACGAGCGCCAGGAAGATCACGCCCATCGTCTTCTGGGCGTCGTTGGTGCCGTGCGCGAGCGAGACGAGCGAGGCCGAACCGATCTGGCCCCAGCGGAATCCGCGCTCCTTCGACTTCTCGGGAACTGCGTCGGTGATGCGGTAGATGACCCAGGTTCCGACGGTGGCCACGAGTCCGGCGACGATGGGGGCGAGCACGGCGGGCAAGACGATCTTGCTCCACACCCCGTCCCATACGACACCGCTGGTTCCCAGCCCCGCCATGGTGGCACCGATGAGGCCGCCGAACAGTGCGTGCGAGCTGCTCGACGGGATGCCGAGCAGCCAGGTGGCGAGGTTCCACAGGATGCCGCCGACGAGGCCGGCGAAGATGATGGTCAGCAGGGCTTGGCCGCCGGTGTCGCCGAGGTTGACGATGCCTTTCGCGACGGTGGCAGCCACCTCTACGGACAGGAAGGCGCCGACCAGGTTGAGGACGGCAGACAGGGTGACCGCGACTTTAGGCTTCAGTGCCCCCGTCGCGATCGACGTCGCCATGGCGTTGGCGGTGTCGTGGAAACCGTTGGTGAAGTCGAAGGCCAATGCCGTCACGACCACCACGAGAAGTACGAGGAATTCAGCGCTCACGGTGGAAAGTGTGGGACATGAACGTTGTTTCGCGGAAATTTCTTGCGAAGTGTTCTTCTTGGGCGCTGTGAAGTCGCCCGCAGTTCACCTCCCGTTCACCTTTTTGCCTTATATGTCCAATTTCGACGTGTCGCAGCACACGGCGGTCGTCGCCTCGAACCGAGCCGTTGTGGAACAGTGGAAACCGTGAAGGGATCGAGCATGGACGACGCGGTGTCGGCCGCTCTGTCGTATTTCGATTCCGTCGATCCCGCGCTCGCTGCCGATGCGCGTCTGGGGTGGGACGGTCTGGTCGGCGTGTCTCCGCCTGCGGGCCCGACTCAACATTCTGTGCAGTCCTTTCTCTGGGTCTATCTGCGGCACGCCGCGGAGGGTCCCGATCGCGGCGTCGACATCGCTCGCGCGCTCGGCGAGTTGCTCGACCGCCTCGGCCGCGTCGGATACGCAGACATCGCGCGCAGCGCGGTCACCGAGGAGCTCGTCCGAACACCCGACGACGCGGCCTGGTTGCAGAAGTACCGCGCGGCCACCGATCAGTCGGGCATCGGTGCCCTCGACACAGAACTGGTCACCTGGCAGGACGCCCCCACCGGCATCGAGCGGGTCATCGTCGAAAAGATCGGCGAGACACTGGAAGTGGCGACCATCGCCGGCGAGTTCGAACCGTCGAGGCCGGGTGGTAGACCACTCGGTGCCAACGCGCGGGCCATGCGGCGACGCGGCGTCACCGACGCGGTGTTGACCTCCGATCGCGGGAGGGACCACTCCGAGGCCGTTCTGCTGGAGCAACTGCTCGACCACCGCATCGAACTCTGGAGTGGTTACAGCGCACCGCGGGCAGAGCTCTATCTGGGGCTGCGCGACGCGCTGCACGATGCCGTCGAGCCGATGTACGGCTGCGTTCGCAGGCTGGAGACCTTCATCGGATGCATCGGCGACGGTGTCGCCTTGACCGATGCCGGCTACTTGCCCGACGAGTTGGTGGCAACCATCGCGAACACCGTTTTTCCTCCGAACGAGCGTCCCTCCCGTATCGGTCGTGAACTCGACACGGAGAAGATTCTCGTGCTCCGACGCCTGCTCATGCGGGTGCGTCTGCTGCGTCGATCCGCCGGACGGTTGGTGCCCACCGCCCGCACCCGGCAGCTCAGCTCCGACGGGCTGTGGCGTGTGCTCACCGGCGGCATCGTCGGCACTGGATATCACCCGGACACGATCGCCGCGGAGGTGATTCTTGCTCGCATGATCGTCGGTCAGGACGTCTCTGACGTGGAGACGAGCGCCGACGACCTGGCGCGACTGTTGCGTGCCGAAGGATGGACCCATGCAGGCGAGGCTCCGTCTCCCGAGCATGCCGAACCCCTGGCCAGGACCTTGGTGGCCGAGCTGAGCGCACTCGGAGCAGTCGAGTTCTCGGAAGGCGATCGTACGTCCGGATCGCACACTGCCGGATCGGTCGCGACCGAAGAAGGCAAGCGGCTCGCAGCTGCGGTACTGCGGCACCGTCTTCTTCACACGCGCTATCCGTCGTTGTGACCACTCCGAGTTGGGCTATCGGTCGAATCTGCCGAACTCGCCCGGTTAAGCTCACGTGGATCCGGTTCCAGAACGGGCCCGGTCTTGGGTGAGGAGATGCCGGTGGACGGTGAGGTCGCGGACACCGCGCGCTCCCAGTCTCGCCGACAGAGCGACTCCGCTCGTCGATATCTCGATTTCGAGGCGACCACTCCAGCGTTGCGTTCGACGGTCGAATTCGCCGCTCGCAGCGTCGGATTCGCCATCGCCCAGCTCAACGTGCTCGACGAAGACACTCAGTACACGCTGGTCAACGTGGGCGGGCCGCCGGTGTCCACCGTCGACCGAGCCGACACGCTGTGCGACGACGTGGTGCGAACCGGGGACCCCGCAGTCGTCGCGCTCGGGCGCGTGCACGCCACCACCCGGCAGCGCGCCATCCTCGACGACAACGGCATCGCGTCCTACGCCTCCGTTCCGTTGCGCGGTCGAGAAGGTCTGGTCATCGGCACCCTGTGCCTGCTCGATCGCACGCCGCGATCACTCTCGGGTGAGCAGATGCAGGAACTCGAACAGTTCGCGTCGGTGCTCGAGGAGCAACTCGATCTGCATCGCCGCGTCGGATCCGGCGTCATCCGCTTGGGCAGCGACAACGACATCGCCGACTCCATTGCCGACGGTCACATCGTGCCCTGGTTCCAGTCGATCGTGGATCTGCGGACCGAGGAGATCGTCGGCTTCGAGGCGTTGGCGCGCTGGCACCACCCCACCCGTGGGATGGTGGTACCGGCGGATTTCGTCCCGTTCGCCGAGGCCAGCGAACTGATCATCGACGTCGACCTCAGTGTGCTCACCCAGGCCGCCGCCGAGATGAAGAAGTGGCACGTCCACCGTCCCGACCTTCGGCTGACAGTCAACATTTCCGGACGCCACCTCGCCCACCCCGACGGCGTCAGCCACCTCGAACGCGCCATCGCGTCGTCCGGAGTGTCCCCGTCGTCGATCTCGCTCGAACTCACCGAAACCACCGCCGTGACACCGGGCCCGTTGCTGCGCCGGCACATCGACGACGTGCATCGGCTGGGCTTCCGGGTGCTGCTCGACGATTTCGGTTCGGGCTGGTCCTCGCTCGAACGGTTGGTGACATTGCAGCCCGACGGCATCAAGATCGACGGTCACCTGACACGGTTCGTCGATACCGTCGCCGGACGGGCGATGATCAGGTCGCTGGCCGGAGTCGCGAAGGACCTCGATCTGACGATGATCGTCGAAGGCATCGAAAGCCGCGAACAGGCCGACGCTGCACTCGAACTCGGGTGCACCCTGGCACAGGGGTACCTGTGGTCGCGGCCGCAGTCGGCGCAGTCGGTTCTTCGTACGATCGCCGACAGCGTGGGCAGCGGTTAGCGGTTGTCTCGTCGTAGCGGGTGATCCTGCGGGATCTGCACCAGCACGATTCGAATCCCGTCCGGATCCTCGATCCACATTTCGATCAGGCCCCACGGTTCCGTTCGCGCCTCGCGCACGATCGGAATCCCCGCTGATTCCAATTCCTCGGTTGCCGAATCGATGTCGCGTACTTGCAGCCACAGCGCGCCGGAGAACGTTCCTGGCTCGTCGCCGCGATGATGCGACGCGATCTCGAGCAAACCCTGGCCCACGAACAACACCGTGCCGCCGGGATACTCCCGAAACACGGCAAGAGAGAGGCCATCGCGATAGAACTCGAGGGTCTTCCGATAGTCGGCCGGCCGCAGAATTGTCCGAGAAGCGAGGATGTCCACCCCGCATGGATACCACGCTCACGTGTGGTCGTTCCGGATCATGGTCGTTCCGCGGGCTCCACTCGGCGGGTTCGACTCACAGCACGCTCTTGATCACCCGATCGCCGCCCGCAGCCTTGGCCTCGTACATCATCGAGTCCGCCACCCGTGTTGCGCGCGTGACGAGGTCGACGTCCTGATCCCACAGCGCCGAATCCCAGTACACGATGGCTGCCCCGATGCTGACGGTCACCGAGACGGAGTCGGCCGGGTCGCGTAGGGCTCGGCGCACTCCGTGGATCAGCGCGTCGATGTGCAATCGCGACGTCGACACCACGGCGAGGTACTCCTCACCGCCGGTGCGGGCGAGCACCCCGTACTCGCCGAGGTGGGATCCGAGCCGCTCGGCGACGCGCACGATGACCGCGTCTCCTTCCTCGTGCCCGTAGCGGTCGTTGACGGCTTTGAAGCGGTCGATGTCCACCACCAGCACGGCCACGCACCGATCCTGGTCCCGCCCGAGCAGCCACACGTCGTCCACCGCCGCATCGAGTCCGCGTCGATTGAGCAGCCCGGTGAGCGGATCGAGAAACGAACTTCGAGCGTCCTCGGTAAGGGCGGCCACCAGCAGATGCGAGGTCAGCGGAACCCCGGCGATCGCCAACAGCACCACGTTGGTGCGGAAGATCAACGATGCGATGTCCACGTCGTCGGCAGCGTGGGTCGCCACTGCAGCCGCGACAGTGCACGCCACTGCGAAGAACAAATGGGCCACCAGCCAGCGCGGGCTGAGGAAGAACGTGCAGAAGGTGCCGATCACGGCGAACAGTGCGCACGTGAGAATGGCGTCCACGATCGGGTTGATCAGGAGCGCGGACGCTGTGCCCAGGTCGGCGAATACGGCGAAGGCCACCACCCCCAATCGGCCGGGGAACGGCCTGGTGATCCACGCCGCCGCAACCACCACGACCAGGACGAGCAAGACGGCTTTCCAGCCGATCGCGACGACGCTCCGCGAGGTGCCGACGGAAAAGAGAGACACCACCGCAAGAGCGCCGTAGTTCAGCGTCAGGACGGCCATCACCCAGCGGATGAGTCGTCCGGTGGGACGCGAGTTCTGAAAATCCGCCATCCAGGCGTAGTCGAACGGCTGCAGAAACCAACGCACGAGTGCGTTCCGAGAGCCGCCTGGGGAGTTCACGAGCGGGTCAGAAATAACGAGGGAACGGTGACCAGTCGGGCTCGCGCTTCTCCAGGAACGAATCGCGCCCCTCCACGGCCTCGTCCGTCATGTACGCCAGGCGAGTCGCTTCACCGGCGAACAACTGCTGGCCCACCAGGCCGTCGTCCTGCAGGTTGAACGCATACTTGAGCATCCGTTGCGCCTGGGGGGACTTCGCGTTGATCTTCGCGGCCCACTCGATGGCCGTGTTCTCGAGCTCGGCGTGATCGACCACCTTGTTCACCGCGCCCATGCGGTGCATCTCCTCGGCCGAGTACGTCTCGCCGAGGAAGAATATCTCTCGGGCGAACTTCTGACCGACCATCTTGGCCAGGTACGCGCTGCCGTAGCCACCGTCGAAGCTGCCGACATCGGCGTCGGTCTGCTTGAACCGAGCGTGCTCGCGGCTCGCCAGCGTCAGATCGCACACCACGTGCAGGCTGTGGCCCCCGCCCGCTGCCCAGCCGTTGACCAGACAGATGACGACCTTGGGCATGAATCTGATCAACCGCTGTACTTCCAGGATGTGCAGGCGGCCGGCGCGAGCCTTGTCGACCGTCTCGGCCGTTTCACCGTCCGCATACTGGTAACCACTTCGTCCACGAATGCGCTGATCTCCGCCGGAGCAGAAGGCCCAGCCGCCGTCCTTGCTGCTCGGCCCGTTTCCGGTGAGCAGCACCGTTCCCACGTCGGAGCTCACCCGTGCGTGCTCGAGCGCGCGGTAGAGCTCGTCGACAGTGTGCGGCCGAAACGCGTTTCGAATCTCGGGACGATCGAACGCAACTCGCACGGTCGCATCCGACACGTGCCGGTGATACGTGATGTCGGTCAGATCTTCGAAACCGGGAACGGGGAGCCACAGCTCGGGAGTGAAGGTCACGGGCGTCAGCTTAACGGTGGCCGGGGTTGCATCCGTGCCGACCGGTCGGTGCAGCTAGCGTGCAGTCATGACCGATCCGAAGCAGCTCGACCGCGATTACGACCATCACGGAGGCTTCCCGCGTTTCGTGCCGGCGAAGGTGGGCCCGGAATACGGGCAGCTGCTCGAGGCCTTGCGCACGGTGCAGGACCTCGCGGTGTCCACCTCGCTGCCTGCCGAGGTCGCCGAGACAGCTGCAGGCAAGGCCCGAGAACTGATCGAACTATTGACGCCGCACGTGGTGGCCGAGGGCCGTCAGACGGCCGGGCGAGTTCCGCGTCTGCCGGGCCGAGGCTCGCTGTTGCTGATGCCCTGGATCATCGAAAAGATCGACGCCGACGGCGTCCGCAGCCGGGGCATGTTCCGGCGTTTCCATCTCGGTGGTAACTCCGCCGCGCACGGCGGCACGCTGCCACTGCTGTTCGACGACCTCTTCGGCCTGATCCAGCACGCCTACGGCAGACCCATCAGCCGGACGGCGTACCTGCACATCAACTACCGCAAGGTGACGCCGCTGAACACCGAGCTGGTCGTCGAGGGTGCAGTGGACAGGGTGGAGGGGCGTAAGACGTTCATCAACGCTCGGCTCACCGATCTGGACGGCAACCTGTTGGCCGACTGTGAGGCGTTGATGGTGCAGTTGCTTCCGGGGCAGCAATGATCCCGGCGGTCGACGATCTGCTCGACGGCGCACACGTGCTCTCGATGCCGATGCGGACGAAGTTCCGCGGCATCACCACCCGCGAGGTGATGTTGATTCAGGGGCCCGCCGGATGGGGTGAGTTCTCGCCGTTCACCGAGTACGACGACGGCGAATCGGCTCCGTGGTTGGCGTCGGCGATCGAGGCTGCGTGGGAGGGCCATCCGAGCCCGCTGCGTCGACGCATCCCGGTGAACGCGACGGTTCCTGCGGTGCCTGCCTCCGAGGTGGCGTCGGTGCTGAGTCGGTCTCCCGGGGCCGAGACGGCGAAGGTGAAGGTGGCCGAGAAAGGGCAGACCCTCGCCGACGACGTCGCTCGCGTCCGTGCAGTGCGCGAGCTGGTGCCGCGGGTCCGAATCGACGCCAACGGCGGCTGGACCGTCGACGAGGCGGTGACTGCGCTGGCGGCCCTGACAGCCGACGGTCCCCTCGAGTACGCCGAGCAACCGTGTGCCACCGTTGCCGAGCTCGTCGAACTGCGGCGTCGAACACCGGGGATACGGGTGGCCGCCGACGAGAGCATCCGCCGAGCCGAGGACCCGATGAGGGTCGTGCGGGCAGGCGGAGCCGACATCGCGGTGCTGAAGGTCGCTCCGCTGGGCGGGATGCGGGCGGTGCTCGAACTGGCCGGCGAACTGGGGGAGTACGGCGTGCCGGTGGTGGTGTCGAGTGCGCTCGATTCCGCGGTCGGTATCTCGGCCGGGTTGGCCGCAGCCGCTGCGCTGCCGCATCTCGAATTCGCGTGCGGATTGGGGACGGGCAGCCTGTTCGTCCGTGACGTCGCCCCGGCACCGGACGTGGTCGACGGAACGTATCCGGTGCGCAGCGCCGAACCGGATGCGCAGGCCCTGATCGAACTCGGTGCCGACGCCGAGCGCACGCAGTGGTGGATCGATCGAGTTCGGCGCTGCCACGCCCTTCTGCGGTAGTCTTGCGCCCGGTCCGCGTTGGGCCGCTACACATCTGGGAGGAACTTCGAAGTGGTTGCTGCACTGAAGGATTCGCTGCTCGACGAGTCGAAGGCCGACGCGCTGCGCGTCGATGTCCTGGCGCTGATCGACGCCGAGGTTGCGGACAAGAAGGGCGCGAGCGGGCTCGCGGTCAAGGGGGGATACGGCGCAGTGAAGAAGGTCGGGCCGTCGTACATCGACAGCGCGGTCTCGGCTCTGTGGCCCGATTTCGTGGACAAGCTCGACCCGTTCTGGCAGTCGTACAACGCTGCCCCGCAGGGCACGTTCGGTGAGTACCTCGCCGCGAACGGCGACGCCGCATCCGACGCATTGCTCTCGGTCACCGATGCGCGCATCGAGGAAACCGACAAGTCCGTCGTCAAGAAGTTCTACGGCAGCCTGCGTGGCTCGGCCAAGAAGAACGTCACCGAGGCACTGCCTCGGGTGGGTGACCTGGTCACCAAGCACGCCTGAGCGGCTTCGCCGCATGTGAGCGTGGAGCCCTCGGGTCGTTCCGCGGGCTCCACTCCCACCTCGTACCCTGCTACGAGTTTCTGATCACATGCGCGTAGCGCTCAACCGCTCCCAATCGGCCTCGGTCTGATCTGCATACAGCCGCGCGAATCGGCCGAGAGCGACGTCGAGCTCATCGGAATCGCCGGTGTATCCCGAGATCATCGACGCGCCGCTGGTGCGGGCATGTCCCTTGGCCAGGAGGCGCCCCACCACCCGCGCGTAGTCCACCAGGGCCGGTGCATCGATCGACGAGAGATCGATCGTCCCCTTCATGTTGCGGAACTGCCGCACGTAGTACTGCCGGCCGGCGATAGTGGTCCAGCCCAGCAGTGGATCGCTCACCGTCTGCAGATCCTGTTGGTACTCCACGACTCGTTGTCCCTGATGGTCGTGCCACGCCGATTCGCCGTGCACGTACGGTGCGAGCACCGACCGTCTGGCCTGCTTGAGCTGCAGAAACACCACATCGTCCTCGCTGGTGCCCTCGAGTAGCGCGACGTACGCCCGAAGCCCGACACTGCCGACTCCGACGACTCGGTGCGCGACGTCGATCAACGTGTATCCCCCCAGCACCCGACGCCAATGCGGGGTGAGGGTGAGCAGGTATTCGTCCAGCCCGACGGCGAGGAGCTCTTCGTCCTTCGCCGAGATGCGTGTGGTGATCGGCGGCTCCTCGACGATCCTGCGCTTGCCCTCGTGCTCCTCGGTGAATCGAGGTAACACGCGGTCACTGGTGCGCCGACGCGCTTTCTTGGTGGCGCGCTTGATCTCCTTGCGCAACGATCCGGCGGTGGCGTCCCGTTGCAGTTTCTCTGCCGTCAGACGCTGGAACGAGCGCGACATCAGCGGCTCGTCCGCCAGCCTGGCCACCTCGATCCGATACGAGGACACACAGGCGGTGACGGCATCGCGGCACTGATCCTCGCTGCGTCCGTTCTGCCGCCCGGCCACCCAGATGCTCGCGGCGAGGCGTCGTAGATCCCACTCCCAGGCTCCCGGATGCGCTTCGTCGAAATCGTTGAGGTCGATGACGAGGTCACGTTCCGGCGAGGCGTAGAAGCCGAAATTGCCGAGGTGGGCGTCGCCGCTGATCACCGGGTTGATTCCGGTCGAGGGCAGCATCGCGACGTCCCGAGCCATGACGATGGCCGTTCCGCGCAGAAATCCGTAGGGGGATTCGACCATCCGCTCGAGGCGGGTGGGAATCAACCATTCGATGCGGCCTTGGTGCGAGTATTCGATCTGCTTGACCGGGTCGGGGCGATCCGGCGGCGCTGTCCACTCCCCGAGTGAGGCGATCGGCACCTTCTCGCGCAGGCGTCGACCCAGCTCGTACCGCTCGGCCCGGGGGAGCGGCCGAGCGCGCAGTGATGCGTACGGTGCGCCGTCGACCCCTACCGAGTCGGTGACGACGGTGTGACCTTTTACGGAGCCGGACATGTGAGATCACACTAATCGAGCGCTACGGGGCGGCTTTACCGAACTTCCAGTATCCGGTGAAGCAGATCTGCGACTTGGGCACGGAACGCTCGTTCACCAGGTATCGGCGCAGGCCCGTCGCCAGTCCCTGTTCGCCTGCCACATAGACGACGGGATGTCCGTCGGGCAGCTCGGCCTTCTGCACCGCGGCCAACGCTGCGTCACCGGGCTTGGCGTGAGGATTGGGGCGCACGATCCATTGGATCTCGACGCCTGCCTGCATGTCCTGCTTCTGAATGTCGGCCTCGGTGGGAACTTCGATGAAGGCCTTGACCCGAACGTCCTCCGATGACGACCGCAGAATGCCGAGAACGGCCGGGGCCGCGCTCTCGTCGCCGACGAGCAACTGCCAGCTCGATCGTCCGTCGTCGGTGTAGATGCGACCTTCGTCGAGAATCGCGACCCGGTCGCCCGGAGCGGCCTTCTGCGCCCACACCGACGCCGGGCCACTGCCGCCACCAGATCCGCCGGCCCCACTCCCGTGCACCACGAAGTCCACATCCAGCTCCGGGCCGTCGCCGTGCTTGCCCTGTCCCGCAGCCCGGTACCGGCTGATGGTGTAGTTGCGAACCACCGGCTTGGTGTCCTTGGAGAACGCCAGATACTGCGCGTACCAGAGCATCGAGGTGGTGCTGGGGATGCGCGGCTCGTCCTGGCCCGGCTGCGGCAGAAACAGGCGAAACCAATGGTCGTAGCCCATGTATCGGAAGTTCGACAACGAATCGCCGCCGAGGGTGACCCGGATGAAGCTGGGGCTGATTCGGTCGCTCTCGAGCACGGTGAGGCGGTAGAAAGCGGGCTTGTCGGGCTTGAGGTACTTGCTCATGTCGCAGAGGTTAGCCGACCCTAATCACTGATGGGGTTGCGTCGATGTCTCAGTCGGGCCGGCCGCGCCGGTACCGCTGGACCACCTTGGCTCCGACGGGCACCGCGAACAACATCATGAACACCCGGATGACCTGGGCAGCCACGACGAACGTCACGTTCGCGCCGGTCGAGGCCGCGATGGCAAGTACCGCGTAGACCCCGCCCGGCGTGGTCGCGAGGTAGCCCTCGTACCCGCTCGTTCCGGTTGCCGACGCCAACCACAATCCGAGCATCGCGCAGCCGACCGTGACGGCGATGATCAACATCAGCGATGCGGGCAGCACCCGTGAGATCGACTTGAGGCTGGCGACGGTGAAGCGCAGCCCGGCCTGCCAGCCGATCACGATGTACGCCGCCCACAGCAACAGCGTCGGGACGGATGCGTCGAACGAGACGCCGAGTACATCGGCGAGCGTGGCCATGATCAGAGGGCCGAGCAGGGCGGGGGCGGGCAGCCGGATCGCGCGAGCCAGCACCACGCCGATGACGCCGCAGATCAGGACGAACGTGAGATCGATCCAGAGCGCCTCGTGCACGTCGGCGGTGACCGTCGATTGTCCGGGCTGGGCGCGAAACACCAGGGTTGCGACCAGCGGCAACGTAGTGGTCACCAGCACGACGCGGAGGTACTGCACCACCGCCACGACTCGTTCGTCGCCGCCGAGCTCCTGCGTGATCGCCACCAGTCCCGACGCTCCGCCCGCGACGAGGGCCAGAGAACCGGTCAGCGAATCGATATCTTTGCGAAGTCCGAGCAGCGCTCCTGCCGCGATCGACAGCAGCAGGGTGCCGATGCACGCCAGCAGTACCGGCAGCCACGTATCGCCCAGCGAGCTCAGGGTCTCACGCTGCACCAGTGTCCCGATTTCGACGCCGAGTATCGCCTGCGCCGCCATCCCGAGTCGGCGCGGCAGCGGGGCTCGTTCGGTGCCCGTTGTCGGAGCCCAACCGGCTAATGCGAACACCACGGCCACCAACAACGCAACGAACAATGCCGCCGACGGCACACCGAGTGCATCGGCTCCGACGGTCAGTCCGACCGTGACGGCTATCAGCAGCAGCCAGCGAATCAAGAAGGTCGCTCGATCTCACGAACCTCGGGCGGCAATCCCCACTCGGTACGGCCGAGGCGACTGAGCGGGGCAATGGTCTCGAACTCGGGGAGTCCGTCCTCGGCGAGGAATTCGGGTCGTACCGACAGCGCGACGACGGTGCCCATGACGACGAAGCAGTTGCCCACCTCGACGACGCGATGCAACGTCGCCTCGATGGCGATCGGTGCGGCCGCCACTCGCGGCGGCGTCACGATCGCACTGGGCTCGCTCTCGATGCCGACCGCCTCGAACTCGCTGACGCCGTGATCGAAGCTCGCCGAGCTGTCGTTGACCTGATCGACCAACGGTGCCGTCGCCAGATTGACGACGAACTCACCGGTGGCCTCGATGTTGCGCAGGCTGTCCTTTCGGCTCACCGACGTGAACTGCACGACCGGCGGCTCCACCGAGGAGACCGTGAAGAAGCTGTAGGGCGCGAGGTTCGCCACACCGTCGGCGGACACGGTGGACACCCACGCGATGGGCCTGGGCACCACCGATGCAGTCAGGAGCTGGTAGAAGCGACGTGGGGTGACCTCATCGGGTCGGAAGACTGTACGCACCCCTCAATACTGTCAAAGCCCGGTTGCGGCGGCCGACCGGAGCATCTGACACTCTGGAAACCGTGAACCCGTCCACTGCTCAGGCCACTGCTGTCGTCGACGAACTGGCGCGCAGCGGGATCGAAGACGTCGTGCTCTGCCCCGGCTCGCGGAACGCCCCGCTGGCGTTCGCGTTGCAGGAAGCCGACGTGGCCGGACGTCTGCGGTTGCACATGCGGATCGACGAGCGCACCGCCGGATTTCTGGCCATCGGATTGAGCCTGGGCAGCGGCCAGCCCGTCCCTGTGGTGATGACGTCGGGAACGGCGGTGGCGAACCTCGGACCCGCCGTACTCGAAGCGAACTACGCCCGCATCCCGTTGATCGTCATCAGTGCCAACCGGCCCTACGAGATGCTCGGTACCGGAGCCAACCAGACCATCGAGCAGCTCGGCCTGTTCGGATCCCAGGTTCGCGCGACCATCAGCCTCGGGCTCGCCGAGGAGGGGCCGAAACAGAACAGTCAGTGGCGCAGCGCGGTCTCGCGAGTCATCGCTGCGGCGCGCGGCGCTCGCTCGGGCAACGCCGGGCCCGTGCACTTCGATATTCCACTGCGTGAACCTCTGGTTCCCGCCCTCGGCGATCCGGGGGCGCGGCCCGAAGGGCGTCCCGACGGGATGCCGTGGACGTCGACCACCCAGGCGACGCTGGACGTGCCGGTCGAGCTGGACCTGACAATCGACACCGTGGTCGTATCCGGGCACGGCGGCGCCGTTCGTCCTGAGCTTGCCGGCTTGCCGACCGTCGCCGAGCCGACCGCGCCGCTGCACGGAATTGCGTTGCACCCCTTGGCTCTGGCGCAGTTGAAACCGCGTCAGGCCGTCATCACCGGTCGTCCGACACTGCACCGCCAGGTCTCGGCGCTGCTTGCCGACCCCGCCGTCGACGTCATCGCGCTCACCACCGGACCGCGTTGGCCCGACGTCTCGGGCAACGTGTTGGCCACCGGCACCCGAGCGGTCACCACCGGTGCGCCCGACCCCGCCTGGATCGCCCGTTGCGCCACCCTGTCCGACAGGGCCGAACTGGCTGTGCACGAACAACTTCGAGAGCATCCCAAGCCGACGGGGCTGCACGTGGCCGACGTCGTGATGTCTGCGCTGCAGCCCGGCGATCAGCTGGTGCTCGGAGCTTCCAACCCCGTGCGCGACGCAGCACTCGTCTCGACCCCGATCCCGGGCGTGAAGGTCCTCTCCAATCGTGGCGTTGCAGGCATCGACGGCACCGTCTCGACGGCCATCGGTGCCGCGATGGCCGGAAAGCGGCGCACCATAGCGCTTCTCGGGGACCTGACGTTTCTGCACGACGCAGCGGGCATGCTCATCGGAACCGGCGAGCCGCGTCCCGACGATCTGACGATCGTCGTCGCCAACGACGACGGCGGCGGTATCTTCGAGCTGCTCGAGCAGGGGGATCCGCAGTATGCGGGCGTGTTCGAGCGAGTATTCGGTACGCCACACGGAATGGATCTCGGAGCGTTGTGCGCGGCCTACCGTGTGGAGCATCGCTTGGTCGATTTGTCCGAGCTGGAAACCGAACTCACCGCGCACGCCGCGGGAGTCAGGGTGTTGGAAGTGACCACGGAGCGATCGGGATTGCGGGACCTGCACGCGGCAATTCGCGCCCGGTTGTAGTAGGGGCGAGAGAGCGTGCCCGATCGGATGTTCGAGCATCCCCGGCTGACGGCCATCTACGATGCGCTCGAAGGCGATCGCTCCGATCTGGACGTGTACGTGTCTGCGGCCCAGGATGTCGATGCTCGCGATGTGCTCGATATCGGTTGCGGAACAGGGGCTTTGGCGCTGCTCCTGGCCTCTCGTGGGATAGCGGTGACCGCACTCGATCCGGCGGCCGGATCACTGGAGGTGGCCCGACGCAAACCGGGTGCCGAACAGATTCGGTGGGTTCAGGGGTACGCCGGGGACCTACCGGCACTCCAGGTCGATCTGGTGACGATGACGGGCAACGTCGCGCAGGCCATCGTCGACGACGACGACTGGTCGCTCACGCTGGCGCGAATCCACGATGCACTGCGTCCGGACGGATGTCTGGTGTTCGAGACTCGCATACCTGTTCGCACGGCCTGGACCGAGTGGAACAGACGAGACTCCTTCGCAGTGCGCGAGATTCCGGGTGTGGGCCGGGTGGAGAGCTGGCTCGAGACCACCGAGGTGAACGGGCCTGTGGTGAGTTTTCGGTGGACGTACGTCTTCGTCAGTGACGGTGAAGTTCTGACGTCGGATTCGACGCTGCGGTTCCGCGAGCGCGACGAGGTGGAGAGCGCCCTCGTCGAGCACGGGTTCACGATCCGCGAGGTCCGCGATGCTCCCGACCGGCCGGGTCGAGAGATGATCTTCTACGCCCGCAAGGCATCGGCATCGGCTAGCTCTGTTGCGCCGCAACCCATTCGAGAGTTTCGCCGGTTTCCTGATCGATCATGTCCTTGATCATCTTGTTGATCAGGTCCTCGATCTTGCCGCCGACGAGTGGAATCTTCACCGTCGATTCGCCCTTGACGACCAACTTCGCACCGGTTCCGTCGGGTCGAAGAGACAGCGTGCCGTTCACCTTCGCCGGTAGACCGGTGGTGCCGCCGATCAGCGTTCCCTCGGCGTGGTCGCCCTCGAGCGGACCCCAATGATCGGTGCGGGAGACGATCAGCTTGCCCTTGATGACCTTCGTGACGAATCCGGGGAGTTCGGAGGTGCCGACCTCTTCGGTGATGTCGACCGTCAGACCGCCGTCGGGGTGCTTGGTCATCTCGTACCCGTCCGTCTTCTTCGCCTTGGCGAAGCGGGCTGCCCACTGGTCCTCGCTGGTGAGTGCGGCGTGCACTTCAGCGGGAGGATTGGGCGATTCGACGGTGAATTCGAAGCTGCGAGACATGAGAGCAGACGCTACCCGAGCCGAGCCCGATCGGCTGCGAAGTAATCTGTCGAAGTGACCGACACAGCCCGAGGCAGCCGAACCCTGCGCAGGACCCGGCTCGTCGTGCTCGTGGTCGCCACTTCGATTTCGGTGCTGGCGGTGTTGCTGGTGGTCGGAGCCTGGCGAAACGACGTCACCATCGATTCCGACAAGGGCACCGCCACCGCCGAAGTACTGTCGGCAGGCAAGCTGCGGTCCGCCGTCAGCTTCATCACTCCGGACGGCGTGACGCACAACCCGGCGCTCGGCGTCCTGTATCCCACCAACCTCGTCGCGGGCCAACGCATCGAGGTCGAGTACTACAAGGCCGATCCCGACGACGTCGAATTGCTGGTGCGGGTCGCAGGCCGTGACGCCACCGTCGCCATCGTTCCGGCCGGATCGGTCATCGTCGTCACATGGTTGATAGCCGGGCCTGTGTTGTTCTGGCTCCGTCGCAAGGAGGCAAAGTATGCGTAACGCCAAGCAGTGGGGCATCGCCGCTCTCGCCGCGGTGGCCGGGTTCGCGTTGGTGAATTTCGGCAACATCTCGTCGTCGATCGTCGTGATGGTGCTTGCCGTGGTGTTCCTACTCGTTCTGACGACTCCGGTGCTGTATCCGCGTTCTCTGTCCGACGACGCCTCGCGAGAGCTCGCGGCAGAGAAGTCGGTGCCGTTGATCTACTGGCGCCCGGGCTGCATCTTCTGCCTGCGACTGCGGGTGGCGCTGCTGCTACGCGGGAAGAAAGCAGTGTGGACGAGCATCCGCCAGGATCCTGCTGCGGCAGCGCGGGTTCGGTCGGTCAACGACGGCAACGAGACGGTCCCGACGGTGTTCGCCGCGTCCGAGCACCGCACCAACCCCGATCCGTCGTGGGTGCTCACGCAATTCGTGTGACGTTGGCCCACACGTAACGTTGTCCATACCTGGTCGACGGCGAGGCCGCCCACACTGAGGATCGTGCGAGTAGCCATCGTTGCGGAATCGTTCTTACCCAACATGAACGGCGTCACCCACTCGGTGATCCGTGTCCTCGAACACCTCGACAAGACCGGGCACGATGCCATCGTCATCGCCCCGGACAATCCGTCCGGCCCGAAGGCTGCGACGTGGCACGACAACGTTCCGGTGCATCGGGTGCCGTCCGTGATGGTTCCGAAGGTGAGCTCGTTGCCCGTCGGGGTCCCCGGACTCGGCATGGTGTCGGCATTGCGCGAGTTCGCCCCCGACGTCGTGCATCTGGCCTCGCCGTTCCTGCTCGGGGCCGGTGGCCTGGCCGCCGCCAACCGATTGGACGTGCCCGCAGTTGCCGTCTATCAGACCGATGTCGCCGGTTTCGCCGCGAGTTACGGCCTGGGCCTGACGTCCAAGGCGGCGTGGCGCTGGACCAGGAGACTGCACCGCGGGGCGGCCCGCACCCTGGCACCGTCCACCTCCGCCGTCGACGCTCTGGAGCTGCACGGCATCCCGCGCGTCCATCGTTGGGCCAGGGGAGTGGACGCCGTCCGCTTCGCACCCTCTGCCAAGTCGCAGACGCTCAGGAGCCAGTGGGGAGCAGGCGAGAAGCTGATCGTCGGCTTCGTCGGCAGGCTCGCCCCGGAGAAGCATGTCGAGCGGCTCGCCGTCCTCGCCGGAGACCCGTCGATCCAGCTGGTGATCGTCGGCGGCGGACCCGACACTGCAGCGCTGCAGAAATTGATGCCCACCGCGATCTTCACCGGTCAACTCGGTGGCGTCGAACTCGCGCAGGCGTACGCCAGTTTCGACGTCTTCGTGCATCCCGGCGAACACGAAACCTTCTGCCAGGCAGTGCAGGAAGCACTTGCCAGCGGAGTGCCCGTCATCGGACCCGACGCCGGCGGCCCGCGCGATCTGATCTCGCATTGCCGCAACGGCTATCTGCTGCCGGTCGAGAGGTTCACCGAGCTACTGCCCAGCGCCGTCGGAGCACTGGCCGAACCCGTCGCCCGCGCCCGCTTCGGCGACGCCGCTCGTAAATCGGTTCTGCACCGCACCTGGCCGGCCATCTGCGACGAGCTGATCTCTCATTACTACGACGTGCAAGGCATCACAGCGCCGCGGGTGCAGAAGATTGCTTGAGTAGTCTGGACCTCGTGGCCCAGACATCACGCGCAACCCTGGCAAAAGAGCCCCACGAGGTGGCGTCGATGTTCGACGGCGTCGCCCGTCGATACGACATCACCAACACGGTTCTGTCGTTCGGTCAGGACCGCAGTTGGCGCAAGCTCACGCGTCGAGCGTTGGCTCTCGAACCCGGAGAGCGGGTACTCGACCTTGCAGCAGGTACCGGGGTCTCGACCGTCGAGCTCGGCCGCAGTGGAGCGTGGTGCGTGGCCACCGACTTCTCCAAGGGCATGTTGCAGGCGGGATTGCAACGCGGCGTTCCGATGGTAGCGGGTGACGCGATGGCGCTGCCCTACGCCGACGCCAGCTTCGATGCGGCCACCATCTCGTTCGGCCTCCGCAATGTCTCGGACTTCGACGCCGGACTGCGCGAGATCGCCCGGGTCACCAAACCCGGTGGACGCCTTGTGGTGTCGGAGTTCTCCACCCCGGTGTTCGGCCCGTTCCGCACCGTGTACATGGAGTACCTGATGAAGGCGCTTCCGAAAGTCGCTCGTGCAGTGAGCAGTAACCCCGATGCCTACGTCTACCTGGCCGAGTCCATCCGTGCCTGGCCCACGCAGGAACAGTTGGCGCAGCGCATCGCCGATGCCGGGTGGACGGATGTGCAGTGGCGCAACCTCACCGGTGGAATCGTGGCGCTGCACAAGGCGACTCGACCGTAGAGCGGTTCACGAAAAGGGCGGTCGCGAATCGATTTTGAGTGAACCGGTTCCCGATGCCCGCCAGGTGCGGGCGACGAGGTCGCTGTCGGCCTCGGTGATCAGGTTGCCCATGCAGCGGACGGCAACTTTCATCAGTGCGCGCGACCGCATGCCCACCGGTCCCGCTGCGGGCAGGAACCTCGGCACGGTCAACAAACCGGCGAGGCGTCGCGCAATGGAGAACGCCTGTCCGTAGTGCTCGCGCAGCAGGCTCGGCCAGGCGTCGGTGAGGTCGGGGTGATCGAGCAGGTCGATCACCATGCGGCCGCCCTCGAGTCCGTAGTCGATGCCCTCGCCGTTGAGCGGGTTCACGCACGCTGCGGCGTCGCCGATGATGGCCCAGTTGGTGCCCGCGACTCCGGAGACGGCACCGCCCATCGGGAGCAGCGCCGACGCCACCGCACGCAGTTCGCCTGTCAACGCCCATTCCGGACGCCGCTGCTGGGTGTAGAGGTCGAGTAACGGGCGCAACGCGCCGGGTGCCGGTTTCTTGGCCGTGGCCAGGGTGCCGACGCCGATGTTGATGTTCCCGTCGTTCAGCGGGAAGACCCAGCCGTAGCCGGGCTGCAGAGTGCCTGCGGCATCACGTAATTCGAGGTGCGAGCTGATCCACTCGTCGTCGCTGCGTCCCGAGGTGATGTACGCGCGAGCCGCGACGCCGAAGGCGGTGTCCCGATGCCACTGCCGCCCGAGTTGCTTGCCCAGGGTGGAGCGGACGCCGTCGGCAACGATCAGTGTGCGGCAGGAGATCTCGTGGGTGCCTGTGGCGGTCTGCAACGTCACCGACCGGACGGAGTTTCCCTCTCGGGTGACGGCAACGGCCTTCGACCCCTCGGCCATGACCGCCCCGGATTCGACGGCAACCGCGCGAATTCGATCGTCCAATTCGGTTCGGGGAACGGCACTTCCGACAGTGGGCAGGGATTTGCTCGGCCACTCGAGCTGCAGTTCCTGGCCGAATCCGCTCAACCGCAGACCGCGATTGCGTGCCTTGCCGCGCACCCATTCGCCCAGGCCGAGCTGATCGAGTTCGGCGACGGCGCGAGGCGTCAGGCCGTCGCCGCAGGTCTTGTCGCGAGGAAAGACGGCTGCGTCGACGAGGACGACGTCGCGGCCGGATCGCGCTGCCCACGCCGCCGCGGACGATCCTGCAGGGCCCGCGCCCACGACCAGAACGTCGGTCGTGGTGGGTGGGGCCGGCTGGGGAGTGCTCACGTACTCCAGTATCCGGATTTACACGAACGGGTGCGTCGAGGGCCTCCGGTTAACGGCGTGTGAACGCTTGTTTCATAGATCCAGAATCTATGGACGGATCGTTCACGACGGGTCTAGCGTCTCTCACGTGCACCGACCGATCCTCCTACTCGACTTCGACGGCACCGTCTGCCTCGGCGACGACCCCGTGCGGGCGTACGCCGACGCTGTCGCCGACGGCCTCGACACGGCCTCTGCCGAAACACTGCGCGCCGGGTTGACGGCTTTCCTCGAGACCGGTGCGGGGGAGTACCTCGACGGCTACTCCGCCGTCCAGCACCTGTCGATGGGCGTCGATGCTGCCACCCTTGCCGCGGCGTACGCGCACTCCCGCGAACGCCTGGCGGCGGGCGAGCTCGAGGTGTGGGCTCCCGCCGGGCTCGCGGCATTCCTCGGCCGTGTGTCCGCCGAGGTCGTGCTGGCTACCAATGCCCCACAGCGCGGCGTGATGGAAACCCTCGAGCGTCTCGGTCTGACCGGGCGCATGGACCGTGTGTTCACCGATGCAGGTAAGCCCGAGAAAATGCCCGAGCTGGTGGAGTCGCTACTGGACACGCGGCCACCGCATCTACTGGCCAGCGTCGGCGACATCTGGCGCAACGATCTCGACGCGCCGCATCGTCGCGGCGCCGTCACCGCCTACATCGACCGTCACGGTCATCCTCGGCCGGAGGCGACGTTCTGCGCCTCGACGTTTCAGGCCATGTACGACGAACTCCTCGAATGGTCCACCGATCCAGCAGCATTCGCACTCACCCATGAAGGACAGTCATGAGAATTCGTACGCCCTTGCTCGCGGTGGTTGCCACCGGACTGCTCACTGCCTCGCTCGCCGGGTGCGGTGCCCGCGACGAGTCCACCACCGAGTCCTCGGCTGCGTCGCCCTGCACCGGGTCCAGCGCTGCAGACGCTGCCGACCCGTCCGAGCTGACGCTCGCACTCGTCCCCTCGGGGGATGCCGACAAGCTCGTCGAAACCGTCAAGCCACTGCAGGACGCACTGACCGAGCGCCTCGGCATCCCCGTCCGCGGCGTCATCACTCAGGACTACCAGGCGGCGGTGGAGGCCATCGGTGCGAACCAGGCGCAGATCGGCATGCTGCCACCGCTGCAGATGGTGCAGGCCTGCAACAAGTACGGTGCCGAGCCGGCTCTGCAGACGGTGCGTAAGGGCAAGACCACGTACGCGGCGCAGTTCTACACCAACAACCCCGACAAGTACTGCGACGACGCACCCGTCACGGGAGCCAACGGCCTGCTGTACTGCAACGGAACCGAAGGTGGCACGGGCCCAGCAGGACTCGACTCGCTGAGCAAGATGAAGGATGCCAAGACCGTCATGCTGCAGTCAGCGTCCTCGGCCGGATTCGTCTTCCCCTCCGCCGCGCTGAAGGCGGTGGGCATCGACTCCACCACCGACCTCGACCTGACGCAGGTCACCTCGCACCCGGCGGCGGTGCTGTCGGTGAACAACGGCGACGACGAGGTGGGTGTGTCGTTCTGGGACGCCCGCGAAACCGTCGTGAAGGACACCCCTGATGTGGCGAAGAATCTGGTGGTCTTCGCGCTGACCAACGAGATCCCCAACGACGGTGTCTCGATCAGCAGTTCGCTCAGCCCTGATCTACAGCAGCGCATCTCGGACGCGATGGAGGATTACGCGTCCACCCCCGAGGGCGTCGAGGCTCTGACGGCGATCTACCAGATCACCGGACTCGACAAGGCCGATCCCGCTGCGCTCCAGCAGGCGCAGACCGAGGCGGACTCCATCGGCCTGGGGAACTGATTCGGATGAGCGGCGACAGCATCGCATTCGACGACGTCTCGGTCACCTATGCGGGCGGCCACACCGCGCTCGACGGCGTGACGCTGGAGATTCCAGCGGGCCAGATGGTTGCTGTCGTCGGGTTGTCGGGCGCAGGAAAGTCCACGCTGATTCGCACCATCAACGGCCTCGTTCCAGCCACCTCCGGCACCGTGACCGTCGGTGATCGTGCTGTGAACAGCTTGAGCAACAAAGGTTTACGAGATCTGCGCGGCGACATCGGCATGATCTTCCAGGGCTTCAACCTCGCCAAGCGCACCAGCGTGTTGAACAACGTGATGATGGGCCGGCTGCACAGCTCGCCGATGTGGCGAACACTGCTCGGTGCGTGGTCCGCAGAAGACACCGAATTGGGAATGCAGGCGCTCGAACGAGTCGAGATCGTCGGCAAGGCTTATCAGAAGGCGTCGTCGCTCTCCGGCGGTCAGCAGCAACGGGTAGCCATCGCGCGAGCATTGGCGCAGCAGCCGCGGGTGATCCTCGCGGACGAACCGGTGGCCTCGCTCGATCCGCCGACCTCGCACGTCGTCATGCGGGATCTGCAGCGCATCAACGCCGAGCTCGGCATCACCGTCGTCGTCAACCTGCACTTCCTCGATCTGGCCAGGCGCTACGGCGACAGGTTGATCGGACTGCGCGACGGCAAGGTCGTGTTCGACGGCCATGGCCGGGACGCCGACGAAGCGGTGTTCGAGAGTATCTACGGTCGCTCGCTGACCGCCGAGGACGTGCTGGAAGCCAAGGCCGAACTGTGAGTGCGCCGCTGGCAACTCGCCCGGTCAAGCCGCGGTCGGCCTGGAAAACCGTTGTGGCATTCGCCATTATCGCTGTCATCACGGTCTGGGCCGGGATCGGTGTCGGTGCCGACCTCGGCGACATCATCGACAACTGGGGCAACGCGACCGGCAAACTCGTGCAGCTGATGCAGCCCGACTACTGGTTCTTCCCCGAAACCGTCGACGCGATCCTCGAGACGCTGCAGATGGCCGTCATCGCGACGGCGATCGGAGCCGCGATCTCCTTTCCGCTCAGTTTTGCGGCCTCACATGTCACCAACCCGAATCGACCGTTGCTGACGGTCGTGCGCGGAATCATGAATGTCGTTCGCGCCGTACCTGATCTGTTGTACGCGGCGGTGTTGGTCGCGGTGGTCGGGACCGGAGCGTTGTCGGGAATTCTGGCGCTGATCGTGTTCAACGTCGGCATCATCGTCAAGCTCGTCTCCGAGGCACTCGACTCCGTCGATCGCGGTCCGCAGGAAGCGGCCCTCGCTGCCGGAGGCACCTGGATTGCGGCCGATCGCAGTGCTGTTGCGCCGCAGATCTTTCCGGCGTTCGTCTCGCAGAGTCTCTACACGTTGGAGCTGAACGTCCGAGCCTCGGCGGTCATCGGACTCGTCGGCGCAGGTGGCCTCGGCATGCTCATCGACAACGTCCGTACCTTCTACAAGTACCACCAGCTCAGCCTCATCATCCTCGAGATTCTCGTCATCGTCCTGGCGCTGGAACTGATCTCGTCCTGGGCCCGTCGAAAGTTGGTCGGATGAGCGTCATCGACCGCACCACCCGCGTCACCCCGGCTCGGCCGCGCAAACCACGCAACCCCCTGCGCACCGCGGTGTGGGTCGGCATCGTCGCACTGTTCGCACTGTCGTTGTACGGCATCGAGATTCGCTGGGACAGGCTGCTGGAGCTACCGCAGAACCTGGTGCGCTACGCGGGGCTGATGTTCGTCCCGCCGGACGTCTCCGCGCTGGGCAAGGCCGTCTCGGCCACCATCGAGTCGGTGCAGATGGCGTGGTTCGGAACGGTGCTCGGCATAGTCGTGTCGTTTCCGCTGAGCTTCCTCGCGGCCGCGAACATCGGTCCGCTCTGGCTGCGATGGCCGCTGCGCGTGGTGTTCGCCGTCATCAGGGCGGTGCCCGAGGTGGTCATCGCGATTCTCATCCTCTCGGTCACCGGGCTCACCGCGTTCACCGGAGCCCTCGCCATTGCCATCGGCTCGGTGGGCACCCTCGGCAAATGGGGATACGAGGCCATCGAAGGTGCCGAGAAGGGGCCGATCGAAGCGGCTCGGGCCGCAGGTGGTTCGACGGCGCAGATCGTGCGGTGGGGACTGTGGACCGATGTCGCCCCCGAGGTGTTCGCGTTCTGGCTCTATCGCTTCGAGATCAATGTTCGTGCGTCGGCCATCCTGGGTTTGATCGGTGCAGGCGGTATCGGCAGCATGCTGGTCGACAATGTGCAGTACCGGCAGTGGGGTGCTGTGGGCATGCTGCTGATCGTCGTCGTGGTCATCACCGTGATCATCGATCAGATCTCCGGGCGGGTGCGTCGCCGCATTATCGACGGAGGCTGGGGCAGGAGCGCAGCCCGCGGAGCGACCATATCGGGCCGGCAGAGAAAAGGTACGAGCAAGATATGAGCATGGATCTCGCGCCGGGTGGAGTCGTCCCGCACATCAGATCGATCATTCCGTCGTTGCTGCCGGCCGAGCGGGCCGTCGCCGAAGTCTTTCTCGAACGTCCCGCCGATATCGTCGAGATGTCCTCGCAGCAGGTCGCCGATGCAGCAGGCGCGTCGCGGGCCTCGGTGGTGCGCACCTGTCAGAGTCTCGGCTTCGGCGGCTATCAGCAGTTGCGGGTGCTGCTCGCGCGTGACGCGGCGCGCGCGCTGCCCACCCAGGAGCGTTCGGCAGACGGTCCCTTCGCGATCGTCACCGAGACGTTCGCCCACGTCGGTGAGTCCATCGCGGCGATGACGGCTCTGCTCACCGCCGAGGACGTCACGCGCGCCGTGTCCACCCTCGCCGGTGCCGAGTCCATCGTGGTCATCGGGAACGGGCTCTCGGCTGCGCTGGCTGCCGATACCGATGCCCGGATGCGCTCGTTGGGTCTGCGCTCGCACGCTCCCACCGACTCCATCGCCCAGCAGGTTGCCGTTCGGCTTCTCACCGACCGTGATGTCGCCCTGATCATCAGTGGATCGGGCGCGACGAGCGCTTCGACCAAGGCCGCACAGGCTGCTGGGGAGCGAGGGGCAACCGTGGTGTCGGTGACCTCGTTCGCTCGCTCGACTCTCGCGGCCGCGTCGGACATCGCTCTGGTGGTGGGCATGCGAGATCTCAGTTTCCAGCGCGAACTCGCTGTCACCAGCCGGATTCCGCACGTGATCCTGCTGGAGGGACTGATGGCGGCGCTGACCGACGCGTTGGGGGACAGGGCGTCGGCAGCGATGGCCGCGACCCTCGAAGTCATTTCCGGCAACCTGGGTGAGTGAAGCGTCACCTGTGGTCGGTGACACCGTCGCACCGGTGTGCACGCTAGGTTCACTACGGTAGAAGGCGAGCAGCGGCGCTTGAGCTGCTCCCGCCGGCACGTCGACGACAGGACAGGGACCAACATCGTGAGTACAGACGACGCTGCCGTAGCAACGGTCGTTGCCGGAGTCGACCTGGGTGACCCGGAGCTCGCGCGATCCGTCGCCGACGGCCTCGCACGCGTCGAAGAGCTGATGATCAGCGAACTCTCCGATGGAGAAGAGTTCCTGACCGAGGCCGCGCTGCACCTGGCCAAGGCCGGCGGAAAGCGATTCCGGCCCCTGTTCACGGTGCTCACCGGCCAGCTGGGACCGTCACCGACAGACCCCGCGATCGTCACCGCCGCCACGGTCGTCGAACTGGTTCATCTCGCGACGCTCTATCACGACGACGTCATGGACGAGGCGTCGATGCGCCGCGGTGCGGAGAGCGCGAACTCACGCTGGGGCAACAGTGTGGCGATTCTCGCGGGCGACTACCTGTTCGCGCATGCGTCGCGGCTGGTGTCCACACTCGGTCCCGACGCCGTCCGCATCATTGCCGAGACCTTCGCCGAACTCGTCACCGGGCAGATGCGCGAGACGATCGGAGCCAAGGGCACCGAGGATCCCGTCGCGCACTACCTGAAGGTCGTGTGGGAGAAGACCGGATCGCTGATCGCGTCGTGCGGACGCTTCGGCGGAACGTTCAGTGGCGGCGACGCCGAGCACGTGGGACGCCTCGAGCGCCTCGGTGACGCCGTCGGCACCGCCTTCCAGATCTCCGACGACATCATCGACATCTCCTCGGCCACCGAGCAGTCCGGCAAGACCCCCGGCACCGATCTGAGGGAGGGCGTACACACTCTCCCGGTGCTCTTCGCGCTGCGCGAGGAGGGTGCGGACGGCGACCGGCTGCGCGAGATCCTGGCCGGCCCGGTCACCGAGGACGCCTTGGTCACCGAGGCCCTCGAGCTGTTGCAGCGCTCGCCGGGAATGGTCTCGGCCAAGAAGACGCTCGGTGAATACGCAGCTCGGGCCCACGCAGAGCTCGCGCAGCTGCCGCAGGGGCCGGCCAACGATGCACTCGGCCGGTTGGTGAACTACACCGTCGAACGCGTGGGCTGACGACCTGGGCAAGGCCCGGGAACCGCAGCTCGGGGTCTTTTCGTTGAAACGGGTAGTAACACCCGGTACGAGGAGGCACTTCGGACATGAACGGTTATGCGAACGGCGCGAAGACTTTCGGCCTGCTGGTCGGAATGTCTGCACTCATCGTCTTCATCGGATCGCTGTTCGGTAACGCGACCATTCTGGTCGGCTCGATCGTCTTGGCCGTCGGCGTCAACGGCTATGCGTATTTCAACAGCGCGAAGATGGCCTTGCGGTCGATGCATGCGGTGCCGGTGACCGAGATCGAGCAGCCGGCGATGTATCGGATCGTGCGCGAGTTGGCGACGGCCGCTCATCAGCCGATGCCCGCGTTGTACGTGAGCCCGACCAACAATCCCAACGCTTTCGCCACCGGGCGAAACCCGCGCAACGCGGCCGTGTGCTGCACCGAGGGCATTCTGCGGATCCTCGACGAGCGGGAACTACGCGCGGTGCTCGGCCACGAGCTGTCGCACGTCTACAACCGAGACATCCTGATCTCGTCGGTTGCCGGTGCGATGGCGTCGGTCATCTCGGGTCTGGCGAACCTGGCCTTCTTCGCCAACGTCTTCGGCGGACGCGGCAACGGGGGAGCGAACCCGCTCGCGCTGCTGCTGGTGTCGATGCTGGGGCCCATTGCGGCCAGCCTGGTTCGCCTGGCGGTCTCTCGCTCGCGTGAGTACCAGGCCGACCAGTCCGGCGCCGAGCTGACCGGCGATCCTCTGGCGCTGGCGTCGGCGCTCCGCAAGCTCGAGCAGGGTGTGCAGCTGGCCCCGCTGCCGCCCGAGCCGCGGCTGGCGGCGGAGTCACATCTGATGATCGCCAATCCGTTCCGGATCGGTGACAAGGCGGGTGCGCTCTTCGCCACCCACCCGCCGATGGCCGACCGCATCGAGCGACTCGAACGGATGGCCGGCCACCGGCCGTATTGAGCGGCTGCGCCGCATGTGAGCGAAACTTCGACCCCTGCTACGAAGGCCGGAGTGGAGCCTGCGGAACGACTCAGGTGAGAAGCCGCTCTATCGGTAGTTGACGAACTGCAGTGCGATTCCGAAATCCTCGTTCTTGAGCAACTGCTGGATGGCCTGCAGGTCGTCGCGCTTCTTGCTGCTCACGCGCAGCTCGTCGCCCTGGATCTGCGCTTTGACGCCCTTGGGACCGTCGTCGCGGATCTTCTTCGAGATCTTCTTGGCGTTCTCGGTGGTGATGCCCTGTACGAGCTTGCCGGTGACCTTGTAGACCTTGCCCGACGCGGCAGGATCGTTGGTCTCGAAGGCCTTGAGCGAGACGTCGCGTCGAATCAGTTTCTCCTTGAACACGTCCAGGGCAGCTTTGACCTTCTCCTCGGATTCGGACGTGATGACGATGGTCTCGGACTCGCCGCTGCCGGACCATTCGATGCTGGTGTCGGATCCGCGAAAGTCGAACCGGGTCGCCAGCTCCTTCGCGGCCTGTCCCAGAGCGTTGTCCACTTCCTGGCGGTCGACTTTGCTCACTACGTCGAAGGACGAATCAGCCACTTCTCACACTCTCCAGTCGAATCGAAATATTTGATGTGGCGAGGGGGTCGGCTCACATCCTGCAGGGACTTTATCGGCCCGCTACCGACCGTATCCACCCGGTTTGCGTTCCGGGGGGACGTTCGTTGTATTCTTCTCACCGCGCCGAAGAGCAGTACGAGCTTCGATCGCAGCACGGCAGATTGCCCGAGCGGCCAATGGGAGCGGACTGTAAATCCGTCGGCTTATGCCTACGTAGGTTCGAATCCTACATCTGCCACACCTGGAACCCCGGCGAGTGTTTCTCTCGCTGGGGTTTCCATGTGAAGAGGACAAGGATGGGTCGCTGACCACGCAATTTGGTACTGGGCGCTCGGAATGTGTAACCTCTTGAAGGCTTCAGCGCACGGCAACGTGAACTGATCCCGCCCCCTTAGCTCAGTCGGTAGAGCGTTTCCATGGTAAGGAAAAGGTCAACGGTTCGATTCCGTTAGGGGGCTCGCTGGATTGGATTGCTCGACGTCGCGTTCCTCACGTGGGATGGTAGACGATGAGCACCTGAGGCGGTGTAGCTCAGTTGGTAGAGCAAACGACTCATAATCGTTGCGTCGCCGGTTCAAGTCCGGTCACCGCTACACAGTAGGCAAGCACGACCAGTAGCACCCATGAACAGTCCTGATTGACCCAGATCAGATTTACCCGAAAGTAGGCGTCCAGTGGCCTCCTCCACCGATGTGCGGCCCAAGATCACCTTGGCCTGCGAGGTTTGCAAGCACCGCAACTACATCACCAAGAAGAACCGTCGGAACGATCCCGACCGTATCGAGCTGAAGAAGTTCTGCTCCAACTGCGGAACGCACCGGGCTCACCGCGAATCTCGCTAGATTGCACGGCTCGCTGGTTCGCAGTTCCGATCTCTAATCGGCGCCCGGCGTTAGGTCGCATTTTCTTCCCCTAACGGCTCTTGCGTCCAGGGAAGAAAAGGTCTCCACCGTGTCACAAGCTCCACATGACGTCCCGACCATGGATGCGTCCGCACACGCGGCGTCCATGGTCGGTTCTCATTTCCGCGTCGACGACTTCTACGAGGTCGGCCGCGAGAAGATTCGTGAGTATGCGCGTGCCGTCCAAGATTCTCATCCCGCGCACCACGACGAGGACGCAGCGAAGGGCCTCGGTTACGACGGTCTCCTCGCGCCCTTGACCTTCGTTTCGCTGCTCGGCATCATGTCGCAGACCCGGATGTTGCAAGAGGTCATCACCGGTTACGACCCCAGCCAGATTCTGCAGACCGATCAGCGGCTGGAATTCCATCGACCGCTCCAGGTCGGTGACCGGATCTTCTGCGACGTGTATCTCGAATCGTTCCGGCAGATGAGCGGCAGCGACATCATGACCACCAAGAACATCATCACCGACCAGAATGGCGACCTCGTGCAGACCACGTGGACGACCATTGTGGCTCGTACCGGTGGCGAGATCGACGAGAACATCGCTCACGCGGTCAAGGAAGTGATCAGGCATGGCGCTTCGTAGCTTCGACGACGTCTCGGTCGGCGACGACCTGCCCGAGCGGATCGTGTCTCTGACCCGCGGCGACCTGGTGAACTATGCCGGTGTGTCCGGCGATCCCAACCCGATCCACTGGAGCGACGAAGTAGTCGAGATGGCCGGACTGGACAACGTGATCGCGCACGGCATGCTCACGATGGGTCTCGGCGCAGGCTTCGTCACATCGTGGCTCGGCGATCCGGGTGCGGTCATCGAGTACAACGTGCGCTTCTCCACCCCGGTATACGTCTCGGCAGATTCCGCAGCGAAGGTCGAGTTCACCGGCAAGATCAAATCGATGGACGCCGACGCGCGAACTGCGACCGTTGCCATCGTCGCGAAGTCCGCGGGCAAGAAGATTTTCGGGCGAGCGACCGCAACGGTACGTTTGGCCTGAGCATGTCGATCCGGCTGAGGCAGTTCGTGGCCGGGACGACGGGATTTATCTGTTCCGAAGGGTGTGCAGTACACTGAGATTTCTGGGGTAATCCGGCGCTCTGCGCTGCCCGCGTCCTCTTCCTGAGGGTGCGTGGGTCTTCGCGTGAGTCGGATGGACACCAGAGCGGCCGAGAAGTTTCGGCCGAAGGGGCGTAGCTCAATTGGTAGAGCAACGGTCTCCAAAACCGTAGGTTGCAGGTTCAAGTCCTGTCGCCCCTGCCCAAGGTGTCAGCAACTGAGAGGAACGACGTGAGCGAGGAGCGCGGTAAGCGCGACGGTCGATCGGGGGAGTTCGAGGACTCTTCGACCCCAGACGACGTCGTACCTGGCTCCGAGGGCCGTCTCTCCGATGCTGATACGTCCGCCGGTGAAACCGCTGCAGATGCAGTAGTGCCCACCGGTAAACGATCGTCGAGCAGGTCACGCAGCAGTGCCGCGGTGTCGGTGACGAAGGCTCCCACCACGCCGGCGAAAGCCAAGTCCGGCAAGGGACGTTCGGGCAAGACCAAGGCGGACAAGCGTCCCAACGTTTTTCTTCGGCTGCTGCAGTTCTTCCGCGAGGTCGTTGCCGAGCTGCGCAAGGTCATCTGGCCGAACAAGAAGCAGATGGTCACGTACACCACCGTCGTGCTCGTCTTCCTGGCGTTCATGGTCGCGTACATCAGCGGTCTCGACGTGTTGTTCCTCAAGGGCGTCGGCTGGCTGTTCGGCTGACCGACACGGCTGACTTTTCGACGATCGAACCGAGCAGGAAACTAGAGAAAGGGTGCTGACGTGAGCACGCCGCACAACGACGCCACCGAAGTGGCCGCATTCGACGCCGATGTCGAGGCGACCAAGCAGGGCCTCGAAGCGGAGCAGGCCGCTCAGGACCGCGAGACCGACGAAGCAATCAAGGCCGACGTCGCAGCAGCGACCGGCGAGGAAGTTGCCGTCGACGGTGCCGACGCGGCCGATGCCGACGTCACTGCCGAACCCGAGGATCCCGTTGCCGAGATGAAGGCGGCTCTGCGCCGCGCTCCCGGCGACTGGTACGTCATCCACTCGTACGCCGGATACGAGAACAAGGTCAAGGCCAACCTCGAGACCCGTGTGCAGAACCTCGACGTCGGCGACTACATCTTCCAGGTGGAAGTTCCCACCGAAGAGGTCACCGAGATCAAGAACGGTCAGCGCAAGCAGGTCAACCGTAAGGTTCTGCCCGGCTACATCCTGGTCCGCATGGAACTCAACGACGAGTCCTGGGGCGCGGTGCGCAACACCCCCGGTGTCACCGGATTCGTCGGCGCGACGTCGCGTCCGTCACCGTTGACCATCAACGAGGTCGTCAAGTTCCTCATGCCGCAGGAAGGCGCCAAGAAGGACGCGAAAGCGACCGCGGGCGCAAGCGACCAGAGTGGCGACACCACGTCGAAGCCGACCATCGAGGTCGACTTCGAGGTCGGCGAGTCGGTCACCGTCATGGACGGCCCGTTCGCGACCCTCCCCGCCAGCATCAGCGAGGTCAACGCAGAGCAGCAGAAGCTCAAGGTGTTGGTATCGATCTTCGGCCGTGAAACCCCGGTCGAGCTCGGCTTCACCCAGGTCTCCAAGATCTAGAAGCCGCGCGCACAGACTTGCAGTAGCAACCGCAAGAAACCCGAGCGAATACAAGGAAAAAGAAATGCCCCCGAAGAAGAAGAAGCTAGCCGGGATCATCAAGCTTCAGATCCAGGCCGGTGCCGCCAACCCGGCACCGCCCGTCGGCCCCGCATTGGGCCAGCACGGCGTCAACATCATGGAGTTCTGCAAGGCGTACAACGCCGCGACGGAGTCGCAGCGCGGCAACGTCGTGCCGGTCGAGATCTCGGTCTACGAAGACCGCACGTTCGACTTCAAGCTCAAGACTCCTCCCGCTGCCAAGCTGCTGCTCAAGGCTGCAGGCGTGGCAAAGGGCTCCGGCGAGCCGCACAAGACCAAGGTCGCCAAGGTGACCATGGATCAGGTGCGCGAGATCGCCAAGACCAAGCAGGAAGACCTCAACGCCAACGACATCGATCAGGCCGCGAAGATCATCGCCGGCACTGCTCGCTCGATGGGCATCACGGTCGAAGGCTGATTTTCAGCCCTCAGCAGTACCAGCAATACACGTGGGAGAGCCGGCCAGGCTCGTCAACCACACTGAACTCGAACGAAGGACAGCAAGACATGGCAAAGCGCAGCAAGGCCTACCTCGAGCAGGCCGCAAAGATCGACCAGGACAACCTCTACTCGCCTCTCGAAGCCGCAAAGCTGGCCAAGGAGACCGCGTCGAGCAAGTTCGACCCCACCGTCGAGGTTGCAGTGCGACTCGGCGTCGATCCCCGCAAGGCGGATCAGATGGTGCGCGGCACCGTCAACCTTCCCCACGGCACCGGCAAGACCGCTCGGGTTATTGTTTTCGCCGCTGGTGAGAAGGCCGCAGAGGCCGAGGCAGCAGGAGCCGACGTCGTCGGAGCAGAAGATCTGATCGAGCGCATCCAGGGCGGATTCCTGGACTTCGACGCTGCGATCGCCACCCCTGATCAGATGGCCAAGGTCGGCCGCATCGCCCGTGTCCTCGGACCGCGTGGCCTGATGCCGAACCCGAAGACGGGCACGGTCACCAACGACGTGACCAAGGCTGTCAACGACATCAAGGGCGGCAAGATCAACTTCCGCGTCGACAAGCAGGCCAACCTGCACTTCGTCATCGGCAAGGCCTCGTTCGACGAGACCAAGCTGGTGGAGAACTACGGCGCAGCGCTGGACGAGATCCTGCGTGCGAAGCCGTCGTCGGCCAAGGGTCGTTACGTCAAGAAGGTCACCGTTTCGACCACCACCGGACCCGGCGTCCAGGTCGATCCGAACCGTACGCGCAACCTCCTCGAGGACGACGCGAACGCGTAATTCGACAGCTCCGAACCAAGGCCGGTCTCCCTGTGGGAGGCCGGCCTTGGTCGTATGTCTCGCCGAAGATCTAGGCCGCGTTCGCGCGAGCGAAGTTGGCCAGGATGATGCCGCTGATGCGGTCGAGCAACGCTGCCGGTAGATCGTGGGCCATGCCGTCGATCAGCGTCAGTTCGGCACCTGGGACGGCGCGGGCGATGGCCTTGCCGCAGGACGGTCGGACCAGTCTGTCGGCGGTGCCGTGGATGACGGTGGTCGGTGCGGTGATCTTCTTCGCGTAGGGCCGCAAACTTCCGGTGCCGGTGATCGCAGCCATCTGACGTACGACGCCCGACGGGTTGTAGTTGCGCTCGTACATCACCTGCGCGATCTCCAATTGCTCCTCGAGTGGAGTGCGGAATCCGGGAGAGCCGATGGTGGACAGCGTCTTCGCCGAATGCGCGATGATCTGTTCTTTCGTGGCGTCCTTCCCGACGCCACCGAGCAGGGGTAGCAGAGCGCGTGGGTCCGGCGGAGGCAGGAACGGCTCGTTGGTGCTCGAGAAGAGAATGCCAACCGATTCGGTTCGTTCGGGGTAGCTACCGGCGAAGACCTGAGTGATCATCCCGCCCATCGACGCACCGACGACGTGCACGGTGTCGATGCCGAGGTGATCGAGTACTCCGACGGCGTCGGAGGCCATGTCGACGATCGTGTACGGGACGTCCGAGGACATCCCGAGCTCGTGTCGGATCATCCGAAGGATCTGGGATCCCCGCACCTTCTGCCCGGTCATCTTCGTGGACAGTCCGATGTCGCGGTTGTCGATCCGGATCACTCGGTATCCTGCATCGACGAGGCGGGTACAGAAATCCATGGGCCACAACGTCAATTGGGCGGACAGGCCCATGATGAGCAGGACCGCGGGATCCTCGACGGAACCCATGTCCTCGTACGCGATCTCGACGGAGTTCGCCGGCGCGATGCCTTGTTCGATTCTCATGATGTCGTTCCTACCAGCCCGGCTCGCCGAGTATCGGCACCACCAGGTAGCTCGGACTCTCCGGGTCGATGCTGATGTCCTGTTTGCGCAGCCGCGTACGCAGTAGGTCCGGCAAGATCGGGATGAACCGTGGTGTGTCGGTGGCGAATACGTCGACTCGCAGTCGGTGCCGCGTCGCGATGACGGCCTCGGTGGTGAGGATGTCGATGTCGAGAACTATGGGTTCGCCGACGGGCACCGGAAGTAGCGCCGCCTCGGTGAGCGGGTGGTACGGCCGGGTGTAGTCGCCGTTCGGGGCGAACAGCGAACGCTCGTCGTCCACGGCCCGGCGCGAGGCGAGAAGTGCGCCGTTGCTGAGCACCGTCGAAGTCCCGTCCGGAGCGACGTCGCAGATCATGATGGCCCACAACTCTTCCCGAGCGTGGCAGACCACGCGTAGATGCAGGTTCATCGGACCGGACACGACGGCGTCCGACTCGGCCGGACCGGTGGTGAAGGTGACGGCGGCACCTTCGGCGAATCGGTTGTCGTAGGTGAATCCACCACCCAACACGGCCGTCACGCCGGCGAGCACCTGCGTGGTGTCACGCGAGACGACGGCCCGCAACGAGGGCCGCACCGTCACGACGTCGCGGGCTGTGGCCGGTGCGGCGGTGAGGCTGCCGTCGGCGACGGCATGGGCTGCGGTGCCCGAGGGCGCAGCCGACAGGTACAGCCTCCGGGGCTGCGCCTGCGGAGCCGGAAAGCGCCCGTGCGCAGTCCAATTGCCGCCCTGTTGACGCAGCGTGACGGGACCGTAGTTTTCGATCCCGTTGTCGACGTCGCGCAGCCACTTGTCGAACCAGGCTCGCTCGAGCACATCGAGCCGTGGTGGAAATCCGGGCTCGCCGAACCCGATGCCGGGGTTGCCGTGGTACCCGTCGCCGACGAGCAATTGCTTCGATCCACGTTCGAGTGGGAGCCTGTTGTAGATGTCGGGAGCGGATCCACCGAAGATGTCGTGCCAGCAGCCGTACAGGAAGGTCGGTACCGAGATGTCCTCGATGACGGCATCGATGGTGTCGTAGTACTCGTTGTCGTAGATTCGCGGATCCCGGCCTGTGACAAAGCCTTTGGCCAGATCGAACAGATTGGTGGCGGGGGATCGAGCGCGATCGCGGAGCCAGGTGAACGTATCGACTCCGCCGATGGCCGGTGCCCATTTCAACCCGTTGACGGCGGCGAGCCACAGCGGGATGAACGCCGAGGTGGACCCTCCGGTGGCGAAGATTTCACGCACGATGTCCACCGAGCCCTCGACGGCGAAGATCGCGTCGAGCCCGGCGGGTTGCTTGGCCGCGGCCTGCAGGGCATTGATCGCGGAGTACGAGATCCCGGCCATTCCCACCCTGCCGTTGCACCAATACTGGCGTCGGGCCCACTCGATCACCTCGAGCGAGTCGAGTTGTTCCCTGGTGCCCAGCACGTCCCAGGTGCCCGAGGAACTACCGGTGCCGCGGACGTCGACGATCATCTGCACGTACCCGCTGCGCACCAGGTGGCGGTTGACCGAGAGCAGATCGGCCGCCCCGCCTGCAACCACTCGGGTGATTTCGGTGATGCCGTCGAATCTCGTTCCGGTGAGATCGAATGCGGCCGAGAAGGCTCTGATGGAACGGCCGAGAACAGGCGTCTCGAGGATCGTGTCGATTCCCTTGATCAGCAGTTTGTTGTAGGGCGTGAGGTTCAGGACGGTGGGAAAACTGCCCTCCACCGCCTGACCCGCGGCGTCCGCGGGGCGGATGACGTACGCACGCAGCGCCGTGCCGTCGCTCATCGGGATGCGAACGTTCGCCGAGATCGAGACCTTCGGAAAGCGCGGTTGCTCGCGCACTATTTCCGCCCACGCCGCTGCTGCGTCGCCGCCGCTGGGATCGCGCACGGGTTGCAGGAGGGGGTGGGGCTGCACGGCAGTCATGACAGTCGATTAGACCCTCGAACGACCCCATTTGTCCTGAGGAACACCGATCGGTCGTCATCAGCTCCAACAAAACGAGCGTCGTCCTGTGTTTTGTTGGGAACCCTCTCAACATAAGTTGAGCGACGTTATGGGGCGTACCAGACTTTTCCGGTCAGCGAGTCTCGAGCCCGCGGGATTGCTACGTTCTGCCGGTCCGAAGTGACATGGGACACCGATCGTTGCAGGGGAGCACGAATGCACGTAGAAGCACTGTTCGGAGACGGTTCGTTGCGTCCGGTCTGGCCGCACGTGGACGCACTGATCACCAATGAATGCCCGGGGCTTCGCTTCGGCGGAAAGTACGCGGACGTCGTTGCCCTGAGCAACGGTGATCCTACTGCGCTGCGGCCTTACATCGACGAGGAAACCCGCCGCCGGGTAGCGGCGATGGCACCCCCGGTCACCGAGACCGCGCTGGTGTTCGGTGCCAACGGCTTTCTCGGTGCACATCTGATCGGTCGACTGACGCGTGATGCTGCGGTGGAGGTCGTGTACGCCATGGTGCGCCCCACCGAGGTGGAGTCTGCTCTCGAGCGTCTTCAGCGCACGTTCGACCAGTACGAGATCGCGGTGAACACCGACAAGATTCGCATCGTCGAAGGCACCCCGACGGCATTCCGCTTCGGTCTCGACAAGGGTGCCTACTTCGATCTGGCAGCGGGAGTGGGGCAGATCTTCAACTGCGCCAGCTCGACCGACTACACCGAGAGTTATGCCGATCTGCGCGACGACTGGTTCGTCAGCGTGCTGCGCATTCTCGAATTCAGCATCACCTCCACGCGCAAGCACCTCACCTACGTGGGCAGCATCGGCGCTCACCTCTACCAGAAGCCCGAGGATTTCCGCCGCCCGGATTCGTGGTGGTACTCCGGCTACGCGCAGATGAAGTGGGTCAACGCAACGCTTCTCGGGTGGCTCTCGATGTCGGACACCTACTCCGTCACCCTGTGCGAGGCCCCCTACATTCTCGGCAGTACCGAACTCGGCCGTGATCCCGGACGGGTGTACAGCTTCTGGCGCATCATCGAACTGGCCATCGCCGCCGGTGCCATCTGGGACGGCCCGGGAATGAACTACGTTCCGGTGGACGTGATGTGCGACGTCATGGCCGGCAATGCGCTGCGCAGTCATCCTCTGACACGGCTACTGCCGAGCAACCCCACCGGCTACGGACACGACCTCTACGCCGAGCTGCTCGGACTCGACCTGGTGAGCTGGGACGAATTCAAAGAGCGCGTCAGTTCTCGAATTTCGCCTCGATTCGCCGAGACGATGCTGGCCGACAACATCGATCAGCTGATGCGCCTGGTGCACAAGCCCGAGGCCATTCTGCCTGTCGATCACGACATCTCGTGGTGCGATCACCGCCGACTCTTCGAGCTGTACTTCGAGAAGGCGCAGCTCAAGACGCTCACGCCCGCTGTCGCTCACTGACGTGGCGGACGGATTCGAGCCGACTTCGGTACGTCTGCGAGACGTGTCGATGCACCGCGAGGTGACCAATGGTGTTCTCTCGCTCGGCTTCTACGTCGTCTGCGGTCTCATCGGACTCCTGCCCGGCGCAGCGAGAACGAGGGCGGCCGACGCGTTCGTGGGCTGGTCGGAGAGCATCGACGAACAGCGGCACACCTGATGTCGGTCGCTCGATGGGTCGGCGGTATCGCTACGGTGACGGCTCTTCCGTTCGCGACGTTCGTCTACTGGCGCACGCGGTTCTTCTTTCGCGATCCGCATCGCGTACCTCCCGCCGATCCGCGGGCGGTGGTCGCTCCTGCAGACGGCTTCGTCACGTACGTGAAACGGGTGGAGGCAGGCAGTACCGCGTTCGCAGTCAAGAAGGGGCGAACCATTGCCCTCGACGAGATCGCCGGTGTCGCTGCAGCCGACAGCGGATATCTCATCGGCATCTACATGTCCGAATACTCGGTACACCGCAATCGAATTCCCATCTCGGGCACCGTCGGGATGCGCCGGCACCGGTCTGCGGCACCGTTCAACAAATCGATGGCCCGGGTCGGGGCCAATCTGTTGACGCGGCGAACTCCGTACGACGAGGGCTGCGACTATTTGCTCACCAACGAGCGTCTCACCGTTGCGGTCGAGCATGCGTCCGGAGCCGTGGTGACGGTGACGCAGATAGCCGACCTGTGGGTCAACCGCATCGTCGCGCACATCGCGGTAGGCGACACGGTCGAACGCGGCGAGCAGTACGGGATGATCAAATTCGGTTCTCAGTGCGACGTGTTCGTGCCGGACGCACTCGTCGAGAGCATCTCCGCCAGGCCGGGGCAGTACGTGTTCGCGGGGGAGTCCGTCGTAGCTCGCTCGCCGATTTCCGTGTCCGACACACCATCTCGTGAGAAGGAACGATGATCACCGTCGAACAGGTCGTATCAGGAAAAGACTGGAAAGAATTCGAGGCCGTCGCCGATCTGGTGTACCGGGGCGACCCGCACCGACTGCCCGACGAGCCGATGGATCTCGATCGCATTCTGATCTCGCCGCCCGCCGCCATCGCACGAACGCGAGACACGTGTGCCTTCGTCGCCCGTGAGGACGGCGTCGCTGTCGGACGGGTGGTGGCCATTCACGACAAGAGCTTCACCGAGTACACGGGTGAGTCGATCGGATTCTTCGGGTTCTACGAGGCGATCGACGACCACGAGATCGCGGCAGGCCTGCTCGATGCGGCAGCGGCATGGTTGTCCGCGCGCGGGTTGGCCACCGTATCCGGGCCGTTCGGGCCGTCGATGTTCTACAGCGCGGGCATCGTCGTCGACGAAGTACCCGTCCTGCCGCTGGTGGGAATGCCGCACAACCCGCTGTACTACGCCGCTCACTTCGAGAAGTGGGGTCTGGTGGGCATCAAGGACTTCTACAGCTACCTGTTCGACGATCCGTGCGTCATCTACAACCGTCCCGAATACGCCCGGCACATGCAGATTTTCGAGAAGATCAAGGCGCGGTCCGAGGTCACGTTCCGGTCGATGAAGTATCGGACGCTGCGCCGCGACGCACGCATCGTGCGGGACCTCTACAACAAGACGTTCGTGAACTTCTGGGGCTACTCGCCGCTGTCGTTCGTCGAACTGTTCGAGCTGTTGAAGATGATGTTGCCCGTCCTCGATCGCCGCCTCACTCTCTTGGCGGAGTTGAACGGCAAGCCCGTCGGATTCCTGGTGGGAATTCCGGACGTGAATCAGGCCGCGGCCAAGGCGGCGCACCTGAAGTCCAGGTGGTTGCGAGACCTCGTGACGCTCTGGCACGTCAAACGGCCCGGTCGAACCGACGTGATCGACGGGGTCCGTGTGGACATGTTGTTCGTCGATCCCGATTGCCCCGACCGAGCCGTGTCGTCGCTGCTCATCATGGAGATGTCGGTGCGGATGCGCGATCTCGGATTCACCAGGGTCGAGGCCGCGCCGGTACTCGACGACAGTCCCTGGATGAAAGGTTCGGTGCTCACTCGGATGGAGCAATCACCGCACCGGACCTACCGAATCTTCAGCCGCGAGCTCCCGCAGACATGACCGGGTCGGCAGTGCTGGAATCCAGCCGACGCCGGCGCAGTATCGGCGACCGTTGGGGCCGAACGGTCGCGCGACATCGGTGGGCGGTGCTGGCCGTCTGGTTGCTGCTCGCAGTGGGGTCCGCAATTCTGTATCCCGCGCTGCAGAACTCGTTGGTGGGAGCCAACTTCTCCGTACCCGGAACCGAGTCCAGCCGCGCCGACCGACTCGTCGAACAGCACTTCGCGTCGTTCGGGTCCGAACAGCTCGTCGTCACGTTCACCTCCGATACTGTCGACAGCCGGAACCCGGCCTTTCGCGAACGGGTAGGGGAGGTCGTCTCCTCGCTGCGGCAGTCACCGGATGTACTGCGTGTCGTCGATCCTTACGAGAGCGCCGGATTCGTCCCGACGATCTCCGCGGACGGGACGTCGGCGCTGGCGTTCGTCGGCGTCGGCGGCGATCCGCGTGATCGCATCGCCGTGGCCGAACGAATCCAGGAGCTGATCGGTGGCGCATCCCGCGACGGCATCGAGGTGGCGGTCACCGGCTACTCCCCGATGACGGTGGACCTGACGAAGGTCGAATCCGACGACGCCGTGCGCGCGGAAAGCATCGGACTGCCCCTCGCATTCGTGTTGCTGGTCCTGGCCCTGGGTTCGGTGGTCGCCGGCATCGTTCCGCTCGTCACCACCGGAATCGGAGTGCTGGCCGCCTTCGGAGTTTTTGCACTCCTGTCCAACGTCATGACATTCGATGTGCTGGTGACGACGGTGGCGTCGATGTTCGGGCTCGGCCTCGGTATCGACTACGCGCTGTTCATCGTCAGCCGATTCCGCGAGGAGATGGACCGAGCAGTTCCGGGTGAGCCCGATGGCCGTGCCCGCACGGACGCGGCCGTCGGGGCCGCGATGGGAACGGCCGGGCACACGATCGTCATCTCCGGCTTGGTGGTTCTCATCGCCCTCGGTGCGTTGGCCATTGTCGATGTCCCTGCGGTGCAGAGTATTTCGTTCGTCGTCGCTCTGACGGTGGCGTGTGTCGTCATCGTGGCGTGGACTCTGCTGCCCGCCATCCTGGCGGTCCTGGGTTCGAGAATCTCCGGATTGTCGCTCCCACAGCGGTTTCAACCACCGTCGGTCGGCGAACACGCTGCAGCCGTCCCTACGTGGTGGTCGCGATGGGCTCGGCACGTCATCGAACGGCCCTGGCGCTACACCGCCGTCACCGCGGCCGTCTTGTTCGCCTGCCTCGCACCGATCGGTTCCATTCAGTACGGCGTCGATCTCGGAGCCGACGCGCTGAGCGCCGAACCGAGTGGCAGAGCCAACGCGGTACTGACCGACAAGTTCGCTCCCGGCACCATCTCGCCCATCACCATCGTGTTCACCGGCGAGGACGACAGCCCGCTCGATCCGGTCCAGACGGCAACGGTGGCGTCGTTCGCCGACGACGTTCGCTCCGATGGTCGCGTCGAATACGCACTCGCCCAGCAGGACGGTGGTCGAACGCTGCTGATCGTAGTTCCGTCGGTGCCGATCGATTCGACCGACGCTTCCGACCTGGTCACGTCGATCAGATCGCAGGCGCTGCTGGCGGCGGAACGTGACGGGACGAACGTGTCCGTCGGTGGGACCACCGCGTTGGTGGTCGACGCTTCTGCGGAGATATCGAGCAAATTCCTCTGGGTCGTCGCCGCAGTCCTGGCCTTCTCTCTGGTGTATCTGGGCATCGTCTTCCGAAGCGTGGTGATTCCGGTGAAGGCAGTGGCCATGAACGTGCTGGTGACCGGCGCCGCGTTGGGAGCCACGGTGGCGGTGTTCCAGTGGGGGTGGGGTTCGTCGCTGCTCGGATTCGAGAGCCCGGGCTACATTCAGGTGTACCTGCCGGTCACCGTCTTCGCAGTCGTCTTCGGGCTCTCGATGGACTACGAGGTGTTCCTCATCGGACGCATGCGAGAAGTGTTCGTGCGCAACGACGTAACCGGCACCGACACCGACAGGGCCAACGACACTGCGATCGTCGACGGGCTGGAACACACTGCCCGGCCGATCACCGCGGCAGCCGCGATCATGATCGCGGTGTTCGCGAGCTTCCTCACCGCCGACGTACTCGAGCTGCAACAGTTCGGCTTCGCGCTCGCCGTGGCTGTGCTCTTCGATGCCGTGTTGGTTCGGATGATGATGGTGCCCGCGATGATGAAGCTGTTCGGCGCGCGAAACTGGTGGCCCGGTTCGCGGGATCGTCAGGTGGTCGGCAACTGAGCCGACGCCAGCACGGAGCCGTCGGAACTGCGGATCTCGATCTCGGTGACGTCGCCGCGAAGAACGGCTGCATTCATGCGGCACTCGATGGTGACGTCGCTACCGAGAAACGTGCCGGACGTCAGTTCGGTGCCCGACCGATCGACGAGAACGACCTCGTACGGGCCCCGATCGGAGATGCCGTCCATGTCGAGGACGGTCTCGGTGCCCCACGTGTGGGCGACGAGGCCGCCCTCGATGTCCACGTTCGGCACGCTCGTGATGAAGGCGACCTGCTCGTAGGCACCGAGGGTGCCCGGTGGGCCGGTGATCGCCGCAGACGGCTCCGCGGGTTTCGGTCGGAAGGCGTCGACGCCGAGTACGACGCCACTGCCGACCACCAGTCCCACCAGTGCGGCTGCAGCCACCAGAGCGGCAGACCTACGTCGCCCACCGAATCGCGGCGCGTCCTGTTCACGAGGTGACCGCCACGCCGAGTCGCCCGTCGTACCCGTAACTCGCTCGCGCAGGTCGGGCGACGTCGAAAATTCGAGCCACGGTCCGGTCGGACCGCGAGAACCGAGAGTCCCGGTCAGCGCGCGTAGTTCGGCGATGTCGGTGTCGACGGTGGGATCCGACGCTGCGAGCTCGCGCAGTTCTGCGGTCTCGGTGTCGTCGAGGTCGTCGGCGACGGCGGCGGCGATCAGCTCGGCTCGGCGATCGTCTCGGGCGTTCATGCTTCCTCCTGTCCGTCGAGATGGTCTCGGAGCGCCCTCAATGCGTAGAAGGCGCGGGTGCGCAGTGTTCGTACGGCCACTCCCGTCGACTCGGAGAGCTCCGCGTAGGTCGTTCCGGCCAGGTGCACGGCGACGACGACCTGTCGGTGGTCGGGAGAGAGCAGCGCCAGCGCAGCGATGATGCGTAGCCGCTCGTCGACGTCGGGGCTGGTGTCCCGCGAGATCGCAACCGATTGCCGATCGACGTCCTCGATCCGTTCCGACGCCGACTTGGGCATTCTGCGAAGCGACCGTTGGACGTCGACGATGACGTTGCGTTCGATGGCGAACAACCATGTGCGCAGCGATCCTCGACCTGGCTCGAAGCGGGATCGCGCTCGCCACGCGCGAAGGAACGTCTCCTGGACGCAATCCTCGGCGAGCGTTCGGTCGCGTAGTGCATTGACGGCGAAACCGAGCATGGCCGACGCGTGCTCGTCGTACGCGGCAGCGACGTCGAAGTCCAGTTCGATCACGCTCCCGATGCTCATGACAGTGACTACGTCGACGGACGCCCAGGTGTTCATATCCGGGACTGGGATATTTCTTTACCGAGCGTTGAACATCGTGGCATCGACGGTCGTACACCTTTGCACGGGCTCGCCTGCCCGATACTCCCACGGAAGGCACACGAGATGACCACACGCTCGATCACCCGCCCGGCAATGTCCGTCCGCGGCACCGCCGCTGCAGTCGTCGGTGGCACGGCCGCTGCTCTGATGCTGTTCACCGCCGCCCCCGCCGGGGCCGATACCCCTGTTGCCGAACCGGATTCGTTCACCAGCGCCTTCACTGCAATGGCAACCCCCGACCAGGTGCTCAACGGCGAGGGTGTGGCCACTCCAGGTCAGCCGGGCGCAACGGGAACCTTCACGCTGCGTATCAATTCCGACCTCGACATCGTGTGTTACGACATCGCGCTCGACGGCGTCACCGGCGACTACATGAGCCCGGCCAAGACCGCCACGCACCTCCACCAGGCGGCGGCGGGTGCGGCAGGGCCGCCGCGGTTGGCATTCCCGAACCCGACTCCGATCGGTGACGGCCCACGTACCAGTAGTGGCTGCATGCAGGGACCGTTCACCACCGGCCTGACGCCGGCCGGGGCCAGCGCCGACAGCGGTACCGGATTCACCTTGGACCAGATCGAAGCCAACCCGGCCGGCTTCGCGGCCGACACCCACACCGTCGACTTCTCGGCCGGTGCGGTGCGTGGGCAGCTGACCCAGATTCCGGTCGGATCAGTGGCAACCGGAGGTGGCGGCGCGGCACTCGCCGCGGCATCCGATTCGGCGTCCAGTTCGGCAGTCCCCCTTGTCGGCGCGGTAGCCCTCGGCGCAATGGCGATCGCGGGAGTGACATTGGTTGCTCGCCGCAGCGGAACGGCACGCAGCTGAGATACCGGCTTCTGGTTGCCGTGACGGCAGTGGTGGTGGTGACGGGCTGTACCGCCGCACCATCACCACCTGCCGCACCACCACCTGCCGCACCATCACCACCTACCGAGTCGTCGGTACCGGCTGGGCCCGCGCTGGACGCGCCGCCGAGTTCGAGCAACGCACCGGAATCTGGCCCGACGACGGACTCCGTGGGGCAGGCGCCGACGCGGCTCAGCGTCGACGCTATCGATCTCGACGAGCCACTGATCGGCCTCGGTCTCACCGAAGACGGGCAGATGCAGGTGCCGAGCGACTACGACGACGTCGGATGGTTCACCGGCGGCGGCCGACCGGGCGCGATCGGTAGTCCGACGGTGCTTGCCGGGCACGTCGATTCCACGACCGGTCCCGCGGTGTTCGATCGGCTGTCCGAGCTGCGACCGGGAGATGTCGTCACGGTGGCGGACGGGACGGGTGGCCGAGCCGACTACCGCGTCGATCGGATCGGCGACTACGGAAAAGCAGAGTTCCCGACGGCGCTGGTCTTCGGGGCGGTGCCTGCCGACGAGATCCGGCTGATCACGTGCTCGGGTGATTTCGATACGTCCGTGGGGAGCTACGAGCGCAATCTCGTCGTCTACGGTATTCGGCAGTAGGAGGGGTACGGCAGTAGCTCGGCGTTTTGGAGTTGTCGTCGAGGGTGTTGTAGTCTGGTCCACGGTTCGGATCACGAGTGATCGCACTCGAATCCAGATCGCCCAATCAAGTTCTACCCAAGACCGTTGGTCACCGCCTTCTCGAGGATTCGCTTCCGGGAGTTGCGCGGTTGAAGGTCCGAGATCGCTTCGGACGGCCCACGCAGGAGAACGAGGTAGGGAACCTGTATGCAGCCCCCGCGGCTGCCCGCTCGTTCACGCCCCGTGTGCTTCTTGCGCCGGGGCGTTCGTCGTTTTCCGGCCCTCTCGCGATCGACACAACTTCCCACGAGAGGAGGCGAAGTATGGCAAAGCCCGAAAAGGTCTCAGCAGTATCGGAGATCACCGAACAGTTCAAGGGTTCGACGGCTGCCGTCGTCACGGAATACCGTGGCCTGTCGGTGTCCGGTCTGACTCAGCTCCGGCGTGCGCTCGGCGAAGGTGCCACGTACTCCGTCGCCAAGAACACCCTGGTCAAGCGCGCAGCTGCCGAAGCCGGTATCACCGGCCTCGACGATTTGTTCGTCGGACCGACCGCCATTGCATTCATCAAGGGCGAGCCGGTCGACGCTGCGAAGGCCATCAAGGCCTTCGCGAAGGACAACAAGGCCTTGATCGTCAAGGGCGGCTACATGGACGGCGCAACGCTGTCCGTGGACGAGATCAACAAGATCGCAGACCTCGAGTCGCGCGAAATCCTGTTGGCCAAGCTCGCCGGCGCCATGAAGGGCAACTTGTCGAAGGCTGCAGGCCTGTTCAACGCTCCCGCATCGCAGTTCGCGCGTTTGGCGTTCGCGTTGCAGGAGAAGAAGGCTGCCGGCGCACCCGCCGCAGCCGAGGCACCTGCAGAAGCAGAAGCACCGGCGGAAGCTCCCGCCGAAAGCTGATCCGCTGGTATTGGCGAACAGCTCAGCTCCACACCACCAACACCAAGTCGCGGATCAGCGACCAGGTACTTACAGGAAGGACCCGCCACCATGGCGAAGCTCAGCACCGAAGAATTGCTCGACCAGTTCAAGGAGCTCACCCTCCTCGAGCTCAGCGAGTTCGTGAAGGCATTCGAGGAGACCTTCGAGGTCACCGCAGCCGCTCCCGTCGCCGTCGCAGCAGCAGGCGCAGCCGGTGCTCCGGCTGAGGCTGCCGAAGAGCAGGACGAGTTCGACGTCGTCCTCGAGTCGGCCGGCGACAAGAAGATCCAGGTCATCAAGGTCGTCCGTGAGGTCGTCTCCGGCCTCGGCTTGAAGGAAGCCAAGGACCTCGTCGAGAGCGCTCCGAAGGCCATCCTGGAGAAGGTCGCCAAGGACGCAGCCGAGGCTGCCAAGGAGAAGCTGGAAGCTGCCGGCGCAAAGATCTCCGTCAAGTAAGACCACTTCGTTGCAGTCGTACTTCGTGCTCTGATCGCACGAGCGCAGAAGGGGCCGTTCTCACCTCGGTGGGAGCGGCCCCTTTTCTGTGTTTCGAGCCCTGCCCTCTTCTGTGTTCCAGGCGTTGTATCGGGTGCATCGTTGTGATCGATCACTGACTCTGCCGGAACGCGTGACACCCCGATTCGGCCCCTGTTTACTCGACCTCGCCGAAGTCTGAAGCACGTCGAAGGGTTTCGGTTGGGTTCACTTGTGGTGTGTCACAGCATTTCGCCACTGGTACTTGTCACAGTTCTGGCGAGTCGCCGACCGTGCCGCGTGAGATGAGCCACACTGATGCAAGCTCTACAGCCTGACTCGGGGAAGTTCTTACTGGGCGGTAAGCTCCTGTGTCGGTGCGGACACCTGCATGGGATACAGTGACGCAACCCACATCCGGGTCGATGTGTACGAATTGTGGAGGTCAGCGTGGGAGTCGAGGTTTCGGTCGAAGGATTGACCAAGTCTTTCGGGGTACAGAAGATCTGGCAGGACGTGACGTTGACCCTGCCGAAGGGTGAAGTCAGTGCGCTCCTCGGTCCTTCCGGTACCGGCAAGTCGGTCTTCCTGAAGTCCTTGATCGGCCTGCTGCGTCCCGAACAGGGCAAGATTTTCATCGACGGAACCGACATCCTGCAGTGCTCCTCCCGTGAGCTCTACGAGATCAGGAAGCTGTTCGGGGTGCTGTTCCAGGACGGCGCGCTGTTCGGCTCGATGAACCTCTACGACAACGTCGCGTTCCCGCTTCGCGAGCACACGAAGAAGTCCGAGTCCGACATCCGCAAGATCGTCATGGAGAAGCTCGAGCTGACGGGTCTGCTCGGCGCAGAAGACAAGCTGCCCGGCGAGATTTCCGGTGGTATGCGCAAGCGCGCCGGCCTTGCCCGCGCTCTTGTGCTCGATCCCGAGATCATTCTGGTCGACGAGCCCGACTCCGGACTCGATCCCGTTCGTACCACGTACATTTCGCAGACTCTGATCGACATCAACGCCAACATCGATGCCACGATCCTGATCGTCTCGCACAACATCAACCTCGCTCGAACGGTGCCCGACAACATCGGCATGCTCTTTCGTCGTCAGCTGGTCATGTTCGGCCCACGCGAGGTGCTTCTCACCAGTGACGAGCCGGTGGTCAAGCAGTTCCTCAACGGAACGATGATCGGTCCGATCGGCATGTCGGAGGAGAAGGACGAGGCGCAGATGGCGCACGAGCAGGCCCTCGTCGACGCCGGGCACCACGCCGGTGGCGTCGACGACGTGGAAGGCATCGTGCCGCAGATGAAGGCCACCCCCGGCACTCCGGTGCGGCAGGCTGTCGGACGCAGGCAGGAGCGGGTCCGTCAGATCATGCACACGTTGCCGCACAACGCGCAGGTCGCCATCCAGGAGAGCCTCGATACCACCGACCCCGGGCAGCAGTACCCCGCCTACGCCGGGCAGCAGGGGTACGACCAGCAAGGCTACGACCAGCAGGGTTACGACCAGCAGGGCTACAACCAGCAGGGCTACGACCAGCAGGGGTACGACCAGCAGGGGTACGACCAGCAGGGATACGGCGGTCAAGGTCATGATCAACAGGGCTACCAAGCTCCTACGCAAGGTCGGGGTCAATAGCAGACATGGCGGGATCGAAGAAGTCCGCGTTCGCTCCGGCGAACGCCGCTCTGACACAAGCCGGCAATATCGTCGAACTTCTGGTCGAGGTCGTTCGGAACACCTTTCGTAGGCCGTTCCAGTTCCGCGAGTTCATCGAGCAGGCCTGGTTCATCGCCAGCGTGACGATTTTGCCGACTGCGCTCGTCGCCATTCCTTTCGGCGCTGTGGTCTCGCTGCAGACCGGATCGCTCATCAAGCAGCTCGGTGCCGAATCGTTCACCGGTGCAGCCAGCGTGCTCGCGGTCATCCAGCAGGGTTCGCCCCTGGTCACGGCCCTCCTCGTTGCCGGTGCCGCAGGCTCGGCCGTCACCGCCGACCTGGGCTCTCGGACAATTCGCGAGGAGATCGACGCGATGCGTGTTCTGGGTATCGATCCGGTGCATCGCTTGATCGTTCCGCGTGTGCTGGCCATGATCCTCATCGCGCTGTTGCTCAACGGCCTGGTTTCGGTCGTCGGCATCGCGGGTGGCTACTTCTTCAACGTGATCCTGCAGGGCGGTACCCCCGGTGCGTACCTGGCATCGTTCTCGGCGCTGGCGCAGCTTCCGGATCTCTATGTCGCAGAAGCGAAAGCGGCGATCTTCGGTCTCATTGCGGGCATCATCGCCTCGTACAAGGGTCTCAACCCCAATCCCGGACCCAAGGGCGTCGGTGAGGCAGTGAATCAGACCGTGGTCATCACGTTCCTGCTGCTCTTCTTCGCCAACCTCATTCTGACCCTGGTGTACCTCCAGGTCGTTCCAGCGAAGGGAGCGTAACCGCGATGACTATCGCAAGAGGTCGCGGTGACCGCACACTGATGCGCGTCAAGCGCGTCGGCAATGCTCCGCTCAACGTGCTCGATCGCGCAGGCGAGCAGATGTCGTTCTACCTGCGGGCGATCGGGTGGATCCCCAAGACTGCAGTGCATTACAAGAAGGAGGTGCTCCGCCTGCTGGCGGAGGTCACCTTCGGCAGCGGCGCGCTGGCCGTCATCGGTGGCACCATCGGCGTGATCGTGATGATGTCGGGCTTCACCGGCATCGTCGTCGGCCTGCAGGGCTACGCAGCGCTCGAACAGCTCGGTAGCTCCGTGCTCACCGGGTTCCTCTCCGCGTACGTCAACACCCGTGAAATCGCCCCGATCGTCGCGGGCCTGGCGCTCTCGGCAACCGTCGGCTGTGGCTTCACCGCACAGCTCGGTGCCATGCGGATCTCCGAGGAGATCGATGCGCTCGAGGTCATGGCCGTGCCGAGTGTGCCGTTCCTCGTCACCACCCGCATGATCGCCGGCTTCGTCGCGGTCATCCCGCTCTACATCGTCGGTCTGCTTGCGTCCTATGTCGCGTCCAGAGGGATCAGCACGATCTTCAACGGACAGTCCTCGGGGTCGTACGACCACTACTTCAACCTGTTCCTGCCTCCGGAAGATGTGCTGTATTCCTTCCTCAAGGTGCTCATCTTCGCTTTCGTGCTGATCATGATCCACTGCTATTACGGCTATCACGCCTCGGGCGGACCGGCTGGCGTCGGCGTCGCAGTGGGCCGCGCCGTACGTACGGCCATCGTCACGATCGCCGTACTGGACTTCTTCCTGAGCCTCGCCATCTGGGGCACGACCACCACAGTGAGGGTTGCCGGATGATCGACTCGCCGTCGCGACTGCAGCGAGTACTGCTCGGACTTGCATTCTTCCTGGTGCTCATCCTGTTTCTCGGATGGAGCATCACCTCCTACAACAAGACGTTCAAGAGTGTGGTGAACGTGAGCCTCGAAACCGACTCGGTGGGCAACGCCCTGCCGATGAACGCGGACGTCAAGGTGCGCGGAATGATCGTGGGCGAGGTGCGTTCTGCGGCCACCGTCGACGGTGTCGTCACCTCGCAGCTGGCCATCGATCCGGACAAGGCACCGCTGATCCCGTCGAACGCGACGGCTCGGCTGCTTCCGAAGACATTGTTCGGCGAGCGTTACGTCTCGCTGATTGTGCCCGAGAACGATTCGGCGTCGCCGATCACCGACGGCACGGTTCTGCGTCAGGACACGAGCGGAAACGCGATCGAGGTCGGGCAGCTGCTCGACGGCTTGCTCCCGCTGCTGCAGGCGATTCCGCCGCAGGATCTGGCCAATACCCTCGGGTCACTGGCGCAGGGTCTCAGCGGGCGCGGCGAGCAACTGGGGCAGACCATCGACAATCTGACGAACATCGTGTCGGGTCTGAACACGGAGTTGCCGAACATCCAGCAGACCCTCGTCGGTCTCGCAGATTTCTCCCAGACCTATGCCGACGCGGCACCGGAGCTGATCTCGGCTCTGGACAACCTGCGCACGACGGGCAACACCGTCGTCGAGCGTCAGTCCGGTCTCGAAACGCTGTACGGCTCGCTGACGTCGGCCTCGAACGTCACCGCGGACTTCCTGCAGGCGAACTCCGAGAACTTGATCAGCCTGGCGTCGAATTCCCGTGAGGCACTCGAATTGCTTGCCGAGTTCTCACCGACGTTCGGCTGCACGTTCAGCCAGTTCGCCGAAGGAGCCAGGCGCGGCGCGATCGTGCTCGGCGAGGGCGACCCATACCCCGGCATCAACGTCTCCGCATCGTTCGTCAACCCGAAGGGCCGTTACTTGCCGAACCAGGACGAGCCGCGCTTGTTCGACGATCGCGGAGCTACGTGCTTCGAGCCTGCAGCACCCGGCGAGTTCTTCCCGCAGTACCCGGGAGGCTCGATCAACGACGGTTCGTACCAGGTCCCGACTCGTAACCCGGGCCCGCAGGTCATCCCCGGACAGGGCCCACCCAAGTCGGCTCAGAGTTCCATCGTTCCGGCCATCGCGGAATCCGCGGAGCCGGCGAGCTACGAGGGCTCGGACTTCGAACGCGACACTCTCGCCGTGATCTACGGTCAGGCGAGTGGCGTTGCACCGGACAGTATTCCGTCGTGGGCAGCCGCTATCGGCGCTCCGGCATTGAGGGGAGCGGAGGTGAGCGTGAAATGAGAGGCCTTCTCGCGCCGATCATCAAGTTGGTCGTGTTCGCGGTGGTCACGATCATCGCCACGGCCACCCTTGCTTTCACCATCGCCAATTCGAGTGGCGGCGGCGGCACCACGTTCTCGGCAATGTTCACCGACGTCACGTCCCTCAACAAGGGCGACGAAGTGCGTATCGCAGGCGTTCGCGTCGGCCAGGTGGACAACATCGAGATCGCCAACGAGCGCGAAGCGAAAGTGGACTTCACTCTCAGTAGCCGCGACTGGCTGCCGGCAAGCTCGACGGCGACCATCCGTTTCCGAAACCTGGTGGGCCAGCGCTACATCGCCATCGAGCAGGGCTCGGGGGACCAAGGTCAGAAGATCAACGGGGGTGCGACGATCCCGCTGGAGCGGACCAAGCCTGCGGTCAATCTGACTACGCTGTTCGACGGCTTCCGGCCGCTGTTCACCACGCTCAGTGCAGACGACGTCAACAAGCTGTCCTACCAGATCATTCAGGTGTTCCAGGGGGAGTCGGGCACCATCAACGAGCTGGTGACCAACACGGCGAGTCTGACGAACACGGTCGCAGACAAGGATCAGGTCATCGGCCAGGTCATCACCAATCTCAACAACGTTCTGGCGACGGTCAATCAGAACGACGGTCAGCTCGACAGTCTCATCGTCAACACCCAGAAGCTGGTCTCCGGACTGTCGGCCGATCGTGATGTCGTGGGTTCGGCGGTCACGTCGTTGGCCGGTCTGACCAACGCAACGGCCGATCTGCTCGAGCCGACGAGGCCGTCGATCCAGGGATCGGTGACGGCACTGAACACGTTGTCGGAGACCGTCAACCGCCGCAGCGACGACGTCGACAAGGTCCTGGGAATTCTGCCGAACAAGCTGGACAAGCTCATCCGCACGGCCCAGCAGGGATCCTGGTTCACGTTCTACCTCTGCGGCATCGACATCGTTGCCGGACCGGGGTCTTCGCCGAACCTGAACTTGCCGACCGGGCTTCCGACCGTAAACCAGCCGCTTTACACGAACTCGGCAGAGCGCTGCAAAGCTGGGGGGATCAAGCAATGAAATCTCGTCGTAGTCCGGCAACCATCGGTGCGCTGGGAATCGCAATCATCCTGCTCGCCACGATGTCGGTCTTCTTTCTCGACCGACTTCCGATCATCGGTGCAGGCTCGGTGTACACCGCAGAGTTCAGCGAAGCAGCAGGTCTCAAGCCGTCCAACGAGGTCCGTATCGCGGGCGTCAAGGTCGGCAAGGTGACCGATGTGCGTCTCGAGGGCGATCGAGTACTCGTGGACTTCACGGTGCAGGACGCCTGGGTCGGCAACGAGTCACGGGCGGCCATCGCCATCAAGACGCTGCTGGGTCAGAAATACCTGGCCCTCGACCCCAGTGGCCCGGACACGCTGAGCCCCAAGGACACGATTCCACTCGATCGCACCACGTCTCCGTACGACGTCATCGATGCGTTCTCAGCGGCGGCATCGACCATCAACGACATCGACACCGATCAGCTCGCCAACAGCATGCGAACCCTGTCCGAAGCGTTCTCGGAGACTCCCGCGAACATTCGTGCATCCTTGGACGGCGTGACTCGGCTGTCTCAGACGGTGGCAAGCCGCGACGAGGAACTGAAGAAGCTGTTCGCTGCTACCGGTGAGACATCGAAGGTGCTGGCCGACCGCAACGAGCAGTTCAACAAGCTGATCACCGATGCAGGCCCGTTGCTCGAAGAGCTCAACAACCGTCAGCAGGCCATCTCGCAGCTCCTCACCGGCACTCAGCGGGTATCTCAGGAGCTGACCGGTCTGGTCCGCGACAACGAGGCCACCATCAACCCGATGCTGCAGCAGCTCAACGGTGTCATCGAGATCCTGCAGCGCAACAACGACAATCTCGACCGGGCGCTGAAACTGTACGAGCCGTTCATTCGCCTCTACACCAACGTGACCGGTAACGGCCGGTGGCTCGACATCGTCCTGGCCAACCTCACACCCCCCGGAGTTCCGTTGATACCTGGTTACCGCGAGCCCTCGGTCGACAAGTTGGCGGGGAACTGATGACAGACACTCAGGCAGCGCCGCGAAACAAGAACAAGCTCGCGATCATCGCCGTCGTGGTGGTGGTGGCCCTGGTCGTAGCTGTCGCAGGCTGGTGGCTGTTCACCAGGGCCGGAACGACCAAGATCACCGCCTACTTCGACAAGTCGGTCGGCATCTATTCCGGCTCCGAGGTGCGTGTGCTCGGCGTCAAGGTCGGCACCGTCGACTCCGTCACCCCGATGGGCGACGATGTCGAGGTCGTCCTCCGCGTCGACCGGGGCATCGACATTCCGGCCGATGCGAAGGCCGTCCAGGTCACCCCGTCACTCGTCGCCGATCGCTATGTTCAGCTCGCACCCGCGTACACGGGCGGCGACACCATGGCCAGCGGAACGACCATCGGTCGCGATCGCACGGCCACACCTGTCGAGGTCGACGAGCTCTACTCGTCGATCAACGACCTGTCCAAAGCTCTCGGACCCGACGGGGCCAACAAGGACGGCGCGCTCACGGACTTCGTGAACACCGGTGCCGCCAACCTCGAGGGCAACGGTGAAGCGCTGGGCAACAGCATCACTCAGCTCTCGGCGGCCGGTCGGACCCTGAGCGACTCGCGTACCGATGTGTTCGACACGATCAAGAATCTGCAGACCTTCGTCAGTGCTCTGTCCGTGAACGATCAACAGGTGCGCAACTTCAACACCCAGTTGGCCGACCTGACCGGTTTCCTGTCCGGTCAGCGTGAGGATCTCGGTGCTGCGCTGCAGCAACTCTCGGTGTCGCTCGGTGACGTCGCCACGTTCGTCGCGGACAACCGAACCGAACTGACCGACGCGGCCAACGGGCTCGTACAGCCCACTCAAACCCTGGCCGACAACCGTGAGCAGCTGGTGCAGACCTTGACGTTGCTGCCACTGGCGATCAGCAACCTGGTCAATGCGTACGACGCCGAGTCGGGCACGCTCGCCTCGCGCGCCAATCTGCAGAACGAGACCCAGGATCCTCTCGGCACTGTCTGCCGGTTGATCGACCTGGGCAAGTTGGTACCCGGTGATCCTCGCTTCGAGGCTCTGGGAGCGCAGATTCAACCGATCATCGATCAGTGCGCCAACATCACCACCATGATTCAGGCCCCTCTCGCCGACCAGAACCGGATTGTGCTGCCGTTCGGTGTTCTCACCAACGACATCCAGCAGAACCAGTCCGTGCCGGGCACGGTCCCGGGCGTGGTCTCGCCCAAGCTCGGAACCAGCTCGATGCCGGGTCTGGAGCAGTCGTACATCGGAGGTGGGGGACAGTGAGTACCTCTGTGAAGCGGAATCGAGCTCGCGTGAAGCGTTCGTTGTCCCTCGGCGCAGGACTGTGCGTGGTGGCCCTGTCTGCCGGTGCGTGCTCGTCGGCGGGCATCTACGCCATCCCGCTACCGGGTGGTGCCGATGTCGGAGACAACCCGTTCAACCTGACGGTGCAATTCGACGATGTGCTGGACCTCGTCCCGCAGTCGACCGTCAAGGTCGACGGTGTGGCCGTCGGCCGCGTCGACACGATCACGGTTCCGAACGACGGTTGGACCGCCGACGTCAACGTCATCCTGAACTCCGACGTCGACCTGCCGGCCAACGCGATCGCGTCGGTCCAGCAGACCAACCTGCTCGGCGAGAAGTTCGTGCAGCTGTCCGCGCCTCCGGGTGACGAGGAAGCCGCGCGTTTGCAGGACGGTGCCACGATCCCGCTCGATCGAACTCGCCACGCCACCGATATCGAACAGGTCCTCGGTGCGCTCTCGCTGCTGCTCAACGGCGGAGGCGTCGGTCAGCTCTCGCCCATCGTCAAGGAACTGAGTACGGCGTTCGACGGTCGGGAAGGTAAGACCAAAGAGCTTCTGCAGCAGGCGAACACGCTGATCGATGGACTCAATCAGCAGCGTGACGACATCACCCGTGCCATCGACGGTCTCGACACGCTCAGCGGGCGCGTCAACTCGCAGACCGACAAGATCGACGGGGTGCTCAAGGACCTGCCGATCGCCACCGATGTACTCGAGCAGCAGCGACCGCAGCTGACGGAGATGCTCGGTGCGCTCGATCGTCTCGGCTCGGTCGGCACCGACGTGATCAACCGATCCAAGGACGATCTGATCGCAGACCTGCGGGCGCTACGTCCCACGCTGCAGGCACTGGCCGATTCGGCGGACGACGTGGTGACGTCGCTGTCGGTGATCCCCACACTGCCGTTCGCCGACGGCACGGAGAAGATCATCGAGGGCAACTCGGCCAACCTGTTCCTGTCGCTGGACCTGTCGATCGGAACGGCGCTTCGCAACTTCGGTGTGGGCGAGGGAGATCCGGTCTACGTCCAGCCGAAGTACGGCAACACGCTCCCCGTCGTCGATCCGTCCAATCCGTACTACAACGGAAACGGACCGCGTCCGGGCTGGCCCACGATCTCGTTGCTGCCGTTGCCGCCGATCATCCCGTCACCGGTTCCCGGACCGGGTGCACCGAGCGGTCAGGCCGCCGGGGCAGAGCCTGCGCCGCTGACCCCGTTGGCCCCGTTGAATGATCTGCTCGAACAGTTCGGAGTTGGCCAGTGAGATCGAAGCTCGTTCGGTACCAGTTGGTGGTATTCGTCGTGATCGCCCTCGTCGGGTTGATCTTCGTCGGCGGAAAGTACGTTCGTCTGGACAACATGCTCGGGTTCGGGCAGTACAAGGTGGCGCTCAATCTCGCCGATTCCGGTGGAATCTTCACCAACGCGGAGGTCACGTACCGCGGGGTGCCGGTGGGTACCGTCGGTGGCTTGCAGTTGACACCGGACGGTGTCCAGGTGGAGCTCAAGCTCGACAACGGCGGTCCCGACATCCCGTCCGACACGAAGGCCGTCGTGGCGAACAGGTCCGCGATCGGCGAGCAATACGTCGACCTTCAGCCGCAGACCGATCAGGGACCGTTCCTGGTCGACGGTTCTCAGATCGCGGCCGCCGACACCTCGACACCCGTTCCGGTGGAGGACGTGCTGGCCAACACCAACACGTTGGTGAGGTCGGTACCGCTGGAGAACTTGACCAAGGTCGTCAACGAGCTCGGCGTGGCGTTCGACGGCAAGGGCAACGATCTGCAATCGCTCGTCGACTCGCTCGGCAACATCTCCGAGGCGGGCAACGAGGCACTCCCGCAGACGCTGGCATTGGTGCGCGACGCGGTGCCGGTGCTCGACACACAGTCCGAGCAGTCGGATCTGATCCGCGAGTTCAGTACCAGCTTGGATCAGGTGACGGCTCAGCTGAAGTCCAGCGATCCCGACATCCGTCGGCTCATCGACACCGGAACCGCTGCGGGTGATCAGCTCGGTGGTCTGATCACCGATGCCGGTCCGGCCTTGACGACCGACATCAACAACCTTGCGCTGGTCGCCGCTCAGGCCGAGCCGCGGTATCTCGCTCTTCGGCCGTTCCTGACATTCCTGCCTGCGCTCGGTGCCGGCATCTCCACCATCGTCCCGAACGACGGCACGATCCATCAGGGTCTGCTGCTCGAGGTCAACAACCCGCCGCCCTGCACGGTCGGCTACGAGGGCTCGCAGGCGATCCTGGACGAGGAGAAGCGGAAGAACCCGAACTTCGACCCGACCCGAGAGAACTACCCGCTGAACCTCGACGCGAACTGTGCAACGCCACAGGGCAGCGTGACGGGCGTTCGCAGCGCGAACCGAATCGTCTTTGCCGATCCGGACGTGCCGCAGCCGTGGGACCTCAACCCCAAGGTCGATCCCGAGAAGCTCAACCTCAACCCCATCGCCACCCAGTTGGCACCGCTCATCGGCGTCACGCCGAAGTAGCGACATCGGAAGAACTGCTGCTCAGCACTATCGTCGGGCCGAGAGTGGTTCGGCCGGATATTACCGAGTAGTAGGGTGAAATTGTGAACTCGAGCACCGAAGCCCTGGAGTCCCCAGCGACTCCAGGGCAGAACAAGACAGCGAAAATTCTTCTTGCCGTCGTCACGGTGATCGCCGTGGCTGCTCTCGCAGCGGCAGTGTTCTTCGGCTACGGCTGGGGCACGGCGTTGTTCAGCCAGAAGCCGACGGAAGATACTCGCGACTCTGCCCTCACCGGTGCCCAGCAGGCGGCGGTCAACCTGAACACGGTCGACGCCGCCAACATCGATCAGTCGTTCGACAACATGAAGTCGTCCATCACCGGTGACTTGATGCTCAACGACCTCGAGCAGACGCGTTCGGGTATCACCGATCAGGTCCGTCAGTCCGGTGCCAAGAGTGAGGCCGAGGTATTGCATGCCGCGGTGACCGAGCTCAGTACCGACGAGAACACCGCCGAGGCTCTCGTAGTCATCAAGACGACCACGACGTGGCCCGACCGCGTCGAGCGAAGCAAGCTCACGATGCGACTGGCCATGGAAGAGGTCGACGGGGTGTGGAAGACCAACAAGGTCGACCCCATCGGTTCGCGGATCTCGTTGGACAACCCCAACACCAATCCCGTCATCCCGAGCGAACCGGGTGCTACCGACCCGAATGCAGCCGACCCGAATGCGGCTACCCCCAGCGCGGAAGCGACGCCGGCCCCACAGCCGGATTCCGGTGGCAACTGACGTTCCCCGGGCAGTGTCTTTTCCGTCTGTAGTGCAGTGAGTTTCAGTGCAGTGAGTTTCGAAGGAGTTCTGTAGTGCCTCCCCAGCGTCGCAAGATCGTCCCACCCACCACCACCAGCAAGGTGCGCCGCAAGGTGGCCGGCACCGGTAAGCCCGCAGCGTCCGACGCGGGTTCGACCACCGCGGAGGGTTCGGACACGACCGAGACGACCGCGATCACAACGCCGGCACCCAGCACCCCTGCGCCCGACAAGACGGTTGCCGACAAGACGGTCGCCGACAAGACGGTCGCCGACGAGACTGCGGCCGACAAGACCGTTGCCGACAAGACCGTTGCCGACAAGAGCGCGACTTCGAGGCCCTCATTGGCCAAGGCTGCCACCAAGTCCGACGCCACCAAGTCCGACGCCACCGAGAAGGCCGCCACTCCGCTCGACTCAGTGACGTCAGGGGCTTCCGACGCGGACGCGGACCAGGCTGTCACCTCGCGCAAGGCGTCGGGTATCGGTTACAAGCACGTGATCGTCGTCGCGATCATCGCCGTGGTGCTCGGTGCATTCGCTGCTGTTGCGGCGTTCAAGCCGTTCGCCACGATCGACAATGCTGCCTGGGTCGATTCTGCAGCCACCCAGGAAGTCACCTCGGCGGCGACCGACGCGCTTCAGACTCTGTACACGTACAAGGCCGATACGATCGATGCCGATTTCGATGCTGCCCGTGCGGTGCTCAATCAGTCGATGCTAGATGAGTTCAACTCCACCGCGGACACCACCAAATCCGCTGTGGTGCAAACGAAGACGGGAACCGAAGCCATGGTTACCGACATCGGCGTCTCGCGGCTGGAGGACGACAAGGCCGAGTTGATCGCCAACGTGAACATCAGCGCCACGCAGGACGGTGTGGCGTCGGGTAGTGCCGAGGGCCCGCTGACGGTCAACATGGAGAAGGTCGACGGCACCTGGAAGCTGTCGGCCATCGACGACCAGTAGTACCGGTACCCGCTGGCCCCGCTCAGGGATTCGGCCCCGCTCTTCGATTAAGCCCCGTTCGACGCAGAAACTCTGCTCGAGCGGGGCTTTTTCGTGCGTTGTGTACTCATCTGTCGCATGCGCACGACCGGATTACCATCGCGTTTGCGTCCTGGCTTGGGACGAGCCCTGGTTGTTCGGGACAACCATTTCGACGCTCGACAGCCAGGGATGGATCCGATGAAAACGGAGCATGCTGGTCATGACTGACACAACTATCGATCTATCCGTGCTGGAATCGAGGTCCGGTCGCTCGGGCTTCGCCGAGAACGTCAATCCCGAACTGTACCGATTGTTGTCCGCCCTCGATCTGGATCGCGAGTACGTGCGCGGCGACGGGACCGTCTTGTTCGACGCCTCGGGCCGACGTTATCTCGATTTCGCCGGTGCGTACGGGGCACTTCCGTTCGGGCACGGCCCCACGCCGATCTGGCAGGCGATCAACGATGTTCGGTGCAGTGGAGAGGCAATTTTCGTGCAGCCCTCGGTGCTGACGGCAGCAGGCGAACTGGCAGATCGGTTGGGGCGGATCGCACCCGACGGGTTGACGCGAACGACGTTCGTCAACAGTGGTGCCGAGGCCACCGAGGTTGCGCTCAAGCTCGCGCGAGCGCACACCGGACGACTGGGAGTGTTGACCACCGGCAACAGTTTCCACGGCAAGACGCTCGGCGCGCTGTCTGCGACCGGAAACATCAAGTACCAGAGTGGATTCGGGGCACCGGTGGCCGGGTTCGATCACATCGCCTTCGGCGACGCGGATGCACTCGATGCGGCCCTGACGGCCGCGCCGAATCACTATGCGGTCTTTCTCGTGGAACCGATTCAGGGTGAGGGCGGAGTGGTGTGTCCGCCCGACGGCTATCTGCGGCGTGTGCGGGATGTCTGTGATCGGCACGGTGTGCTCCTCGCGTTCGACGAGGTGCAGACCGGGCTCGGCCGGACCGGGCGGATGTTCGCCGCGGAACACGAGGGGGTGGTGCCCGACATTCTGACCGTGGCGAAGGCGCTCGGTGGCGGCATCGTGCCGGTGGGTGCGGTGTTGTGTGCGCCGAAGCTGGTGGACGAGAGCTTCGCACTTCGTCACACGTCGACGTTCGCGGGCAACGCGCTGGCGGCTCGGGTGGGTATCGCAGTCATCGACGAGCTCACCAGGGACGACTGCGCGGTGGTGACGAACGCGGCCGTGCTCGGTCGGGAGTTGACGAAGGATCTCGGTGCGTTGGCCGAGAAGTATCCGTCCGTGGTCACCGACGTTCGCGGACGCGGCTTGTTGCTCGGAATCGAGCTGACTGCGGACGTGAACTTCGTGGGGCGTCAGTCGCTACTGGGTTCGATTGCCGAGCAACACAATCTGACTGCGGTGATCTGCTCCTACCTGCTCAATGTCGAAGGGATCCGGGTTGCTCCTACGCTGTTCGGTACCAGGGTGATTCGGATCGAGCCACCGCTGACGGTGTCGGCGGCGCAGTGTGCACGTCTGGTGGCCGCGTTGGATCGGGCGCTGGGCTACGCGGCGGTAGGGGACCTGGACGGATTGTTCGGGCACCTGCTGGGTCGCCCGACCGTCGGCACCCCACCCTCGCTCACCGCACTACGTCCGGGCCGCACCCCCGATATCGCCGTGCGCTCCACGGATCGCCGGTTCGCGTTCATCGCGCACCCTTTGGATCTGGGGTTCTTCGCCGCCTTCGATCCTGCGCTCGAGGTGTTCGATCATTCCGAACGACAGGATCTGCTTCGCCGGTTCGCTGCATCGACGTCCGAGCTCGACCCCGCGTCGTTCGTCATCGGCAGTGGCCGGGTCGTCGGGGGAGGGGACGCGACGGCACACGGTGACCTGATCGGGATGCCCTACACCTCGGAGCAGTTGCTGCATCTGCCGACCGAGCAGGCGCTGCGGGTGGTGGGCGGTGCCGTCGAACTCGCGATCTCGCGCGGCGCGACGGTAGTGGGGTTGGGCGGCTACTCGTCGGTGATCACCGGGAACGGGTTGGGTCTCGGGGCAACGTCTCGGCCTATCACCACCGGCAACACGTTCACCGCCGCGGCGAGTCTGCGGGCTGTCCGACGCGTGTGCCGCGAACGAGGAATCGACGTCGCGCAGGCCCGGGTGACGATTCTCGGTGCTGCCGGTGCCATCGGGCGCACTATCGGCAAGCAGCTGGCCGGCGAGGTCGGCAGTATCGCTCTGGTCGGTCGGCAGGGTGAGAGCTCGGTCATCGCGCCGAAGTTGTGGGCGGCGGCGCAGGAGATGGTGGCGAGTGCGACGGGCGGATCCGGCTCAGGGGATCTCGCCGGTGCTGCACTCGAGATGCATGGTGACCTGGATGATCTGATCAGGTCCGGGCACATCGAGTTCTTCACCGATCCCGTTGCTGCGGTGCAGGATTCGTTGATCGTGATTGCGGCGACGTCGGCACCGCACGCACTGATCGACCCGACCGATCTGATGGACGGTGCCATCGTCTGCGATGTTGCGCAGCCGCCGAACATCGGCCGCGATGTGCGCGGTGAGCGGCCGGACGTGACGGTGTTCGACGGCGGCATCGTGCGGGTGCCGTCGGGTTCGGATTTCGGTCTGACCTACGGGTTGGCTCCGGGCCTGACGTATGCCTGCATGGCCGAGACGATGCTGATCGCGTTGTCGGGTGAGTTCGACCTCCGCAGCATCGGCACCAGTCTCGACGGAGACAGCGTCGAACGGTTGGGTGAGCTGGCCGACGTCCACGGGTTCGCGCTCGCCGAGGCCACCCGATGGCGCGAAGGTAGTCAGTAGTCGGCTGGGGCCGGAGTTCCCGGAAGTTCGTGGACTCCGGCCCCGTCCTGCCCAGCCCCGTCCTGCCCAGTCCCACTCGGTCGTTTCGGGGTGGGATGGAGCCACCAGTTCGCATTTCCCATCAGCGTGACGAGGGCGGGCACGAGCATCATCCGCACGATGGTGGCGTCGATGACGAGACCGACGATGATGCCGATGCCCACGAGTCGCATCATCGACAATTCGGACAACGAGAAGAACGCGGTGACGCTGATGAGCAGCAGCGCAGCGGCCGTCACGATGCGTCCGGTGCGAGCGGCCCCGATGCGGACTGCGTCTGCGGTGGTGGCTCCGTTGTCGTGTGCCTCGACGATGCGTGAGAGCAGGAAGATCTCGTAGTCGGTGGAGAGGCCGAATACGACGGCCATGACGAGGATGCTCATCGTGGACTGCAAAGGGCCGGCAGTGACGCCGATCGGCCCGCTGCCGTGGCCGTCGTGAAAGATCCAGGTGAGCACACCGAAAGTGGCCGCCAGGCTGACCATCGCCATGGCAATTGCCTTGAGGCTGAGCACGATCGAGCGAAATGCCAGTGTCGTCATCGTGAAAGTGGCCAGCACCATGATGGCCAACATCCACGGAATGGTGGCGTAGATCGCGTCTATGCCGTCCTCGCTCTGCGCGGTGGTGCCGCCCACTCTCAGCGTGGTCCCGGCCGGAGCGGGGATCGATCGAATCGCATCGACTGTCGCCAGTGCGGCCGGGGTGCGATCGGCCGAGGTCATGATGGCATCGACGACGGTCAGATTGTCGGCGCTGCCGCTGGGAAACGCTGCCGCGACTCCGTCCGCGCGGCCGATGGCGTCCGTGACTTCTGCGACCGCGGCAGGACTCGGCGGTGCATCGGTGACCGATTCGACGACGACGGTGACGCCGCTGTTGGCGAGCGTGAATTCGGTGATCAGCTTCTGCGTGGCGATCCGGGCCGGCGAGTCCGGGGGCAGACCGGTGTGGTCGAGGTCGCCCAGAGCTACGCCGGAGATGGGCGCGCTGAGCACGGCCAGCACTCCGATGATGGCACCGGCGACGAGGATGGGCCTGCGCATCACGCGGTCTGCCACCGTGCCCCAGAACTTCTGCGCCCGTGCCTCGCCGCGGTCGATTGCACCCTTGCGCCAGCTCAGCGAATCGATGCGGGGGCCGAGGAGGACGAGTGCGGCGGGGAGGGCGGTCAGCGAGATCACGGCGGCGACGGCCACTGCTGCCATGCCGCCGAAGCCCAGCGAGCGGATCATCGCCTGCGGGAAGATGAGCATTCCGACGAACCCGCAGATCAACAGCAGTGCCGAGAACGCCACGGTTCGGCCGGCGGTGGACATCGTGCGGCGTACCGCGTCCGCCGTTCCGCGCCCGTTGCGCAACTCCTCGCGGAACCGGGTGATCACGAACAGGCTGTAGTCGACGGCCATTCCGAGTCCGACGAGGGACGCGATATTGGTCGCGAACACCGACACTTCGGAGACACTGTTCACTGCTCGCAGCACGGCCAGGGACGCCAGCACGCTCAGTCCGCCGATCACCAACGGAGTTCCTGCGGCGACGAGTCCGCCGAAGACGATCAGGAGCAGAACCAGCAGAATCGGGAAGGTGATGGTCTCGGCTCGCATCAGATCTGCGCGCGCCTGTTCGTTGTACGCGTCGACGACGGCCGAGAATCCACCGAACTGCACGGTCACGCCATCGATCGTCAACTCCTCGCGCAGGTCCTGGTAGGACTTGACGCGCTTGTCCTCGTTGCCGGTCAGCGTCAGCACCGCGAGGGCAGAGTTCCCGTTCGACGATCGCAGGCCCGAAGCAAAGGCGTCGGGCACCGTCCAATAGGTGACGGGATCGCGGGCCAGCACTCCGGCGTCGATACCGGCGAGGCTCGCGCCCACGGTATCGGCTATCTCGTCGACCGTTCGTCCGTCCGTCGGGGTGTAGACCACCGCGATGTCCGCAACGTCGCGGCCGAACCGGGATTCGACGAGAGCGTCGACCTTCGCCGACTCGCTGCCGGGGTCGCTGTACCCACCGAGGCTGAGTTCGTCGACGACGCCCAGGCCCCAGGTTCCGGCGAGCAGAACGGTCGTAATTACGACGGCCAGGACCCAGCGAGCACGGGCAACGAGGAAGTCGACGACGGGCGAACCCCTGGTCACGCGGGACTACCGAAGGCTCGACACCTGCATCCGGCGTCGACCATTACCACCGTAATCATGTTGTCCCCCCGCGAGACGTGATGTGAGTGCTCCGTGAATATGCCTGTGGCACAGAGGAGATCTGTCACGCGGCGAACCCGATCACCTGATGACGCCACCCCCGGTTGCGACAGAAGAAATACAAGCAGAAGCCGCGCTCGATTGCCATAGCGGCGGCGGATTCACTCGGACCTCTTGACGAAGGAAGACGCAGGGTTCACTCTTGTCGTGAAGGAGCACCCCCGTGGTGGCGACCGCACACGATCGTTCACCACAGCTTTCTGTTCGCCGCAGCTGTTCGTCATCGGTTGCAGGCCCGTATGTCGTCCGCTCAGCGGGCGCTCTCGATCGGGTCGCGGCGAGGAAGGTCGACACGCTGCTGCCGACTCGGCGCGCGAACGGACCTCGGGTGCTACTTTTGATGCCCCCGTTGCGCTGTGCGCACATTTGGGGTACCTTTGGACGTTGCGCTGGCTGCCTCCTGTCCACCTCTCGATCGCTGTTACCCGAAAGCACGTTTTCGGGCCGCTGTGATGGGGATTCGGTCTGGTTGCGACCAGCCGAAATTCGCCCCACATATAGCAAACAGATACAGCGGCGGTCGCCATGTCGTGTCAGCTGACAGGTCCTGTCAGTCGACGGAACGGCGCGACCCGCGTGAGGTGCTGGAAGGACGCATCTTGGCAGTCTCTAGCCAGACCAAGGCAGTTGTCGGAACACCGGGAGCCCCGAGGAGGGTTTCGTTCGCGAACATTCGCGAGCCGTTGGAGGTACCCGGTCTCCTCGATGTACAGACGGATTCGTTCGAATGGCTGGTAGGTGCGCAGAGTTGGCGCGACCGTGCCGCCGCCCGCGGAGACAGTGGTGTCTCCGGCGGACTCGAGGACATCCTGACCGAGCTCTCTCCGATCGAGGACTTCTCGGGCTCGATGTCGCTTTCCTTCTCCGACCCACGATTCGACGAGGTCAAGGCCTCGACCGATGAGTGCAAGGACAAGGACATGACGTACGCAGCTCCGCTGTTCGTCACCGCCGAGTTCATCAACAACAACACCGGCGAGATCAAGAGCCAGACGGTCTTCATGGGTGATTTCCCGATGATGACCGACAAGGGCACCTTCATCATCAACGGCACCGAGCGTGTCGTCGTCTCGCAGCTGGTGCGTTCTCCGGGCGTCTACTTCGACCATTCGATCGACAAGACCACCGAGAAGGACCTGCACAGCGTCAAGGTCATTCCCGGCCGTGGTGCTTGGCTCGAGTTCGACGTCGACAAGCGCGACACCGTCGGTGTCCGCATCGACCGCAAGCGTCGCCAGCCCGTCACGGTGCTGCTGAAGGCTCTCGGCTGGTCCACCGAGCAGATCACGGAGCGCTTCGGCTTCTCCGAGATCCTCATGGCCACGCTGGAGAAGGACAACACCGCCGGTACCGACGAGGCTCTCCTCGACATCTACCGCAAGCTGCGTCCGGGCGAGCCGCCGACCAAGGAGTCGGCGCAGACCCTGCTGGAGAACCTGTTCTTCAAGGACAAGCGTTACGACCTCGCTCGCGTGGGTCGCTACAAGATCAACAAGAAGCTCGGCCTCAACTCGGGTCAGCCCATCGTGGCGTCGACCCTCACCGAGGAAGACATCGTCGCGACCATCGAGTACCTGGTGCGTCTGCACGCAGGTGAGACTTCGATGACCGCACCCGAGGGCGTCGAGGTTCCCGTCGAGGTCGACGACATCGACCACTTCGGCAACCGTCGTCTGCGTACCGTGGGCGAGCTCATCCAGAACCAGATCCGCGTGGGCCTGTCCCGCATGGAGCGCGTCGTGCGCGAACGTATGACGACTCAGGACGTCGAGGCGATCACGCCGCAGACCCTGATCAACATCCGTCCCGTCGTCGCTGCGATCAAGGAGTTCTTCGGAACCTCCCAGCTCTCGCAGTTCATGGACCAGAACAACCCGCTGTCGGGTCTGACGCACAAGCGTCGCCTGTCGGCACTGGGACCCGGCGGTCTCTCTCGTGAGCGCGCCGGCCTCGAGGTCCGCGACGTGCACCCCTCGCACTACGGCCGCATGTGCCCCATCGAGACCCCGGAAGGCCCGAACATCGGCCTGATCGGATCGCTCTCGGTGTACGCACGCGTCAACCCGTTCGGCTTCATCGAGACCCCGTACCGCAAGGTCGTCGACGGCAAGGTGACCGACGATGTCGATTACCTGACCGCCGACGAAGAGGATCGCCACACGCTCGCGCAGGCGAACTCTCCGGTCGACGATTCGGGTCACTTCATCGAAGAGAAGATTCTCGTCCGTCGTAAGGGTGGAGAGGTCGAGTTCGTCTCGTCCGACGACATCGACTACATGGACGTCTCGCCTCGTCAGATGGTGTCCGTCGCCACCGCGATGATTCCGTTCCTCGAGCACGACGATGCAAACCGTGCCCTGATGGGCGCGAACATGCAGCGTCAGGCTGTCCCGCTGGTTCGCAGCGAGGCTCCGATCGTCGGTACCGGCATGGAGTTGCGTGCCGCTGTCGACGCCGGTGACGTCGTCATCACCGAGAAGACCGGTGTGGTCGAAGAGGTCTCCGCCGACTACGTCACGGTCATGGCCGACGACGGATCGCGCAAGACCTACCGGATGCGCAAGTTCGCGCGTTCCAACCAGGGCACCTGCGCCAACCAGCGTCCGATCGTGGACGAGGGACAGCGCGTGGAGTCCGGCCAGGTCCTCGCCGACGGCCCCTGCACCGAGAACGGTGAGATGGCACTCGGCAAGAACCTGCTGCTGGCGATCATGCCGTGGGAGGGCCACAACTACGAGGACGCGATCATCCTGTCGCAGCGCCTCGTGGAAGAGGACGTTCTCACCTCGATCCACATCGAGGAGCACGAGATCGATGCTCGCGACACCAAGCTCGGTGCCGAAGAGATCACTCGCGACATCCCGAACGTCTCCGACGAGGTCCTCGCAGACCTCGACGAGCGCGGCATCATCCGTATCGGTGCCGAGGTTCGTGACGGCGACGTGCTGGTCGGAAAGGTCACGCCGAAGGGCGAGACCGAGCTGACCCCCGAAGAGCGCCTGCTGCGCGCCATCTTCGGTGAGAAGGCTCGCGAAGTTCGCGACACCTCGCTCAAGGTTCCGCACGGCGAGAACGGAAAGGTCATCGGCATCCGCGTCTTCTCGCGCGACGACGACGACGATCTGCCTCCCGGCGTCAACGAGCTGGTCCGCGTCTACGTGGCTCAGAAGCGAAAGATCCAGGACGGCGACAAGCTCGCCGGCCGTCACGGCAACAAGGGCGTCATCGGCAAGATCCTCCCGCAGGAGGACATGCCGTTCCTGCCCGACGGCACCCCGATCGACATCATCCTCAACACCCACGGTGTTCCGCGTCGTATGAACATCGGTCAGGTCCTCGAGACCCACCTGGGTTGGATCGGCAAGACCGGTTGGAACGTGCAGATCGCCGCGGACGGCAGCAAGCCCGATTGGGCCGAACGCCTGCCCGAGGAGATGCTGGCGGCTCCGGCCGACAGCAACATCGCCACCCCGGTGTTCGACGGTGCCAAGGAGAATCAGCTCGCCGGCTTGCTGGAGAGCACGATTCCGAACCGCGACGGCGAGCAGATGGTCGGATCCGACGGAAAGGCCACGTTGTTCGACGGCCGCTCCGGCGAGCCGTTCCCGTACCCGGTGTCGGTGGGCTACATGTACATCATCAAGCTGCACCACTTGGTCGACGACAAGATCCACGCTCGTTCGACCGGGCCGTACTCGATGATCACGCAGCAGCCCCTCGGTGGTAAGGCTCAGTTCGGTGGACAGCGCTTCGGTGAGATGGAGTGCTGGGCCATGCAGGCCTACGGTGCCGCGTACACGCTGCAGGAGCTTCTCACCATCAAGTCGGACGACGTTGTCGGCCGCGTGAAGGTGTACGAGGCGATCGTCAAGGGCGAGAACATCCCGGAGCCCGGTATCCCCGAGTCCTTCAAGGTGCTCCTCAAGGAGCTCCAGTCGCTGTGCCTCAACGTGGAGGTGCTGTCCTCGGACGGTGCTGCCATCACGATGGCCGACGGTGACGACGAAGACCTCGAGCGTGCCGCAGCCAACCTGGGAATCAACCTCTCCCGCAACGAAGCTGCCACGGTCGACGACCTCGCTCAGTAGTTCTGTGGTCTGCCGGATCCGCCCAGTGCGGATCCGGCAGGCGTTTCTCTCATTTGCTCTTCCAGCACAACACCCATAACGGGGAAAGGAAGTTACGTGCTCGACGTCAACTTCTTCGATGAACTTCGCATTGGCCTTGCCACTGCGGACGACATCCGTCAGTGGTCCTACGGCGAGGTCAAGAAGCCGGAGACCATCAACTACCGCACGCTCAAGCCCGAGAAGGACGGCCTCTTCTGCGAGAAGATCTTCGGCCCCACTCGGGACTGGGAGTGCTACTGCGGCAAGTACAAGCGCGTCCGCTTCAAGGGCATCATCTGTGAGCGCTGTGGCGTCGAGGTCACTCGCGCCAAGGTGCGTCGTGAGCGCATGGGCCACATCGAACTGGCCGCTCCGGTCACGCACATCTGGTACTTCAAGGGTGTGCCGTCGCGTCTGGGCTACCTGCTCGACCTGGCTCCGAAGGATCTCGAGAAGATCATCTACTTCGCTGCCTACGTCATCACCACGGTCGACGACGAGCTCCGTCACAACGAGCTCTCGACGCTCGAGGCCGAGATGGAGGTCGAGAAGAAGGCCGTCGCAGATCAGCGTGACGCCGATCTCGAGGCTCGTGCGCAGAAGCTCGAAGCCGACATCGCCGAGCTCGAAGCCGAGGGTGCCAAGTCCGACGTGCGTCGCAAGGTCAAGGACGGCGGCGAGCGCGAGATGCGTCAGCTCCGTGACCGCGCGCAGCGTGAGCTCGATCGTCTCGAAGAGATCTGGACCACGTTCACCAAGCTTGCTCCCAAGCAGCTCATCGTCGACGAGCTCATCTACCGCGAGCTCATCGACCGGTACGGCGAGTACTTCACCGGTGCCATGGGTGCCGAGTCGATCCAAAAGCTCATGCAGACCTTCGACATCGATGCCGAGGCGGAATCTCTTCGCGAGACCATCCGCAGTGGCAAGGGTCAGAAGAAGCTGCGCGCGCTCAAGCGTCTGAAGGTCGTCGCTGCATTCCAGGCGGGCCGTAACTCGCCGATGGGCATGGTCCTGGACGCTGTCCCGGTCATCCCACCGGAGCTTCGTCCGATGGTGCAGCTCGACGGTGGCCGTTTCGCGACGTCCGACCTCAACGACCTGTACCGCCGCGTCATCAACCGCAACAACCGCCTCAAGCGTCTGATCGATCTCGGTGCACCCGAGATCATCGTCAACAACGAGAAGCGGATGCTGCAGGAGTCGGTCGACGCCCTGTTCGACAACGGTCGTCGTGGACGTCCGGTCACCGGACCGGGCAACCGTCCGCTGAAGTCGCTCTCCGACTTGCTCAAGGGCAAGCAGGGTCGATTCCGTCAGAACCTCCTCGGCAAGCGCGTCGACTACTCGGGCCGTTCGGTCATCGTCGTCGGCCCGCAGCTCAAGCTGCACCAGTGCGGTCTGCCGAAGCTGATGGCTCTCGAGCTGTTCAAGCCGTTCGTGATGAAGCGTCTGGTGGATCTGAACCACGCGCAGAACATCAAGTCGGCCAAGCGCATGGTCGAGCGTCAGCGTCCGCAGGTGTGGGACGTTCTCGAAGAGGTCATCGCCGAGCATCCCGTGCTGCTGAACCGTGCACCCACCCTGCACCGGTTGGGCATCCAGGCGTTCGAGCCGCAGCTCGTCGAGGGCAAGGCCATCCAGCTGCACCCGCTCGTGTGTGAGGCGTTCAACGCCGACTTCGACGGTGACCAGATGGCTGTCCACCTCCCGCTGTCCGCCGAGGCTCAGGCCGAGGCACGCGTGTTGATGCTGTCGTCGAACAACATCCTCTCGCCGGCATCGGGCCGTCCGCTCGCCATGCCGCGTCTGGACATGGTGACGGGTCTTTACCACCTGACGCGTCTCGATGCCGGTGCTGTCGGCGAGCGCGCCGACGCCAAGACCGATCACGCAGAGTTCGGGGCGTACTCCTCCCCGGCCGAGGCGCAGATGGCCGTCGACCGTGGATCGCTCACGGTGCAGTCGCAGATTCGGGTTCGTCTCACCACGCAGCGCCCGCCGCGTGAGATCGAGAACGAGCTGTTCCCCGAGGGCTGGAACCGCGGCGAGGCATGGACCGCGGAAACCACTCTGGGACGCGTGCTCTTCAACGAGCTGCTTCCGGCGGACTACCCGTTCGTCAACGAGCAGATGCCGAAGAAGCGTCAGTCGACCATCATCAACGATCTCGCCGAGCGTTACCCGATGATCGTCGTCGCGCAGACCGTCGACAAGCTCAAGGACGCAGGCTTCTACTGGGCCACGCGTTCGGGTGTCACCATCTCGATCTCCGACGTCCTCGTGCCGCCGGAGAAGCCGCAGATCATGGAGACCTTCGAGGCTCAGGCCGATCAGATCGAGAAGAAGTACCAGCGTGGCGCACTCGACAAGGTCGAGCGCAACTCCGCACTGGTCAAGATCTGGCAGGACGCAACCGAGCAGGTCGGTAAGGCCATGGAGGCCCACTTCCCCGACGACAACCCGATCCCGATGATCGTGAAGTCCGGCGCAGCCGGAAACATGACTCAGGTTCGCTCGCTCGCCGGCATGAAGGGCTTGGTGACCAACCCGAAGGGTGAGTTCATCCCGCGTCCGATCAAGTCTTCCTTCAAGGAAGGCCTTACGGTCCTCGAGTACTTCATCAACACGCACGGTGCTCGTAAGGGTCTGGCCGACACGGCGCTTCGTACCGCCGACTCGGGCTACCTGACGCGTCGTCTGGTCGACGTCTCGCAGGACGTCATCGTTCGGGAAACCGACTGTGGCACCGAGCGCGGCATCGTCACGACGATCGCCGAGAAGACCGCCGACGGCAAGATGATCCGCGACGCTCACGTCGAGACCAGCACGTACGCCCGCACCTTGGCGAACGACGCTGTCGACGAGAACGGCACGGTCATCGTCGCTCGCGGACACGATCTCGGTGACCCGGCCATCGACGCGCTGCTCGCTGCGGGCATCACGTCGGTCAAGGTTCGCTCGGTGCTCACCTGCACCACCGGAACCGGCGTCTGCGCCACTTGCTACGGCCGCTCGATGGCCACCGGCAAGCTGGTCGACATCGGTGAGGCCGTCGGTATCGTTGCCGCACAGTCCATCGGTGAGCCCGGAACCCAGCTGACCATGCGTACCTTCCACCAGGGTGGTGTCGCCGGAGATGACATCACCGGTGGTCTGCCTCGCGTGCAGGAGCTGTTCGAGGCACGTGTGCCGAAGGGCAAGGCTCCGATCGCGGACGTGTCGGGACGCATCCAGCTCGAGGACGGCGATCGTTTCTACAAGATCACCATCGTCCCGGACGATGGCGGCGAAGAGGTTGTCTACGACAAGCTCTCCAAGCGTCAGCGTCTGCGCGTTTTCAAGCACGACGACGGCACCGAGCGCCTTCTGGCGGACGGTGACCACGTCGAGGTCGGCCAGCAGCTCATGGAAGGTGCTGCCGATCCGCACGAGGTTCTGCGTGTGATGGGTCCCCGTCAGGTGCAGATCCACCTCGTCAACGAGGTCCAGGAGGTGTACCGGTCGCAGGGTGTGTCGATTCACGACAAGCACATCGAGACGATCGTGCGCCAGATGCTCCGTCGCGTGACGATCATCGACAGCGGCTCCACCGAATTCCTGCCCGGTTCACTCACCGAGCGCAGCGAATTCGAGTCGAGCAACCGTCGTGTCGTCTCCGAGGGTGGCGAGCCCGCAGCCGGACGTCCGGTCTTGATGGGTATCACCAAGGCGTCGCTGGCCACCGACTCGTGGCTGTCGGCAGCGTCCTTCCAGGAGACCACTCGTGTGCTCACCGATGCGGCGATCAACTGCCGCAGCGACAAGCTCATAGGTCTCAAGGAGAACGTCATCATCGGTAAGCTCATCCCGGCTGGTACCGGCATCAACCGGTACCGGAACATCACGGTGCAGCCGACCGAAGAGGCGCGTGCCGCGGCATACGCGGTGCCGTCGTACGACGATCAGTACTACAGCCCGGACGGCTTCGGCCAGGGAACCGGCGCTGCAGTGCCGCTCGACGACTACGGATTCTCCAACGAATACCGCTAGAGCGACTTCGTCGCACGTGAGCGGCTGAGTTGTGGGTCGTTCCGCAGGCTCCACTCCTGCCTCGTAGCCCACTACGAGTTTCCGCTCACGACGACGTAGCCAGCAGACAAAGCCCCGCATCGACTTCGGTCGGTGCGGGGCTTTGTTGTTGTGACTCTGGGAGCGATGAGTTTTCGATGCGCCTCGAGTCGTTACCGGTATGACCAACCAAACATCCAGCTCTATCGTGAACATCGGCGTGGCCATGTTCTCCGTGGCCGATCAGGATGCGGCTCTCGATTTCTACTCACGTGTGCTCGGGTTCGAGGTCCGCGGTGATTCGCGTTTCGGCCCCGAGGGCGAGTACCGGTGGCTGGAGGTGGCACCGCCCGGTTCGACCGCGCGGCTCGCCCTCAACCCGCCGATGGGAGGCACGCCCGGCGGTGGGTCCATCGGTGTCGAGACAGCTGATGTCGCGTCCGAGCATGCGCGGCTCAGCGCACTCGGCGGCGTCGATCTCGACGACTTGATGGAAGAAGTGGACGGCGTACCGCCCATGTTTGCGCTGCGAGATCCCGACGGCAACTCGGTGTGGGTCGTACAAGCCTGACGGGTCAGCCGGGCTGTTTCTGATCAACGAACGTGTACAGCTCGGCGATCGTGCCGTCCTTGACGACGGCGAAGTCCTGGCCGGTGACGACGGCCGGGGCGTCGGGTGGTGAGAGTGCCCAGGAGATGCGGGCAACGTCGCCCAGCGCGGCGGGTTCGACGGTGACGGAGAAGGACAGGCCTGCGGAGTCCGCGAGGAGTGCGGTGATCGCGTCGATGACGGCTTCGCGTCCGGTCGCGGTGTTCTCGGCGTCGTAGAACACCGCGTCCGGGTGGTACATAGCTTCGATCAGCTCGCGTCGTCGTACGGCGTCGGTGGCGTTGAACACCTCGACGACGTTGCGACGTACCAACTCGGTATGAGACGTGCGATCCATTTGTGCCCCTAAGGTTGGTTATCGGGGTCTACTGCGTCTGCACCCCGGATCAAGCATCTCAGAAAGAACATGACATGTCACGTAATCGTTCGACGGCCGACTCTCCCTGGCTGACGCCGTCCCAGGAATCGGCGTGGCGCGCCTACATGGGGCTGTCGCTGCAGATGACCTTCGAGATGAACCGCCAGCTGACCGAGGATCACGGTCTATCCCTGGCCGACTACTCGGTGCTCGTCGCGCTGGCGGACAGTCCCGATGGACGTCGCCGGGTGACCGACCTGGCCGCCGAGATCGGCTGGGAGCGCAGCAGGGCCTCTCACCACCTCGCCCGGATGTCCGCACGAGGGCTGACCGATCGCACGGTCTCGACTACCGACGCGCGCGCCACCGATGCAGTTCTCACCGAAGCAGGCAGGGCAGCTCTGGACGCGTCGGCAGCGGGTCACGTCGACGTGGTGCGTCGATTGTTCTTCGACGGGCTTGCACCCGACGAAGTCTCCACTCTCGAATCGATTCTCACGCGTCTGCGTGACCACATCCGAATCAACGGGACACTGCCTCAACCGCAGTGACTGCCCCGACCGCAGCGACGACCTCCACCTCGGACTACGACAACGTCGTTCATCCGTGGTGACAGACAGCCTCGAGGTCTATGCCGTTGAGGTCCCGCACGAAAGATCCGTAGTACGTCGCGTGGTATTCGGGCTGTAGTCCTGGAGGTCGGAGTTCGATCGCTCCTGCCGACAGCGCTGCGGTGTGGAAGGCATCGACCGTCGCGCGGTCCGGGGCACTGAACGCGAGATGGGTGTGCGGTCCGACAGCCGACCCCGGGGCGTCGACGATCCAGAAGAAGGGCTTCACTTCCTCCCAACCGAAGGCGATCATGGCGAGCTGGTTCGCCTCGGGGGTGTGCGGTACTCGCATGATCTCGGTGATCCCGAGCGGTGCGAGTGCAGCGCCGTAGAACTCGGCGCTGGCGGCGAGATCGGCGACGCCGATGTTGAGGTGGTCGATTTGGGATCCTGTGCGGTCGGTGTTCGTCATGACTGTGAGCTTCGTCGAGATCGCGGACGGCTTCGGTCCTGAATCGGATGGATCCGCCCCGCACCTATGCCCGCTGCGATCGCGCCGCCGCTGCCACGCCGATCAGTGCCACGGCTGCGAAGGTGAACAGCAGCAACTGAGCCGATCGCAGCGTCGACGATTCCCCGAGGTTCACCAGCACTCCCGCAAGGGCTGCGCCGAAAGCGTTGGCTATCAGTTGGACGGTATTGATGGCGGCCGAGGCTCGTGCGCCTTCGCCCGGTTCGGTGACCGATGTCATGGCACCCACCGCCAGGTGCGGCCATGCGATTCCTATTCCTACTCCCGCAATGATCAGGCCCACCACCCACACGGTGATCAGGCCGGTACCTGCTCGATCGGTGAGAAACGTTGCCATGGTGCACAATCCGACAGCGACGAGTATCGGTCCGCCGATGACGATGCGTCGTACGATGTGCGGAGCCGTGGCCGACGCGCTCGGTATCTCGCCGAGAGTCCAGCCCAATGCCAGTGCGGCTCCGAGGAATCCGGCCGCCAACGGTGCCAATCCGGCAAGTCGTTGGCCGAACAGTGGGATGAACGTTTCCACTGTCGATGCAACGGCGAGGACGACGATGGTCAGGTACACCCATTTCAGGGACGACGCGCTGAAGGTCGACGGCGGGAGGACGCCGTACCGTGCGCGACGGTCCGCTGCGACGAAGGCGATCAGCAGCAGCACTCCTGCCGCAACCATGGCTGCAGTGATCGCGAGACTCGGCATCACGCCGGCCACGCTCACCAGCAGTGCGGCCGTGGTCAGCAGGGTCAGCGACCATGTCGGTACCGGGCTGGAGTCGGTGGGCTCGCTGGTGTGGGCGGGAAGCGCCTTGGGGACGAGGGTGGCCACCGCGAGTGCTGCGACGACGAGCACCCCGAAAGCCCACCGCCAGGCTTCGAATTGAGCGAATATGCCACCGATCGCCGGGCCTGCGAACGTTCCCACGCCCCACATGGCGGAGACCAGCGCAGCTCCGCGAGTCCAGAGATGCTGCGGCAGAGCTGCATTGATGACGGCGTAACCGAGTCCGGCCAGTAGTCCACCTCCCGAACCCTGGATCGTACGGCCCACCAGTAGGAGTTCCATCGTGGGGCTGACGGCGCACACAACGGTTCCGAGAGCGAAGATCGTCAGGCCGATGAGGTATGCACCGCGAGGTCCGCGGGCAGCCAGAACATTGCTGACCAGCATCGAGGAGATGACCGACGCAATCAGGAAAACCGTTGCGGTCCAGGCGTAGTAGCGTTGGCCGCCGATCTCGTCGATGGCCGTGGGCAGCAGGCTCGTGGTGAGATAGACGTTCGTGGCGTACAGCGCTACGCCGCCGGCGAGGACAGTTGCGGTGCCGACGTAGCGGGCGCTGAGCAACTGTCGCCAGGTTCCGGTCGTGGGTTCGGTGGAGGGGTACATGATGACGAAGGTTAGAATCTGAAGTGCACTTCAGGTCAAATCGATGGACTCGCTGGGAGGCAGCATGATCCGGATCAGCGATGAGTTGCTCTCGATCGGTGAGGTCGCGGCCAGAACCGGTGCCGCGGTGTCCGCGGTCCGGTACTACGAGACCCTCGGGCTCGTTCCCGCCGAGCGGACGGCCGGCAACGTACGAAAGTTCCCCCGTCACGCGATTCGGCGGATCTCGCTGATTCAGGTGGCGGTGCGGTTCGGAATACCGCTTTCCGAGGTGGCCGAGGTCTTTGCGTCCCTGCCGTCGGGCCGCACCCCGAACAAACGTGACTGGGCAAAGATCTCGGCGGCATGGAACCAGAGGCTGGAGGATCGCAAGCAGTCGATTGCGCGGATGCAGGAGGAACTGACCGGCTGCATCGGTTGTGGATGTCTTTCGCTCAGCAAGTGCACCTTGCTCAACCCCGGCGACGAGCTGGGCAAGGCGGGCCCAGGAGCTCGACGCATCTGAAGGCCGCATCGTGTTCACCTCTGTGTCGAGTCGATGACGGGCGCAGTTTGCCCGGGCACGACAGTCTCGACCAATGGTGAGACGGGGTAATGAGATTCGGATCGGTCAGGACATCTCCTTGCGGGCGGGGGCCACGCGCCGACAGTTTCTGACGTGGAGTGCGTTGGTAGGGGCGCTCGCCTTCACTCCTGGACTCGCGGGAACCACGGCGCACGCACAGTCCGTCGTGACCCCCGACTACCCCTTCCGTCTCGGCGTGGCCTCCGGGGATCCATTGCCCGATTCGGTGGTGCTGTGGACCAGGCTCGCCACCGATCCCTTTGCGCCGGTGGGCGGAATGACGCCTGGCGTGGTGCCGGTGCGGTGGCAGATTGCGGCCGACGAGCAATTCGCACACATGAGCCGTGAGGGCATCGAGCTCGCCACCGAGTTCGACGGCTGGTCGATTCACGTCGACGTCCGCGGGCTGGAGCCGGCCCGCGAATACTTCTATCGCTTCCTCGTCGGCCCACACGCGAGCCCGGTCGGACGTACCAAAACTGCGCCGGCAGTGGGTCAGTCGCTGAGCAAGCTCGATTTCGCCTGGGCGTCGTGCCAGAAATGGGAGGACGGGTTCTTCGGCGCTTACCAGGACTTGGCGGCCTCGAATCTCGACGTGGTGTTCTTTCTGGGCGACTACATATACGAGTACGCGATCAAGGACGAGGGTGCACGAAAGGGCGAGCCACGTACCGAGTCGGCGGCTCGAGAAACCATGGTGCTCAGCGACTATCGCGACCGATACGCGATGTACAAGGCAGACCAGAACCTGGCTGCCGCGCATGCGTCGGCACCGTTCGTCTCGACGTTCGACGACCATGAAGTGGACAACAACTGGGCCTCGCAGATCAGTCAGGACGACGACGATCCGCGAGAGTTCCTGTTGCGCAGAGCCGATGCGTTCAAGGCGTGGTGGGAGAACACTCCGGTGCGCGCAAATCTGAAGCCCGTCGGCCCGGACATGAAGGTCTATCGACGGTTCTCGTTCGGTGATCTGGTGGACTTCTCGGTACTGGACACCCGGCAGTACCGCAGCGATCAGGCGCACGGAGACGGCGAGCATGCTCAGGATGCCGAGACGGCCGATCCGTCGCGCACCATCACCGGTGCGGCACAGGAACAATGGATCCTCGACGGGTTCGCGTCACCGTCGAAGTGGAACTTTCTGGCGCACCAGACTGTTATCGCCGACCTTGCTCGGGGACAGGGCAACGATCGCAAGGTCGGCATGGATCCATGGAGCGGGTACGAGGCCTCGCGTCATCGCATTCTCGACGGAGCCAGGGATCGCGGCACGAAGAACGTGGCGTCGATCGTCGGTGACATTCACCGCACGATCGTGTCGGAACTGCGTCGCGATTACCAGGATCAAGTGTCGCCGATCCAAGGTGTCGAGATCGCGACCACATCCATAGCGTCGGGCAAGGACGGTGCCGATGTCGACTCCACCGGAGCCGCCATCGCCGACGGTTCGCCGCATGTGAAGTACGGCAACGCTCGTCGGGGCTATCTTCGCAGCACGCTGACCAACACCGAATGGCGTTCGGAGGTAAGGGTTCTCGACCGCGTTACCGAACCGGGCGCATCGGTGCGAACCGCAGCAACGGTCACCGTCCCCGAAGGCCGCCCCGACATTCAGCTGAGCTAGCGCCCGTTCTCAGCGCCCGTCGGCGATGATCTGTGCGACGTTGCGTTCGGCCAGTGCGGTGATGGTCAATGACGGGTTGGCCGCTCCGGTGCTTCCCGGGATCAGTGCACCGTCGACGACGTAGAGACCGGGGTGACCCTTCACGCGGCCGTAGTCGTCGGTGGCGTCGCCCAGTACCGCGCCGCCGAGGGGATGGGCGGTGAAGGTGTCGTCGACGTCACGGGTGAACGGTTCGGCTGCGACGATGGTGCCGCCGGCCTGCGCCATCCGATTCTGCACTGCGCGTAGGGCTTCGACGGTGTCGCGGCTGCCACCCTTGGGCCAGTTCAGGGTCAATTTGTTTGCGGCGGAATCGAATCCGAAGTTTCCGCGCAGTGGGTCGATGGTCATGCCGAGGGATCCGATGAATCCGAGGTTCACGGGAACGCCCGGCACGTACCAGTTCTCGACGGTCAGGGGCAGCCCGGAGTCGTCGACGATGCGGGATGCGCAGGGCGCACCCTGCGGTCCGGCGGACATCGGCCCGAGCGACCGCGTCATCGAGGCGTCGCCGTTGGTACCCCAGCCGGTGCCGACGAACTCGTTGAGATTCGCCAGTGCTCCGGTGGTGCGGGCGCGCATCAGCAGTTCGGTGGTACCGATGGATCCGGCCCCGAGAACGAGGGTGTCGCATGTGACGGTGCGAGTCTCGACGACGTTGCCGAACGGGTCGAGGCGTTCGATCTCGACGCGGTAGCGGCCGCCGGATTCGGTGCCGATCGCCGCGACGCGGTGGCTGTGACAGACGGCCGCGCGTCCGGTGGCCTCTGCCTGGGGGATGTAGTTCTGCGTCAGGTCGTGCTTGGCACCGTTGGAGTTGCCGAACGTGCTCGCGCCGACGGTCGCGGACGGCCGAGACCGGCCGGCGATCTCGTCGCGCACGATGTTCCAGTTCCAGTTGCCGTCGACCGCTTCCGGGGTGAATCCTGCCCGTCGGGCGTGGTCGTCCCAGGTGCGCGAGTGCGCGAAGTTCGGGCTGTTGTACACGTCCTCGGGCATCGCCGACGGCCGGAGCATCGAACGGGCCTTGGGGTACCAGGTGGCGGCCATCTCGTCGTAGCTCAGGCGTCCGCCGAAGGAGAGGTCGAAGAATTTCTTGTCCGGTGCGATGGTCACACCGGTGTACACGATCGAGCCGCCGCCGACGGCCGCTCCGCGCCACACCGAGAGGTTCTCGTAGCGGGTGGTGTCGAGGACTCCGCCGAAGAGGTCGACCGGTCCGACGGGCATGCCGGTGATGTTGGTGAACGAGCTCTGCTGCCACAGACCGCGTCCGTCGGCGGTCATGTCGGCGGTGAAGATCTCGCGCCAGGGGTCTCGTGGCCAGCGCAGTCCGCGCTCGAGCACGGTCACCTGGGTGCCGGCCTGGGCCATACGCAGCGCGGCGGCGCTGGCACCGAATCCGGAGCCGACCACGATGACGGACGAGTGGTCCGGTGGGCGCGGCGGGTCCGCGAACAGTTCGGGAACGAGTGACCGGATTCGGTCGGCACCGAGGGGGAGTGCGCCGGCGGGGGCGGAACCCGGCAGGCCGGCGGAGCTCAGGGCCGGAGCGGCGGCAGCGCCGAGCATTCCGGCAGCGGCCAACCGCAGCAATTGCCTTCGGTTCACGGAAAGTCCCCCTACTTGACTCACGGACAGCGTTGTCGATTCTGTCGTGTTTGCCGCGAGAAAGCGAACGGTTCGGTCGGTCTCGAGGATGCTTCCCAGCTCGGCCTCAGGTTTGCCTGTCAGACTTCCGCTCATGGTTTCGGCTTCGGTGGCTCTGTTGTTGCTTGTCACGGCGGTGGTCGGCATCGCGGCGCACCTCCTCGACTCGCGAGGACAGGGGATGCTCGTGGCCGCTGCGTTGGCACATGTCCTCATGCTCGCCGCCGTGCCCGGCACCGTGGTCGCAGGTTTCGCGTTCGGTTGGTGGGGTGTGGCGGCCGGCGCGGCGATAATGGCGAGCGCCGCCGCAACGCAGATGCCCCTACTGCGGCGAAGATCGACAACGAACTCCGACGCCTCGATTCTGACAGTGCTGCATGCCAACATCTGGCTGGGGCAGGCCGATCTCGACGCGGTGGTCGCGCTGGTCGACGAGCACCGCCCCGATGTGTACACCCTCGTCGAGTTGACGCCCGAGGCGGACGCGCAACTTCGCCCCAGGCTCGCGGGGTCGTTGCCGCATGCGTACGTGAGCGCTGCCGCGGGCGGCGACGGAACCGGCATCTACAGCCGGTTCCCGCTCGTGGACCAGCAGCGCCACGACGGCTTCGTGACCGAGTTGCTCTCGGCGCGAGTGGAGATGCCGGGCCGCCCGCTCGTGTTCGCGGTGCATCCCGTGCCGCCGTGGCCGCGGGAACCGTCCGAATGGGTCCGCGAGCTGGGGCTGCTGCGGCAATTGCTGGCCAAGATTCCCGCAGACGACGGTCCCGTGGTGGTGGCGGGCGATTTCAATGCGACGCAGGATCATCGGCGATATCGAGACCTGCAGGACGGGCGTTTCGTCGATGCCGCGGTGGCCACCGGAGCCGGCATGCTCAGGACGTACCCGGCGCACACCTGGCACCCGTCAGTCATTGCCATCGATCACGTTCTGGTGGCCGACATGGCGGTGCGTTCGGTCGAGGCCGTGACGATTCCCGGCTCCGACCACCGCGGCATCCTGGCTCGGCTGGCCTTCGGTCCCAGTCAGCCCTGATCAGGGCTGCGCGGGCAACTGCTGCACCGACCACTTGTTGCCGTCGGGGTCGGCGAAGTACACGAACGTGCCCCAGCCCTCGTCCTTGGGCGGGTCGATGGTCAGTCCGGCCGTGGTGAGGTGTTCGTAGGCGTCCTGGACGCTCTCCACGACCATCAGGATTCCGGCTCCCTTGCCCGGTTCGGCATCGGTGATGTTCTCGCCGATCGCGATGGAACACGCCGAGCCCGGGGGAGTGAGCTGGACGTACCGGATGCCGTCCCAGGGCCGAGCATCGTGGTCGGCGTTGAAGCCGATCGAGACGTAGAAGTCCTTGGCGCGGTCCACGTCGGTGACGGCGAGGGTGACGAGTTCGATCTTCATGGTGAGGTTCATGAAGCAATGATGAGCGCCATTGCGGACATGTTCGGTCCGCTATGTCGCCTCGTCGAAGAATGTTCCGAGAATTCTTCGTCCGTCCTCGGCGACGCGACCGAGGACCTGTGCGTTCGGTGCCGTTCCCGCAGGCATGTGTGCGTCGAGCATCGTTTGTTCGGCAGGTGTGAGCTCGACGTGGAACTGCAGGCCGAGACCGCTGCCGAACCGGAACGCCTGATTGCGGTAGAGATTCGAGCTCGCGAGGAGCACCGCCCCGGCGGGCAGGTCGAACGTATCGGTATGCCAGTGCACCACCGAGACCGAATCTGCTCCGAAGAGCGATACACCGGCATCGGTAGCGGTGACCTCTCCGGCACCCAGCTCCGCCACAGGACCCCGGTACACCGCACATCCCTGCGAGGCCGCGAGTAGTTGCGCACCGAGACACACCCCGAGCACGGGAATGTTCCGGCGCAGACACTCGGCAATCAGTTCCCGTTCGGTCCGCACGTGAGGGTGAGCGACATCGCCCCACGCGTCCATGGGTCCGCCCATCACGATCAACCCCGTGACCGCATCGGCTGTGGGCAACGAGTCCCCACTTCCCACCGCGGCCACCGTGTACTCGATTCCGCGCTCGGCCATGATCGTCCCGATCAGCGCCGGACCCTCGACATCGACGTGCGTCAACACCCACCAACTCATGACGAGAAATATGCCCGACGCCCCGGCGGTTGTCCTAGCTGTGCTGCTTTCCCTTCTCGACAGATCCCGCACTCGATCCGGTACGGACGACGCCTCGGCGCTGCGTCATACCATCGAACGGGCGGTGCACGCGGAGAAGACAGGGCTGCATCGGTTCTGGGTGGCCGAGCATCACGGTGTACCCGGCATCGCGTCCGGCGCTCCGGCGGTACTGGCTGCGGCGGTGGCGTCGCACACCTCACGCATCCGCGTCGGATCCGGGGGAGTGATGCTGCCCAACCATCAGCCTCTGATCGTTGCCGAGCAATTCCTGATGTTGGAGTCCCTCTTTCCCGGCCGGATCGATCTCGGCGTCGGCCGTTCGCTCGGGTTCACCGAACCGGTACGCGCAGCTCTACGCAGCGCGCACGCCGATACCTTCGATACCGACATCGCCGAATTGCGTTCGTATCTGGACGGTTCGGCATCGGTGACCGCGCGCCCCGTCGCCGCGCCTCCGCCGGTGTTCGTTCTCGCGACCGGTGCCGGCCTCGAGGTTGCCGCCCGCGCCGGTCTTCCGGTCGTCGTCGGTGGACCGGTGTTGCACAAGACCGACCCATTGGCGATGTATCGCAAGAGTTTTCGACCCTCGCCCGCCAATCCTGAACCGTATGTGATCATCTCGCTCGACGTGACGATCACAGCCGATACCGCCGACGCGCGCAGGCTCGCGTTGCCGGAGGCGTGGGCCATGGCCAGGTCGCGGCGAGAGGGTGAATTTCCGGCTCTGGAGCCGGCGTCGGCCATCGACGACTCGCAGTGGACGCCGCGGACGAGGGGCCGCATCGAGGACTCGCTCGCGTCGACGATTCTCGGCACCGCGGGGGAGGTGCGTCCGCGGCTGGAGGAGTTGATCGATCGCACGGGCGCGAACGAGATCATGGCTTCGACATCGACGTACGATCGCGCCGAGTTGTTCGACGCGGACGCCGCTTTCGCTCAGCTCGCCGCTGTCTTGGGTTCAACAGGTGTCGTGGGTTCAACAGGTGCCGTCGGCTGAACCGGTGCCGTCGCCGCCAGGGCTGCCACGAGGTCGCGTTGGACGTCGGTGACTGGCTCGGTGGCGTCGACCACCGCCGAGACCGGTAGTTGCAGTCTTCGGTCGGCCTCGGTGCGGAAGACGAGACCGGTCTTGGGAGTGCTGTCGGCGGTGCTGGCGTACAGAATCGTCCAACACTGCGGATGGTTGAGCAGTTCGGCGCTTGCGGTGTGATCCGATGCGACAGGCGGCCCGAACGTCAGTGGAAGCCCGCTGCGTTTCATCTCGCGTTCGATCACCCGGTGCAGCAGGATCTGTTCGCTGCGTTTGGGCAGCAGTAGCGGGTAGTCGGCGAGTTGGCTCAGGCTCGGATTGTCCTCGCCGGCCAGCGGATGACCCTCGGCGAGCGCAACGACGAGGTCCTCGGTCCACAGTTCGGTCACGTGCAGTCCCGAACGTTCGACGCTGCCGCGGATGAGCGCCACCTGACAGTCTCCGGACGTCACCGCTTCGATCTGTTCTGCGAATCGTTTCAGCACGAAGTCGATCTCGGCGTCGGGATGGTGTTCGCGTACCGAGACGATGGCGGCGATGGCGTTCGCGGCGAAGGTCATGTTTCCGGTGAGGCGTAGTTGGTTTCGGCGGCGCGCCGTCAATGCCAGGGCGGCTTGCTCGAGCTCCACCATGTGCCGCGCGATGGAGACCAATTGTGCTCCCACAACGGTCAATCGAACGACGCGTGAGGTTCGCTCGAACAGCGGCTCGCCGATTTCTCGTTCCAGCTTGCCGATCTGCAGACTGATCGCGGACTGCGAGACGTAGCAGCGCTCGGCGGCACGCGAGAAGTTCAGTTCTTCCCCGACCGCGAGGAAGTACTTCAGCTGTCGCAGTTCCACGCGCGTCTCCAATCATGAGTTCTACTCATGGATGCTATTCCAACTTTCGCGTTGATAGACCACCGAGGTCGGAGTTTCATGGAGGTAGTTCTTCGTTTGGGAAAGGACTTGGGCTCAGAAAGGGATGTGCTGTGAAAACGTACGACGTCGTCATCGTGGGATCGGGATTCGGAGCGTTGGCTGCTGCCAAGTCTCTGGGCAAGGCCGGTGTGACGTTCTCGCTCATCTCCAGCACCACCGAGCACCTCTTTCAGCCGCTGCTCTACCAGGCCGCAACCGGAATGCTCTCGACGGGTGAGATCGCCCCGCCGATCCGACGCATCCTCGCGCAGTACGACTCCGCCGACGTTCGTCTGGGTCGCGTCGTCGACGTCGATCCCGAGGCGCACCAGGTCACCTACATCGGTGCCGGGCAGAGCCACACCATCGGCTTCGGTCGGCTCATCGTCGCAACGGGTGCCACGCAGGCGTACTTCGGTCGCGACGAATTCAAGGACCGCACGTTCGCGCTCAAGACCGTGGACGACGCGATAGCGCTCCGTGAGCAGATCCTGAGCTGCTACGAGACTGCGCACATGACGACCGATCCCGCCGCCCGCAAGGAGCTGTTGAGCTTCGTCGTCGTCGGTGCAGGCGCGACGGGCGTCGAATTGGCCGGCCAGATCAGGGATCTCGCGCACCGCTACTTCGCCGGCTCGTTCCCCGACATCGAACCGGGCGACGTCACGGTCACCCTCGTCGACGGTGTGAAGGAAGTATTGCCCGCATTCGGCGGCAAGCTCAGCGCGTACGCCCGCACGAAGCTCGAGAGGTCGGGCGTCGACGTCGTCACCGGGGCCATGGTCACCGACATCGCCGACGACGTCGTGACGGTGCAGGACGTCGACACCAAGACGTCGCGTACCTACCCGGCCAAGACCGTCATCTGGTCGGCCGGCGTTCAGGCGAGCGAGTTGGCGGCCACGATCGCCGAGCGGACCGGATGCGAAACCGACCGTGCCGGACGCCTTCTCGTACACGAGGATCTGACGGTCGGCTCCGCGAAGGACATCTACGCGATCGGCGACGTGACGTCGTTGAACAAGCTCCCCGGACAGTCACCCGTGGCGATGCAGCAGGGCAGGCACGTCGCGAAGATGATCATCGGGAAGGTCGACGCCGGGACGCCGTTCAAATACACCGACAAGGGCAGCATGTCGATCGTCGGCCGATTCAGTGCTGTGGCACGGCTGTTCGGCAAGGTCGACATGTCCGGGCCCATCGCCTGGCTCATGTGGCTCGCGGTGCACCTGATGTACCTGGTCGGCTTCCGAAACCGCTACGTTGCAGTGGTGTCGTGGATGACCTCGTACATCGGCGACAAGCGACCACACTTCCAGTACACCGACCACTCGGCCTCGCTGGTCGAGCGCGCCGGTGAGGCTGCGGATGACGAGGAACGAAAGGCAGCCTAGCTGTTCACCAGGCCGTTGCGGTAGGCCCAGATAACCACGTGGACTCGGGTGTTGACGTCGAGTTTGCGACAGATGTTCCCGACGTGAGTTTTCACCGTGCTCTGTTCGAGGTGCAGGGCCCGGGCAATCTCGTTGTTGCCCAGGCCCTGCGCCAACAGTTGCACCACTTCCATTTCGCGCAGACTCAGATCATGTTGCGGTGCAACGGAAGTAGGTGGACGCGGGGTGCCCCGGCGGGCGAACTCCGTCATCAGACGCGGAGTCAGGCGGGGTGAGAGCACCGCACCGCCGCCGGCCACGGTGACCACCGCGTCGGCGAGCTCGTCCGGATCGGTGTCCTTGAGCAGAAAGCCGGATGCACCGCTGTCGAGCGCCGCGAACACGTACTCGTCGAGGTCGAACGTGGTGACGACGATGATTCGGATGGTGTCGAACCGCGCCAGAATCTCCCGTGTTGCGGTCAGTCCGTCTCCGTTCGGCATCCTGATGTCCATCAGTACGACGTCGGGGCGAAGGTCCGTAACCTGTTGCACGGCATGCTTTCCCGAGGTTGCGTGTCCGACGACGTGGATGTCGGGATGGCCGGCCAGGAACAGCTCGAATCCCTGTCGAACCACGGGCTGATCGTCGGCGATCAGGACGGTGATCATGCCGGCACCTCGAGCGGCCGGGAGATCTTTCCGTTGACAGGCAGCCGAGCGCGTACGGACCATGCCGTTCCGTCGGCCGACAATCCGGCGTCGAGGGTTCCTCCGAGCAGTGCGGCTCGCTCCTGCATTCCCGGGATGCCGAAACCCTGCCCCGCCGATTCACGCCGGCCGGAGGCGTCCGAGGTGATCGTGTTGCTGACGGTCACCTCGATGACCGACGAACGATCGGATACCTGCACGGTCACATCGCAGTTGGGCGCATGGCGTCGGGCATTGGACAACGCCTCCTGAACGATGCGGTAGCACGTCAATTGCACAGCGCTGTCGGTGTCGCCTGTGTCTCCGGCGGTGTTTACCCCGATGTCTACCGCGATGGACGCGAACGACATTCGTGATTGCTCGATCAGACCGGGGATGTCGGCGATCATCGGCTGCGGTGCGCTGTTGTTCCCATGTCCGTCGTCGGTGGTGCTCGGGCGCAGGATGCCGACGATCTGGCGCAGGCTGTCGAGGGTGCGCTGGCCGTGTCCGATTGCACCGGTGAGCAGTTTGCGTGCCTGCTCGGGGTCGCTCGTGATGAGAGTCTTGGAAGCCTTGGCTTGGATGAGCATTCCGGTCAGGTGGTGGGCAGCGACGTCATGGAGCTCGCGAGCCATGGTTCTTCGTTCGTTGTCGAGTGCCGCATCCAGTTGTTGCCGGTGTTCGAGTTCGGCTCGGTCCAGTGCCGCCTCGTTCTCGAGTTCCTGGGTCCGGTTGCGCGCGATGTACTTTCCGAGGGCGATGAGCACCGTGTAGTTGATGATCAGATTCGCCACCTGCTCGGCCACCACGCCGATCGTTCCACCGGGGCCTGCTGTGGCATCCGGAAAGGACAGACGGGTGTCGACGCTGACGGCGATTTCGAGGATCAGCCCGACTGTGAGGGGTGCGAACAGGCGTAGCCCGGTCACCCGAATTGCCAACGCGGCGATGGCAAACCAGTACAGCGGGGTGAATCCGAGAGTGCGGTCGGGCAGAACCAGAATCAGCGCCACACTGATGGCTACCACCGTCAGATAGGACGTGACGGGAAACGACCGGCGTGCACACGTCACAGCAGTCATAGCGATGATGGCAACGACACTCACCGCGATCAGGGCTGGGCTGCCGACGAGTTCGTCCCTGGTGTCACCGACCATGCCCGTGGAGAGCTGAAACCCGGCATAGACAACGGTGGCAAGCAGCATTTCGATCGGCAGTACGGCGGGATTGAGCGGCCGCCACGCGGGTCTGAACCTGCGCAGCATCGTGGAACCAGCTAGCATCGTGGAACCAGCCGGCACCCGCGAACCTCCCAGCATCAGTGTCGACTCCGTTCTCCTGCAGTATCTTTCGAGCTCGCATCTTTCGAGTCTGTGTTCTTGGAACCCAGCACCCACAGTGGTCCGGTCACGAACCAGAAGAACGTGATGACGCCGAGTGGTTGGATCACGGTCTTCAACGCTGCTGCCTGCTCCGAGTCTGCCACGGTGTATGCGAGTCCGTAGGTGATCGCCAGAGCGATCGCCGCTGCGCACAGCCACTTCACGAATCCTCGGATCTCGTTGCGGTAGGCCTGTGGGCCGCTCTTGGGAGGCTTCACCGGTGCGGGGCCGCCGGCGAATCGGTGCGCGAATCGCACATCGAGCCAAGCCACGGTGGAGTGTGCAAATACGACGGTCCAGCCGAGGTAGATGCCGGCGAGACGGTGGGCGAATTCGACCTCGCCGCCGCGATGTAGATCCAGGGCCACCGCCGCGACGAGGACAAGATCGAGTACCGGGAGGAGGGCGAGCGTGATCGTGCTGGCGCGTCTCATGCGTGCCAGGTAGCGCAGGCACAGTCCGCCGATCACCAGCACCCAGAAGCCGACCTCGCAGACCGCGATCGTGAGCAGAATCGGATTGTTCATGGCCCGATTTCACCGCAGCCGACGTGCGCGCGATACCCCCGCAGTGGCGTCGTAGCTGGTGGTTCGGCCGAAGGTACGACGCTGCGCTCCACCGAAAGTCGTAGCCGAACGCGCTACTGTGGAATCACGCATACAGGACACGTAGGCAATACCAGGGAGTCCGCCATGGCAGGCAAGAAGATCGACAGAGTGCACGCACAGTCCGCGTTGGAGACGGTTCGTGAGAATCCCGGCATCGCATTGATCGCCGCGGCACCTGCACTGGTGGTGCTGGCAGTGGTGTGGTGGCTGCTCGGGTTCCCCGCCGCGTTGATTCTGCTGATCGCAGCAGGCGGTGCCGGCTACCTGTACCTCAGGAACCGCTGACTACCGAAAAACACTGACTTCCGATAAACACTGACTACTGATCAGCGCGCGGGATGCAGAACTCGGTGATCGTGGCCGAGCTTGCTGAGATCCCTGCCCACGTTTTTTCGGTGGTGAGCACTGCTATCGCAGAAGTGGGGAAGCGGTGCCGAACCTCGCGGGCGACGTCGGTGTCGTCGTCTGCTGCCAATTCGAGTGCAGTCCAAGGGATTCCGGGCTCGTGCCCGACGACCAGCAAGGTCGATACCGTCACGTCGTCGAAGTACGTGTCGGCGAGACGGATTTCGTCGATGATCTCGTCTGCGGATCCGCCGTAGATGTCGCGCTCGAAGCGGGTGGGAGCGTCGCCCAGACCGGTGGCGGCCAGGGTTTCGCGAGTGCGCAGGGCCGTCGAACACAGCACTGCGTCGACGCGGCCGACGTGCTCGGCAATCCAGGCTCCGGCAAGTCCCGCCTCGCGTTCGCCGCGCGGTGCCAATGGTCGCTCGTGGTCGGGAACGCCGTCGGGGTAGCCGGATTTGCCGTGCCGCATCAGCACGAGGGTCCTAGAGGTCGCCATGCCGTCCACCGTAAACGGTCAGAGGCGCAGAATCGGGGACAACATTCACCGGTTCTGGGAAGACGAACTTGCGCATTGCCCACCATCGGAACGCGGTCGCCAGCAGTGTGCCGATGATCGAGCCGCTGACGAAGTCGGCGATGTTTTCGGTGAGGAAGGACACGTTCGGGGCGCGCAGATCCAGCATGTAACTGGACACCCACAGCGGTAGCTGGTTGATTGCCAGGCCGGTTCCGGCGACGGCGAAGAACAGCGCCGCCTCGTGGTGCCGGCGACGTCCGCCGCGGGCGGTGAAGGACCATTCCCGGTTGAGGATGTACGACACGATCGTCGCGATCAGCACCGCCAGAACGTTCGCTGTCACCGGCTTGTCCTGCAGAATCGTCCACTTCAGGCCGAAGAACAGTACGACGGTGACGACGAAGGTGATCGCTCCGACGATGAGGAACTTGAGAGCCTCGGCGTGCTTGACGAGGGGCTCGAGCCATCGCTCGGGAACGTGGTCGGTGAGACGGTCGGACACATGCATCCCATCGACGTTACCTCGAGTAACGGATCTGGCCGGATTCGTCGCGGCTGCGAAGACCGGCTAGAGCCGCGTCGTCAGGTAGTACCGCAGCAGTCGGCGCACCTCGTCGGATGGGAGTTGTTCGGGATACGTCACTGCGTGCAGCGTGAGCCCGTCGACGTAGATGTGTAGTTCGGCGACGGCGTTCTCGTCTGCGTCGCTTCCGAACGAGAATTGCGGCGAGTTCGGCAGATCCAGATGGCGTAGGTGCGCCCACGCGAGTCGGCACAGGTACCGGCTCCCGAACCATCCCGCGGTCTTGAGGGCGGCCAACCGGTCGTCGAATCGGGCTCGGGCGATCGCCTCGAGCCATACCGACGCCTCGACGCGGCGGTTCTCGTCGAGTGGGAGCATTTCTTCGAGGACTCGCACAGCGCGCGCCAGTCCGTCACCCTCGGTGGGGTGTGCTTCCAAGCGATGCACGATGCGCTGCGTCATGGCCTCGGCTGCGAACAGCACCAGTTCTCCTTGGTCGGAGAAGTAGTACCGCAGTGATCCGGGGGAGACGCCGGCCTCCGCGGCGACGCTGCGCACGGTCGCCCCGTTCATCCCCGCTCGCTCGATCACGCGCCAGACGGCGGCGACGATCTCCGCTCGGCGAGCTTCGTGGTCGACGATCTTCGGCATCGGTCTGTTCTAGCACGTGTGGATTTTTCCGACACGGATGTGTGAAATAGATGTTATGGTACAGCTGTGTTTTTTAACGTGATCGGGCTGGCGCTGGTGGACAGCATCGGTGTCGGCACGCTCGTCGTCCCGCTGTTGATGATGGTGCGGCCGTCGTTCCGGGTTCGAGGGGTTTTGTTGCACCTGAGCGTGCTGGGGCTGCTGTATCTCGGAGTCGGGATCGCTCTGCTGACGGTGTCCGAGGATCTGAATTTTGGCTTTATGACCCATGCCGTACCCGGAAATGCGTGGGTGCGGATCACTGTGGGTGGTGTCGTTCTGCTCGCGGGGCTCGTCTGCGACCGACGGCGTCGACGCCCGAGTGGTGCGTGGTGGATGCGGGCACCGGCGAGTGCTCGAGGTGTGGTCCTCCTCGCTGTTGCAGTGGGCGCGGTCGAGGTGTCGACGATGCTGCCTTATTCAGCCGCGATCGACGCGGTGGCCGCGTCCGGACGGGGATGGGCATTCTCGGTCTCGATTCTGGCGGTCTACGTACTCATCACCCTGCTACCGGCTCTGGTTCTGCTCACCGTCAGAGTCGCTGCATCGCAAATCGTTTCGTCACTTCTCTGGCGTCTGATGCACCGCGCCGAACGCTGGAGCCAGGACGTGGTGGGAACGGTACTGATCGTCGTGGGTGCGCTGCTGGTCGCAGATGCGGCCGTCGAGATGAACCTGGTGTGACGTCGGCCCCGGTCGACCCGAGGAAAGGATGCGTGATGAGGGCAGGAAAATTTCGGGCAACCGATGCGCGCAGCATCGTCATGATTGTCGTCGGCGCAGTGTTGGCGCTGTTCTTCTGGGACCTGCGGGTGTTCTGGTTCCAGGGCGGCCCACTCGGCTGTGTCCTGATGGTCCTCGCTGTGGTGGACGTATGGGACTCACGGCGCGCCACCGACAGGCGCGGAATTGTCGGGGAGTTACGCGACGACATTTTCGGACGCGAGGATTCGACCGACACGCCGGATCACGATGGTCGACGGTGACCGACGTCGCTGCGACGGTACTGAATTTTCGGCCTCCGCATGATAAACAAGTCCGGGGGTCGACAGCTGTTCGATGACAGGCGATGCGGTGCTGAGTGGATGGTGGTGACCTGGTGGCGAGCAGTCTGAGTGCGAATGCCGCGGCTCATTCGCGTCGACGTGGCTTGACCGCAGTCGGCACGGCCGTGTCGATTCTGGCTCTGGTAGCCGGTTGGGGCGTCGTCTACTTCATCGGTCTGGTGGGTGCGCTGTGGCGTTTCCGCGAGCCGAATGCGCCTGCGCCCGTACTCACACTGTCGGATCAATGGATGGACCTTGCGGTCGGCGTGCTTCAGGTGGCGATTGGGGCGGCGGCGATCGCTGCGGTGTATTTCGTTCGGCGTCGCACGTTGCCCGCGGTATGGCCGATGCGTCGCGGTACTGCGCTCGAGGCGGCGATCACCTGGTGCGCTGCGATCGGTGCTGCGTCGGCATTGCTGCTCGTGCTGTCTCGGATGGATGTGCTCCGCTTCAGCTTCTCGGTTCCGGCGTCGGTCGAATCCGATTGGCTTGCAGTGGTTTCCGCGCTGGCCGTCGGTCTGCGTGAGGAGCCGATCCTGGTGGCGCTTCCGGTGTTGCTGCTCGTGGGCAGGTTGCCGATCTGGGCAATCATGGCGTTGTCGGCGACGATGCGGGGCTTCCTCTATCTGTACTTCGGCGGTGGCGGTTTTCTCTGGGCGCTGTGCTGGGGTGCGGCGGCGGTGTGGGTGTTCTATCGCTACCGACGGCTGTGGGTGTTGATCGCAGTGCACGGTCTGGTGATGAATGTTCAGGTGTTCGATCGAGTGATTCCGTCCGACAATGCCGCAACGATCATGCAGTGGGTCAACATCCTGATCCTGTTCACCGCGCTGTTGTGGTGGCTGACCCCGAGGGCTCTGGAGGCGTTTCTGCCGAACACGGTGGCCGTTCGTTACGGCGATTCGACTGTCGAGACAACGCCGATGGTGGCCGAGGTCGTGCTCAATCCCGAGAAGCTCGATCCGGATACACCCAGAAGAAACCCGCCCGTCAAGCCCTGACCCGTACAACCTTGACCCGTACGAACTAGGTATCCGCGTGCACAGCGGCGCGCGTTCGATCCTGGACGGCCAGGCCGGCGGCGATCATCGGTTCTGTGGACCGCAAGCTGCGGCACAACACGAAGGCACCTTCGAGGCTCGTCAGGCATCCCAGTGCCAGGCTCCGACATACTTCGTTCGGCAAGCCGGTTGCGGTGAACCACTGTGTGAGGCTGTCGATCCAGCCGGTGAACACGGCTTCGGTTGCGAGACGCAATCGTTCGTTGGTACTGGCCACCTCGAGTGCGATGGTCTCGATGGAGCACGCCTCGGTGTAGTCGAGTTCGACCAACATCGTTGCTGCCGAGGCGAAGATCTCGGGTATCCCGTCCACCACATCGGTGACGGCGGCCAACTGACGGCCGACAAGGAGGCCATAGCGCACGCCCTCGGCATGGATGACTTCTTCGCTGATCTGTTCTTTGCCACCGGGGAAGTGGTGATAGATGGACCCGAATGGGGCGTTGGCCGCCGCGGCGATCTGTTTGAGTCCGGTCGCGGTCATCCCTTGACGCCGGTACAGCTCGGCGGTGGCTTCGAGTATTCGCGCGCGAGTGTCGTTGGCCATGAATTGTCCTTGCATCCGAGAAAGGCCCAGAGTACCTTCCGATTCACTAGAACGATCTATCCAGTGGAGGATCTGTGAAGCGAATCGACCTGGCGGCCGGACCGATCGACTACCTCGACACCGGCGGTGACGGTCCGGTGCTCGTCTTCGGGCACGGTCTACTCATGAACGAGACGCAGTGGCGCAAAGTGATCCCACTCCTCGGGGGATATCGCTGCATCGCTCCGACGCTGCCGTTGGGCGGACATCGGAGCGCGATGAAACCGGAGGCCGACCTCACGCAGCGCGGCATCGCCAGGATCATCGCCGACTTCCTCGAGGCGCTGGACCTCGCCGATGTCACGTTGGTGCTCAACGACAGCGGCGGCGGACAATTCATCGTCTCCGACGGTCGCGCCGATCGAGTCGGACGTTTGGTCCTCGCGTCATGTGAGGCCTTCGACAATTTTCCGCCGCTGCCTGCCCGGCCCGCAGCGGCGCTGTGCCGAGTGCCCGGGGGCACTTCGCTGTTCATGCGACTGCTGGCCACGAAGTTCGTTCGACACAACAAGCGCGCATGGGGCGGGCTCAGCAAGCACGGGATCCCCGACGAGGTGCTCGACGACTGGTTCGCGCCTGCAACGCGCAACGCGGAGATCCGCCGCGATTTGCGGAAGTTCGCCACCGGCACACCATCGCGAAAGACGTTGCTGACGTGGGCCTCTCGGCTCTCTGAGTTCGATCGCCCGGTCCTCGTGATCTGGGCGACAGAGGACACGATGATGCCGCTCATCCATGCCTATCGGCTGCGAGAGTTGTTTGCCGATGCACGTCAGGTGCTCATCGACGACTCGTGGACACTCATTCCGGAAGACCAGCCCGAACGGTTCGCGGCTGCCCTGCGAGAGTTCGTCCCGGCCGACCCGACACACGTGACTTCTCGGTGACTCCATGATTGCCGAGGCTGGGATTACGTTGTAGTCGTACCGATCCTGAGCCCGAATGCGCGTGACATTTTCTTGTCGGACCCCTCTCGTAAGATCGAATACATGTTCGATACCGGGGGGTGGGGCGTGGCGGAAACGCCACCGGTCGATGACTGTATTGCGGGGTTTCTCGACGTCATCGCGCTCAACCGCGTCCACGAGAACCTTGCCAGGGCAGGGACCGTACTCGCGTACTGCGACGTACTCGAGATGCGACTGGAGGCTGCCGAAGCCGCCGGTGGCGATCCGGGCGAGACGGTCCGCGGCGCGTTGTGCGACTTGGCCGTGACGATGACCGGCACGCGTCGCGATGCGTCGGTGGTGCACGACGTCGCGGAGCGTCTACATCGAATGCCGTTGACGGCCTTGCGTTTCGTGACCGGAAGCTTCGACTGGTCGACGGTGGTCACCATCACCTCGGTGTTGCATCGCGCCACTGACGAGACCATCTCGAAAATCGAATACGAGGTCTGCGCGGCAGGGGGCAGAATGCGTCCGCAGGCGCTGCGGAACCGAATCTGGCGGTTGTGGATGAAGGCCGATCCGGACGGCGCTGCGCAGGCTCGCGAGACGGCGAAGTCGGAGGAAGTCGGAGTGCGGATCGTGCGAACCGGTCCTGGCGGTATTTCATCGCTCATCGCGAAGATCACGGATCTGGAATCGGCCGAAGCAGATGCACTCATCGTCGAGATCGTCGGCACGGTCTGCAAGGACGATCCGCGGTCGACGGGGATGCTGCGGGCCGCCGGACTGATGGCGTTGCTGCACGGCGAGCATTCGCTCGTCTGTCAGTGCGATCTCGGTGACGAGTGCCCGGTCGCCGGTGCCGCCGACGATCTCCCACCGAGGCGCGGACATCTCCTGCAGATCGTGGTGGCGGTGGAGACGCTGCTGGGACTGTCCGCGGAGCCCGCGACCTTGGCGGACGGCACTCCGATCGATCCCGAGGTGGCGCGCATCGTCGCTGCCGATGCGAAATGGCAGGCAATGCTGACCGAGCTGGTCGACATGCTGAAGCCCGAGCACGGCAGCCCCGACGAGCGCTGCGCGAAGGATAAGAGCCCGAAGGGCGAGAGCCCGAACGACGACGATCCGGATGAAGACACCCCGGATGACGACAGTCCGGACGATGACGGCCGGGACGGCGATGGCCCGGACGCCGATGGCCCGGACGACTACAACCTGGACGACGACGGCCCGAATGATGACGGCCCGGACGACGACGGCGGTTCTGGCGACGATGGGCCCGGCGGTTCTGGCGACGATGGGCCCGGCGGTTCTGGCGACGATGGGCCTGGCGGTTCTGGCGACGATGGGCCTGGCGGTTCTGGCGACGATGGGCCTGGCGGTTCTGGCGACGATGGACCCGGCGGTCCCGACGATGAGGGCGGTGGTTCAACCGGAGGCAACGACTCGGTCGGTCCGTCTCCACCCGGCTTCCGTCTGTTGCGCACAGTGCTGGGCATCGGCCGGGTGCGCAGTGCCGCTCAGCTTCCGCCGATGCGCGGCGTATGCGCCCAAGGTTGTCCGCCGGCCGATCGGATTCTGGGGGAGGAGTCTGTCCGCGATGGGCTTGTCGCACGCTGGCTCGGTTGGATTGCCGAACAGCCCGAGCGTGCGCGCGGGATTTTTCCCGACGGTCATGGCGACGAATGCGTTCCGTCGCGAGCCGCGGTGACCTATCGGCCGAGCGCGCGCGTTGCCGCTGTCGTGCGGGCGGCCTATCGCACGTGCACGTTCCCCAATTGTGACGTGCCCTCGGCCCGGTGCCAGATCGATCATGTGGTCCCGTTCGACAAGGACGATCCGGGGCGTGGCGGCTGGACGATCGTGACCAATCTTCAACCGGTGTGCGTATTTCACCATCAGGCGAAGACCTCGAAAGCGTGGTCGGCCGTGATGCTCGCCGGAGGGGCAATTCTGTGGTCGAACTCTCTCGGTCTACGCGCGGTCACGTTGCCGGAGTTCTCGATCGCGTCGCCTCCTCGACGCCGCCGTCGGCGGAAGAAGTCGGCCGACAATGCGCTGTCCCCGTTCCAACCCACCCGATGGGAGCTCGAATACAGCAGCTCTGCACCGCCGACACTCGCGGATTTCCGTTCCGCGTCATCGGACATTGCACGGAAGAAATTGGCAGAGAAGAGACGTGCCTACCTCGACCACTGCCGCGTCGTACACGTGCGCATTCGACTCGACCGGAGCAGATACGATCCCGCTCCCTTTTGAACAAAAGACCGTCCAGGGTGTGGTCAGAACCGCACACCTGCTACCTTGAACGCCGTTCAAGTCTCTGGGGCAGGTGACCGCCCCACTCCTCGAGGAGCCACCCGTGTCAGATGTCGACAGCAGTACCCGTCCGCCGAGCCGTAAGGTCAGCCGAATGAACGTCTCCGCCCGCGACATGGCGCAGATCGCAGTGTTCGCAGCGCTCATCGCTGCGCTCGGCCTGCCGGGATCGATCACGGTCGGCTTCTCCGGCGTCCCCATCACCTTGCAGACCCTCGGCATCATTCTGTCCGGCGCGATCCTCGGTGCCAGGAAAGGCACTGCTGCGGTCCTGGTGTTTCTCGCGCTGACGATGATCGGCCTCCCATTGCTGGCGGGTGGACGTACCGGTCTGTCTGCGATGGCCGGGCCCACCGTCGGGTACCTCATCGGCTGGACACCGGCAGCATTGCTGATCGGCTGGCTCACCGCCCGCATCCTGCCGAAGTACTCGATCGCGCTCGGTCTTGCGATCAATGCCGTCGGCGGCATCGTGGTGGTGTACGTCTTCGGGATCATCGGCCTGATCCTGCGTACCGACGTCGGAGTCTGGGCTGCGATCACGTCCAACGGCCCGTTCCTGCCCGGTGACATCGCCAAGGTCGTCGTCGCGACCGTGGTCGCCAAGAGCGTGCACCGTGCATACCCGGGCCTGATCAAGGCGTGACTCTCGAGCTGGGAGGTCGAGGCGGCGACAACGGCAGCGTAAATGACCGGGCCGACAACCCGGCCATCGTCTGGTCGGGTCGTACGCTCACCTACGCCGACCTCGACGCAGCCGTCGAGCAATGGCCTCACCTCCCGGTGCACGACGCCTCAGCGCTCGAGCTACCCGAGGCGCTGATCTGCGTTTTTGCGGCGGCGCGGCAGGGAAGTGCGGTGCGAGTCGAGGATCCGGCCACCAGGCCGGATCGTGCGGAGGGGCCGAGTCCCGACGCTTTCCTGCTGGTCGCGACCTCCGGCTCCACCGGACGCCCCAAGCCGCTCGAACGCACTGCCGCGTCGTGGGTCGACAGCTTTCCCGAGTTCACCGAGATCACCGACATCCGCCCCACCGATTCGGTGCTGATCACCGGACCACTGCACGCCACGATGCACCTGTTCGCCGCCGTGCACGCACTGTGGCTGGGGGCCTGCGTCACCGACGACCCGGCCGAGGCCACGGCGGTGCATGCGGTACCTGCGGTGCTTCGCGACACGGTCTGTCGGATGCCCGGTGCGCGGGTGGCGGTCGCAGCTGGTGCCGGACTCGATCTCGCAGCAGCGCAGACGATCTCGGCCATGGGTGTCAGGTTGGTGGAGTACTACGGATCGGCGGAACTGTCGTTGGTGGCGGCACGGGTGACAGGCGAGCACGCGGCACTGCGATTGCTCCGCGATGTCGAGGCGCGTACCGAAGACGGGTATCTGGTCGTCCGTTCGCCGTACTCGGCACTCGGCACCACTGGCTGGTGCGGCGTCGGCGATCTGGCCGAGCTCAGCGGCCGCGAACTGCTCGTCCACGGTCGGGGGGATGCGGCGATCAATGTCGGCGGCACCACCGTCGTCGCAGAGGACGTCGAGCGAATCCTGACCGCACTCGACGGTGTTCGAGCCGCGGCTGCCATCGGATCTCCCCATGCGGTGTTGGGTGAAACGGTCTCTGCCGTAATCGAACTCGACGGATCCCGCGATCTCGACCGCATCCGCGCCGACGCCCGCTCGATCATGACCAAGGAGGCACTGCCGCGACGGTGGACGGTGGTGCAGCAGCTGCCCCGTACCTCGAGCGGCAAAATCGCCCGGAAAGCCCTGCTATGAGTACTCCCGTGATCGTTGCGGCCAAACGAACCGCGATCGGTATCGCTGGTCACGGCTTCGCCGATGTGACCGCCCCGAACCTCGCTGCACCGGTGCTGAAAGCTGTTGCAGCAGAAGTTAGTTCGCTCGGACTCCCGATCGACGACGTGATCCTCGGCAACTGTCTCGGCCCCGGCGGCGACGTTGCGCGTGTGTCGGCCCTGCTCGCGGGACTCGGTGTCGACGTCCCCGGCGTTACCGTCGACCGCCAGTGTGGATCCGGACTCGACGCCGTCATGCAGGCTGCGTCGCGCATCCGCAGTGGCGACGAGACGTTGATTCTCGCTGGTGGCGTCGAATCGGCCAGTACGAGTCCGTGGCGGTTCTGGCCGCCGGTCGACGGCGGCGAACCGGTTCGATACACCCGAGCGCCGTTCGCTCCCGAGGGTTTCGCCGATCCTGACATGGGCGTTGCGGCAGACGATCTCGCGCGAATGCGTGGAATCGACCGGCAGCGGCAGGACGAGTACGCCGCACGGTCCTTCGCACGAGCTGCGGCACACGACTTCTCCGCCGAAATCGTCCCGATCGGAGAGCTGAGCGCAGACGAACGCATCCGCCCCAACATGAGTGCCCAGCGCCTGGGCAGACTGCGTCCCACGTTCACGTCCGACGGCACCGTCACCGCCGGCAATTCCTGCGGAATCTCCGACGGTGCCGCAGTTCTGGCGGTCACCACGGCCGAACGTGCTGCCGGTATGCCGGCACTGCGCATTCTCGGCAGCGCGGTGGCCGGGTCCGATCCGGCACTTCCCGGTCTGGGCCCGGTGCCTGCGATCGAGAAGCTACTCGGGCGCACCGGGGTGTCACTCGACGACATCGGGGTCATCGAGATCACCGAGGCGTTCGCATCGGTGGTGCTCGCGGTCTCGGATGCACTGGGCATCGACGAAGCGCGCATCTGCCCGGACGGTGGGGCCATCGCGATGGGTCACCCGTGGGGCGCATCGGGCGCAATTCTGCTGGTGCGCTTGGCGTCTCGAATGCTGCAACCGAGTGGTCCGGCACTGGGATTGGCGGCCTGCGCCATCGGCGGCGGGCAAGGAATAGCGATGTTGGTGGAGCGAGTGACATGAGCAGCATCAAGTTCGAGAACATTTCCCACTCCTTCGGGGAGCGGCAGGTACTGCATGGCATCGACCTGGAATTCGACGAGCGACGCATCGGCATCATCGGATCGAACGGGTCGGGGAAGTCGACGCTGGCTCGGATGATCAACGGTCTGATCAAGCCCGACTCCGGCCGCGTCACGGTCGACGGCGTCGACGCCGCGAAGAAGGGTGCGCAGGTTCGTAAGAAGGTCGGGTTCGTCTTCACCGACCCCGATTCGCAGATCGTCATGCCGACTGTCGCCGAGGATCTCGCGTTCTCTCTGCGTAAGTCCGGGCTGAGCAAAAAAGAGGTGGCCGACCGCGTCGACGAAATCCTCGTCCGCTTTCGACTGGATCAGCACCGCGATCACCCGGCGCATCTGCTTTCCGGTGGGCAGAAGCAATTGCTCGCGATCGGTGCCGTACTGATCAGGCGGCCGGAGGTGGTTGTTGCGGACGAGCCGACCACGTTGCTCGATCTGCGTAACGGACGCGTCGTCGCTCAGGCTCTGGATTCGATGGATCAGCAAGTCGTCGTTGTGACTCATCAGCTCGCTCTGCTGGACAGCTTCGAGCGTGTCATCGTCATCGATGACGGCCGCGTGGCGTTCGACGGTGCCCCCGCCGCAGCGGTTCCGGCGTATCGGGAGCTGATCGGGTGATCGGTCTCTACCGCCCCGGTACATCGCTGCTGCACCGAATGAGCCCGGGCTGGAAACTGTTGTCGCTCATAGTTGCAATTCTGGCGACCGTGATCTTCGCGCGCACCCCGCTCGAGGTCGGCGTGGTGGCTCTGGTGGTCGCCGCCCTGTTCGCTGTGGCCGGTATTCCGGCAAGAGTCGCTCTGGCGCAACTTCGTCCGGTGCTCTGGATGTTGCTGATCATCGGTGTGTTCCAGATACTGATCACCACGTGGCAACGCGCGGTGGTGGTGTGCGGGGTGCTGGTGATCTCCGTTGCCCTGGCGGCACTGGTCACGCTGACCACCCGGGTGACCGACATGCTCGACACCGTCACGAGAGCACTCGGGCCGATCCGCCGCTTCGGCGTCGACCCGGATCGCATCGGACTGCTCCTGGCCCTTGCCATTCGGTGCATCCCGCTGCTGGCGTCCATCGTCCAAGAGGTGTCCCAGGCTCGCAAAGCCCGCGGATTGCAGTGGTCCATGACGGCTCTGGCAACCCCGGTTCTGGTGCGCGCCCTCCGCACTGCGGATGCGATGGGTGATGCCCTCGTCGCGCGCGGTGTGGACGACGACGGTGAAGACGATGGTGAAGACGAACCACGCGATGACCAGTGAGCTTCTTGCCGCCCGAACAGCGCGGCATTCCGACCGCGAAGACATCGCAATCGTCGATGCGACCGACCGAATCACGTACCGTGAATTCTGGGATCGGGTGACATGCGCGGCGACCGCATTGGCAGGGAAGCGTCGCATCGCGGTACTGCCGACGTCGGACATCGGGTCGCTGGTCGTGGTTCTGGCGGCAATGCATGCCGGTGTGAGTGTCGTTCTGCTGCATCGACATCTGTTGGCTCGAGAATTCGCCGATGTCACGGCGGTGTGTGAGCCCTCGCTGGTTGTCGCGCATCCGCGCCAGCACGCACGAGTGCATCGTTGGGGTGCCGACACAGTGCTGGCACCCGAGGAGCTCACCACCGGCCGTGCCGCGCCGCTCGATCCACCCGCACGCACCGCTGAACTCCTGGTCGGCATCACCTCGGGGACGACCGGACCACCCAAATTGTTCGTTCGAGATCAGGCGTCCTGGGCTGCCACGCTGGACCGGTCCGATGCACTGTTCGAGCTCGGGCCGGGCGATCGAGTGTCTGCATCCGGCACCCTTGATCACACGCACTTTCTCTACGGTGCGTTGCACGGGCTCACCCGCGGTGCGACGGTGGATCTACGGAAGGCGGCGGTCGCTCTCGAAGATGATCCGACACATCTCTATTCGGTACCGACCATTGCCTGGGACATCGCTCGCTCCAACGCCCGGTATCCCTGCGTCCGCGAGGTGCTCTCGTCTGCGGCGCGATGGCCGCAGTCTGCCCGCACGGCATTGGCGACAGTGTTCCCGAACGCAACCATGACGCACTTCTACGGTGCATCGGAACTGAGCTTCGTCTCGTACGACCGTCGAACTCCTGGCGGCACGGGCGTCGAGGCAGCGAGTGTGGAGGGCGCGTTGTTCGGCGGGGTGGAGGTGGAGACCAGGAACGAACTGCTGCACGTGCGCAGCGACATGCTGTTCGACGGTTACCTGAGCCGAGTCGGCGACCACACCACCCTGACGAACGGGCCCGTCGACGGGTGGATGACGGTCGGCGATCGCGGCAGTGTCGACGAGGGTCGACTGACGTTGCTCGGCCGCGGCAGCGAGACGATCGTTCGAGCCGGGCTCACGGTCGAGCTGGCCCCGATCGAGGCGGCACTGTTGTCGATCCCTGGTGTTCTCGATGCCGGAGTTGTCGGCGTTCCCGACGATCGCACCGGCGAGGTGCCGGCAGCGGGAGTGGTTGTAGCCCAGCAGAACTCACCCACAGTGGCGCAGATACGTCGGCGCGTTCGCTCGATGTTGCCGAGCCCGAGCCTGCCCGTGGTGATCGCCGTCGTGGACGCCTTACCGCGCACCCCCCGCGGCAAGCTCGATCATCAGGCCTTGGGTGCCACCTTGGCCACGGTACGCACCGTCGGCTCGCCCGATGCGCCGGTGACAACGAACCAGACGGTCAACGCGCCGCCTTCGTAGCGGTGGCGCAGAGTCACGCGTTCGCCTGCCAGCACAGGGCTCAGGTACTCGATCACGGCGCGGTGCGGCGATGCGGCCAGCGCGGGTACGTCGACCAACAACTCCTCGATCGCATGCCAGTAGGCCGCATTGTTGAGGTGGTTGAAGGGGTCGATATCGGTTGCGCGCAAAGGGAACTGAAGGTCGGTGTGCGATTCCGCGGGCACCGGCTCGGTGAGCCATGCCTTCCATCGCAACCGGTGTTGATCGGTGGTTCGGGCCAGCATTTCCAGTGCGCCGTCGCTGATGCGGGTCGGCATTCCGGTGTCCTTGCTGATGTTGATCCAGAAGCCCTCGGTTTCGATGCGACCACCCTTCGGGGTCGTCAGTGCCACGCGCATGTTCGACCACCGCGTCGACATCGACGAACACCACCGACGCATGTGCACATGGTCCGGAAAGTGGATGGGCTCGAAGACGTCGATGACGGTGCGCCGCACGATCCACATCGGATCGGTCTTGCCCAGCGGCGTGGCATCGAGGTTGTCGGTACCGATGTCCTGCAGGTAGCGGGCGACTCCGTCGAACCGCAGTCGGTTGGTCGGATCGATGTCGCCCGTCCGCACCGGCCAGTTGTTCTCGAAGCCCTCACCGGGCGGCGGCTCCGGTGCCAGCTCGTCGTCGAAGCCGGCCGGTTCCACGCGTGCATTGGTCACGTTCGCACTGTACGCGCGCACCTAGACGATGTGACGGGCGCGCATACCGTCGAACACCGGTGCCACTCGAACCACGTCACCGGTGGTGGGAGCATGCACCATCTGGCCGTTCCCCATGTAGATCGCCACGTGCCCGGGTCCAGCAGGTCCCCAGTTCCCGAACAGCAGATCGCCGGGCTGCGCCAGTTCCATCGGAACCTCGGTGCCGACGTTCCATTGTGTTTCGGAGGTCCGGGGCAGCGTCACCTTCCCGCCCGAGGCCTTGAACAGGGCGTACGACGTCAGACCGGAGCAATCGAATCCACCACCGGACGGACCGTTGATGTTTCCGCCACCCCACACGTAGGGCAGCCCCAGGTAGTCCATCGCCAATTGCACTGCCCGGCCGCCCATTCCGGTGAGGTCGAGCCCCGCGAACGGGGTCAGTATCGAGGCGAACTGCGCCTCGGTCGCCCTGATGCGGGCCACGTACGGCTTGGTCTGTGTCTCGTAATCGACTGTGCCCGAGGGCATACCGCCTGATCGCAGCACCGCTCCCGCGCCCGCGTTGTATCCGGCGAGGGTCAGGTCGAGTGTGTCACCGGAGACCTTGCCCTCTCGCTTCCAGCCGTCGACCTGCCCGTAGATGTCGCACAGCATCGTGCCCGACGCCATTACTGCGTCTCCGACGCTGTTGACGTCGACCACGCCGTTGCCGTCGTAGTCCTTGCCGTAGGTCGCCCACGTGCCCGGCATGAATTGCCCCGGTCCCTGTGCGCCGGTGCTCGAGACAGGCGCCGTCGGACCGTACCGAAAGCCGTTCTCGGCGGCATAGAGTGCGGCGATCGTGGTGCCTTCGACGCCTCCGCAGATGTTGCCTGCTTTCTGCAGCCACGGCACGAAGGCGGTGATGGCTCCCACCGCCCCCAAGCCGATCGGGCCCACATTGATACCGGTGAACGTCACGGGCAGCCCGGGAAAGAGTGCGCGCCGAATGGCCTCGGCCGACGCCATGAACGCCGTCTGGGTGGCGATATCGGCTGCGGTGTACGTGCGGCCGGCGAACTGGACTGCACCGGCACCGAGTGCGGCTGCGGTTGACGAGAGAGCAGTTGACGAGAGAGCAGTTGACGAGAGAGCACTCGGCGAGAAGACGCTGAACGGAAGTGGGGCAGACGGGGAGCCGGCAGCAGGTACAGCCGCAGCGGCAGTGGGGAGGGCAGCCAGTGCATCTTCCGCCGCGGTCGGCACCGCTACATCCTCGGCCGCTTCGATGTCTTCCACCGTTGGAAGGTTCGGGAGCATCGGCTCGACGGCAGTGTGCAGGCCGTCCGCGGCGTCGGACAACGTGCGATCGGCGATGTCGGCGGCAGGCTCGGGCATGGTGCCCAGGAGTTCGGTCCACTGATCGCTCATCGTCTTCGCCTGATCCTCGGCGTTGGCGGCAATTTCTGCGGCCTGATCCGTCACTGCCTGATCGGGAATCGGAGCCGGGGCGTCGGTTCCGGCGACAACACCGGCGGCGGACACGATGACGGCAACGATGACTGCGAATGGATCACCTGCCATGTATCGACTCCTGCTACTCGAACGATCTTCCCCGAGCCAGGAGCTGTGATCAGTCTCACTCGGGTGCTGTACCCATCATGCACGGTGCAGTCGATCGACTCATGAGTTTTGCGAAACTGTCGGAGCGGTGAAACTCAGAGCTGCGAAACTGTCAGAGCAGCGAAACTCAGAGCAACGAGGTCCAGTAGTCCGAGAAGCGGATTCCGATGAGCGCGATGACGATTGCGTACCACACGGCGAGCAGCGTCCACCGCCATTCGAGGAAAAGACGGCCGATCGTGCCACCGTTGTTCGGGCCGGTGCTGATCAGGCGGCTCAGAGCCAGCACGAACAGCGGCATCGTCACGGCCCACACCACCATGCAGTAAGGGCACAGTGCGCCGATCTCGTACAGGCTCTGGACTATCAGCCAATGCACGAACACTTCACCGAGCAGCAGGCCGCCACTCATGCCGAGCCAGAACCAGTGCGGCAGTTCGACGCGGCCGAGCCACAGCACCCCGGCGACGAGCGCAACCGAGAACGCGACGATGCCCAGGATGGGGTTCGGGAAGCCGAAGAGCGCAGCCTGTTTCGTCACCATCACCGATCCGCACGAGAGCACCGGATTCAGGCTGCACGACGGTACGTACGACGCGTCCTCGAGCAACTTGAATCGCTCGATCGTCAGGGTCAGCGCAGCGAGTAGCCCGATCGCGCTGAAGACGGTGAAGACTGCGGCACCGACGCGGGTCCTCATGCTCTGGTACCGGCTGCCGCTCAGTTACCGGCTGCTGCAGCGGCGGAGAGGATGTTCTCCGGAGTCGGGTTGGAGACGTCGGTACCGTTGACGCGCACGCTCGGCGTCCCGTTGATGCCTTCGCCTATGACGGACTGCGTCTGGCTGGTGACCCAATCGGTGTAGCTGCCGTCGGTGATGCACGACGCGGTGGCGGGGGAGTCGGCACCGGCGGAGGTGGCGATCTCGACGAGCTTGTCGTCGGTCAATCCGGTGCCGTTTTCCGCGGGCTGCTCCGCGAACATGGAGTTGTGCCAGTCCATCCAGCTGTCCCGGTCGTTTTCGGCGACGCAGATCGAGGCGCTCGCGGCACGCGTCGAGTACATCGTGCCGTTCGAGAAGCGGTCGAGAATGGAGATGGGTCGGTAGTCCACCGCGACGTTGCCCGCGTCGGCCAGCTGCTGCAACGTCGACCCGCTGATGGACTCGAAGTTCTTGCACGCCGGGCACTGGAAGTCCTCGACGACACTGATGACGGTGGTGGCGTCGGGATTACCGAAGCGGATGGCACCGGTGTCGGTCAACGACGTGGGCGTCAGCTGCTGGCCCGGTGACGAGCTCGTGGCGGGAGATGCCTCACCCGACGTCGAGTTCCTGTTGACGATGAACAAGGCAATTGCTGCAACGAGCGCGATGAGAACCACAGCCACGACGATCTGGATCAGCGTTCGGCGATTCTTGTCGCCGTTCTGCATAGCCCTGATGTCTTTCGATGCCTTGTTGCTGGTGTTCACGGCGACCAGTTTATGCAGGGCAACCTGAGCGTCAGATGAGAGCAGCCAGTCGTTCGATGGCGAAGCGGTATCCGTCGATGCCGAGTCCGGCGATGACGCCACTGGCGATAGGCGACACGAAGGAGTGGTGTCGAAACTCCTCACGGGCGTGCACGTTGGAAATGTGCACCTCGATGATCGGGACCTCCGGGATGACGAGTGCGTCGCGCAGCGCCACCGAGGTGTGCGTCAGTCCACCGGGGTTGATGACGATGCCCGACGCCACCCCGCGGGCCTCGTGGATCCAGTCGATGATGTGACCCTCGTGGTTGGACTGTTCAGCTTTCACGGTGAGTCCGAGGTCGGCGGCGGTCTTCTCGCACAGGGCGACGACATCGGCGAGGGTGGCGTGGCCGTACACCTCGGGCTGCCTGGTGCCGAGCATGTTGAGATTCGGACCGTTGAGTACCAACAGCTGCTTGGCCATGACGTCACTCACTTTCTTGCTCCACGAACTACCGGGTCTGATCATTCCACAGCGTGGTTGACACAATCGTCTCGTGACTACAGGGAGAACCGTGTGGGTGGTGTGGGGCATCGGTGTCTTCGCCTACATCATCGGGGTGCTGCATCGCACGTCGTTCGGAGTCGCTGGTCTCAGTGCGGCGGATCGGTTCTCGGTGTCGCCGTCTCTGCTGTCGTCGTTCGTGGTGTTGCAGGTGATCGTGTATGCGGCGATGCAGATCCCGGCCGGCGTGCTGTTGGATCGGATCGGTTCGCGCAGGATGATCGCCGCGGGCGCGCTGATCATGGCGTCGGCTCAGATCACCCTCGCACTCACCGAGTCGCTCCCGGTCGCGGTGGCCGCTCGCGCGTTCGTCGGCGTGGGCGATGCTCTCACCTTCATTTCGGTCTTGCGGTTGGTGCCGCGCTGGTTCTCCCCGCGGCGGGTGCCGATCGTCTCGCAGCTGACAGGTCTGCTCGGCCAACTCGGTCAGGTGCTCTCGGCGGTCCCGTTCCTGATTCTGTTGAACGGGCCGGGTTGGACGGTCGCATTCGGCAGCGCGGCGGCATTGGGGCTGCTTGCTGTTGTGCTCGTGATCGCGCTGGTTCGAGATCGCCCCGGTGACAGCATCACTCCCGATACCGAGCCCACGTCGCTGCGGCAGACCATCGCGTCCATCGCGGAGGTGTGGCGACGCCCCGGCACCCGCCTCGGCTTCTTCTCCCACATGGGCACCCAGTTCTCGATCACGGTGTTCGCGTTGCTGTGGGGTGTGCCGTATCTGACGTCGGCGCAGGGCCTGTCCGCGTCGACGGCCGGAGCGTTGTTGACGGTGTCGGTTGCGGCCGCGGTGGTGTCGGGCATCGTGGTCGGTCTCCTCACCGGGCGCTACCCGATGCGACGGTCGTGGCTGGTGCTGGCGATCATGATCAGCAATGCCACGATGTGGGCCGTCGTGCTGTCGCTTCCCGGGCCTGCGCCGCTGTGGTTGCTGGTGCTGCTCGTGGTGGTGATCTCGGTGGGAGGTCCGGGTTCGGTGATCGGTTTCGATCTCGCCCGCACGTTCAATCCGAGCGCAAATCTGGGGACGGCTCAGGGGATGGTGAACATCGGCGGGTTCCTGGCGTCGCTGTTGGTGATAGCGGGGATCGGTTGGATTCTCGACGCAATGGGCGGCTACACGTTCGACGGTTTCCGGGTTGCCTTGCTCGTGCAGTTCCCGGTGTGGATCGTCGCGATCACCGGCGTTCTGCTGACGCGCCGCAAGACCAGACGAGTGCTCGCGGCGGAGGGAATTCATCCGCACACGATGCGTGAGGTGCGAGACAGGATTCGTCGCAAATAAACCTTTGCTTAGACAGCTTTCTGCGAGCATGCTGGTGGTCCGAATATCGTTGTAGGACACAAGCAAACGCTACGTAAAGGTGCACTAAAGAGATGGTAACCGAGCGAGAAGTGACTCCCGCCAGCGGCGAGTATTCGCACCGCGAGATCATGACCATTCTGTCGGGCCTGATGATGGGCATGTTCCTTGCTGCCCTCGACCAGACCATCGTGTCGACGTCTGTGCGTACCATCGCCGACGATCTCAACGGGTTCTCGGTTCTGGCCTGGGTGACAACGGCCTACCTCATCACCTCCACGGTCTCGACCCCGCTCTACGGCAAGCTCTCCGATCTGTACGGGCGCAAGCCGTTCTTCATGACGGCCATCTCGATCTTCGTCGTCGGGTCCATGCTGTGCGGCATCGCGACGTCGATGTACGAGCTCGCTGCCTTCCGCGCTATCCAGGGCCTGGGTGCGGGTGGTCTGATGTCGATGGCGCTGGCCATCATCGGGGATATCGTGCCGCCGCGTGAGCGCGCCAAGTACCAGGGCTACTTCCTGGCCGTCTTCGGTACCTCGAGTGTGCTCGGGCCGGTCATCGGTGGGCTGCTCGCCGGGCAGTCGTCGATCCTCGGAATCACCGGCTGGCGTTGGGTTTTCTACATCAACGTGCCGCTCGGCATCATCGCACTCGTCGTCGTGTGGCGGGTGCTGAACCTGCCGGTGTACCGACGCGAAGCGCGCGTCGACTGGTGGGGCGCAGTGCTTCTCAGCGTAGGCCTCGTGCCGCTGCTCATCATCGCCGAGCAGGGTCGTGTGTGGGGCTGGAGCTCGCCACGCGCGTTGCTGTGCTTCGGAATCGGCATCGTCGGCGTCATCGCCTTCGTGCTCGCCGAGATCAAGATGGGCGACGACGCCCTGATCCCCATGCGATTCTTCCGAAACCCGTTGTTCTCGTTGTGTATTGCCGTCAGCGTCATCGCCGGCGCAGCAATGTTCGGTGGCATCTCGCTGCTGCCGCAGTACCTGCAGGTGGTCAAGGGATCCTCGCCCACTCTGGCCGGCTACCAAACCCTGCCGCTCGTGGGTGCACTGATGATCGCGTCGATCGTCTCGGGCCGGATGATCTCGAAGACGGGGCGCTACAAGATCTTTCCGATCGTCGGTACCGCGTTGATGGCGATCGCGATGTTCACGTTCCACTACGTGCACGCCGATACTCCGCTGTGGCAGACCATGGTCGTGATGGGCGTGTTCGGTCTCGGTCTCGGTTCGATGATGCAGCCGCTGACGCTCGCCATCCAGAACGCGATGCCGCCCAAGGACATGGGTGTATCGACCTCTGCCGCAACGTTCTTCCGCCAGATCGGTGCGACGGTGGGTGTGGCGGTGTTCCTGTCGATGCTCTTCACTCAGCTGACCCCGAAGACAGGCGATGCACTGATCGCCGCGAGCTCGACGCCGGCCTTCCAGCAAGCGGTGCAGACCGCGGCAAGCAGTTCCGATCCACTGGAATCCGGGTTCGCCCGGGCCATTGCGTCGGGTGACGCCTCGGTCGCCGGGAGTGCGCTGCAGGACAGCTCGTTCATTCAGAAGCTCGAACCCGCACTTGCCGAACCGTTCCGGATCGGCTTCTCGGATGCCATGGACTACGTGTTCCTGGCCGTGTCGATCCTGATGGTCATCGGGTTCGTGCTGGTGCTGTTCCTGAAAGAGGTGCCGTTGCGCACGATGTCGGGGCTGGCCGCAGCTCAGCAGCAGCGAGACGAGGAGAAGGCGAACGAGACCGGGCCTGTGCTGTAAGTGCGGTGACTTCGGATGCGGTGAACTTGCGTGCCCGTCGCCGAACTGGCCATCGGGCCGGAAACCACGCATGGGTTGTGGGTGGAGAAGTCCGCGCTGTGCAACGCGATCCTGCTCGACCTATTCACCAGCGACGCGGCGCAGACCTTCGCGTCGATGCGGCGGCGTGACAGGGAGGGTTCACAGCAACCTCGCAGGCTGCTCCCAGCCGGGCCGACGGTCCATCGCACACTCTCGTAGTCGACAACTTCGACGAACAGGATTTGCGATGACTGCCCAAATCGACCGACCGGCCGCGATACCCCCGTCGCACGCCCGCCAGCCGTCCTGGCAGGACACGTGGTGGTATCGCCGCCGGCACCTGCTCGGGCTGCTGATTCTGCTCGCGGCCACCGCAACCCTGTATTTGTGGAACCTGACCGCAAGTGGTTACGCGAACACGTTCTACGCCGCGGCGGTGCAGGCAGGCACCAAGGACTGGACGGCGTGGTTCTTCGGATCACTCGATTCCGAGAACTTCATTACCGTGGACAAGCCACCGGCCGCACTGTGGGTGATGGGACTGTCGGCCCGTCTGTTCGGGTTCTCGAGCTTCAGCTTGCTTCTTCCACAAGCCTTGATGGGTGTCGCCGCAGTGGCGACGGTGTATGCCGCGGTCAAGCGGGTCGCGAATCCCACTGCCGGCTTGCTCGCCGGCTTCACTCTGGCGTCCGTTCCTGCCGCCGCGCTGATGTTCGACTTCGACAATCCCGACGCGTTGCTGGTGCTGCTCATGACTCTCGGCGGCTACTTCGTCGTGCGCTCTCTGCAGACATCGGCCGGTCGACGGGCCGCGGTGTGGCTGGCCATCGCCGGCGTGGCGCTCGGGTTCGCGTTCCTGACGAAGATGTTGCAGGGGCTGCTGGTGTTGCCGGCGTTCGGTCTCACATATCTGGTTGCTGGACAGGCACAATTGCGAGCAAGACTGCTGCATCTGGTCGGTGCGTTCGCGGCATTGGTCGCCGCCGCCGGCTGGTGGGTGGTGACGGTTCAGCTGTGGCCGGAAAGTGCGCGCCCGTACATCGGCGGGTCCACCGACAACACCGTGATGGATCTGGTGCTCGGCTACAACGGGCTCGGTCGTATCTTCGGTAACACCGGTGGAGGCGGCATGGAGGCTCCAGCCGGAATGAGCGCGGGGGCAGCGGGATCGAGCTTCGGAGGGTCGACCGGCCTGGACCGCCTGTTCGGCAGTGAAATGGGAATCCAGATTTCGTGGCTGATCCCTGCTGCTCTGGTGGCGCTGGTCTTCGGTCTGATTGCTCGTGGTCGAGCGCCGCGGACCGACCTGCTGCGTGCGTCCCTGATTCTGTGGGGCGGTTGGTTCTTGGTGACGGCGCTGATCTTCAGCTATATGTCCGGCACAATCCACCCGTACTACACGGTCGCGCTCGCCCCTGCACTTGCGGGCATGATCGGAACCGGCGGCTACGCACTGTGGCTTCGACGCGAATCCATTTGGGGCAGAGCGGGTATGGCGGCGATGATGATTGCGGCCAGCACCTGGAGTTGGGTGCTGCTGCACCGCAACGCGGATTGGCTGCCGGCGTTGAAGTGGATTCTGTTGACGGGAACCATCGTTGCGGCCGTGATGATTCTGCTCGCCGGGCGGTACCGAAAGCTCACTGCCGCTGCGTTGATCCTCGGAGCCGTGGCCGGTCTCGGCGGTGGCGCTTCCTATGCGATCGCCACGACGACGAATGCGCACAGTGGATCGGTTCCGACCGCGGGCCCGACAGGTGCTGTCGCCGACGGCGGTATGGGGGGCATGGATGGCGGAATGCCGCCCGGCGGAATGCCGGACGGTGCTGCGGCTGACGGTGCTGCGGCTGACGGTGCTGCGGCTGACGGTGCTGCGATGCCGGACGGTGCTGCGGCTGATGGTGCGATGCCGGGTGCTCCTGCAGCTGATGGTGCAGCGGACGCGCCTGCCGGTGCGGCGGATCTGCCGGCCGGATTCGGCGCCGGTGATGCCGGCACAGGTGGCACGGGCAGCACGGGCGGTATGGCCGGTATGGGCGGCATGGGCGGTGAGTCCAACGAGGAGTTGACGGCTCTGCTCGAGTCCACGACCACGAGGTGGTCCGCTGCGGTGAACGGTTCGATGTCTGCAGCCGGATACGAGCTGGCGTCGGATACGGCAGTGATGGCGATCGGTGGATGGAGCGGCGATCCTGCCCCGACTCTCGACGAGTTCATCGACTACGTGTCCAACCACGAAGTGGCGTACTATGTCTCGGGCGGAATGGGTCGTGGGGGAATGGGCGGCGACTCGGAGAGTACGTCCTCGCAGATCCAGGAATGGGTCGAGGCGAACTTCACCGCCAGCACCGTCGGTAGCGCGACGGTGTACGACCTCAGTACTTACACGGGCTGACGCCGCGACACCCGACAGAGAAGGCGCACAGTCGTTCCACCGCAGACATATCGACTGCGGTGGAACTTCTGTATGCGATCCTCTGGTACCCGTCAAAAGGGTGGAGAATCGTCGTCGGGTGCTGCCATCGGTACCGGATTCGGTTGCGGTTCGGCACGTTCGAGGGTGGCTGTATCAGGCTCGAGCGCTTGGCCTTTGGGTCTGCGATGGACGGACGGCAGGTGGCTCAGGTCTGCGAGTTGGGTGGTGCCGGGAACCGTGATCGCTGTGGTGCCGCCGTTCGAGACCCAGAACTCGACGCCGTCGGCGAGCATCACCGGTGTCCACAGCCCCATGGTCTTGAGGCTGTGATGGTAGCGGCACAGACAGTGCAGGTTGGTGTCGATGGTCCAGCCACCGGTCGCAGGATCGCGATGAAAATACGGCACGACGTGGTCGATCTCGCACTGCTGAGCCGCGACATCGCAGCCCGGGTGCCGACAAGTGCGGTCGCGGTATCGAACACGTTCTGCGAGTGCGGTACTGGGCCGATAGACGAGCGCTCCGGGTGGCGGCAGCACGAGACCGCCGTGACCGTCCGGATGCAGCGCGAGCCCGAGGGTGGGATTGGCGGCGATTGCCGCTTCGAGTTCTGCAACAAAGGTGTATGTGCCGCGATACGGAGTGGCGACACAGCTGTTCCGCGGTGGACGCGCGGAAGTCTGGGATCTGGGCGGGCAAGGAATTGCGGCTCCGTCTCGGCGACGTCCGCGCCCCAGCGGATGAAACACTACATGCGACTTGCTGCCCTCGGAACTGCTGCTTCTCGTTTTGCCTACCTTGGATCCTCGGGGCTTCTTCTGGCCATTTTTCGATCCGCTGTCGGCGCTGCTTTCGGCACCCTTGTCTTCGGTACCTGCGCCACTCTCGGAGTCGAGGTCGATCGATGACTCCAGATCTTCGCCGTAACCAAGCTTCTCCGCCAGATTGCGGGCTTCGGTGAGGAGGATCTGCCAGTGCGCGTTGTCGGCGAGCTCTCGGGCGTACTCGGCATCGATGGTGCCGTGGCCGGCCAGGTGAGCAGGATTGGAGAGCAGACCTGCGAGAGTGGCGAGGTCGACCGTGATCACCGTCAGTGGTGTGCGTCGATCGCGACGCACGGTATCGGCCGTGCACGGATTGTCGTCATCGGGTTCGCACAGGCACGCCATCGACGACTCCTGCTGTAGTAAAGCGACATACGCTGCGGCACGCTTCTGCCCTCGGTTTCGCGGATCACGTCGGCACACGGTCGCAGCCATCTCGTTGATCAACTGCCAGGCGGCCGCGGCGTCGGCGGCGGTGAGATCGGCTTTGAGCGTCGAGAGCACGTCCTTGTCGGTGTAGGTGACGTTGGTATGCCGTTCCAGGTCCTTGCGTAAAGCGGCCGCTTGCTCGGGTGCGATGCGGTACATGATCGACCAGGTCTCGGTCGCGAGCGGTCCGGGCGACAGGCGTCGGGCAGCCAGTAGAACCTCGCCTTGGACGGCGGCAGCCGCGTCCTGTGTCAGGTTGTGGGTACAGCGGTAGATCGCGCGGACGCGAGGCAGATCGAGTTCGCCGGCCTCGAACGCAGCTGCGACCGCAGGAAGCCGGAGCCGCAGGTCCATGCCGATCTCGGCGTACGTGTTCGCGACGGACTTCGAGCAACCCAGAACGTGCGCGATCTCGGAAGCCGCATAGTTGCCCGCGTCCTGAACGACATCACCGACGAGCACGTTCTGGTGGATGCACGAATCCCAGATGGCTGCGGCCACAGCTACTTTCCGTGCACATGCCTGATTCTCCAGCGTCGCGACATCTCGAATCTCGGTGAGAGAAACAGCCTCGATGTACGGCTTCGATTGCGGCCCGAGATAAGCCGCGAATCGACTGCGCGTAGATGTGGTCACTGTGTTTTCGCCCCCCCCGGCGGATCGTCCAACAAGACATAGAACGTATGTTCGATGTTACCGATACGCGGACTGGCCGTCAACCCCAATCAGGTTGCAGTGAATAAGAATTGGACATCGAATGTCCATACACCCGCCCACCGACAATACTGTTTGACCCTGACGCCGCGTCAGGCTTCAGGATGGTTGACATGACCGAGAACCACCCCGCCTTCGATGTGAGCCCCGTGCCGATTCCGGGCCCGGACGCCACCGCACCCCCACTGTTTCGTGGCCTGTACGGAATGCCCATGTTCGTCACCATCCCCACCGCAAATCTCGCGCAGTCAACCGAATTCTGGATCGAAGCCCTGGGCTTCTTCGAGCTCTTCGCGATCCCAGGTCGATTGGTTCACCTGCGCCGCTGGGCGTTCCAAGATGTTCTGCTTGTACCCGCGGACCGATCGGTCCCTCTGCCCGAGATGACTGTGAGCTTCGCCTGTGTTCTCGACCAGCTCGACGCCGTATTCGAAGCCTGCACACAAATTCGACCCGGCTCGGTTACCGGGCCGCACACTCGACCATGGAATTCCGTCGAGCTCGAGATCCACACTCCGGAGAATGTGCGGGTCATCATGACAGCGGCACGGCCGTACGATCCGGACAGCGCAGAAGCTGCAACCCTCCGAGCAGTAGGCATCGAACCGACGGAACACAGCGGGTCATGAGTTCACACGAGTACGAATCGCTCCAGTACCACCTGAGTGTCGTTGTTCACCGAGAAATGTGGATCGCCCAGTTCCTCGCGGACCTCGGCCGAGTGCCAGAATTTTTCGTGTCCTGCTCGCCACTGCGCCACATCGGCGTAACCCTCACCCTCGTCGAGGGCGTGTTGCAGCGAAACATCCTTCAGTGCAACGACATCGACGGCAATGGTTTCGATGGTTCCGACCACGACTCCCGCCGAATCCACCACCGCGCCGCGTTCGCCGACTCGCGGCAGCTCTTCGTCGGTGTACTGCACCAGCAGGCTTGCCGTGCTGGTCTTCGCACCGGACAGCACGGCTGCAACCAGCTTGTCCCGAAGGGGACCCGGGTAGGCGAACTCGACAATCGGTAGATCGGTCACACACCCATCATATTTCGAGGTCGGCCCACACCAGTCGGTGGTCCGAGGGGTGCTCGGCCTGATTGGGCCAGTACACCTGCGAATCGACCACCGTCAGATCGTCCGACGGCAGTACGTAGTCCACCCGAAGGTCACCGGGAGTCGGGTCGGCGAAATCGGCTGTGTCCGTACCGTGTTCAGCCGAGGTAGGTGCAGGATCCTGGACCCGCGGAAGGTCGAGTACCTGCGCGATGGCACCCGCAACCGAATCTCCGTCGACCGGATCGCTGTTCTGGTCACCCAGCATGACGAACGACGCTCCTTCTTCGAGTCCGCCGCGCACGCCCTTGTCGTCGTACAGGTAATCCGCGCCCGAGATGTAGTCGGCACTGAGCCGGATCTCGTCGTGATTGCGTTTGCCGTTGCGGTTCTCGGGACCATCGAAGGACGGGGGAGTGGGGTGCGAGGCCAGTACGTGCAGCGTCTTGCCGTTCACGTCGATCGGCACGTCCCAATGCGATTTGCTGGACAGCCGCAGAGCGTCGGACACCTCTCCGTAGTAGTCGCGCGGCAGTAGTGAATCCGGCATGTCCTTCCACAGGAAGTTCTGGAACGTGCGTACCGATTCGGTGTCGATCGGATACTTCGAGTACACGACCATGCCGTACTGACCTGGGAATTGCCCGAAACCCCAGGCATCGCCCGGACCGCCGAGCGCGCCGTCCATGTCCAGGTCGAGTCCCGAGTCGACGCCGGTGTTCACGGGCGCAGTGAAGGAGTACGGGTACTGCTTGTCCAGATAGTTGTCGTTGAACAGCCTCACCGCATCGTCACCCGAGTAATCGAACTCGTTGACCAACAACATATCCGGCGAGTTCGCGGAGATCACATCGGCCGCCGCGCGGGCCTGAGCATTCTCGCCCTGCAGGTCGGTCACCAATTGCCCGGCCGCGGATCGATTGAGACTGGCGTTGAACGTCGCGACCCGAATGCTCGACGGTTCCTCGGGGGCCGGGTCCGCAGCGGTTGGATTCACAGAGGAGCAACCCGCGGCCATGAAAGCGAGGGTAACGGTGACGGCTGCGAGTCTCGACATTTTCACAGTCGTCACCGTAGGGACGGCAAGCGAACGTAAGGTTACGAATTAACAAGCAAGCGTGCTTGCTTTTTTCTCGTGCCTTTGTGAAGCTGGACCCATGGCAGACCTCGACACACTCGTCGGCGACCTCCGTGCCGAGGGCGACGACCTCGATGCGCTCGTCGCAGAATTGACATCAGAGCAGTGGGCGGCACCGACACCGGCCGAGGGCTGGACGATCGCACACCAGATCGCACATCTGTCCTGGACCGACCACGTGGCCGAGCGCACCACGTCCGCGGCATCGGGCGATACCGCGGCCAAGGAGGAGTTCGCTCTCACTCTGAAGACAGCGTGGGAGAACCCCACCGGTTTCGTCGACGAGGCTGCGGAGGAAGAAGCCCGCAATCCCGAACTACTGAGCATTTGGCGTACCCGACGCCACGCCATGACCGATGCTCTGGTCCAGGTGCCGCCCGGAATCAAGATCGACTGGTTCGGACCGCCGATGAGTGCCGCGTCCATGGCGACCGCGCGGCTGATGGAGACCTGGGCCCACGGCCAGGATGTCGCCGACGCACTGGGCGTCTCCCGCCTGCCCACCGACCGAATCCGCGGCGTCGCTCATATCGGTGTGCGTACGAGAGATTTCGCCTACGCGGTCAATGAGCAGACCCCTCCTGCCGATCCGTTCCGCATCGAGCTCACCGCGCCCTCGGGTGAGCTGTGGTCCTGGGGCCCCGAAGACGCCGCCCAACGCGTGAGCGGATCGGCGCTCGACTTCTGCCTCCTCGTGACCCAGCGCGCTCATCGCGACAACCTCGACATCAGTGCCGAGGGACCAGACGCCGCGCACTGGCTCACCATCGCCCAAGCCTTCGCAGGCCCTCCAGGATCGGGACGAGAGAAAGCATGACCGTACGAATCGGCAACTGTTCGGGCTTCTACGGAGACCGCCTGTCGGCCATGCGCGAGATGCTCGAGGGCGGCGAACTCGACTACCTCACCGGTGATTACCTCGCCGAGCTCACGATGCTCATCCTCGGCCGCGACCGGATGAAGGATGCGACCCGTGGCTACGCCAAAACCTTTCTGCGCCAGGCCGAGGACTGCCTGGGGCTGGCACTGGACAAAGGTGTCAAGATCGTCGCCAACGCCGGTGGTCTGAATCCACGTGGCTTGGCCGAGGCGCTGGAGAAGCTCGACTCCGGCGCCAAAATCGCGTACGTCGATGGCGACGACCTTCTCGGCAGGGCGGCCGAACTAGGCCTCGGCAACCCGCTGACCGCAAATGCCTACCTCGGCGCGTGGGGCATCGTGGAATGCCTGAACTCCGGTGCCGACGTCGTGGTCACCGGGCGCGTCACCGATGCCAGCGTGATCGTGGGACCCGCTGCGGCGCACTTCGGTTGGACGCCGACCGATTTCGACGCCCTGGCCGGTGCCGTGATCGCCGGACATGTCATCGAGTGCGGAACTCAGGCGACGGGCGGGAACTACTCGTTCTTCACCGAAATCGCAGACATGTCTCGTCCCGGATTCCCCATCGCCGAGATCGAGTCCGACGGGTCGTCCGTCATCACCAAGCACGAGGGCACCGGTGGGGCTGTCAGCGTCGGCACAGTGACCGCTCAGCTGCTGTACGAAATCACCGGCGGCCGCTACGCGAACCCCGACGTCACCGCACGGATCGACTCAGCGATCCTCACGCAGGAATCCAGCGATCGGGTGTCCATCACCGGCGTGACCGGCGAAGCGCCGCCGCCCACCTACAAGGTCTCGCTCAATGCGCTCGGCGGCTTCCGCAACGAATTCACGATGGTGCTCACCGGCCTCGACATCGAGGCCAAAGCGGCACTGGCACAACGTCAATTCGAGTCCTGGCTCGCGGCCCGTCCCACCGAGTTGGACTGGACCCTGGTACGTACCGACAAGCCGGACGCCGAGACGGAAGAGACGGCCAGCGCCTTGCTGCGCTGCGTGGCCCGCGACAGCAACCCCGACGCCGTCGGACGTCAGTTCTCTGCGGTTGCAGTCGAACTCGCACTGGCCAGCTACCCCGGATTCTCGGTGACCGCACCGCCGGGAAACGGAGCGCCGTACGGAGTGTTCACGGCAGGTTTCGTCGACGCGGCCCAGGTGCCGCACCTTGCGCATCTCGCCGACGGCACCGAAAGCGCCATCGCACCGTCGACGGACACGCGGGCGCTGGAACCCCTCGATGAACCGACGCTCCCGGCACCGAGAGCCGACGAAGCGACCATCCGGCTACCACTCGGAACCATCGCCGCGGCCCGGAGCGGCGACAAGGGCGGCAATGCCAACGTCGGAGTCTGGGTCCGCACCGACGACGAATTCTCCTGGCTCGTCCACACATTGACGGTCGAGGCCCTGAAGAAGATGTTGCCCGAGGCCGACAAGCTCACCGTCACCCGGCACGTGCTGCCGAATCTGCGGGCAGTGAACTTCGTCATCGAGGGCATCCTCGGCCGAGGCGTGGCATCGCAGGCCAGGTTCGATCCACAGGCCAAGGGGCTCGGTGAATGGCTGCGGTCGCGGCACATCGACATTCCCGAAACGATTGCTTACAAAGGAGAACTCGGATGAGTATCTGGACGACGCCCGAGCGTCAGCAGCTTCGCAAGACCGTCCGTAGCTTCGTCGAGCAGGACATTGCGCCGCACATGAATCAGTGGGAGACCGACGGCGAGATCCCGCGCGATCTGCACAAGAAGGCGGCAGCTCTCGGTTTGATCGGTGCCGGCTTTCCCGAGGAGGTCGGCGGGGACGGTGGAGATCTGGCCGACGCGGTCGTGATCTGCGAGGAGATGCATCAGGCCGGTGCGTCCGGCGGGCTCTTCGCGTCGCTGTTCACCAGCGGAATCGCGTTGCCCCACTTGGTGGCAGCCGGCGACGCCGACCAGATCGAGAAGTGGGTGCGGCCCACGCTGGCCGGGGAGAAGATCGGATCGCTCGCGATCACCGAGCCGGGCGGTGGTTCCGACGTCGGCCACCTCAGGACGAAGGCTGTGAGGGATGGCGAGCACTACGTCGTCAACGGATCGAAGACGTACATCACCTCGGGGTGCCGAGCCGATTTTGTCGTCACTGCGGTTCGCACCGGTGGCGACGGTGCCGCCGGCGTCTCGCTGCTCGTCATCGAGAAGGGCACACCCGGGTTCGAGGTCACCAGCAAGCTCGACAAGATGGGATGGCGCGCATCCGATACCGCTGAGCTCTCGTTCGTCGACGCTCGCGTGCCGATGAGCAACCTGGTCGGTGCCGAGAACAGTGGCTTCGCGCAGATCGCGCAGGCGTTTCTCACCGAGCGCATCGCCCTCGCCGCCCAGGCCTACGCCAGTGCCCAACGGTGCCTCGATCTGACTCTGCAGTGGGTCCGCGATCGAGAGACGTTCGGAAAGCCGCTCATCGCACGGCAATCCGTACAGAACACCGTCACCGAGATGGCACGGAAGATCGATATCGCCCGCGTATACACCCGCTCCCTCGTCGAGCGGTCCATGCAGGAGAACCAGGACTTCATCGCCGAGGTCTGCTTCGCGAAGAACACCGCCGTCGAATCCGGAGAGTGGGTCGCCAATCAGGCGGTACAACTCTTCGGTGGACTCGGCTACATGCGCGAGAGCGAAGTCGAGCGGCAGTACCGCGACATGCGCATCCTCGGTATCGGCGGCGGGACCACCGAGATTCTCACCGGACTGGCAGCAAAACGATTGGGGTATCAGGCATGAGCGTGCTCAAGTCCACCCTCGACACCGCATCGCAACAGTTCACCGGTGCCACCGAGGCCATGAACACCAAACTCGCCGAGATCGACGCCGAACACGGCAAGGCTCTCCTCGGCGGCGGCGAAAAGTACGTGGCGCGGCACAAGAAGCGCGGCAAGCTACTTGCCCGCGAGCGTATCGAGCTGTTGATCGACGAGGACTCCGCGTTTCTCGAACTCTGCCCACTTGCAGCCTGGGGCAGCGACTTTCCTGTCGGGGCCAGCACCGTCATGGGCATCGGCGTCGTGTGCGGAGTCGAGTGCCTCATCGTCGCCAACGATCCGACGGTCCGCGGTGGAGCCAGCAACCCGTGGACTCTGAAGAAGGGGTTCCGCGGTAACGACATTGCGACCCAGAACCGACTGCCCGTGATCTCCCTGGTCGAATCCGGCGGTGCCGATCTGCCGACCCAGAAGGAGGTGTTCATCCCCGGCGGACGCATGTTCCGCGATCTGACGCAGCTGTCGGCGGCGGGCATTCCCACGATCGCGTTGGTGTTCGGTAACTCCACTGCCGGCGGCGCATACATTCCCGGGATGTCCGATCACGTGGTCATGATCAAGGAACAATCCAAAGTGTTCCTCGCCGGCCCGCCGCTGGTGAAGATGGCCACCGGCGAGGACTCGGACGACGAGTCGCTCGGCGGGGCCGAGATGCACGCCCGAAAGTCCGGTCTCGCAGACTATTTCGCCGTCGACGAACAGGATGCCATCCGTATCGGACGCAGCATCGTCTCCCGGTTGAACTGGAAGAAGAAGGGCCCGGAGCCGCGCGCCGAGATCATCGAGCCGCTGGCCGACCCCGAGGATCTGCTCGGCATCGTCCCCACCGACCTGAAGATCCCGTTCGACCCCCGCGAGGTGATCGCCCGCATCGTCGACGGCTCCGATTTCGACGAGTTCAAGCCCATGTACGGCGGCTCGCTCGTCACCGGATGGGCCGAGCTGCACGGTTATCCCATCGGCATCCTGGCCAATGCACGCGGTGTGCTGTTCAGCGAGGAATCGCAGAAGGCGACGCAGTTCATCCAGCTCGCCAACCGGTCGAACACGCCACTGTTGTTCCTGCACAACACCACCGGTTACATGGTCGGCAAGGAATACGAGGAAGGCGGGATGATCAAGCACGGCTCGATGATGATCAACGCCGTCTCCAACTCGACGGTTCCACACATCTCGATCCTGCTCGGTGCGTCCTACGGTGCCGGTCACTACGGAATGTGCGGCCGCGCCTTCGACCCGCGATTCCTGTTCGCCTGGCCGTCGAGCAAATCCGCCGTCATGGGCGGTGCCCAACTCGCCGGTGTCATCTCCATCGTCGGACGCGCCGCCGCCGAGGCCCGGGGCCAGGCTTTCGACGCGGAGGCCGATGCCGGAATGCGCGCGATGATCGAGGCGCAGATCGAAGCCGAGTCGCTACCCATGTTCCTCTCCGGACGCCTGTACGACGACGGCGTCATCGACCCTCGTGATACCCGCACGGTAGTGGGAATGTGCCTGTCGGCCATCGCCTCTGCCCCGATCGAAGGCACCGCCAACTTCGGTGTCTTCCGGATGTGAAGCCATGACCGTATCGTCCGTCCTCGTAGCCAACCGCGGCGAGATCGCCCGCCGCGTCTTCACCACCTGCCGCGCCGAAGGCATCGACACCGTCGCGGTGTTCTCCGACGCAGACGCCAATTCCCCGCACGTGCGCGAGGCGGACTCCGCTGTGCGCCTACCCGGCAACAGCTCGTCCGAGACCTATCTTCGTGGCGAGCTCGTCATCGCAGCGGCGGTACAGGCCGGGGCCGACGCTGTGCATCCGGGATACGGATTCCTCTCCGAGAACGCGGAATTCGCCCGACAGGTCCTCGACGCCGGTTTGACGTGGATCGGGCCGCCCGTCAAGGCCATCGAGCTGATGGGCTCGAAGGTCGAGTCCAAGAAGATGATGGCCGACGCCGGAGTGCCGGTACTGACGCAGCTCGATCCCGAGTCCGTCACCGAGAACGAACTCCCGGTGCTGATCAAGGCATCCGCTGGTGGCGGTGGTCGCGGCATGCGGATCGTGCGCAGCCTCGACACGCTGCAGTCCGAAATCGAAGCTGCGGGGCGAGAAGCGCTGTCGGCGTTCGGTGACGGAACGGTGTTCGTCGAGCGCTACATCGAGACCGGCCGACACATCGAAGTTCAGGTCATGGCCGACCGGTTCGGCACCGTGTGGACCGTGGGCGAGCGTGAATGCTCGATCCAACGTCGTCACCAGAAGGTCGTCGAAGAAGCGCCGTCACCGCTCGTCGAACGCATCGACGGTATGCGCGAGAAACTCTTCGATGCAGCAACACTCGCCACCGAGGCCATCGGCTACGAAGGTGCGGGCACCGTCGAATTCCTCGCCGACGAGAAGGGCAACTTCTTCTTCCTCGAGATGAACACTCGTCTGCAGGTGGAGCACCCGGTCACCGAATGCACGACCGGACTCGACCTGGTGGCGTTGCAGATCAGGGTCGCCGCGGGGGAGCGGTTGCCCGCCGAGCAGCCGGCGGCGCGCGGACACTCCATCGAAGTTCGCCTGTATGCGGAGGATCCGGCCCAGGACTGGCAGCCGCAGAGCGGTGCCGTACACCGCTTCGAAATCCCTGGCGCGCAGTTCGAGGTTCTCGCGAAGGCTGGAATCAGAGTCGATTCCGGCGTCGAGTCCGGCAGTGTGGTGAGCACGCATTACGACCCGATGCTCGCGAAGGTCATCTCGTTCGCACCGACGCGAGACCAGGCGGCGAATCTGCTGGCGAAAGCGTTGCAGCGAGCCACGATCCACGGACTGAAGACCAACCGAGATCTGCTGGTCAACATCCTGCGGCACCCGTCGTTCCTGGCCGGCGACACCGACACCGCTTTCTTCGATACCCACGGCCTCGATGTGCTGTCGCTACCGATCGCGCAGGGTCGCGGCTTGGAGCTGTCGTCGCTCGCCGCAGCGCTCGCGGACGCGGCGCACAACACGGCGCAGGCACGTGTGAACCGTGGACTGCCCGGCGGCTGGCGCAACCTCCGGTCGCAGCCGCAGCGAAAAACCTACGACGACAGAACGGTCGAATACTCGATCGGACGCAGTGGCCTGACTTCCTCGGTGGGCGGTGTCTCGCTGGACGGCGTCGAACTCGTCGAGTACGCACCCACATCGGTGACGCTCGACGACAACGGAATTCGTCGCATCTTCGAGGTGCACAGCTACGGTTCGGACGTGTTCGTCGATTCTGCGCTCGGGCCGGTCCGTCTGGTCCGGGCGCCGCGGTTCACCGACCCCACCGACGAGGTGGCTGCGGGGTCGCTGCTGGCTCCGATGCCGGGCAGCGTCATCAGAATCGCTGCTGCGCAGGGCGATACCGTCATCGCGGGTCAACCGATCCTGTGGCTCGAGGCGATGAAGATGGAACACACAGTGACCGCACCTGCAGATGGTGTGCTCACCGAATTGAACGTCACAGAAGGTCAGCAGGTCGAAGTCGGTGCTGTTCTTGCCGTGGTCACAGAAAAGGGAGCGGAGCAATCATGAGTTTCATCGAGACCGAAGAGCAGAAGGGGCTGCGCAACGCAGTCTCGTCGCTGGGCAAGCGCTACAACTACATCGACTATGTTCTGCCCAAAGCGCGCAAGGGTGAGCCACTGACCGAACTGTGGAACGAGGCAGGCAAGCTCGGGTTCCTCGGCGTCAATCTGCCCGAGGAATACGGCGGTGGCGGCGCAGGCATCTACGAGCTCGCGCTCGTTCAGGAAGAGCTTGCTGCGCACGGTGCCGGTCTGCTGCTCGTCGTCGTGAGCCCGGCGATCTGCGGCACCATCATCGGCAAGTACGGCACGGCAGATCAGAAGCAGGAGTGGCTCACCGCTCTGGCCGACGGGTCCAAGATCATGGTCTTCGGGATCACCGAGCCCGACGCCGGATCCAACTCGCATCAGATCACCACTACCGCCCGCCGAGATGGCGACGAGTGGATTCTCAAGGGCAACAAGATCTACATCTCCGGTGTCGACCAGGCCGATGCGGTCTTGATCGTCGCGCGGACAGAGGATTCCAAGACCGGCAAGCTCAAGCCGGCCCTGTTCATCGTGCCCACCGACGCTCCGGGACTGCAGAAGACGCAGATGGAGATGGACATCGTCGAGCCCGATCACCAGTTCGTGCTGTTCCTCGACGACGTCCGGCTGCCCGCCGAGGCACTCGTCGGTGAGGCCGATGCCGCTCTGATGCAGCTGTTCGCGGGCCTGAACCCCGAACGCATTCTCGGGGCCGCGATGGCCATCGGCATGGGCCGGTACGCCATCGACGCAGCGGTGAAATATGCCAAGGAGCGCACGGTCTGGAAGACGCCGATCGGTGCGCACCAGGGTCTTTCTCATCCGTTGGCGCAGTGCAAGATCGAGCTCGAGCTCGCCAAGCTGATGATGCAGAAAGCGGCGGTGCTGTACGACTCCGGCGACGATTTCGGAGCGGCCGAGGCTGCGAACATGGCCAAGTACGCTGCCGCCGAGGCCAGCATCAAGGCGCTCGATCAGGCGATCCAGACCCACGGTGGGGCCGGCTTGAGCAGCGAGTACGGATTGGCTGCGATGCTCGGGGCCGCCCGTATCGCCCGTGTGGCTCCGGTGAGCAGGGAGATGATCCTCAACTTCGTGAGCCAGCACTCGCTCGGACTGCCCAGGAGCTACTGATGGCCGTTCTCGTCGAGTCGGGCAAAGACACAGCGTATTTGACGTTGGATTCGCCGCAGAACCGAAACGCGCTGTCGTCAGTGTTGGTCGAGGAGCTGACAGCGGGCCTCATCGCTGCGGCGCACGACGACGACGTCAGAACGATCGTGCTCGGCCACACCGGCACCACGTTCTGTGCCGGAGCCGACCTCCGAGAAGCCGGATCGTCACCGGAGCTGCGCACCCGGCAGATGCTCGACCTGATGCGGTTGATCATCGACACCCCTAAACCCGTCGTCGTGCAGATCGACGGGCATGTGCGCGCAGGTGGAATGGGGCTCGTCGCGGCCTGCGATATTGCGGTCGCCGGACCCCAGAGTTCGTTCGCGCTGACGGAGGTTCGCCTCGGCCTCGCGGCATCGGTCATCTCCGTTGCTGTGCTGCCGCGGCTTTCGTCTCGTGCGGCGAGTCGCTACTTCCTCACCGGGGAGACGTTCGACGGTGCTACCGCCGAGGCGATCGGTCTGGTCACCGTGGCCGACGCCGTTCCCGCGGCAGCGGTGGCCGACTACATGATCATGTTTCGGAAGTGTTCGCCGCAGGGCCTGGCCGAGTCCAAACAGCTCACCACCGCGGCGATCCGACGCGAGATCGACGAGCGAGGGACGGCAGTTGCCGACCAATCGGCCAGGTTGTTTGCATCGGACGAGGCCCGAGAGGGGATGATGTCCTTTCTGGAGAAGAGACCTCCGTCCTGGGCGGTCGAAAAGTAGGTCGAGAAGGAGCAGGGAGATGGTGATGGCGCGCGAACCCAAGCAGGACCGCAGCAGGGTGACGCGCCAGCGACTGCTCGAGGCGACGATCGACTCGCTCGCCGAGCAGGGCTGGGTCGCAACGACGGTCGGTGTCGTCGCCGAGCGCGCCGGGGTCTCGCGCGGTGCGACCCAACACCATTTCCCGACGCGTGAGGACCTCATCACCGGTGCCCTCGAGTACATGTTCGACACTCGTATGGACGACGCGCGGCGCGAAGCACAGGACATTCCGCCGGGGCCGGGGCGGACGAAGCTCGTCGTGGAGCGGCTCGTCGAGTACTACACCGGCCCGATGTTCAAAGCCGCACTGCAGGTGTGGACGGCCGCCTCGGCCGATCCCGAGTTGCGCGATCGAATAGTGCCCCTCGAAGAACGGTTCGGTCGCCGTGCCCACCAGATGGCCGTCGAGAACCTCGGGGTCGACGACAACGACCCCGTGACCCACCGCCTCGTGCAGGCGACGCTCGACCTCGCCCGTGGTCTCGGACTCGCCGATGTCCTCACCGACGACGCGCGTCGACGCGTCGAAATCGTCCGCACGTGGGCCGATGTTCTCGACGCATCGCTGGGCGCGAGGCACTCCGTCGTCGCCGGTTCGGTAGCTGGGTAGAACTCACAGGCTCTGCAGCACCGACGAACCTGTGCTTGAGTCTGGCGGGTGACTTCCGATATCGCACGCGTGCACCGCGGCCACATCTTTCACGTTGCAGGCTCGCCCACCGTGACGGACGCCGCAACCGCGCTGGTGTCGATTCCCGACGGTGCCCTTGTCGTCGGCGACGACGGCATCATCGGGTTCTGCGGTGAGTTCGACTCTCTCCCAAGCCGATTCGCAGACCTGGCGGTTGCCGATCATCGACCGGGGTTTCTGCTGCCTGGATTCGTCGACACCCATATTCACTTTCCGCAGACCTACGCCGGCGATTCCTACGGCGGCGGTCAGCTTCTCGAATGGCTGAACACGTGCATCTTCCCGTCCGAGTCGCGCTTTGCCGATCCCGAGTTCGCCGCGGCGGCGGCCAGGGACTTCTGCGCCGCACGCATCCGAGCGGGCACGACGCAGGCCATGGTGTTCGGATCGGCATTCCCGCACGCGCAGGATTCGCTGTTCTCCGAGACGCGCGAACACGGACTGCGCATCGTCAGTGGCCGCGGCGTCCAGACCACCGGCCCGGCGTCGGCACAGGCGTTGATCACCGGTGAGGACGAGGCGATCCGGCTGGTGTCCGAGGAGATCGAGAAGTGGCACGCCGCCGATACCGGCGACGTCGACACAGCGATGCTGCACGTGGCCGTCGTACCGAGGTTCTCGCTCTCGGTGACGACCGAGACGCTGAGGAATCTCGGCGAGCTCTACGACTCGGTGCGCGATCGCGGCGTCTACTTCCACACGCACCTCAACGAGAACAATCGGCCGGGCACGGGGGAGATCGACGCCACCAAGAATGCCTACGGAGTGCACAGCTACCTCGACACGTACGACGGCAGGTTTCTGCCGGGCTCACAGGTCGGCGGCAAGAGCTTCCTGGGCAGGCGGACCATTCTGGCGCACGCGGTGCACTGCCAGGACGCCGAACTGGAGCGGATGGCCCAGACCGGCACCTCCATCGCGCACTGTCCTACCTCGCAACAGTTTCTGGGCTCGGGCACGATGCCGTGGAAGCGAACCGTCGCCGCGGGAGTGAACATCGCCATCGGCTCCGACTTCGGCGGCGGTGACGAATGGTTGCTACCGCAGGTGCTCGCCGACGCCTTCAAGGTGCACATCTCCGAGGCCGGGGACGACGGGTTGTCGCTGCACCCGGCGGAACTGCTGTTCACCGGGACTCTCGCCGGGGCGCGCGCCCTGGACATGGAGAACCGGATCGGCAATTTCGACACCGGCAAGGAAGCTGATTTTGTCGTCGTCGATCCGTCCGCGTGGCCGCAGTTGGCTTCAGCGATCGACCACGGTGTTCGCGACGACGATGCCGAACTGGCCCGAGACCAGACCCTGTTCGCCCTGCTGCTGGCGATGCGCGAGCCTGCCATCGTCGGCGTGTACGTGCAGGGACGCGCTGTGCACGGCACATGACTGGAACGCCCTCCGATTGATAGGTTCAGTGCGGCGTCGAACTGCTGTAAACGTCGAACTGCAGGATCGGACAACACGCGAAGGACCGCATGAAGCGAGTGGCACTGGTGATCACCGCAGTCGCCGCGCTGGTCGCGGGCTGCGGTGGTTCCGATACCGACGCCGCCAATGCCTCGACCGAGGCAGCGACGACGACCACCGGGGCGTACGAGCCCGGTCCGTTCTTCGGTGAATGCGGCTCGATCACCGACGCCGAGGTGCAATCGGCGTTCGGAGCCGGCCCGTTCTCCCAGATCACCCGCAACTCCGTCGGCTGCCAGTGGGAGACCGTGGTCTTCAGTGGTCCGAGCGTCAGCTTCTCCTGGTACCGAGGCAGCCCGATCGGACGTGAACGCGCAGGCTCCGAGCTGATCGGCCGTCCGGCCAAGGACATCGAGATCGACGGCAACCCCGGGTTCGAGGCCGAGCAGGGCACGCTGTGCGAGATCGGCGTCCAGTTCGGCGACGACTTCTTTCATTGGTCCATCACGTACTCCGACCAACCCGCCGCGCGCCCGCCCTGCGACGTCGGAAACGAGCTCGCACAGCTGACGGTGGAGCGCAAGCAATGACGCGCAGACAAGTGATCGCGGCGGCGTCGACCCTGTTGCTCGTCGCCGGATGCGCCCAGACGGTCGAGGGCACGCCGCGGCCGGCGAGCTTCGCCGGCTCGGGTAGTCAAGAATTCACCAAGTTGTTGACCGAGTGTGATGCCGTCTCCGACGACCAGATCGTGGACGCCACCGGTGCCGAAGACATCGCGCGCGGCTTCTTCGGGGCCATCTGCCGATGGGATCTGATCGGCTCCGCGGGCACGGTGAAGGTGACGTTCAACTGGTTCGAGTCCGGCACCCTCGCTGCCGAGCGGGCCGCCGACGAGAAGATGATGTACACCGTCAGCGACACAGCAGTGCAGGGCCGCAAGGCAATACAGGCCCAGCGTCCGAACGATTCCGCGTCGTGCGGAGTCTCGGCCGGTGCAGATCAGGCGGGCATCTTCGGGTGGTGGGTGCAGTATCAGCCGGATGTCGCGCACCCCGATCCCTGCCAGGCCGCGGCGAAGCTGGCCGACCTCACACTCAACCTGAGCAGATAGGTTGCGTACCGGGCGAAGGGTGTTTTGACCCGAGGCCGCGCCGCCGGGTATCGTTATGGGTCGTGTCCGGCCTGGCCGGACCGTTTGTGTGCCTATGCGAGGTACAGCCGTGCGCACGTTCGATCGAAGAGCGCGCAACCGGCTGGACGTGTGGGGGTATGCGACACACCCGACCGCGGGGTGCAAGAGACCCGCGATAGCAGTACTGGAGCAGCAGCAGTACCGGGTGAGGAGCAGTGTTCTCTTGCTCCAACTGCTAGATCCCTGTTTATCGACACGAAGAAAGCCGGTTTATGCCAACGATCAACCAGCTGGTCCGTAAGGGTCGCACCGACAAGGTTGCGAAACTGAAGACCGCTGCCCTCAAGGGCAGTCCACAGCGCCGTGGCGTGTGCACTCGCGTGTACACCACCACCCCCAAGAAGCCGAACTCCGCTCTCCGTAAGGTCGCGCGTGTTCGCCTGACCTCCTCGGTCGAGGTCACCGCATACATCCCCGGTGAGGGTCACAACCTGCAGGAGCACTCGATGGTGCTTGTTCGCGGCGGTCGTGTGAAGGACCTCCCGGGTGTGCGTTACAAGATCATCCGCGGCTCGCTCGACACCCAGGGTGTCAAGAACCGCAAGCAGGCTCGCAGCCGCTACGGAGCCAAGAAGGAGAAGAGCTGATATGCCACGCAAGGGCCCAGCACCCAAGCGGCCGCTGATCAACGACCCGGTCTACGGATCGCCGTTGGTCACGCAGCTCGTCAACAAGATCCTCCTCGACGGCAAGAAGTCGACCGCAGAGCGCATCGTCTACCAGGCGCTCGAGCAGGCTCGCGAGAAGACCGGCACCGACCCCGTCGTCACGCTCAAGCGTGCACTCGACAACGTCAAGCCGGCCCTCGAGGTTCGCAGCCGTCGCGTCGGTGGTGCCACCTACCAGGTGCCCGTCGAGGTTCGTCCCGGCCGCTCCACCACGCTGGCACTGCGCTGGCTGGTCACGTTCTCGCGCGCTCGTCGTGAGAAGACCATGGTCGAGCGTCTGGCGAACGAGTTGCTCGACGCCAGCAACGGCCTCGGTGCCGCTGTGAAGCGTCGCGAGGACACTCACAAGATGGCCGAAGCCAACAAGGCGTTCGCCCACTACCGCTGGTGATCTCCTCGCTCGGGCGGTATTCGGAACTATCCGATACCGCCGGAGCGTTGATCAGCTCAGGCAATACCTCTTCCAACACCAAGGCGGGTTAACTCGTGGCACAGGACGTGCTGACCGACCTCAACAAGGTCCGCAACATCGGCATCATGGCCCACATCGATGCCGGCAAGACCACCACTACCGAACGCATCCTCTTCTACACCGGTATCTCCTACAAGATCGGTGAAGTTCACGATGGCGCAGCCACCATGGACTGGATGGAGCAGGAGCAGGAGCGTGGCATCACGATCACCTCTGCTGCCACGACGTGCTTCTGGAACGACAACCAGATCAACATCATCGACACCCCCGGTCACGTCGACTTCACCGTCGAGGTGGAGCGTTCGCTCCGCGTCCTCGACGGCGCTGTCGCAGTGTTCGACGGCAAAGAAGGTGTCGAGCCGCAGTCCGAGCAGGTCTGGCGTCAGGCCGACAAGTACGACGTGCCGCGCATCTGCTTCGTCAACAAGATGGACAAGCTCGGCGCGGACTTCTACTACACCGTGCAGACCATCATCGATCGTCTCGGTGCCAAGCCGCTGGTCATCCAGCTGCCGATCGGCGCAGAGAACGACTTCGAGGGCGTCATCGACCTCGTGCAGATGAAGGCTCTCGTGTGGAGCGGCGAGACCAAGCTCGGCGAGAAGTACGAGATCCAGGAGATCCCGGAAAACCTCAAGGAGCGCGCGGACGAGTACCGCACCATGCTGCTCGAGACCGTGGCCGAGTCCGACGAAGCGCTTCTGGAGAAGCACTTCGGTGGCGAAGAGCTCACGATCGACGAGATCAAGGGCGCCATCCGCAAGATGACGGTCAACAGCGAGCTGTACCCGATCCTGTGTGGATCCGCGTTCAAGAACAAGGGCGTTCAGCCCATGCTCGACGCGGTCATCGACTACCTCCCGTCTCCCCTCGACGTTGCCGAGACCATCGGACACGCCGTCGGCGACGAGGAGAAGGAGATCACTCGCAAGCCGTCCGCAGACGAGCCGTTCGCAGCTCTCGCGTTCAAGATCGCGACGCACCCCTTCTTCGGCAAGCTGACCTACGTCCGGGTGTACTCGGGCAAGGTCGACTCCGGCGCTCAGGTCATCAACTCGACCAAGGGCAAGAAGGAGCGTCTGGGCAAGCTCTTCCAGATGCACTCCAACAAGGAGAACGCGATCGCGACCGCGTCTGCCGGTCACATCTACGCCGTCATCGGCCTCAAGGACACCACGACGGGTGACACGCTCTGCGATCCGCAGAACCAGATCATCCTCGAGTCCATGAGCTTCCCGGACCCGGTCATCCAGGTGTCGATCGAGCCGAAGACCAAGTCCGACCAGGAGAAGCTGGGAACAGCCATCCAGAAGCTCGCCGAAGAGGATCCCACCTTCTCGGTGAAGCTGGACGAGGACACCGGCCAGACCGTCATCGGCGGCATGGGCGAGCTGCACCTCGACATCCTCGTCGACCGCATGCGTCGCGAGTTCAAGGTCGAGGCCAACGTCGGCAAGCCGCAGGTCGCGTACCGCGAGACCATCCGCAAGACGGTCGAGAAGCACGACTACACGCACAAGAAGCAGACCGGTGGCTCCGGCCAGTTCGCGAAGGTCATCATCAAGCTCGAGCCTTTCGAGGGCGAAGACGGCGCGACCTACGAGTTCGAGAACAAGGTCAGCGGTGGTCGTGTGCCCAGGGAGTACATCCCCTCGGTCGACGCAGGTGCTCAGGACGCCATGCAGTACGGTGTTCTCGCCGGATACCCGCTGGTCAACGTCAAGGTCACACTGCTCGACGGTGCGTACCACGATGTCGACTCGTCGGAAATGGCCTTCAAGGTCGCCGGCTCACAAGCGTTCAAGGAAGCCGCCCGTAAGGCCAGCCCCGTCATTCTCGAACCCGTCATGGCCGTCGAGGTCATCACGCCCGAGGATTACATGGGTGAGGTCATCGGCGACCTGAACTCCCGCCGTGGTCAGATCCAGGCCATGGAGGAACGCAGCGGTGCCCGTATCGTCAAGGCACTGGTTCCGCTGTCGGAGATGTTCGGCTACATCGGAGACCTTCGGTCGAAGACGCAGGGCCGCGCTAACTACTCCATGGTCTTCGATTCGTACGCAGAAGTTCCCGCGAACGTAGCGAAGGAAATCATCGCGAAGGTCAACGGAGAGTAATTCTCTTCGTTTGCTGGACCACGCTCGACCTGTAATAAGTAACAACACATACGCGTGCTTGCCCCGCAGGGGTACGCACAGATCAGTCCAGGAGGACACACAGTGGCGAAGGCGAAGTTCGATCGGACGAAGCCGCACGTCAACATCGGCACCATCGGTCACGTTGACCACGGTAAGACGACGCTGACGGCTGCAATCACCAAGGTTCTGCACGACAAGTTCCCGGACCTGAACGAGGCATCGGCTTTCGATCAGATCGACAAGGCTCCGGAGGAGAAGGCTCGTGGTATCACGATCAACATCTCCCACGTCGAGTACCAGACCGAGAAGCGCCACTACGCGCACGTCGATGCACCGGGTCACGCCGACTACATCAAGAACATGATCACCGGCGCGGCTCAGATGGACGGCGCAATCCTGGTCGTGGCAGCTACCGATGGCCCGATGCCGCAGACCCGCGAGCACGTGCTGCTCGCCCGCCAGGTCGGTGTTCCTTACATCCTGGTCGCACTGAACAAGGCCGACATGGTCGACGACGACGAGATCATCGAGCTCGTCGAGATGGAGGTCCGCGAGCTCCTCGCTTCGCAGGAGTTCGACGAGGACGCACCGGTCATCAAGGTCTCCGCACTCAAGGCACTCGAGGGTGACGAGAAGTGGGGCGAGTCGGTTCTGGAGCTCATGCAGGCCGTCGACGATTCCGTTCCGGATCCCGTCCGTGAGACCGACAAGCCGTTCCTCATGCCCGTCGAGGACGTCTTCACCATCACCGGTCGTGGCACCGTGGTCACCGGACGTATCGAGCGCGGCTCGGTCAACGTCAACGAAGAGGTCGAGATCGTCGGCATCCGCCCCGGCTCGACCAAGACCACCGTCACCGGAATCGAAATGTTCCGCAAGCTGCTCGACTCGGGTCAGGCAGGCGACAACGTCGGCCTCCTCGTTCGTGGCATCAAGCGCGAAGACGTCGAGCGTGGACAGGTCATCATCAAGCCCGGCACCACGACTCCCCACACGGAGTTCGAGGGCAATGCCTACATCCTCTCGAAGGACGAGGGCGGCCGCCACACGCCGTTCTTCAACAACTACCGCCCGCAGTTCTACTTCCGTACCACGGACGTTACGGGCGTTGTGACCCTCCCCGAGGGCACCGAGATGGTCATGCCCGGTGACAACACCGAGATGTCCGTCACGCTGATCCAGCCGGTCGCCATGGATGTCGGCCTCCGTTTCGCAATCCGTGAGGGCGGTCGTACCGTCGGAGCCGGTCGCGTCACGAAGATCGTCAAGTGACCTAGTTTCACCCTGCTCTACAAAAAGCGGCACCCACCTTCTGGTGGGTGCCGCTTTTGCGTGCGTGCGGCTCCGCCGCCCGCGTCAATGGACCCTTGCACCGCTCAGACGTATGCAGTGGTTCATTCACGCGGTCCGAGGTGGCCACCCACAGTGGGTGAATGAACCCTTGTCGCGGTCAGACGTATGCAGTGGTCCATTGACGCGGCCCGAGGGCCCCGAAAAATGGGACGCATCGGACGCCCCACTCCCGTAACGTCGCTGCGGTGCTACTGACCGTGGCTGCAAATGCCACAACCGATTTCCCGGACACCTCCGACATCGGGTATCTGTTGCACAAGCACCCCGATCGCGTGCTGAGCCGAAACCTGCCCATGGGTGCCGCGACGGTGCTGTATCCCGAGGTCTCGGCAGAGCGGACAACCCTCGCAGTACTGCTCGACGCTATCGACGACAAGAGTCCTGCCGCATCGGGGCTTGCGGTGGCACTGTCTCGGTTGTTCAAGCAGGCATTGACCGGCGTGTGCGCCACCAGGCCCGAATTGGTCTCTGTCGCAATCGATCTGACCATGTCGATGCCTGCCGCGCCGTCTCGTGGTGAGACCGACCTCACGTCGCGGTTGTTCGGTCCCCTGGGATGGAACGTGGAGGCGACGCCCATTCCGCTCGACCCGACGCAGCCGGAATGGGGCAATTCCGAATACGTCGACCTCGTTCTCACCGGCACGTTCACTCTGTCGGCAGCGCTGCGGCACCTGTACGTACTCCTTCCGGTTCTCGACGACGCCAAGCACTATTGGGTCGGCGAGGACGAGGCAGACAAACTCGTTCGAGCAGCGGGGGATTGGCTCGGAGATCATCCCGAATCGTCGTTGATCGCATCCCGCTACCTGGCGCACCGCCGCGAGCTCGTGGCCTCCGCGCTGGACCGACTGGTGCCCGACGCGCCGCAGGACGACACGACCCCACGGGATCCGACGTTGGCCGAGCAGCGGGTACGCACCGTGCTGGCGGCGCTGACAGACGTCGGCGCGAAGTCGGTGATCGACCTGGGTTGCGGCGAGGGTCGTCTGCTGCGAGAACTGCTCGCAGACAGTACTTTCGAGCGCATTGTGGGTGCCGATGTGAGTGATGGGGCACTTGCGAAGGCGCATCGCCGATTGCGGCTGGACGATATGGCGGATCGGCAGCGAACACGCATCGAACTGCTCCAGTCGTCGGCGACCTACCGCGACGTGCGGTTGCAGGGCTTCGACGCGATGGTGCTCATGGAGGTGATCGAGCACGTCGACCTCGATCGGCTCCCGGCGTTGGTGCGGTCGGTCTTTCGCGAGGCCCGTCCCCGGACGGTGCTCGTGACCACACCGAACTCCGAATACAACGTGCTGTATCCCGGGCTCGAGGCGGGTGCCTTCCGTCATGTCGACCACCGATTCGAGTTCACCCGCGCGGAGTTCGAGCAATGGGGATCGTTGGTTGCACATGAGCATGCCTATGAGGTGCGTGTCGAGGGAATCGGCCCCGTCGACGACACGCACGGCACCCCGACCCAGATGGCCGTCTTCACTCGAAAGGAGCAGTCCCAGTGAGTACTTTCGACATTCCGGATCTGTCCCTCGTCGTACTCGTCGGCATCAGCGGCTCCGGCAAGTCGTCGTTCGCGGCGCAGCACTTCGGTCCGTACGAAACGGTCTCGAGTGATGCCTGTCGAGGGATGGTGAGCAACGATCCCAATCTGCAGAGTGCGACCAAGGACGCGTTCGCCCTCCTCGAATTCCTGGTCGCGACCAGACTGCGGGCAGGCCTGCTCACAGTCGTCGACGCCACCAACGTGCAACCGGCAGCCCGCAAGGCGTTGATCGCGCTGGCCCGAGAACACGACGTCCTGCCGGTTGCCGTTGTGCTCGATGTGCCGGAAGCTGTGTGCGCACAGCGCAACGCCGAACGCACCGACAGGACGTTCGGCCGAGATGTGTTGCGCCGCCAGCAGTCACAGTTGCAGCGGTCCATGCGCGGATTGGGCAAGGAAGGGTTTCGTTCGGTTCATGTGCTCGACGGTGTCGATGCGGTGGCGTCGGCGACGTTCGTTCGTACGCCTCTGCGTAGTGATCGACGTGAGCTGACCGGGCCGTTCGACGTCATCGGCGATATCCACGGCTGTCTCGCCGAGCTCGAAACCTTGCTCGCAGCATTGGGTTACACGGTGGAGCGTGACGAGGCCGGTCGAGCGGTCGGCGCAACGCCGCCGGACGGACGCACAGCTGTGTTCCTCGGTGACTACATCGATCGGGGGCCCGACTCGGTCGGAGTACTGCGGCTGGTGATGGGGATGGTCCGTGCCGGTGCGGCGCTGGCAGTCCCGGGTAACCACGAGAACAAGCTCGTCAAGGCACTGCGAGGTCGGAAAGTGACGGCCTCGCACGGTCTCGCCGAGACTCTCGAACAGCTCGACGGCGAGCCGGCAGAGTTCCGCCGAGAGGTGCTCGAGTTCTGCGACGGTCTCGTCGCGCACCTCGTGCTCGACGGCGGAAGGCTCGTCGTCGCGCACGCCGGTCTGATCGCGAAGTACCACAACCGGGCGTCGGGCAGAGTTCGGAGCTTTGCTCTGTACGGTGACACCACCGGGGAGACCGACGAATTCGGCCTGCCGGTTCGGTATCCGTGGGCCAAGGACTATCGCGGTTCGGCGACGGTGCTCTATGGGCACACTCCGGTACCGGAAGTGGAGTGGGAGAACAACACTGCGTGTCTCGATACCGGTTGCGTATTCGGTGGCAAGTTGACGTCGCTGCGCTACCCGGAGCGCGAGATCGTGTCGGTGCCGGCCGAACAGGTCTGGTACGAGCCGGCCCGTCCGGTGGGTGCATTCGTGCGAGATGCGGCGTCGCTCGATCTGTCGGACGTGATCGGCCCGACGGGTGTCGAGACGTCGCTGCGCGGACGAGTGTCGATTCGGTCCGAGAATGCCGCCGGCGCGTTGGAAGTGATGAGTCGGTTTGCGCTCGCTCCGCAGTGGCTGCACTATCTGCCGCCGACGATGGCACCGAGTCGAACCTCGGAGCGCGACGGGTATCTCGAGTATCCGACGGAGGCGTTCGACGCGTATCGGGCGCTCGGTGCGTCGGCGGTGATCTGCGAGGAAAAGCACATGGGCTCGCGGGTCGTCGTGGTGGTGTGTCGCGATGCCGAAGCCGCGCGGGAGAAGTTCGATGCACCGGAGGGAGCGCTCGGTACCGCGTACACCCGCACCGGTCGTCCCGTCTTCGACGAAGCACTGACGGGAGAGCTGATCTCCGGAGTGGCCGACGCGCTCGAAAGAGCCGGGGTGTGGGACGAAGTGGATTCGCGCTGGCTGATTCTCGACTGCGAGCTGATGCCCTGGTCTGCGAAGGCGGAGGGGCTGATCAAGACCGAGTATGCCGCAATTGGTGCGGAGTCTCGGGCCACTCTCGCGGCCGAAGCAGGTGTGCTTGCCCAGGCTGCGTCGCGTGGTCTGGACATGCAGGAACTGCGAGACCGCAACAGAATTCGTCAGGACAATCTGATGGAGTTCACCGCTGCCTATCGGCGGTACATCTGGCCGACCGACGGGTTGAACGGCGTTCGGATTGCGCCGTTCCAGGTGTTGGCGTCGAACCTCGGAACCTATGCCGATCGTCCGCACCAGTGGCACCTCGATCTCGCCGACCGGATGGTGACGGCTGCTCCCGAGGTGTTCGCCTCGACCCGTCGGATCGAGGTGGATCTGTCATCGGCCGATTCGGTTGCGGCAGGAGAGAAATGGTGGGAGGCGTTGACGGCGCAGGGCGGCGAGGGCATGGTCGTCAAACCTGCCGAGAACAGTCCGCGCGGAAAGATACAGCCCGGCATGAAGGTTCGCGGCCGAGAGTATCTGCGGCTGATCTACGGTGCCGACTACACCGACCCGGATCGACTCACTGCACTGCGCAACCGGAACGTGGGACACAAGCAGTCGATGGCTCTGCGCGAATACGCACTCGGCATGGAGGCGTTGGACCGATCGGTGCGTGGTGAACCGCTGTATCGCATCCACCAGGCGGTGTTCGCAGTACTGGCACTGGAATCGGAGCCGGTGGACCCGCGGTTGTAGATGCCGATCATCGAAGGCAGGCAGTCCGCTGGACGTCGAGTGCTGCGCCCACCCCTGCCTGGATCAATGTGGCTTTCAGTCGGTCAGAGTGCAACAAAGGCGCATTGATCCGGACCGAAGGGGAGGGGGGAGGGGGAGGGCGCGGGCGCTAGTTCTTCGGCGACGCGAAGGGAGTGATTCCGGCACTGATCGGTGCCGCGATTGCAGCAGTTGTCCCGATCGACGCCCAGAAGGTGGTTGAGTCCAGCAGCAGACCGCCTGCCAGTCCGCAGACCGCAACCACAATGCCGCATCCGATCAGCAGCGCCGATCCGACAGCGGCGTGCAACAGGCTGCTTCGGTCGGGGGCGCGGCGCCCTGTGAGCCAGATCATCGTTCCGGTGGCCGCGAATACCAGGGGAACGTAGAAGTAGAGAGAACTGTCACCGAGTTTCGACGCGAAGGTGGCAATCACCAGCACCGCCCCGAATGCCAGAGGTACGGCGAGGGGCATTCCACCGGACCATCTCTCGAACTTGCTGCGCGTCGATGCAACCATGGCCATACCGTACCGCCGGGACTGTTACCGACGCTTGTCGACGTGCAACTGAATGCGGGTAGCGACGTAGGTACCGGCGAGAGATTCGGCGACGAATGCGGCTCGTGATTCGGCCAGGGAGGTGAAGGCAACTACATCGAAGTCTGCTGCAGCATAGACCGATACAGCGATGGTGGGCATTCCGCGATCATCGATCGCTGTTCCTCTGGCTCGTCGAACACCGTGAAATTCTGCCAACTCCGCGGCCACGCCCGAAGCGATCGCACTGAGGTCCACGTGCGCCGAGAAGTGCGGCTCCTCGATCACGCTCGCCGTTCCGGTCCGACGCGGAGAGAAGTTGCCGATCAGCAACACCAGAGCCATCACGACAGTCACTGCGACGGCGATCGCCAGCGTCGGCATCCACCAACCCTGCTGCGGCAGCTCCGCAATACGCGCACGGTCGAAGCGAGACAGCGTCTCTCGTGCCCACGGAACGTCGTAGTGCCAGGCAAGGGCGAAGCCGCCACCGGCCACGAGCACGAGCCCGGCGACGACGGCGAGAAGCCGATCCACCCCGGCGACAAATGTCTTCACGAGACCCTCTTCGGCTGCGCTACCGAATGCTGAACCGTCAGCCTGCGTCCACCCGCGGCGACGGACAGCACCGGAGCGAGGGAATCGCGCACGGCAGTATCGACACTGTCGACCTCGAAACCAGGATCGCGCTCCACCCGCACTTCGATCTTCTTCCGCGTCACGACGGTATGCGCGTCCGTGACTCCGCGAGTGGACTGTGCTGCAGCACTGCACAACCGAGCGATATCGGTGGGGGTTGCCCAGACGGTCGGTACCCCGTCGCCCAGGCCGGAATGAGTTTTCGTGCGCGGTTTGACTCCGACGAACACGAGTGACGATCCGACGACTGCGGAACCGATCGCGGCGGCGATCATCCAACTCTGCCAGTGCAATCGGGCGACCCAGCCTGTCGCGTCGGCGATCCACGGACTGCCACCGATGCTTCCGTGCGCGATGAAGAACTCGCGGCCGGCAACGAAGGCCACGCCCAGCAGCATGAATCCGAACAGCAGCGCCACCGGCATCGCGGCCGGACCGGCGGTGGGTGGACGGGGTGAAACAGCCTGCGGAGCATCGGGATTCGCCTCAGGTGCGGGACCGCTGTCGAGGGTGGTGTCGGATACCAACACGTTCACCCGATGCACGTGCAGTCCCGTCATCGTCGCCAGGGCTTCTTCGACGGCTGCGTGTACGGCCTGGGTCACCTCGGTGATTTGCGACGGCCACCGGACCCCGATGTAGAGGTTGACGGCGATCGTGTCCGCGCCGAGGGTGACGTCGGCGCGGGGTAGCTCTCGCCCGGTCAGTCGCGAGAGGCCACCGGTGGTGCGGGTGACTCGAGGGTCTTTCAAGGCCGCAGCGATGGCGGTCCGGGAGATGGCCCGATCCTTTATTTCCACACTGCCGCGCGAACCGGGGTCGTCGCTGACCTCGTCGGATGCAGCCTGCGTCGTCACCGAGAATCCTTTGCGCCGGTCGCGGCTCGCTCTGGTGCGGCTCGCGCTCCACAACTGTAGTGACGACCGACGTCGCATGCCGTCATAGGAGTAATTGTTCCTGGCATACTGCGACTGTGTCGGAAATTGTGCGGGTGACCGCGTCGGATATCGCCTCGGCCGAGGAGCTGCTGGAACCGGTGATGCGCCGGACCCCGGTGGTGGCCTCGCGGATTCTGTCGGATCTGACCGGCCACGAGGTGCGCCTCAAGTGCGAGAACTTGCAGCGCACCGGATCGTTCAAGCCACGCGGGGCGTACAACCGCATCGCCAGGCTCGACGCCGAGCAACGCGCCCACGGGGTGGTCGCGGCCAGCGCAGGCAACCACGCTCAGGGTGTCGCGTGGGCCGCGTCGCAGGTGGGGATCACCTCGACGGTGTTCATGCCGGTAGGCGTGTCGCTGCCGAAGCTGGTGGCCACCAAGGCATACGGCGCGACAGTGCATCTGGTGGGCAACACCGTGGACGAGGCGTTGAAGTCGGCTCGGGAATTCGCAGAACGTACCGGTGCCACCCTCATCCATCCGTTCGACCATCTCGACATCGTCGCCGGGCAGGCGACACTCGGTACCGAACTGCTGCAGCAGATGCCGGACGTCGGCACCATCGTGATCCCCACCGGCGGCGGGGGACTGCTGGCCGGTGTCGCCGCGGCGGTCAAGCTGACCAAGCCCGATATCAGAATCGTCGGAGTGCAGGCAGAAGGCGCTGCCGCCTGGCCCGCGTCGCTGAAGGCGGGGCACCCCATTGCGCTGGAATCGATGTCGACGATGGCCGACGGCATCGCGATCGGTCTGCCCGGATCGGTGCCGTTCGATCACGTGCAGGGCTGGGTGGACGACGTCGTCACCGTCAGCGAGGACGCTCTGTCGCGGGCTCTGGTGCTGTGCATCGAGCGCGCCAAACTCATCGTCGAACCAGCGGGTGCGGCGGCAGTGGCGGCGCTGATGACGCACTCGGCCGAGGAGCTCGGTTTGACCGGCTCGGTGTGCGCCATCCTCTCCGGCGGGAACATCGATCCGCTGCTGCTCACCCACGTCATCACCCACGGTCTCCGGGCGGGTGGGCGCTACCTCGCTGTGCGCGTGACCATTTCGGACCGACCGGGCGGGCTCACCGGCGTGCTCGGGGTGGTGCGCGACGCCGGCGCAAGTGTGGTCGACGTCGTCCACTCCCGCACGGGTGGCCGGCTCGGCCTCGAGGAAGTCGACGTGATGTTGACCGTCGAGACGCGCGGACCCGATCACCGAGGCTCGGTGCTCGACGCCCTGGGCGCGGCCGGATATGCGGTGCACGTCGAGAACTGACCTCCCGGGCCACACAGGTTGCACTGGTACCTTGATCAGCGACTTGGACCAGGACATCGGTGGGAGATATTTGCATGGCTCGGCTCGTCGCGATCGTCTCCGCTGTCCTGGGAATTCTGCTGACGATCTCGATACCGCTGTTGCCGATAGAGCAGCAGCAGTCGTCGTTGACCTGGCCGCAGAGCGATACTGTCGGCAATGTCGAAGCTCCGCTCGTCGGCTACACGCCGATCAGCGTCGATGCCAACGTCCCGTGTGACGCCGCGGGCAGGCTCCCCAGCGGTGGGATACTGCTGTCCACCTCACCCAAGGGATCGCCCGACGCCTATCGATACGGTCTTGTCGCGGAAGTAACGGGCGGTGAGGCGTCGCAACTGAAGGTGACGCTGCGTGATTCGGTTCTCCTCGAGAAGCCGGTCTCGGAACTGAGCCCATCGACTGCAGGCGAGTGCTCGTTGACGATCATCTCGAACGGCACTGCGACCACTGTCGGACTGACCGGCGAAGACACCGTGACGCGCGACGGCGACGTCCGGCCACAGATGGTCGGCGTGTTCAGTGATCTACAGGGAAGCATTCCCGGTCTGCAGCTGCAGGCCGAGCTGGACAGTAGGTTCTCGTCCACGCCGAGCATCCTGAAGTGGTTCGCGATGATCGTCGGCGTGCTCGCCACCATCGTCTCGTTGGTGGCGCTGCACCGCCTCGACCTGTCCGACGGCCGGCGCGCCCGACGGTTCCTACCGCGTCGCTGGTGGACGTTCGGGCTGGTGGACGCGGTAGTGATCGGAACGCTGCTGGTGTGGCACGTCATCGGCGCGAACACCTCCGACGACGGCTATCAACTCGGCATGGCCCGCACGGCCGATCATGCCGGGTACATGGCCAACTATTTCCGGTACTTCGGTGTGCCCGAGACGCCGTTCGGCACACCGTTGTACGACATGTTCGGCCTCATGTCGCACGTCTCGACCGCCAGTGTCTGGATGCGGTTGCCCACGCTGATCTGCGCCGTCGTCGCGTGGCTCGTCATCAGTCGCGAGGTGATCCCGCGGTTCGGTGCCGCCGCTCGTGCCTCGAAGACGGCGCTGTGGACCGGTGGTCTGGTGCTGCTCGCGTTCTGGTTGCCGTACAACAACGGCCTGCGACCGGAACCGTTCGTGGCGATCGGTGTGCTGTTGACATGGTGTTCGGTGGAGCGATCCATCGCGACCCGCAGATTGCTGCCCGCAGCCGCGGCAATTCTGATCGCGGCATTGACGGTCACGTGTGCCCCGTCCGGATTCATCTGCTTCGCGCCGTTGATCGCCGGAGCTCGACCGGTGCTGCAGATCGTCGTGGCCCGCGCTCGCGAGTTCGGCAGCACCACACTCGGCGCGGTGACGCTGCTCGCCCCGTTGGTGGCGTCGGGCACGGTTGTACTGGTGTTCGCCTTCGGCAACCAGACCGTGGCGGGCATGCTCGAGATGCAACGAGTGCACACTGTGGCCGGGCCGAGTCAGGCCTGGTTCGACGAGTACCTGCGCTACCAGTGGTTGATGAACATGGACATCGACGGCTCGCTCGCGCGCCGGTTCGGGGTGTTCGTCATGATCGTCTCGCTGATCACGGTAGTCGTCGCGATGCTGCGCAAGGGCGGCAAGATCCCCGGCACCGCAACCGGTCCCGCCCGTCGGATCGTCGGTATCACCGTCGGGTCCATGGCGCTGATGATGATCACCCCCACCAAGTGGACACACCATTTCGGAGTGTTCGCCGGTCTGGCCGCCTCGGTTGCAGTCTTGGCGGCCGTGGCGACCGGCGCGGCAGTGCTGCGCTCGCGGCGCAATCGACTGTTGTTCGCCGCAGCGGTCTCGTTCCTGCTGGCGGTCGCGTTCACCGGAACGAACGGCTACTGGTACGTCTCGGCATGGGGAGTTCCGTTCTGGGACAAGCCGATTCTCGTCGCGGGCCTGGGCATCTCGACGATGTTCCTCGGACTGACGCTCCTGCTGTTGCTCGCGGCCGTATGGTTCCATATCCGCGCGCCGTACGTGCGCACCGACAAGCCCTTGGCGCGCTGGTGGTCGGTGCCGCCTATCGCCGTTGCGGCCGCGTTGATGGTGCTGCTCGCCGTGGCATCGATGGCCAAGGGCGCTGTGGCGCAGTGGCCGTCGTACTCGATCGCGAAATCGAATCTCTCGGCCCTGGCCGGGAACACGTGCGGTCTCGCCAACGACGTACTGCTCGAAACCGATCCCAATGCCGATGTGCTGCAACCGGTCAGCGGCGACGCATTTGCCGCATTGGGTGCCGACAACGACGGGTTCACCCCCGACGGGGTTGCGGGCGACCTCACCGCGGACAAGGAGGCCTCGGCGTCGGGCACCTCGAACACCGTCGATACCGAGGATCAACAGCAGCCGACGTCGACCACCGGAGCCGGAACCGGTGGCAGCGCACTTCCGTTCGGCTTGGACCCGGCAACCGTTCCGGTGCTCGGCTCGTTCGGATCCGATACCCCTGCCACGTTGACCACCAGCTGGTACGCGCTGCCCGCAGATCCGGGCGACCTGATCTCCATCGCCGCTGCCGGACGCATCCGCTCGGTGAACTCCGACGGCATCGTCACGTACGGCCAGAGCCTCGAGCTGGAGTACGGAGTCGACGGTCGCGCGCAGGGGCGAGTGACGCCGATCGACATCGGCCCGACGCCGTCGTGGCGCAACCTGCGAGTTCCGATGGACCAGATTCCCGCTGGTGCCAACACGATTCGTCTTGTGCTCTCCGACACCGATCGCGATCCCGACCAATGGCTTGCGATCACCCCGCCACGAGTACCGCGCACCCAGACGCTGAACGACGTCGTCGGCCGTGAGACTCCCGTGCTGCTGGACTGGGAGGTCGGCTTCAACTTCCCGTGCCAGCATCCGTTCGACCATCGCTTCGGCGTCGCCGAGGTGCCCGGGTACCGGGTGCTCCCCGACCGCAGCGGTGCCGTCATCACCAATGCGTGGCAGGACCATTACGGCGGCGGGCCGCTCGGGTGGATCGACATCGTGGCCTCGGCCCGCACCATTCCGTCGTATCTGTCCGGCGACTGGGACCGTGACTGGGGATCGATCGAGCGGTACACGCCGTACGACGAGACGGCGGAGCCGGCGCAGATTGCCACCACGGACGTCCAGCGTTCGGGCCTGTGGACGCCCGGTCCGATCAAAACCGGTTAATCTCTACGCGTTCGGAAGTCCTTATACCGACAGTGAAAGAAACGGGGAGAGGGCCATGGCGAACGCTATAGAAGTAGAGAACCTGGTACTTCGGTACGGGAAGAACGTCGCGCTCGGTGGGATCGACTTCACAGTTCCCGAGGGCACGGTGCTGGGTGTGCTCGGCCCCAACGGTGCCGGCAAGACGACGGCTGTCCGCATTCTCGCCACGCTGCTGAAGGCGACGTCCGGTTCGGCGAAGATCTTCGGTCTCGACGTGCTGAAGCAGGCGAACGAGGTTCGGGGCACGATCGGATTGACCGGCCAGTTCGCGGCCGTGGACGAGTATCTGACCGGCTACGAGAATCTCGAGATGGTCGGCCGACTTTTCGGGCTGCGCAAGGCGGAAGCGAAACAGCGAGCCGGTGAGCTACTCGAGCGATTCGACCTCGAGTACGCGCGCGATCGCACTGCCAAGCAGTACTCCGGCGGCATGCGTCGTCGACTCGACATCGCGGCCAGTCTGATCGGACGACCACGCGTGGTGTTCCTCGACGAACCCACCACCGGCCTCGATCCGCGCAGCCGAATCACCATGTGGGAGTTCATCGCAGACCTCGTGCGCGACGGAACGACAATTCTGTTGACCACGCAGTACCTCGAAGAAGCCGATCGGCTGGCCGATTCGATCATCGTCCTGAACAAGGGCAAGATCATCGCTCGCGGCACAGCGGACGAGCTCAAGGCCCAAACCGGCGGTGAGCGAGTCGAATTCGTGCTCACCGACCGATCTCAGGCCGATCGTGCCAAGGAGATCCTGACACCGCTCGGCGTCGAGCCGCCCACCCTGGACGAGCAGGTGGGCCGCATCGTCATGCCGGTCAACGGTGGATCCAAGGATCTGTCCTCGGCGTTGAGCTATCTCGAAGCAGCGGGGATCGGGGTCGTCGACGTCGGTCTGCGACGGCCGAACCTCGACGATGTGTTCCTGTCTCTGACCGGTCAGACCACCGGCGAGCCCGAGGCTGCGGAGGAAGAGAAATGAGCAACGTTCTCCTGGATTCGGCGATCATCACGAAGCGAAACCTGATCAAGCTCAAGCGAGTTCCCGATCTGCTGTTCTTCGCGACGCTGTCTCCGATCATGTTCGTGCTGTTGTTCGCGTACGTCTTCGGCAGTGCGATCGACGTGCCCGGCATCGACTACAAGAGCTTCCTGATGGGCGGCATCTTCGTCCAGACCATGATTTTCGGCGCGTCGATCACCGGATCCTCGTTGGCCGAGGATCTGCAGAAGGGCGTGATGGACCGGTTCCGGTCGTTGCCCATGGCGCGATCGGCCGTGGTCATCGGACGCACGGCAGCCGACGTCGGCAACAACATCGTCACCATCACGATCATGTCGATCACCGGGCTCATCGTCGGCTGGCGCATCACGTCGTCGTTCTTCGACGCCCTGTTGGGGTACGTGCTGCTGCTGTTGTTCGCCTACTCGATCTCGTGGGTGATGGCTCTGGTGGGGTTGATCGTGCGCTCCCCGGAGATCTTCAACAACGCGTCGTTCATCGTGATCTTCCCGTTGACGTTCATCGCCAACACCTTCGTCCCGATCGACAACTTTCCGAGCGTGCTCAAGACGATCGCGGAATGGAACCCGATCTCCTCGGTGACGTTGGCGGTTCGTGAGCAATTCGGCAACACCAATCCGATGGCACCGCCGCCGGAGGTGTGGCCACTGCAGAATCCAGTGCTCTACACCTTGATCTGGGTTGTGGTGATGCTCGTGGTGTTCGTGCCGTTGTCGGTACGCAAGTACCAGAAAACGATGACCGCCTGATGCGCACCGCGGCGGCGGGAGCATGCCTGCTGGCCGCCGCGGTAGCGATCGGGGGATGCAGTTCCGACCCGACACAGACCGACCCGGTACAGACCCAGCGATTCGATTACCAACTCGGCGCGGCGTACGACGTGCCCGGCGGTCTCGACACCGTCGTGCGCGATTCCACCGCCGAGCCGCTGCCCGGCGCAGTGTCGATCTGCTATGTCAACGGCCTGCAGACTCAGCCTGGAGCCGAGTGGAACCCGGAACTATTGCTGCGCGATGCGGGCGGCGAGGTTGTGGTCGATTCGGACTGGCCCGACGAGCACATCCTCGACCCGGGTACACCCGAGAAGCGCGCGGCGATCGACGCGGTGATCGGGCCCGTCATCGAAGGCTGCGCCGCACGGGGATTCGACGCCGTCGAAATCGACAACCTCGACAGCTGGACTCGGTTCCCGGATTCGATCGACGAGGATTCGGTACTCGCACTGGCGCGCCTGTACGCAGCCCGTGCCCATGCGTCGGGCATCGAGATCGCGCAGAAGAACACCCCGGACGGAGCCGGTCGGATGAGGGACGACGTCGGATTCGATTTCGCCGTCGCCGAGGAGTGTCTCGCCTACGACGAATGTGGCTCGTACACTTCGGCATACGGAGCGCGGGTGTACGACATCGAGTACACCGACAACCTCCCGGAGCCGTTCGATCGGCTGTGTGCCCGGCAGGATCGGCCGTCCGTCACGATTCTGCGAGATCGAGGCCTGGTGTCCCCATCCGATCCGGCGTACGTGTTCGAACAGTGCTGAACCGCCCAGACGAGTGCACCCCCGGTCGCCGAGCGACCGGGGGTGCAGCACATCTTCGGTGAGCAGGCTTACGTGTGGTACGGCTCCGCGCTCACGAGCGTGACCTTCATGGTCTTGCCGTTGGGGAGCGTGTACTGACGGGTGTCTCCGACCTTCGCATCGATGAGAGATCCGCCCAGCGGCGACGCGGGGGAGTACACCTCGAGCTTGCTGTCGCGGGCACCCTCTTCGCGGGTGGCGATCAGGAAGGTCTCGGTGTCGGACTCGTCGCCGTCGTAGTAGACCTTGACGACGGATCCGGGCAGTGCCACGCCGGACTGGGTCGGCGCTTCGCCGACCTTCGCGTTGTTGAGCAGTTCCTGCAGCTGGCGAATGCGTGCTTCCTGCTGACCCTGATCCTCGCGAGCAGCGTGGTAACCGCCGTTCTCCTTCAGATCGCCCTCTTCGCGACGCTCGTTGATCTCGGCGGCGATGACGGGGCGATTGGAAATGAGCTGGTCGAGTTCGCTCTTGAGCCTGTCGTGTGATTCCTGGGTCAGCCAGGTCACCTGGGTCTCGGTCATCTCGATCACTCCCTCGTAGTCGGAATCTCGATATCGATTCCGTTTTCTGAGCAGGTAGGGCACGCAACGAACAGGGGACTCCAATGGTTGGATCCCCTTGGTCGGCCCGCATCCTGGAGCCGTCGTCATCGTTCGCAGGTGAACCCTGCCCGCAATGCAGCAATACACGGCACCTGTTACGGCGGCCGTGTATGTGCCGAGCTTACCACGAACAGGTAGTTCGCCTATCGGGCTCGTAAATATTCGGGAACATCGAGGCTGCAGCCGTACACGTCACCGACCGCGGGGTCGGACGACGTCGTCACCTCGGTGGTCAGCTCGACGGTGCCGGACGCAGACTCCGGTGGGATGTACACCTCACGCCTGCCGGTCTCGGAACCGTCGCGGGAGCGGACACGGACGATGCACACGGCCGGTTGCTCGGGATCCTGTCGGGTGACGCTGAAACGGATGGACATCGTGGAGTCGTCGACGATGTCGAACGACAGCTGGCTGCCTTCGATGGGTTTGACCGAGAACTTGGAGTAGGCGTAGTAGGCCACGCCCAGTCCGACCAGCAGAACCAGGGCCACCAGTGCGATCTTCGTCGCACGTTTCGGGGCCTGCCGAATTCCGCTGGGACCGGAACCCGACGGGTACCTACCTGCGGGAAGTGCGTTGGTCATGGCCGCTCTCGGGGTCGATTCGGGGGTGCCGCTGGGGGCCTGTCGGCGTCAGGTGGAACTATAGGGCAGGCAAGAACCAGGCGAATCCGAGGTGAGGAAGAACGTGTCCGGACTGCGGCTCATGGCAGTACATGCCCATCCCGACGACGAGTCCAGCAAAGGTGCTGCGACGACGGCTCGCTACGCGGCCGAAGGACACGACGTACTGGTCGTCACCCTCACCGGTGGCGAGCGGGGCGACATTCTCAATCCAGCGATGGACATTCCGGGAGTGCACGAGCGTATCCACGAGGTTCGGCGCGAAGAGATGGCCGAGGCCGCTCGCATCCTCGGTGTCCAGCAGACCTGGCTCGGCTTCGAGGACTCCGGATTGCCCGAGGGTGATCCGCTACCACCTCTTCCGGAGGGCTGCTTCGCGCTGGTGCCGTTGGAGGTCTCCACCGAGGCGCTGGTCAAGGTGGTGCGCGAGTTCAAGCCGCACGTCATCACCACCTACGACGAGCGTGGCGGTTACCCGCATCCCGATCACATCCGCTGCCACGAGGTCTCGATGGCAGCGTGGGAGGCCGCGGGCGATCCCGAACGCTTCCCCGACGCGGGTGAGCCCTGGACTCCGCTCAAGCTGTACTACTCCCACGGGTTCATCCGTAAGCGCATGCAGCTGTTCCACGATTGGTTCATCGACCGCGGTGAAGAGAGCCCGTTCGTCGACTGGCTGAAGCGATGGGACGGCCAGCGCGACGAGATCATCGGCCGCATCACCACCCAGGTGACCGTCGGTGATTACTTCGAGCAACGCGACGACGCCCTCCGCGCGCACGCGACGCAGATCGATCCCAACGGATCGTTCTTCGCGGTGCCGCTGGACGTGCAGCGCAAGTTGTGGCCCACCGAGGAATTCGAGCTGGCTCGCACCCGGGTGGCGACCTCGCTGCCCGAGACGGACCTGTTCGCCGGAATCGAAGAGACCGACCGGTGATCGTCTCGATTCTCGCCCAGCAGCCCACCGGCCCCGAGTTCGGTAAGTCTTCGCCGATCGGGTTGGTGATCCTGGTGGCGTTGTTGGTCGGAACAGCCCTGCTGATCTGGTCGATGAACAAGAAGATCAAGCGTCTGCCCGCCACGTTCGAGAAAGAGGATCCGACGTTGGATCAGGCGCTCGACGAGGGCACCGATCGCGGCGGAATCGCCACCACCACTCCGCCGGAACAGAGTCCGGCAAAACCTGCCGCCACCGACGAGACCTGATGCTCGACGCCACGGTCCTGAACACCAATGCGCTGGACGAGTCCACCAGCCCGTATCTGCGGCAACATGCGGACAACCCGGTGCACTGGCAGCAGTGGGGACCGCAGGCTCTGCAGTCCGCACGCGATCGCGACGTTCCGATCTTGCTGTCGATCGGCTATTCGGCGTGCCATTGGTGCCACGTCATGGCCCACGAGTCGTTCGAGGACGAGACCACCGCGGCGCTGATGAACGAGAATTTCGTGTGCATCAAGGTCGATCGCGAGGAAAGACCGGACCTCGATTCGGTGTACATGAACGCCACCGTCGCGATGACCGGTCAGGGCGGGTGGCCGATGACCTGCTTCCTCACTCCCGAGACCGAACCGTTCTACTGCGGCACCTACTACCCACCGACCCCGCGGCAGGGAATGCCGTCGTTCGAGCAGCTGCTCACCGCCATTGCGGACACCTGGTCGACTCGCCGACAGGACGTGTTCGACGCGTCCGCCGCCATCGTCACCGAACTGCGCAAGCAGAGCGCCGGAATTCCGGCCGGCGGACGACCGATCGACGCCGATTTTCTGGCCGCGTCCGTCGCAGCGATCTGCGCCGACGAGGACACGACCTTCGGCGGCTTCGGTCAGGCGCCGAAGTTTCCGCCGGGCGCACTGCTCGAGGGTCTGCTCCGGCACTACGAGCGCACCGGTAACGGTGAGGTTCTCGACGTGGTTCGACGCACCGCGTCGGCGATGGCGCGCGGGGGCATCTACGACCAACTCGGCGGCGGGTTCGCGCGCTACTCCGTCGATGCCGAGTGGATCGTCCCGCATTTCGAGAAAATGCTCTACGACAACGCATTGCTGCTCAGGTTCTACGCGCACGCGGCCCGGGTCGACGACGATCCTCTGATTCGGCGGGTGGCGTCGGACACTGCGGAGTTCATGCTCCGTGAATTGCGCACGGCCAACGGCTGTTTCGCGTCGGCGCTCGATGCGGATACCGAGGGCGTCGAGGGCCTGACCTACGCCTGGACGCCGGAGCAATTGATCGAGACCCTCGGCTTCGAGGACGGGGTGTGGGCTGCGGGGTTGTTCGCAGTGAATTCGGCAGGCACGTTCGAAGCGGGCATGTCGGTATTGCAACTGCCCGCCGAACCCGAGGACTACGACCGGTTCGCCCGGGTACGTCGTGCGCTGTCCGACGCTCGCGCCATCCGGCCGCAGCCCGGCCGCGACGACAAGGTGGTCACCGCGTGGAACGGGTTGGCGATCACCGCGCTGGTCGAGGCCGGAATCGGGTCGAACACGCCGAAGTGGGTGGACGCGGCGGTCGAATGCGGCGAGCAACTCTTCGCCGCGCACGTCGAATCGGGGCGGGTGCGTCGCGCATCTCTGGGTAGCGCGGTGGGGGACGCCACCGGAGTGCTCGAGGACTACGCGTGTCTCGCTGTTGCCGCGGCAGCGCTGTTCCAAGCCACCGGAGACTCGGTATGGATCGAGCGCACGGTCTCGCTCCTCGATGCGGCGATCGAGCACTTCGCCGACCCGGACGACGCCGGCAGTTGGTTCGACACCGCCGACGACGCGGAGACACTCGTGACCCGGCCCCGAGATCCCATCGACGGGGCAACCCCATCGGGAGCATCCACGATGGCAGAGGCGTTGCTCACAGCTGCCGCTCTGGTCGATCACACATCCTCGGCGCGATACGGCGAACTGGCGGCGGCGTCGTTGGCGCGAGCGGCGTTGATCCTCGAGCGCGCGCCCAGGTCCGGTGGGCACTGGCTGGCGGTCGCAGAAGCCTCCGCATCCGGCCCGATTCAGATTGCGGTGTCGACCGCGCCGGGTGGCGACCTGATGTCCGCCGCCCGACGATTGGCGCCGGGTGGCTCGGTTGTCGTTGCGGGCGAAACGGATTCGTCCGTTTTACTGATGGACCGTCCGCCCGTCGACGGTGTCGAAACGGCGTACGTGTGTCGCGGCTTCGTCTGCGACCGTCCTGTGACCTCTGCCGAAGATCTGTCGCTCGCGCTGCAGAGATGACGAAGCTCGTCGATGCTTCTGCTCGAGAACAGTATTGTTGCGGGAACTTGTTCGGCCCGGGGCGGGAACTTCTATCAGTGGATCGATGGTGCGTGTCATGAGCGAAGGCGTCACCAAGGACAGTGTCGTGCGCGACGGCATGCTCGACGAGGCCGTGACCGACGAGCAGCGCGCGGCCGTCGCGGAGTTCGTCGCGTCGGTCCCGATGGCGGCGATGGTCCATTCCATGCAGTTCGAGGTGGTCGGTGCCAACACGCTGTGCGAGGAGGTACTCGACTGCCCGGTGGAGGGCATGCTGGGTCGTCCGGTGGCCGATTTCGTTCCGCTCGGGGACCGCGCGTCGGCCAAGGACATGGCGATGCAGCTCGACAACCGATACCCCGCGGCCGGCTCGTCCGACGGCGGTCGTCCGATCGGAGCTCTTCGTCGAGTACGGCGCAGCGACGGTGAGGTCGTCTCTTGTTGGATGCACGTGGGGATCTCGACCATCCTCGGACGGCGGTTCATCGTCGCGCTACTGGATCTGGTCAATCCCGTCGTCGACGACACCGTGCACTGGCGCGATCGCGCCGAACGCGACGACCTGACCGGCCTGCTGCGGCGGAGTCCCCTGTTGGCCCACGTCGACGAGTGGATCGTGGCCGATCGACCCGTAGCCCTGGCGTTCGTCGACGTCGACCGCTTGAAGTCGATCAACGACGCCCACGGTCATCCTGCGGGAGATGCCGTCCTCGAGGCAGCTGGGCGTCGACTGCAGCAGTGGTCGCCGCGCGGCAGCGTCGTCGGGCGATATGCCGGAGACGAGTTCGTGTTCGCGGTGACCGACGCGGTCGGTGGCAGTTCACTCGACGCCGCGAGACTGGCCGAATCTGTGCGGACCGCAATCTGCAGCGAACCGGTGCCGTTCGGATCTCGATTGCTCGGGGTATCGGTGAGTGTGGGCGTCGCGGTGCGAGAACCCGGCGAATCCAGAGATCGGCTCATTCAACGCGCCGACGAACTGATGTACCGAGACAAGGCATCCGGGCCCGCCTGACGGGTGCTCAGAACAAGACGAGCCACACGGCAACCAGGTGGCAGATCGCCGCCAATACCGTTGCGGCATGGAAGAATTCGTGATGGCCGAACGTCGTAGGCCATGGGTTCGGCCACTTGGTGGCGTACAGCACGGCTCCCACGCTGTAGAACACCCCGCCCACCAGCAGCAAGAGGAACGGTGCGTAGCCGACGTGTTCGATCAGGGTGGGGGCGACCGGTACGATCGCCCAGCCGAGGATCAGGTACAGCGGAACACCGACCCAGCGGGGAGCGGTGGGCCACAACATCTTCAGAGCCACTCCGGCAAAGGCCCCGAGCCACACGATGATCAGCAATGTGCGTCCGGTCGAGGCGGGCAGGCCCAGCACGGCAAACGGGGTGTAGCTGCCGGCGATGAACAGGAAGATCATCGAATGATCGGCGCGCTTCATCCAGATCTGCGACGCCGTGGTCTTCCACGGCACGCGGTGGTACGTGGCGCTGACCCCGAAAACCCCGCAGACGGTGATGGCGTAGACGCCCGTCGCGAGCCCCGCGCTGACCGAGACCATGCTGAACGCAAGCGTGACGAGCGTGATCGCACAGACCACCGCCACACAGAACGCGTACAGGTGAATCCAACCGCGCATGCGCGGTTTGACGGGTATCTCGTCGAGTCCGAACATCGTCATGTCGATTGCCTCCCGTGCCGCCGCCGTGAACCTACGCAACCGTAGGTTCAGACGCTACTGTACCGGCCGCCCGCTCGCAGACGTCGGCGTAAGGTAATCCTCCGTGGTGATGAGAGCAGCGGTGACGAAGTAGTGGTGATCATTCCGCAGAAGGTGCGCGGCGTTCTCTACAACGTGTACGAGCGGCGTCTGCTGAGCCAGCTCGAAGGGGTGCAGCACCCGCGGCACGTGGCAGTGATGTGCGACGGCAATCGCCGCTGGGCGCGCGAGAACGGGTTCACCGATGTCGCACACGGCCACCGGATGGGCGCGCTGAAGATCGCCGAAATGCTCGGCTGGTGCGATGCCGCCGGAATCGAGATGGCCACCATCTACCTGCTCTCCACCGAGAACCTCCGCCGAGACGCCGACGAACTCGATTCGTTGCTCGATATCATCACCGACGTCGTCGAGGAAATCTGCGGGCCCGAGATGAACTGGGGCGTCAAACTCGTCGGCACCCTCGACCTGCTGCCCGCGTCGACCGCGCGTCGCCTCAAAGAAGCGGCCGCGCTCACCGAGGGACGGACCGGAACACACGTCAACGTCGCCGTCGGGTACGGCGGTCGACAAGAAATCGCCGATGCAGTGCAATCCCTGGTGAGCGAGAAGATCGCCGAGGGCGTCACCGGAGACGACCTGATCGCCTCCATCAACGTCGACGGCATCGACAGCCACCTCTACACCTCCGGCCAGCCCGATCCCGATCTCGTCATCCGTACGTCGGGCGAGCAGCGACTGTCCGGCTTTCTGCTGTGGCAGAGCGCGTACTCGGAAATCTGGTTCACCGAGGCCTACTGGCCCGAATTCCGTCGCGTCGACTTCCTGCGCGCTCTGCGAGACTTCGCCGCCAGACACCGGCGCTTCGGTATCTGACGCTTCGGTATCTTACGTGCACAGGACCTCGTAGCCTGCTACGAATTTCCACTCACGACCCGGGGCGACGCACTACGTACTTACCTCTGTATTGCTACGTAATCTGTGGCGCGATCGGCGCGAGGCTCGGAAAATTTCCGATCGTGGACTACAACGTGCTCGGACCCATGGTGGTGCGCGACGGGATCGGCGTGAAGGCGCTCGGTGGGCTCAAGCAGCGGGCCGTGCTGGCGGTGCTGCTCGTGGAAGCGGGGAACGTCGTCGAATTCGACCGGTTGATCGATCTCGTCTGGGATCGTCGTCCGCCGGCCAAGGCGTTGGCGTCGTTGCGTGCGTACGTGGCGAATCTGCGACGAGTCCTCGGTGCGGACGACGGTGCCCGGCTCGTCACGACGTCCTGGGGCTACCGCTTGGACCTGGGTGCAGACCGAGTCGATCTGCGTGAGTTCGAGATGCTCGCGGCCCGCGGCCGTGATGCATTCGGGCGCGGCCGGTTTGCCGAGGCAGACGGTCAGTTCGGTCGTGCGCTGGCGTTGTGGCGAGGCCCCGCCTTCGTCGAATTCGGTGATCTGGGCTTCGCCGTCGACGAGCGGGTGCATCTGGACGAGGTGCGCGCCGTGGTGCTGGAATCGGCATTCGAGGCCCGCCTACACCTCGGTCGACACGAGACGGTGATTGCCGAGATCGAGCGCGCACTACGGGTCTCGCCGTTGCGCGAACACCTGTGGGGCCAGCTGATGATCGCCCTCGATCGGTCGCACCGGACGGCCGAGGCGGTGGTTGCCTTTCGGCGGGCCGAGACGATTCTGCGGACCGAACTCGGGGTGGCTCCCTCGCGCTACCTGCTCGACATCGAGGCCTCTCTCTACACCGGTGTCGCGGTCAATCGAGCAGTGAGCCTCGTAGCGATGTGAGCTCGGCGCGGGTACTGATGCCCAGCTTTCCGAAGATGCGATTGAGGTGGGTCTCGACGGTGCGGATCGACAGCACGACGGCGTCGGCGATATCGCGGTTCGACAGGCCGGAAGCAGCGAGGGTCGCGATCTGACGTTCGCGGGTGGTCAGAGCCGCGTCTCGTGTTCCGTGCAGGAGCGGGGTGCTCGGATGTCCACACCGCTCGGTGAGCACGTGGCCCTGCCTTCCTGCGGTTGCGGCTGCGCGAGGGTTGCTGCGCAACAGAAGATTTCGTGCGTGGAAGTACATCTCTGCGGCGTGCAGGTCCAGGCCGTGCTTCTCGGCGCTCGCAGCCACGGACACCGCCTGTTCGGCCACCGACTGCTCCGATACCGAACTATCCGAACTGTCAGACCCGGGCGATGCGGCGAGAACCTCGACCATGCGTACCTCGGTGCGGACCAGGTCACCCTCGATCAGACTCGACAGGGAGTGGACGGGGGCCAGCACCGCGGCCGCCGCACCACAGCGGGCGGCGTCGACGTAGGAGAACAGAGCGGGAAGATGATGGTCGATGGCGGCGTGCGCCTCGGCCGAGGCGACGAGCAGCTCGCGCGCCCGGCCGACGTCTCCGCGGGCTGCCGCAGCCCAGCCCAGTGCCGCGAGCCGTGTCCCGCGAGCTCCGAACAATGCAGGCGAGGCCGGGTTGTCGAGGTCAGCGGCCTCGATGAGATCCGATGCCTCCTCCGCGCGTCCCGCGAGTGCGAGAGCACGGACCAGATCGCACGCCACCATCGGCTCCATCGACCGCTGGCCGAGCGTGCCCGCGAGTGTGTAGGCCTCCGAGCACCAGCGGATCGCCTCGGCCGCGTGGCCCTGCGAGAGCAACACACCTCCGCGGGCCCACCCGAACCACGCCTGCTGCAACGGCGAGAACTGTTCCACCGCTTCGTCGTACCGGTACCGAGCGAGCGCCGAGGCCTCCTCGAAGTTGCCGGCACAGGCGATCGTGAAGCATCGCGTCAGATCCAAGACCGTTGCCGCCGGGTTGTCGGGGCCGGGCTGCACGCGGGCGAGGGCGGAGAACGCGGCCGACAACCGGCCGACGACGGTGGCCCCGGCAGCAACGGCGAAACTGGCCGAGATCAGCGTCGCACCCTCCAAGTCGTCCATCAGCGGTTCGAGCAGGGCCAATGCGCCGGCAGTATCGCCGATAGCGTGCATCATCAGGCCACGCTGCGCTCGTAGTTGCGTTCGGATACCGGGGTCGACGATGGCGAGCTCGGTACTCGCGTTCAGGGCCAGCGCCCGCGTCGGATCCGCCAGCCGCAGCACCATGTTGTCGGTACACGCGCGCACCGCCGTCGCGCGCCGGATGTCGTTGTCGGACCCGCGTAGTAGCTCGTCGAGTCGCTGCTGAGCCGATGCGGTCAGGCCGAGCTGGCTCTCTGCGGTCGCAAGAATCAGCTGAGCGTCGAACCCGCCGCCGGCCTCGGCAGCAGCCGAGGCCAGCTCGAGCGTCGTCTCGGGAGGAACGAAACGCCACGACAACCGGGCCGCCTCCACAGCCGTCTGCGCATCGAGTGCGACGCCGGCGTGGATACGCAGCAGTGCGGCGATGACACGCTCGCGGGGGCCGAGGCCGTCGGTGGAGGCGTCGAGAGCGTCGGCCACCGTCAGGCTCAGCCGTCGTCTGCGCAGCGTGGCCATGTCTTCGGTACGTACCTGTGCGGTGATCGGTGTCGCGAACGTCACCCGGTCGACGTTGTGCTCGGTGCGGACGGTGAGAACGCCGGCCGATTCGAGTTCCTCGATCAGACGCGGATCGATCACCGCGGCAGCGGCTCCGAACACCAGGGAACCGGCCAGGGCGACGATGTCGAGCGCATCGGCGATCTCGGTGGCTGCCGCATAGTCGGCGAGTGCGACCACCTCGGCCAGATGATCGCGCACCACATCGGCCAGACCGGCGGAGACGGGCAGGGGAGAGGCGAGTCGCCACACGCGCGACGAGACGGTCAACGCCTGCCGCTCGACCGCGGTCGTCACCAGATCACGCAGCACGACCAGATTTCCCGCGGACAATGCGGTGACGGCGAAAAGCGCCGCACTGTCCACGATCTCGTCATCTCGACGAAGCATGGACTCCATCAGGGATCGGCTCTGCTCGGGGGTGAGCGGCTTCAGATCGATGCGGTCGACCAGGCCGTCCTTCCACAGGCCGTCGAGCACCGGGGTGCGACGTCGGCCGGCACTGACACTGAGCAGAATGAACAGGCCCTTCGAGCCGATGCGGCGGGCCAGGAGCTCGATGGTCGAATCGGCCAGCCACTGGGCGTCGTCGATGACCACGACCGTGCGTCGGCCGCTGTGCGCCTCGGCCAGAGCGGCGGCCAGTGCCCGGTCGGATTCGACGGGGACGAATCCGGTGCCGGTCGGCATCACCGTCACCACTCGGTGCGGATGCCAGCCGAGACGCACCAGCGACCGCACCGCCTCGGTCAGCAGTCGGGTACGGCCGACTCCGGGCGCGGCTTTGACCGCCATTCCGCCGTACGTGCGGGCGGCATGCAGAATTCGCGCCGACTCGTCGTCTCGACCGATCAGCGGAACCTCGCCGATCGTGCGCCTTCCCAGCGTCATTGCTGGATTATGGTCTACAACTTCCGCAGGCGCAGCCGGTTGATCGCGTGGTCGTTGTCCTTGCGCAACACCATGGTCGCTCGCGGTCGCGTCGGCAGGATGTTCTCCACCAGATTCGGCAGGTTGATCGAATGCCACAGATCCTCGGCGGCAATCTGCGCGTGGTCGTCGGACAGGCCGGCGTAATGGTGAAAATGCGAGGACGGATCGGTGAACGATGTCTTGCGCAACGCGAGAAAACGCTTGACGTACCAGCTCTCGATGTCCTCGATTCGAGCGTCGACGTAGATGGAGAAGTCGAACAGATCCGAGACCATCAACCGAGGCCCGGTCTGTAATACGTTGAGTCCCTCCACGATCAGGATGTCGGGCTGCCGGACCATGTGGTACTGGCCCTTGACGATGTCGTACGAGACGTGTGAATAGACAGGCGCGCCCACCTCTTCGGTCCCGGACTTGACCTCGGTCACGAACCTGAGCAGCTTGCGCCGGTCGTAGCTCTCGGGAAAACCCTTGCGGTGCAGGATCCCTCGACGCATGAGCTCGGCCGTCGGATACAGGAATCCGTCGGTGGTGACGAGGTCGACCCGCGGATGATGGTCCCATCGGGCCAGGAGTGCCTGCAGCACACGGGCTGTCGTCGACTTGCCGACGGCGACGCTGCCCGCGACACCGATGACGAAGGGGACCTGGCGATCGGGATGCTTTTCGCCGAGGAACGTTGCAGTCGCAGCGAAAAGCCGCTGCCGGGCCGCGACCTGAAGGTGGATCAAACGCGCCAGGGGCAAGTAGACCTCGGCCACCTCGTCGAGGTCGATCTGTTCACCGAGACCGCGCAGCCCGATCAGTTCTTCCTCGGTGAGCACCAAGGGCGTGGATTGGCGCAGCGTGCGCCACTGCACACGGTCGAACTCGACGTACGGGCTGGACTCGCTCACGCACGGCTCCAACCACAGTCGTTCCGCAGGCTCCACTCTTGCCACATCGGAGATGCTGAGGGTCCGGCTGAGCTCCCGTGGAGCGCGAGTCGCATGGTTTCCGATTGTGCTCGGTGCCGGTGGATCGCGCACGGGCGGGGTCGTTCGCCGTACTAGGGTTCGGGTATGGATGCTGCTTCCCTGGTACGCGAATACCTGCTGCTCGGCCTCAGTTTCGACCGCCTCGAAGACGGCTTCGTCGACGCATACACCGGCGATCCGGAGTTGCGCAGAATCACCGAGAACGCCCCCGCGCCGGAGCCCCGCGAGCTCGTCCGTCGAGCACAGACGCTGCGCGCAGAGCTCGGCAACGTCGATCTGACACCCGAGCGCACGACGTTCCTCGACGTCCACCTACGCGCTCTCGAGTGCTCGGCGCGCAAGTTCGCCGGCGAGGACATCGGGTTCGTCGACGAGGTGGACGCCTACTTCGATGTCCGCATCGCCCCCGGCGATCAGGACCAGTACCTGCAGGCTCACCGCAAGATGGACGAGGTTCTCGCCGGTCCAGGCGCGCTGAGCGAACGGTTGATCGCCCACCGCCGCGCCGACGTGATTCCAGCCGACCGGTTGCAGGACTGCGTCGAGGCGTTCTCGTCCGCGCTACGCGACCGCGTCCGGGCCGAGTACACGCTGCCCGACACCGAGAAGGTCACCTACGAGGTCGTCGGAGACAAGCCCTGGTCCGGATTCAACTACTACCTCGGCAACTTCCAGTCCACCGTCGCGATCAACTCCGACATCGAGCAGCAGATGGCCAATCTGCCGCACCTGATCGCGCACGAGTCGTACCCCGGCCACCACACCGAGCACTGCCGCAAGGAGACGGGGCTCGTCGGTGCTGGCCAGCTCGAGCAGACGCTGTTCGTGGTCAACACTCCGCAGTGCCTGATGGCCGAGGGGCTGGCCGACCATGCTCTCGGCGCGATCGTCGGTGAAGGCTGGGGCGCGTGGGCGCAAGAGATCTACGCCGACCTCGGACTGCGCTTCGACGGCGAGAAGGCCGAGCGACTCTCTGCCGCGTCGAGCCAGCTGTTGGGAGTCCGTCAGGACGCCGCGCTGTTGCTGCACGACCAGCACAAGAGCGAGGACGATGTGGCCGCCTACCTGGAGCGGTGGTCGTTGGCCTCACCTCAGCGCGCCCGGCACAGCCTGCGCTTTCTGTCCTCCCCCCTGTGGCGGGCGTACATCAGCACCTACGTCGAGGGCTACAAGCTGCTGGCCGGTTGGCTGGACCAGGGAACGACCGTCAGCGAGCGTGCGCAACTGTTCGGCAGGCTCCTCGACGAGCCACTGACACCGGGCGCACTACGCGTCTCGTAAACTGGTCGAGTCCCTTACTGTGCTGCCCCCTTTTCTGCTGTCCCTTGGAGACTCCTGTTATGACTGACGTCAACAACCTGTCACTGGCCGAACTCGATCCCGAGGTCGCCGAGGCGATGGCCGGTGAGCTGGGACGTCAGCGCGACACCCTCGAGATGATCGCGTCGGAGAACTTCGTCCCCCGTGCGGTGCTGCAGGCCCAGGGCAGCGTCCTGACCAACAAGTACGCCGAGGGCTACCCGGGCCGCCGCTACTACGGCGGGTGCGAGCACGTCGACATCGTCGAGGATCTCGCTCGCAATCGCGCCAAGGAACTCTTCGGTGCCGAGTTCGCCAACGTGCAGCCGCACGCCGGCGCGCAGGCGAACGCCGCGGTGCTGATGGCGCTGATCAACCCGGGCGACAAGATCATGGGCCTGGACCTGGCTCACGGCGGCCACCTCACGCACGGCATGAAGCTGAACTTCTCGGGCAAGCTCTACGAGGTCGAGTCCTACGGCGTCAGCAAAGAAGATCACCGCATCGACATGGACGAGGTGCGCAAGCAGGCCATCTCCGCCAAGCCTCAGGTGCTCATCGCCGGCTGGTCGGCATACCCGCGCCACCAGGATTTTGCAGCCTTCCGGTCCATCGCCGATGAGGTCGGCGCACTGCTCTGGGTCGACATGGCGCACTTCGCCGGACTCGTCGCAGCAGGGGTACACCCCTCGCCCGTGCCGTACGCCGACGTCGTCTCCTCGACGGTGCACAAGACCCTCGGCGGACCGCGCTCCGGCATCATCCTGGCCAAGAAGGAATGGGCCAAGAAGCTCAACTCCGCAGTGTTCCCCGGACAGCAGGGCGGGCCGCTGATGCACGCCATCGCCGCCAAGGCCGTCGCCTTCAAGATCGCGGCGACCCCGGAGTTCAAGGAGCGTCAGGAGCGCACCCTGCTCGGTGCATCGCTGCTCGCCGAGCGCCTCACCGGAGCCGACGTGGCCGACAAGGGCGTCTCGGTCCTCACCGGCGGCACCGACGTCCACCTCGTGCTCGTCGACCTGCGCAACTCCGAGCTCGACGGCCAGCAGGCCGAGGACCTCCTGCACGAGGTCGGCATCACCGTGAACCGCAACGCTGTGCCCTTCGACCCGCGCCCGCCGATGGTCACCTCCGGCCTGCGCATCGGCACCGGTGCACTGGCAACCCGCGGATTCGGCGAGGCCGAGTTCACCGAGGTAGCCGACATCATCGGTACCGCTCTGGCGACCGGTCAGGCCACCGACGCTCTGAAGGAACGCGTCGTGAAACTTGCGCAGAGCAAGCCCCTGTACGAGGGCCTCGAAGACTGGGGATTGCTGGGCTGATCGACGCGCCCACCCCGCCCGCGTCAATGGACCATTGCACCGCTCAGACGTGTGCAATGGTCCATTCACGCAGCACCCCGGTCCGCGTCAATGGACCATTACACCGCCCAGACGTGTGCAGTGGTCCATTCACCCATCCGCGTCGGATCGATGTGGCTTTCAGTCGATCTGAGTGCAACAAAGCCGCATTGATCCACCCGGGGGAGGGCACTTTCGTCACCGGTCTGCCGGCGACCTGGGGCGATGTCGACGTAACGCGTTGTTCACCGACACGCCAGACTTCCAGCGAGCCGAACCTCGAGTTCGGCGGTACCGTCGGCAGTAACAGGCAGCGGGGAAGCTACCTGTGCGGGAGGTTCTGATACGTGACTGAGCTAGTGAGCGCGAGAGGGCCGGTACCCGGTCCTCGTGTCACCTGACACATCGGACCCGACCGGCCGAGCGACAGAGTTTGCGCGGTGCCGCGCAGACGTAGGAGCCCCACGTGACCACTTCACGCTCCGTTTCCGCCCCTCTTCGGACATTCGTGCTCGATACCTCGGTCCTGCTCTCGGATCCATGGGCAGTCATCCGGTTCGCCGAGCACAATGTGGTACTTCCGTTGATCGTGATCAGCGAGTTGGAGGGCAAACGCCACCATCACGAATTGGGATGGTTCGCGCGGGAATCCTTGCGCATGCTCGACGACCTTCGCGTCGAATTCGGCCGACTCGACCAGCCGGTTCCCATCGGAACATCTGGTGGCACACTGCAAGTCGAGCTCAATCACACCGATCCTTCGGTGCTTCCCGTCGGTTTTCGTACCGACTCCAACGACTCCAGAATCCTCGCCTGCGCCCTGAATCTGGCGGCTGAGGGCAAGGACGTCGTGCTGGTCAGCAAGGACATTCCGTTGCGCGTCAAGGCCGGTGCTGTCGGTCTTCCCGCCGACGAATACCACGCTCACGACGTGGTGCCGTCCGGCTGGACCGGCATGACCGAGCTCGACGTGCCGTCCGAGGCGGTCGACACACTGTTCAACGACGGTGTCATCGACCTCGCAGAGGCGCGAGACCTGCCGTGCCACACGGGAGTTCGACTTCTTGCCGGACGGCAGAGTGCGCTCGGCCGCGTCACGCCCGACAAGCAGATTCAGCTCGTACGCGGTGAGCGTGAGGCATTCGGCCTGCACGGCCGTTCGGCAGAACAGCGAGTGGCGCTGGATCTTCTGCTCGACGAGAGCATCGGCATCGTCTCGCTCGGTGGAAAGGCCGGCACCGGCAAGTCCGCTCTGGCGCTGACGGCCGGACTCGAGGCCGTCCTCGAACGTCGCTCGCATCGGAAAGTTGTTGTGTTCCGGCCTCTTTACGCCGTCGGTGGCCAGGAGCTCGGCTACCTCCCCGGCAGTGAGAGCGAGAAGATGGGGCCGTGGGGCCAGGCGGTCTTCGACACCCTCGAAGGCCTCGCGAGCCCGGAGGTCATGGAGGAGGTCATCGCCCGCGGAATGCTGGAAGTGTTGCCGCTGACGCACATTCGCGGTCGGTCGCTGCACGATTCCTTCGTCATCGTCGACGAGGCGCAGTCTCTCGAGCGCAATGTACTGCTGACGGTACTGTCGCGACTGGGTTCGGGCTCACGCGTCGTACTCACACACGACGTCGCGCAGCGAGACAACCTGCGCGTCGGGCGACACGACGGTGTTGCCGCCGTCATCGAAAAGCTCAAGGGACACCCGCTTTTCGCGCACATCACCCTCACCCGCAGTGAGCGTTCACCGATCGCTGCACTGGTGACGGAAATGCTGGAGGAGTTCGGTCCTTCGGGAGCCTGACCCTACGTGAGCGTGGAGCCTGCGGGTCATTCTGCAGGCTCCACTCCTGTCGCGTGGTCATTCCGCAGGCTCCACTCCTGCCTGCCTCGTAGCCCACTACGAAGTTCCGCTCACCTGGTCACCGGCCGATTAATGCGCGAAATGCGCCTCGCGCAACACCTTTCAGAAAATCGACGGTGTCGAAGTAGTCTCGCCACACGGCCACCTTGCCGTCGCGCAACTCGAAGGTTCCGCACACCCAGAACTCGATTCGAAGCCGACGCCAGATCAGGGCATCGGTGCGTTCGGTGAGGACGACGTTTCCATCGGCTGCGATGTTGTGCATCGTGACGTCGAAGCCGAACGTCGGCTTGGCCAGCAATGCCAGGAACCTGCCGACATTCGAGGTGCCGCGCACCTTCGGAAGCCCGACGTTGTGCCACACGACCCGGTCGTCGAGAAGGGCCAGTGCGCGATCGGTGTCGCGAAGCCTCAACGCGTCGAACAGATCTTCCACGATCTCGGTTGCCTGCTGTGTGTCGGTCACTTGGTGAATCGCCCCAATCCATCGCCGTCGAAGAACTCCAGTGTGACCGTGTTCGCGTTGAACGTCGCCTGGGAAATGGTTCCGTCGGGCGCATTCTCACCGGTCGGCTCGAACGTGAACGTGTCACCGTCCCAGGGCGACAACTCGTACGAAGTCGAGTTCGGTCCGAGGGACAACACCAACTTACCGTTGACCTCCGTCACCGTCGCCGGCCCCCAGTACGTGTTCTGGTAAACGCCGGTGTACGACGAGAGAGGCTGTGGTGCAGCGGCATTCGTGGGCGCGGTCTTACCTGCGAGCTCGCCTTCCGGCTCACTCATTCCGGCGAAGGCATTCTTGTACAGTGTTCGCCAGTCCTCACGCACCTCGCCGAACTGGACGAGGTCCGCGAACTCAGCGGTCACGGTTTCGGCGATGCCGAGGGGCGCGGCGTTGGTCAGGACAACGATGGCGACATCGAGCGACGGAATCCACAGGAAATTGGTGCCCGCCCCCAGCGCGAAGGCTCCCGAATGGCTCACCGTCGTGCGTCCGGCCGCACTGGTGGAGACGTTGAATCCGTACCCGTAATAGCCCGCGCGCGAATCCGGTGATGCGGACGGGCTCGAGACGATCTGAGCGCTGACGGCAGGAAGGAGAGCGTCGGGATCGACGATCTTCGCCCCGTCGTAGGTGCCGTCGGCGATGAGCATCTTCAGCCACTTCGCGAGGTCGTTCACTGACGAGCTGACGCCACCGGCCGGGGTCTGCGGATCGGGTTCGCGTTGATACTTGGCCTGATACTCACCGTCGACGAGGACGTGAGGCACGGCTCGGTCGGCCCTGGCGATGTAGTCCGAGAACGACGAGCTGGTCGAGGTCATGCCGAGCGGGCCGTAGATGGTGTCCTGGCTGAGGGTGTCCCAGTCCTTGCCCGACGACGCAGCGACGGCCTCGGCTGCGGCGGTGATCCCGAAATTGGTGTAGTGGTAAGTGGACCGGAACGGGTCGAGGGGCACCTCGCGCAACCGCTCCAGGATTTGCCTGCGGTCGTAGCCGAGGTCCTCGAGCAGATCGCCTTCGTGCTCGGGCAGACCGCTTCGGTGCGCGTAGAAGTCGCCGACCGTGACGTTCTGAGTCACCCACGGGTCGTCGAGCGCAAACCACGGCAGTTGCGAGACAACCGGCGTCGACCAGTCGATCACGCCAGCGTCCACCTGCGACGCAACCACCGTCGCACCCACCGACTTGGACAGCGAGGCCAGCTGGAACACCGAGTCGGCGTCGACCGGGTCGTCCTTACCCATCTCGCGAACGCCGAAGCCCTTGGAGTAGACGACGTCCGAACCGTGCACGACGGCAATGGCCATACCCGGAATGTTCGACGACGCCATCAGCTCATCGGCGATGCCATCGAGCTTGCCGACGGCCTCGTCGATGCGGCCGGCCGGAACGTCCACGCCGGAGACCTGGCCGGGGGACAGATCCTCGGTCGGCACCGGCTCGGAGGTCGGTGGACTTTCTGCGGTGGGTGCGTCGTTCGAGCACCCGACCAGCACGATCATCGAGCACGCAACACAAAGACACAGAAAATTTCGACCCGACCGCATCACGAGAAGTCCTCACGTCGATGGCTGGATGCACTGAGAATAGACCTGCGTCCACCTGGCGTTAGGAGAAATCACAGAGGTCAGGGGCATGACGTCGGGCGCTGGAGTGCAGGCGCTACGGTTACCACATGTCTACGAACCTGTCCGACGGTGATCTGCTGGTCCGTTTGGAGCCCGCGGTCGAAGAGAATCTACGACGCCACATCGAGGTAGCGAGCGAGTGGCACCCCCACGACCTGGCACCGTTCGACGAGGGCAAGAACTTCGCCTTCCTCGGCGGCGAGGACTGGACGCCCGAGCAGTCGCACCTCAGCGACGTCGAAATCCTGGCCGCAACGGTTGCAGTCCTGGTGGCCGACAACCTGCCCGCCTACCACCGCGAACTGGCCCATGCACTCACCGGCCTCGGTGCCTGGTGGAAGTGGACCGGCCGATGGACGTCGGAGGAGAACCGGCAGTCGATCGTGCTGCGCAACTTCCTGGTACTCACCCGCGCCGTCGATCCGGTCGCGCTCGAGCGCGTCCGGATGGAGCACATGACACTCGGCTACGACGCGCCGAGCCATCATCTGCTCGATATCCTGGCCCACTTCGCCATCGAGGAAGCTGCCGCCGCGCTGCGTCACCGCAACACGGTTGCCCTCAGCAAGGATCCGGTACTGGCTACCATCCTCGGCAAGATCGCCGACGACGATGCGCTGCAGTCGACGTTCTACGCCAACATCCTGAATGAGGCCTTCGCCGTGGTGCCGGATCAGGCCGTGCGCGCAATCGCAGATCGCGTCAACGGGTTCGCGATCCCCGTCGTCGACCTGCCCGAGCGCGGTAACAGCACCGTCGCACTCGCCGAAGCCGGCATCTACGACGCCGATCAGGAACGCGAGAAGGTCTTCAAGCCCCTGCTCGCCGGCTGGAAGATCTTCGATCGCACCGATCTGGGCGAGGACGGGCTGAAGGCACGCGAGGAACTCGCTCACCTGGCTTGAGGTTCGGCCCCTTTCGAAAGCGTGAATGGTCCATTGCACACGTCTCGGCGGTGCAATGGACCATTCACGCGTTGAGGGGTCCGGCGGGGCAAGCGGGGAAGCTAGTCCTTGACCTTCGCCATGGCGAGGACGTCGAGGCGCTTGTCGAGTTCTGCCTCGCTGAGCTTGTCGCCGATCAGTCCGCGGTCGATGACCGTCTGACGGATCGTCTTCTTTTCCTTCAGTGCCTGCTTGGCGACGGCTGCCGCTTCCTCGTAGCCGATTGCCGAGTTCAGTGGCGTCACGATGGACGGCGAGGACTCGGCGAGAGTCTTGAGGTGATCGACGTTCGCAACCAAGCCGACGACGCACTTGTCGGCGAAGAGCACCGAGACGTTGGCGAGCAGCTGGAACGATTCGAGGACGTTGCGCGCCATCATCGGGATGTACACGTTGAGCTCGAATGCACCCGATGCGCCACCGAAGGCAACTGCGGCGTCGTTGCCGATGACCTGTGCGGCGACCTGCGTAACAGCTTCGGGCAGAACGGGATTGACCTTGCCGGGCATGATGGAGCTACCGGGCTGCAGGTCGGGGAGGGCCAGCTCGCCGAGTCCGGTGAGCGGTCCCGATCCCATCCAGCGAATGTCGTTGGCGATCTTGGTCAGTGACACGGCGATGGTGCGCAGGGCACCCGATGCCTCGACGAGTCCGTCGCGTGCGGCCTGTGCCTCGAACGAATCCTTGGCTGCGGTGAGCGCATCGATGCCGGTCGACTTGACCAGTTCTGCAACAACTTTCGGGCCGAAGCCGTCGGGTGCGTTGAGGCCGGTGCCGACGGCGGTGCCGCCGATGGGGAGCTCACCCAGTCGGGGCAGGGTGGCCTCGACGCGCTCGATGCCGGCCTCGATCTGACGGGCGTAGCCGCCGAATTCCTGGCCGAGGGTGACCGGCACGGCATCCATGAGGTGGGTGCGGCCGGACTTCACGACGGTCTTCCACTCGACTGCCTTCGCGGCGAGTGCCTCGTGCAGGTGCTTCAGCGCGGGCACCAGTGAGGTGACTGCTGCCTCGGTTGCGGCAACGTGGGTGGCCGTCGGGAACGTGTCGTTGGAGGACTGCGACATGTTCACGTGATCGTTGGGGTGCACCTCGACGCCGTTCGCCTTGGCGATCGACGCGATGACCTCGTTGGCGTTCATGTTGGAGCTGGTGCCCGAGCCGGTCTGGAAGACGTCGATCGGGAACTGGTCGTCGTGCTTGCCGTCGGCGATCTCGGTGGCCGCCGCGATGATCGCGTCGGCCAAAGCGCCGTCGAGCAGGCCCAGGTCCTTGTTGACCTGTGCGCAGGCTGCCTTGAGGAGACCCATCGCGCGGATCTGGGTGCGCTCGAGCGGACGTCCCGAGATGGGGAAGTTCTCCACCGCACGCTGAGTCTGGGCACGCCAGAGTGCGTCGATGGGAACGCGAACCTCTCCCATGGTGTCGTGTTCGATCCGGAACTGCTGTTCGTCTGTCTGCGTCATGAGCCTTACTTTGCCAGTCGTGGTTTCAGGGATCAGAAGGACGGTGCTTGGCCGGATTCGTCGGCGTCGAAGTCGACCGAGGAGTATTCGCGCAGCTTCTCGAGGCGGTGGTAGGCGTCGATCATGCGCACGGTGCCGGACTTGGATCGCATGACGATGGACTGGGTGTGCGCACCGCCGCCTGCATAGCGAACGCCGCGCAGCAGGTCACCGTCGGTGACGCCGGTGGCGGTGAAGAAGACGTTCTCGCCCGAGACGAGGTCCTTGGTGTCGAGGACGCGGTCCAGGTCGTGGCCCGCGTCGATGGCCTTCTGCTTCTCGTCGTCGTCCGTGGGTGCCAGACGCCCCAGGATGGCACCGTCCATGCACCGCATCGCGGCGGCGGCGATGATGCCCTCGGGCGTGCCGCCGATTCCGATGAGCATGTCGGTGCCCGAGTCGGGACGAGCAGCGGCGATCGCACCGGCTACGTCACCGTCGGAGATCAACCGGATGCGGGATCCGGCGTCGCGCACCTGCTGGATCAGTTCGGCGTGCCGCGGGCGATCGAGGATGCACACCGTGACGTCCGACGCAGATCCCTTCTTGATCTTGGCGATCCGAGCGATGTTCTCGGCGACGGGGACGGTGATGTCGATGACGTCCGCGTAATCGGGACCGACGGCGATCTTCTCCATGTAGAAGACGGCGGACGGGTCGAACATCGCGCCACGCTCGGCGACGGCGAGGACCGAGATGGCGTTGGGCATGCCCTTGGCCATCAGCGTCGTTCCGTCGACGGGGTCGACGGCGAAGTCGACGTCCGGTCCGTTGCCGTTGCCGACCTCTTCGCCGTTGTAGAGCATCGGCGCTTCGTCCTTCTCGCCTTCACCGATGACGACGACGCCGCGCATCGAGACCGAGGCGACCAACTGACGCATGGCGTCGACCGCTGCTCCGTCGCCACCTTCCTTGTCGCCGCGACCGACCCAGCGGCCCGATGCGAGCGCACCGGCCTCGGTGACGCGTACGAGTTCGAGTGCGAGGTTGCGATCTGGCGCCATGGCGCGAGTGGACTCGGTGCTGGCCGTCATCGGTTTGTAGCCTCCTGGTTGGTGGGGTGTTACCCAGGCGCGATTATCTCACTTCTGTGATGCCTGCGGTTGGGTCGGGTCGACTGTGAGGTACGCGCCGACCGAGCACTGCCGCGCAGAGGGGATACTGGTGAAGTGGCGAACAGCAAACCTCGGATTCTCAACAACAACCGCGACATGGTCTGGTCGCTCATTCCGCTGGTCATTGCCTGTTTGCTGATCGCGGGTGTGGCCAGCCAGTGCTCGCTGAGCCCCGGTGGCCCCAAGCAGGGGCCCATCCCGAACTTCGACGTGAACACCGCGCTGCAGTACGACGCATCCGAAATCGGCTTCCCGGTGCGCAATCCGAGTGTTCCCGAGGGCTGGACGCCCAACTCGGGCAGTCGCGCGACCATCTCCGGCGACAACGGCGGAGCGGTATCGACTGTCGGATACATCACCGGTACTGGTGCGTACCTGCAACTGACCCAGTCTTCGGCGTCCGAGGAACAGCTGGTTCCGTTCGTGGCCGGAAGTGAAACTGCGTACGCGTCCGGCGCACAGAACGTGTCGGGTCGAGATTGGGTGGTCTACGGCGAGGAAGGTTCGCGAAACTACTGGGTCTCCGATTTCGGCGACGTCCGAATACTGCTGGGCGGCACCGCAACCACCGAGGACTTCACCACTCTCGCGTCGATCCTCGAGGCCACCGAACCGCTCGTTCCCTAGCCGTCCTTCTCGGTGCTCGCGAGCGCGGTCTCGATCCGCTTGCGGGCACCTGCAAGCTGTTCCTCGCACCGCGATGCCAGTTGCTCGCCGCGTTCCCACAGAGCCAACGACGCATCGAGATCGAGCCCGCCCTGCTCGAGAATCCTCACCACTCCCACCAGTTCGTCACGGGCTTCCTCGTAGCCCAGTTCCGATACCGGCTTGTCTTCGTTCTCGCTCATCGAATCTCCTTCGTCATTTCACTCGGCCCATCACTGCGGCGGTGACGGCACCGTCGGCCACCCGCACTCTGATCTGTGTACCCGGCGGCGCGTCCTCCACCGAACGCAGCACTTCGGGATCGGAGCCCGCCACCACCCGCTGCACGACGGCGTAGCCCCGAGCAAGTGTGGCAGCCGGTCCCAGCGTCGACAGCCGCGCCCGCAGATGTTCGACGAGCGTGTCCTGGGTGGTGAGTTCGCGCTGCACGTCGCGTCGTGCCGCGTCGGTCAGCCGTCGAATCTCCTCGCGACGTTGCTCGAGGGAGGCCAATGGATCTGCCAATACCGGTCGGTGCCGGAGCATATCGAGGCCACGTGCCTCGCGCTCGACCCAGTTACGCAGAGCTGCAGCGCTTCTGGACTTCAGCTCCGACACAAGCGCTTGTTCGGCGACGGCGTCGGGAACCACGAGTTTGGCGGCATCGGTGGGGGTTGCGGCGCGCAGGTCTGCGACGTGATCGCTGAGCGGACTGTCGGGCTCGTGACCGATCGCGCTGACGATCGGTGTGGTGGCCCGAGAGATGGCGCGGCACAGAGCCTCGTCCGAGAACGGCAGCAGATCCTCGACACTGCCACCGCCGCGGGCCAGGATGATGACGTCGACAGCGGGGTCGTCGTTCAGGTCTTTCAGCGCGTCAAGAATCGCCGGCACCGCCTGAGGTCCTTGAACCGGGGTGTTGCGGACCTCGAATCGAACCGCAGGCCAACGCCTCTGGGCGACGGTGAGGACATCCTTCTCGGCTGCGCTGGCCCTGGCGGTGATGAGTCCGATGGTGCCGGGCAGAAACGGCAACGGTCGCTTGAGGCGCGGGTCGAACAACCCCTCTGCGGCGAGCAGAGCTCGGAGACGTTCGATGCGGGCGAGCAGTTCGCCGACGCCCACAGCGCGAATGTCGGTGGCGCGCAGCGAAATGGTTCCGCGGCCGGTGAAGAACGACAGTTTGCCGTAGAGAATGACGCGTGCGCCCTCCGTCAGCGGAACAGGCGAACGGTCGAGTAGCTGAGGTGAACATGTCACCGACAGCGACATGTCTGCCGACGGATCACGCAGCGTCAGAAAGGCCGTGCGGGTGCCGGGTCTGGCGTTGATCTGGGTGAGTTGCCCCTCGACCCAGATGCTGCCGAGTTTGTCGATCCAGCCGGCGACCTTCATCGCGACGGTACGCACCGGCCATGGCTGTTCGGCGGTGCTCGCGCCTGGCTGGGTAGGACCGGACTGAGGTGGGGGAGTGCTCACTTGGCCTTGGCGGTGGTGATTCGGTTGGCCAGCATCGTCCGGAACGGCGCGCGGGCGAGCGTGTCGTTCTCGTAGTCCAGCAGAGTTTCGAGGTCCTCGACCGAGAGTGTGCGCAACCGTGCGCGCAGCTGCGCCAGCGCGAGGGTGTCGAAGTCGATCATCTCGACGATCTCGGGCTTGTCGATGGACGGAGCCCGCTTGGCTGAGGTGTCCTGGACGGGCTCGTCCAGCGGAGGCGTCGAGTACAGCGCAAAGCGGCCGTTGGCGGCGACCGGCTCGGCCACCGGCGCATCGGGTACATCGACGTCGTCTGTGATGACAGGGGTATCGAAAGCGTCGTCGTCGTCCTCGTCGAATGAGGCCCACGCGGGCTGCTCCTCGCGCGGAGTGCCGACAACCGGCAGGGTCGCGATGATCAGATCGCCCTTGATGGCCAGCGCCGTCACCTGCTGTTGAAATCGCATACCGCGGGCCAGCGCTTCACTGACAACCGTCATCGGCAGCATCAGGGCGGAACCGGGAAGCTTGCGAGCCTCTTCTACCACGGTCACTGCGACGCCAGCGGCCACGCGAGCTGCAAAGGGGACTCGAGTCATGCCCACCAGACTGCCCGAAGTCGTGAACTTTGGGTAGCCGACAGGCTGGAGACGCAGCGTGGTTCCGACCTACACGTATCCTGGAGGTATGTCTTCGGCCGTTCCTCTGAATCTTGGTATCGCACAATCAGCCGGCGCGGGTAAGTCCGCGTACGCCGGGGGTAAGCGAGTGCTGCTCGCGGAGCCCCGTGGCTACTGCGCAGGTGTCGATCGTGCGGTCGAGACCGTCGAGAAAGCATTGGAACAACACGGTGCGCCGGTCTACGTGCGCAAGGAGATCGTGCACAACCGGCACGTCGTCGAGACGCTGTCCGATCGCGGCGCGGTGTTCGTCGAGGAGACCGACGAGGTGCCCGAGGGTTCCCTGCTCGTGTTCTCGGCGCACGGCGTATCCCCGGCCGTGCACACCTCCGCCGCAGAGCGGAACCTGCGCACCATCGACGCCACCTGCCCGTTGGTGACCAAGGTGCACCAGGAAGCGAAGCGGTTCGCTCGCGACGACTACGACATTCTCCTGATCGGTCACGAGGGTCACGAGGAGGTCGAGGGCACCGCAGGTGAGGCTCCCGAGCACATCCAGCTGGTGGACGGCCCCGAGTCGGTCGACAACGTCACCGTCCGCGACGAGAACAAGGTGATCTGGTTGTCGCAGACCACTCTGAGCGTCGACGAGACGATGATGACGGTCGCCAAGCTCCGCGAGCGATTCCCGACGCTGCAGGACCCGCCGAGCGACGACATCTGCTACGCCACCCAGAACCGTCAGGTCGCGGTGAAAGCAATGGCTCCGGAATGCGATCTGGTGATCGTCGTCGGCTCGAAGAACTCGTCGAACTCGGTGCGCCTGGTCGAGGTTGCGCTGAACGCCGGTGCGCGGGCCAGCTACCTCGTCGACTACGCCAAGGAGATTGACCTGGCCTGGCTCGACGGGGTCGAGACCATCGGCATCACCTCGGGTGCGTCGGTGCCGGAGATCCTGGTGCAGGGTGTCATCGACCTGTTCGCCGAGCACGGCTACGCAGACGTGCAGCCGGTCACCACGGCAAACGAGACGTTGGTGTTCTCACTTCCCCGCGAACTTCGTCCGGCTCGGTAGGTCTTCGACCCGATCGCCGACGCCCACGGAACTCGTTCAGTCCGTGTGGCGGTCGCGGTAGCGAACCTGCGGCACCGGATGCGGCGGAATGTCGTCCCGATGAGCGCCGGGCAGCGAGTGGTTGCCGGGAGCCTGATTCGCGTCGGTCGACGAGCTGGTCTGGCTCGACGAGGTGGTCTGTGGAGTCACGACGGGCCGGGAGCCGGTGGCGTACGGGCCGGGGACCTCACGGGGAGGCTGCACCTGGGTCGACCGCGGGCGGCGAGGCTCCGTCGAGTACCGAGGTTCGCCCGACTGCGGCCGCGGTGATTGCCGAGCCTGAGGCTGCTGAGGCTGAGCCTGTGGGTACTGCGGACGCTGGTAATCGGGCTTCTGGTGCTCCGACCTGGCGTGATCCTGCCGAGGTGAGTCGGTTCCGGAGTGTCGGCTCTGCGGCGCTGGTACCGCCCCGGACGAGCGGCGTGGGCTCGCACTCGGATCCACGACCCGTGACGTGCGCGGAGCCGGATTGGAACGGGAATCGGATGCTCTTCGGCCGACGTACGGCTCGGACACGATATCGGTGGCCTCCGTCGCGGAGACGGCGCTGCGATCGGCCGACGGGTTAGCCCGTCTCCGGGTGCGTTCGGGACGCTCTTCCTGCGCACGTCGCTGCGCACGGGTGGGCTTGTCGTCACCGGTCTTCGGAGTGCGGCGTACTGCACTCTCGGACCTCGAGCTTCGACGAGCGGTGCCCTCGGCCTTCTGGCTTCGCCGAACGGCGGGGGCATGTGTGTTCTGCCGCTTGAGCACGATGCGCAGTGCTCCGAGTCCGACGGCCACGACGGTACCGAGCAGCATCAACGGAAAGCGATTGACCAGCGGAATCGCGACGTTGAGAATGATGTCCTTGAGGCTGGTACCTGCGTTGTCGGTGAAGTACTGGTACGACAGCGGTACGGCGACGAACAGGATCAGCGGAGCTTGCACCATCGCGGTGAACAGCCCGCGGTAACGAACGAGCACCACGGCAGCGATGCAGCCGAGGATGTAGAAGAACGCGAACGCGCCGGTCAGCTCGGTGCCGCGGGCGGCATCGATGAGAAACCCGAGGAAAGTCAGGCCTGCGGCGATCGCGACGGCACCCCACGCGGGCACACCGGGCAGAGTCGCGAGGATGGATCGGTGATCCAGCGGTACCCCGGATCGGGCACGTTGGGAGGTAGACACCCCTCGAGGTTAGCCGTAGTTCAGCCGACTGCATCGTCGACATGACCGAAGTCGTGCCGGTAGCGGGACGAATCGGACAGTGTGGGGCGTCCGTCCACCCGACCGATCGATACCGGCTCGGCGTCGAACAGCTCGAGTTCGTGCAGTTTTCTCGCCGTCACGCTAACCCTGGAGTCCACCGATCCGACGGTGGAGTTGAAGGAGTCCACGGCCTTGCCCAGATTGGCCCCGAGCTTGTCCAAGTGCGTCGACACGACGCCGATGCGGGTGTACAACTCGCGCCCCAACTGCTGGATGCGCGCCGCGTCCTCGGCCAACGACTCCTGCTTCCAGGTGTATGCCACCGTGCGCAACAGCGCGACCAGGGTGGTGGGGGTGGCCAGGATCACGTTCCTTCCGAAGGCGTACTCGAGCAGGCCGGTATCGGACGTCAGTGCTGCATCCAGAAACGGGTCGCCGGGAACGAACAGCACGACGAATTCCGGCGTCGGCTCGAACGCCTCCCAGTACGCCTTGTCGGCCAACTGATCGATGTGGGTCCGCAGCTGTTTGGCGTGACGTCGCAGGTTCTTCTCGCGAGCGCCCGGGGCATCGTCCTGAGCAGCATCGAGGTAGGCCGCGAACGGCACCTTGGCGTCGACGACGATCTGACGACCGCCGGCGAGACGGACGATCATGTCCGGTCTGATGCCGTCCTTGCTGACCTGAGTGTCGAAATCGCAGTGCTTGAGCATGCCCGCGAGCTCGACGACCCGCTCGAGCTGGATCTCTCCCCACCGTCCTCTGATCTGCGGGGCACGCAGCGCCGTCACCAACTGGCTGGTCTGGGTGGACAGATGCATCGACGCTCGGTGCATACCGGTGACCTGCTCGGACAATCCTGCGTAGGCCCTGATTCGATTGTGTTCGACTTGCCGGACGTGCTCGGACAGTGCATCGACGGCGTCGTGCAACGGCTCGACCAGGTGCGAGACCTGTTGCCCGATCACGGTGGAGTGTCGCCGAGCGGAATCCTCGTTGACCGCGCTCAGCGACTGCCGAAGCATGCCTTCGTGCTCGCGCAGCGCAGCCAGTTGCGCCTCGGCCCGCACAGCTCTGTCGCCCATCCGCGAGGCGTGCAGCAACCAGCCCACCACCGCTCCGATGCCGAGGGCCACGAGCAGGCCGAACGCCGTGAGAATGTTCATGGAAACAGATGATGCAGGAAGGTACCGACAGACTTCGTTGCGCGGAGTTCGTTGACCGTCCTCAGTTCCCGACAGGCCGACGCGCCTCGAATAGTTTGTCGGTGCTTGCCGATAGCGTCGAACACATGAGAATCCTGCACACCTCGGACTGGCACATAGGTCGCACCTTTCACGGTGTCGACCTGTTGGCCGATCAAGGCGCTGTGCTGGGGTCCATCGCGGAACTGGTTGCGGCACAATCGATCGATGTGGTGGTGGTACCGGGCGATATCTACGATCGTGCTGTGCCCAGCGCCGACGCCGTGCTGGTCTGCAATCGCGGGCTGGAAGCAATTCGAGCAGCGGGTGCCGTCATCGTCGCGACGTCGGGCAACCACGACTCCCCGGCTCGGCTGGGAGCCGGTGCTGCGTTCGCTGCGGCGGGAGGCCTGCACCTGATGACTCGGGTGGGCGATGTCGCCACACCGGTCGTCGTCGACGACGAGCACGGCGGCGTTGCGTTCTACGGCATTCCGTATCTCGAGCCGGAGACCACCCGCCTGGAACTCGATGTTCCTGCAGCGCGTACCCACGCCGAGGTGCTCGGAGCCGCGATGGATCGTGTTCGCGGCGACCTCGATGCGAGAGCCGCTGCAGGAGAACATGTTCGGTCGGTCGTGCTCGCGCATGCGTTCATCGTCGGTGGTGAGGCGACCGGATCGGAGCGGTCCATTTCCTCCGGTGGCATCGAAACCGCACCGGCGTCGGCGTTCGACGGAGTCGACTACGTCGCGCTCGGTCATCTGCATTCTCCGCAGATTCTCACCGACCGAGTGCGGTACTCCGGGTCTCCTCTGCCGTATTCGTTCGGCGAGCGATCGCACCGCAAGGCCGTGTGGATTCTCGAACTCGACGCGAACGGACTCGGCAACGTCGAGCGAGTGGACCTGCCGGTGGTGCGCGGGCTCGCCCGCATCGAAGGTACGGTCGAGGAATTGCTCTCAAACGCAACCTATTCCGATGTCGAGGACCACTACGTCTCTGCCGTGCTCACCGACGACGTCCGTCCGGTGGACGCAATGCGGTTGCTGCAGCAGCGGTTTCGGCACGCGATACACCTCGAGTGGCGTCGCCCCGAGGGGTCGGGAGAGCTTCGCTACCGCGACCGGGTGCGCGGTCGCAGTGATCTCGCCATTGCCACCTCGTTCCTGACGGACATGCGTAGCGAACCCACCGCAGCGGAGTCCGCATTGCTGGCCCGCGCTCTGGCGTCGGTACAGCGCGAGGACGAAACCATCGACGGAGCTACCGCAGACCGCGGTGCTGCATGAGGCTGCATTCGCTCGAGATCACCGCTTTCGGACCCTTCGCGGGTACCGAGACGGTCGATTTCGATGCGCTCGGAGCCGATGGGCTCTTCTTGTTGCACGGGCACACGGGGGCCGGCAAGACGACGGTTCTCGACGCCGTGGCGTTTGCCCTGTACGGAACCGTGCCAGGGGCGCGCCGCGAGGGTAAGCGACTGCTGTCCGACCACGCGGCCGTGGGAGCGGTACCGAAGGTGACCCTCGAGGCGACCCTCGGCGGACGGCGCATCCGAATCGTGCGCAGTCCGGAGTTCCTGCGCCCCAAGCTCAGAAGCACCGGAACCACCAAGCAACACGCCAAAGCCAGTCTCACCTGGCTCGACGGTCGCGGGCAGAACCTCACCCGGCTCAGCGAGATCGGCGACGCCGTCAACGCGTTGCTGGGAATGAGCGCCGACCAGTTCTTTCAGGTGGTGCTGTTACCGCAGGGCGAATTCGCGCGATTCCTGCGAGCCGACAGTGACGAGCGCGGGAGCCTGCTCGAAAGGCTCTTCGACACAGGCCGATTCGGTGACGTCGAAGAGTGGTTCGCGCAGCGCCGCCGAGAGTTGGCCGCCGATCTCGCCGATGCCCACCACAACATCGACATCATGCTCGGGCGGGTGTCGCAGGCATCGGGAGTGCCCGAGCCCGTCACCGACGACCGCCAACAACAGGACCCGCTCGACTGGGCGGCCGACGTCCTGACCGACGCTCGCCAGAATCGGACCCTTGCTCAGGGGCGCGCGGTGCTGGTCGACGCGGCAGCTCGGCGGGCGTCCGAGGCGCTGGCTCAGGCCACGATCGTTCTGGATCTGCAGCGCAGGCGTGCTCTCGCCGAGGAGCAACTCGCACAGCACCACAACGGGGAGGTGGCACGAGCAGCGCGCAGAACCGAACTGGCAGATTCCGCGGCCGCAGGACCGATCGCCGACGCCGCTGCGGATCTGTCTCTGGCACGTGCGGCGGGCGAGGCGGCGACCGCCGCGCTGGCCGCAGCCGAACGCGAGCTACCGACGTCGCTGGAGGGGCAGCGGTTTCACGACGCCCTGCATTGGCCACCCGCGCCGGGCGATCCTGCGGACGAGCGCACCGTCGTCGCGCAGTTCGTGCGCGACTGGACCACCGACGTCGCACGGATGCAGTCGTTGCTCGGGGTCGTACGCGAAGCAGACAAGCTCGACGGTGCCCTGGTCGACTATCGAGCACAACAACGCAGCATTGCAGCGCAGATCGAACGCACCGAGCAGCAGCAGGCGTCGATGCCCGAGAAGATCGCGGCCGCCGAATCTCGGGTAGCGCGAGCCGATGCCGCCGCGACACAGCTGCCGGGACTCGACGAGCGCTGCGAACGGGCTCGCGTGGCCGCCGAATCCGCCATCGAATTGGTACGCAAGCGCGCCGCGCTTCTCGAGTGCGAACGTTCCCGCGACCGTGCCGCCGCCGCACACAACACCGCGTGGGAGCACCTCCTCGATCTTCGTGAGCGCCGCATCGACGGGATGGCAGCAGAGCTGGCGGCCTTCTTGAAAGCCGGCGAGCCGTGCCAGGTGTGTGGATCGGCCGCGCATCCTCACCCCGCTGCGGCCTCGACGTCGACGGTGACCAAGGCGCAGGAAGACAAGGCAGCCGCTGCCGAACGTAAGGCAGCTGCCGCCCGCGATCAGGCGGTCGGGGCTGTCGCGGAGGCCAGACTCGCAGTGGACCTGCTGCACGATCGCACCGGGGGAGCGACTCTCGCGGAGCTGACCCAGGCCCTCGATACCGCAACGAGTTCGGTGCAGGATGCCCGTGTGAGCGCCGCGGATGCCGATCCGGCGCGGGCGGAACTGAGCCGACTGCGCCGTGAGACGGACGAACTGACGGTCACACTCAACCACCTCGTCGCGTCCCGCGTGGCCGTGGACGAGCGAATATCGGCCACCGAGGAATCGCTGACGCAGATGCGTGCGTCGGTGTCGCAGGAAGTGGGCGAGGGCGAGTCGCTGATCGTTCGAATTGCCGAACGTGAGGCCCTGATAGACGGTGCGCGGCGAATCCAGGAGGCACGGATCGTCTGGCTCGACGCCACCGCACAGTCCGATGCGCTGCGCGCCGAGCTGGACCGACGAGTTACCGCATCGAGTTTCGCCTCCGTCGAGGCCGCTGCCGGGGCCGTTCTGACCGCCGATCGCGTCGAGCGAATCGAGGCCGAACTCCGCGCCGCCGACGAGCGTCGGGCGCATGCCGAACACGTACTACGTGAGCCCACCATCGTTGCCGTCGACGGGCATGCGCCGGTGGACCTGGATCCGCTGCGTCAGGCCTGTACCGAGCTGGACCGGCAGGTCAGATCCGCCGCCGCCACGGTAGCGGAATGCCGAAGGCGCGCAGACGATCTGGAACGGCTGATCGCCGAACTGTCGACTGCGGCCGAGGCCATCGCGCCGCAACGCGCGGAATTCGACGAGCTCGCCAACCTGGCGGACGTGGTGGCCGGGCGCGGTCAGAATGCCAGGAAGATGTCGCTGCGGTCCTATGTTCTTGCGTCCCGGCTCGAGGACGTCGCCGAGTCGGCCTCGGCGCGACTGCGTCGGATGTCCTCGGGGCGATACGAATTCGTCCATTCCGACGAGGCGGGTGCGAGGGGCAAGCGCGGTGGTCTCGGCCTCGACATCCGTGACGATTACACCGGTGTCGTGCGCTCGGCGAAGACCCTCTCGGGCGGCGAGGCGTTCCTCGCCTCGCTCGCCCTCGCGCTCGGACTCGCAGATGTGGTGGCCGCCGAATCCGGTGGCGTCGTACTCGACACCATGTTCATCGACGAGGGGTTCGGCACGCTCGATGCCGACACTCTCGAGCAGGTGATGGCCGTCCTCGACGAACTACGCGCAGGCGGACGCGTCGTCGGCGTAGTCAGTCACGTCGACGAGATGCGCCAGCGCATTCCCAGTCGCCTCTACGTCAAACGGGAGCGCACCGGTTCGACGCTTCAGGTCGTCGCGTCCTGACCTGACGCAGTCTTGTCGGGCTTCGACTCGCCCTCGTCGTCCAGACCGGCCTGCTCGTCGGTCAGTCCCTCGGGCGGCGGGATCTCGTCTTCCAGTTCGTCCTGGTCCGGTTCGTTCGAGCGTGCGTCGATCTGTTCGGACAGGTATCGGATCAGCACTGCGGCAACAGCAGCGGCCGGAACTGCGAGGAATGCACCGATGATGCCGAACAACGAGCTGCCGCCCGTCACCGCGAGGAGCACGATCGCCGGATGCAGGTTCATGCTTCGACTCTGCAGAATCGGCTGCAGCACATTGCCTTCCAACTGCTGCACCGCGACGATGATGGCGAGCACGATCAACGCCGTGGTCAGCCCGTTCGCCACCAGGGCCACGAGAACTGCGAGCGCACCCGCGACGAAAGCACCGACAATCGGGATGAACCCACCGAGGAATGTCAGCGTTGCGAGTACCAGCGCCAGCGGAACGCCGAGAATGACGAGTCCGAGGCCGATGAAGAAGGCGTCGATGAAACTGACGATGGCCTGAGTTCGGATGAATCCGCCCAGCGTCGCCCACATCCGCGAGAGCACCTCGCCCAGATGGCGTCCGGCGCGGCCACCGGAGAACCCGTGCAGCCACGGCAGGAACTTCGGACCGTCCTTGACGAAGAAGAACGACAGAACCAGCACCAACGCGAGAGTGACCAGCAGCGAGCCGGCGGCGGAGACGCCGGTGAACACGCCGGTGGCGATGACCTCGCCGCTGTCCTGTAGACGCGACACGATCGCCGACACGGCCGAGTCGATCTGGTCGTCGCCGATGTTCAGCGGCGGGCCCTTCAGCCAGTCCTGAACCTGCGCGATTCCGCCCGACGCCTGGTCCACCAACTCGGGAGCCTGCTCGGCCACCGACGGAATGATCAGAGTGATGACGCCGCCGATGACGACGAAGAACACCACGAGCGAGACCGACGCGGCCAGCGCGGGAGGAAATCCGAGCCGCATCATCAGTTTCGCCGGCGGCCACAACACCGTCGCGACGATGACTGCGAGCAGGACCGGCAACAGGATCACCCACAGATGACCGATCAGCCAACCGAACACCCAGGCTCCGGCCGCGATCGACACCAGGATGAGCGACCACTTGGCGAGCCACAGGCCGCCGACCCCGATGAGGTCCCCGCGGTCCTTGTCGGGCTTGGCGGATGCCGTGGATTTTCCTGGCACTGCCGATTCGGTCACTGGGGCTTCCTCACATTCGGCGGATGGCGGATCGTGAAGAACCATAACGCCCGGGACCGTTAGGCCGCGGGCCACCGCCACCCGACGCGGCAGCGGTCAGGCGCTCTCGTGTGCCAACAGCCATTTCTTGGCGGGCAATCCCCAACGGAATCCGCCGAGGGCACCGCCGATACGGACCACCCGGTGACACGGCACGAACAGCGCAGCCGCATTGCGCGCACAGGCGGACGCCGCACCGCGGATGGCTGTGGGTCGGCCCGACAGCTCCGCGAATCGGGAGTAGGTCACCGGAGCGCCGGGTTCGACGGTGCGCAGCACATCCCAGGCGTGCATCAGGAATTCACCGGACCGTTGCGCGACGGGCACATCGTCGATCCGATCGAGTTCGCCGCGGTGGTAGGCGTCGACGGCGTCGGTGACCGTGCCGAGGTCGGCGGCACTGCGAACGGTGTGGGGTCGCATCGTCGGGTGAATCAGGATGCGCAGCTCCTCGATGTCATCGGTCCAGCCCGACGCGAGTACGCGCTGATCGGCGTCGACGATGGTGGTGAACGGGCCGATCGGGGTGTCTCGGGTGGCGGCTGTGGCAGTCATGCTTGTCTTCTTTCCAGTGCGGTGATCCACAGGTGCATCGAGACGTACGAGCGCCACGGTGCCCAGCGGGCTGAGTTCTTCAACGAGATGTCCAGGGCTTGCGCACCCTGGCGGACGACCAGGTCGGTGTCGAGGAGAACGTCGGGGTCGCCGAGCAGACGCATCACGACATAACGAGCGGTCCACGGTCCGATGCCCTTGAGCGCCAGCAGTTCTCGCTCCAGTTCGGGACCCTCGCGCGCGGGATGCAGCTCTACGGTTCCCGACGCGATGGCGTCGGCGACGCGGATGACGGTCTGGACGCGGGCCGCAGGGCCGGTGAGAACCTCGTGACCGCGTTCGGCGATGACGGCGGCCTCGGGAAACAACCTGGTGACGGTGTTGTTGCCGAGGTCGAGTGGTGCGCCGAGCGCGTCGACGAGCCGGGCAGTGTGGGTGGCCGCGGCCTTCAGGGAGATCTGTTGTCCGATCACGGTGCGCAGCAACATCTCTGCGCCGTCGACCACCCCGAGGGCCCGAATTCCTGGATGGGCCTCGACACTCGGTGCCAACTGCGGGTCGGCGTGCAGGGCGTCGTCGACGGCAAGTGGATCGGCGTCGAGGTCGAGGAGATGTCGGATTCGGGCGACGGCGGGAGCGAGGTCGCGCATGTCCTGCAATGTCACGGCTGCACTGACGAATCCGTCCATCACCCGCAGAGCCACCAGTCCGCCGGCGTGCGGCAGGCGCAGTGATCGGACGTATTCTCCGTCCTCGGAGAACGATTCGATGCCCTCGACCACGTGACCACGAAGGAACCACTCGATCCAGCCGCGGTCCAACGGCTGGCGGTAGGGCAGTCGCAACGTGACCGTTCCACCCGCGGTTGTCACCGCGGTGCGGTGTGCCTCCCGCCGCAGCGTCGATGGATCGACGGCGAACACTTCCTTGACGGTGTCGTTGAACTGCCGAACGCTGGAAAAGCCTGCTGCGAAGGCGATGTCGGACATCGACATGTCCGTGGTCTGAATCAGTGTGCGGGCGGTGTGTGCTCGGTGCGCGCGGGCCAATGCCAGCGGGCCTGCACCGACCTCGGCGGTCAACACCCGAGTCAGTTGTCGGCTCGAGTAACCGAGGGTGCTGGCGAGGCCGTCGACGCCGCCACGCTCGACGGCCCCGTCGGAGATCAGTCGCATAGCGCGAGAGCTGAGGTCGGAGTGGATGTTCCACCGCGGGGAACCGGGGGTGGCGTCGGGCTGGCAGCGGCGGCACGCACGATAGCCGGATTGTTGAGCTGCGGCGGCCGTGGCCAGGAACGAGACGTTGCCCGGCTTGGGTGTGCGCGCCGGGCAGGACGGGCGGCAGTAGATGCCGGTGGTGCGAACGGCGGTGAAGAACTGGCCGTCGAACCGTGCGTCACGCGAGGAGACCGCGCGATAACACCGATCGAAGTCCAGTTCTTGCACCTGCCGTTCGCTGCTCATGTACCTACTGTGTCAGCGCGATCCCGCCAGTGCTAGCGGAAATCGGACAGCACCGTGTCAGCAGCACCGTGCCCCTGGATTTCGGTCCGCTTCCGCGTGCCGGTCCTTCCAGTACTGACGCACGGTCGGCGGTTCCTGACCCGGGTGGTGCCGAGCCAGGTGGGCGACGTACCGGTCGTAATCGTGGTCGCCCATCACCGAGGTGATCCACCACCACAGCCCGCGCATCTAGTGCGCCGATCCGGGTCTACGGACGGTGCCCGCGTCGATCAGCTCGTCCCACTCGGCCTGCACTTGCTTCTCGGCCGGAGTGAGCACGAAGCCGCTGGGGCCGAAGATCTTCGACGGAACCTCCGGCTCTTCGTTGTCGGGCAGATCAGCTCCGCGAACGGCCTTGATACACACCCACACCCCGGCGATCACGACCACCAGGACGAGTACCGCGAAGACGATCGACAGCGTGCCCTGGATGAAGGTGTTGCGGATGACGGCGTCGATGGCCTCGGGTGTCTTGGCGCTGCCGAACTCGCTCAGTCCCTGCGCCTTGGCGTCGCGGAACTGCGAGTGCTGAGTCCAGTAGCCGATGGCCGGGGTCGAGGAGAAGATCTTCTGGTAGGAGGCCGTCATGGTGACGATCAGGTCCCAGGCCAGCGGAACACCGGGAATCCAGGCCCACTTGTAGAGGCCACGCTTGACGACGATGACCATCACCACCGTCAACGCGATCGCCGCGAGCAACTGGTTGGCGATACCGAACAGCGGGAACAGGGTGTTGATGCCGCCCAGTGGATCGGTGACGCCCATGAGAAGGATTGCGCCCCAGGCTGCGACGACGATCAGCGAGCAGATCCAGGCTCCGGGACGCCAGGACGGGTCCTTGAACTTCTTGGCCGAGGCTCCGGGCAGGTTGCCGATGCTGTCGGAGAGCATGAAGCGCGCGACACGGGTGCCTGCATCGACCGTGGTGAGGATGAACAGTGCCTCGAACATGATCGCGAAGTGGTACCAGAACGACTTGAGCGATTCGCCGCCGAACACCTGGTGCAGTACCTCGGACATACCGAACGCGAGTGTCGGTGCTCCGCCGGTGCGGGAAATGATCGATTCCTCGCCCACATCGGCTGCCGCCTGGCTCAATTCGGCCGCCGAGATGTCTCCGCCGCTCAGGCCCAATCCGTTGACGTAATCCGCCGCTGTCTCGGGCGTGCCGCCGGTCAACGTCGCCGGTGCGTTCAATGCGAAGTAGATGTGCTGATCGAGAACGCAGGCGGTGATGAGCGCCATGATGGCGACGAACGACTCGGTGAGCATGCCGCCGTAGCCGATCATCCGCATCTGCTTTTCCTTCTCGAGCAACTTCGGCGTGGTGCCGGAGGAGATCAGAGCGTGGAAACCGGAGAGTGCACCGCAGGCGATGGTGATGAACAGGAACGGGAACAGCGATCCCGCGAATGCCGGGCCGTTGCCCTCGGTGGCGAAGCTCGTCATGGCGGGCATCTGGATCTCGGGACGAGCGATGAGAATACCGACGGCCAGCAGCGCGATGGTGCCGACCTTCATGAACGTCGACAGGTAATCGCGCGGTGCGAGCAACAGCCACACCGGCAGGATGCAGGCGAGCAGGCCGTAGCCGATCAGCAACCAGGCGACGGTCACCTTGGAGAGGGTGAACCAGTCGGTGCCCCATTCTGTTTCGGCAACCCAGCCGCCGGCGACGATGGCGAACAGCAGCAGGACGACACCGATGAGCGAGACCTCAGTGACGTTGCCCGGTCGCAGGTAGCGCAGGTACACGCCCATGAACAGTGCGATCGGGATGGTCAGCGCGATGGAGAAGACGCCCCATGGGCTTTCGGCGAGCGCGTTGACGACGACGAGTGCCAGCACCGCGATCAGGATGATCATGATGACGAACACCGCGATCAGCGCCGCGGTACCACCGACGACGCCGAGTTCGTCGCGGGCCATCTGGCCGAGGCTGCGGCCGTTGCGGCGCGTCGAGATCCACAGCACCAGGAAGTCCTGGACGGCACCGGCGAACACGACGCCGATGATGATCCACATCGTGCCGGGTAGGTAGCCCATCTGGGCGGCGAGAACGGGTCCGACGAGGGGGCCGGCTCCGGCGATCGCGGCGAAGTGGTGGCCGAACAGCACCCGACGATCGGTCGGCATGTAGTCCTTGCCGTTTTCCAGAATCTCGGCCGGTGTGGCTCTGTCGTCTCGAGGAAAGACGATCTTGCGTTCGATCAACCTGGCGTAGAAGCGAAACGCGAAGATGTAGGTGCAGACGGCGGCGATGACGAACCAGACGGCGTTGGGGTTCTCCCCGCGCACGATGGCGATGATCGTCCAGGCGACACCGCCGAGTAGGCCGATCGCGACGAGCATCAGACGCTTGATCGGCGTCATCGGATGTGACTCGACGACGCCGACGGGTGGTAGGTCGGGATCTGTCTTCAGCAGTTCGACGTGTGGATCGTCGGGTGCTTTCAGTGACATGTGTGGGGTCTCCAGGATCGCAGGTGTGACTGCGATCACCCTATGTGGGCAGCCGGTGCTCGTCCTCGAATCGACGCATCGCGTTGCGCCCGGCGGTCGCTGGAGTGCGACGAACGGAAATGTCTCCGGGGCCGTCAGCTACCGAGAGCGTCGTCGACGGCCCGGGCACTGAGTACCTGATCCAGCACCAGTGCTGCGCTACCGATGACCCCGGAGAGGTCGCCGTGGGTGGTGGCCTGGATGGTGAGAGCCTTGGTGGCCAGCGCAGTCGCGTTTCCGTAGACGGTCTCGCGCAGTCCTGCAACGAAGATGTCGTACGCATTGGCCATGTCGCCGCCGACGATGAGGACCTCGGGGTTGAGCAGATTGACGGCTCCGGCCAGGGTTTCGCCGATGTGGCGTCCACTGTCGCGGATGAGTCTGCGTGCTTCGGGGTCACCGCTGACCGCGAGGTCGACAACACCGCGGATGTGTCCCACTTCTCGGCCCTGCTCGTTCAACGCGCGCACCAATGCCCAGCCGCCGGCAATGGCCTCGAGGCAACCACTGTCGCCGCACCGGCACGCGACACCCGCTGCGGCTGCGGTCTTGGTGTGGCCGAATTCGCCTGCTGCGCCCAGTGATCCACGCTGTAGTGCGCCGCCCGCGACGATCCCGGCACCGAGACCCGTCGAGGCCTTGACCAAGAGGGCGTTCTGGAAGCGATCTCGATTGTCCCGGCGTTCGGCGAGGACCATCGCGTTGGCGTCGTTGTCGAGAAAGACCGGAGCAGATGTGGTGTCGGCGAAGAACGGGGCCAGTGGCACTCCGTCCCAGCCGTGCATGATCGGTGAGTCCAGGCTGCACCCGCGCGCGGTGTCGGCGGTGCCGGGGATGGACAGGCCGACGCCGAGAATGCGATGTTCGGTTCGGTGCGATTCGTCGAGCAATGCCTGCAATCGCTTGGTGATCTGCGGCATCAGCTCGTCCGGCCCGATGCCGATTTCCTGATCGACGGTATCGCCGGCGAGGAACTCCCCACCGAGAGTGAAGACGCCCAGTTGCGAGCGGCTTCGTCCGATCGCGGCCGCGAGTACGACACCCGCGTCGACGTCGAAGGACAAGCGCGCAGGGGGGCGTCCACCCGTCGACTGAGTGTCCTCGGTTTCGATGATCAAGCCGAGTCCGGCGAGTGCAGCTACCCGGGAGGCGACGGCCGAGCGAGACAGTCCGGTGATCCGGCCCAATTCGGCGCGGGTGTCGGCTTCGCCGTCGCGAACCAGAGCAAAGATCTCACCTGCGGTCGCAGGTGGAGCGCTCAGGCGCGGCATCGACATATACGCCATTCAACCAACTGGCAACTTTTACGGCAACACCCTAAGAATTGCTACTTAGAACTTTGAAAAACATAAGTTGGGTTGCTGATCGACTTAACCGGCTCTAGGCTGAGTCGTGAGAGACCGAACATCGGAGATGCTCATGGACACACTTCATCCGGTTCTGCGTCAGGTCACCGACCGCATCGCAGACCGCAGCCAGTCCGACCGCACGAAATATCTCGCTCGAATCGCTGCTGCCGGGGATCGAGGCCCGGCGCGTGGCCGACTCGCCTGCGCCAATATCGCCCACGGATTCGCGGCCTCAGGGAAGGCCGACAAGCAAGCGCTGCGTGGCATGGTCAAGCCCAACATCGCGATCGTCTCCGCCTACAACGACATGCTCTCGGCGCACAAGCCGTTCGAGACATACCCGGCCGTACTGAAGAAGTCGGTCATCGACGCCGGTGGCATCGCGCAGTTCGCCGGTGGCGTCCCAGCGATGTGCGACGGCATCACGCAGGGCCACGACGGCATGCAGCTGTCCCTGTTCAGTCGGGACATCATCGCGATGTCGACGGCAATTGCGTTGTCCCACGACATGTTCGACGCCACCCTGATGCTCGGCGTGTGCGACAAGATCGTCCCCGGAATGCTCATCGGCGCACTGAGTTTCGGCCATCTGCCTGCGGTGTTCGTGCCCGCGGGCCCGATGACATCCGGACTTCCCAACGGCGAGAAGGCAAAAGCTCGTCAGCTGTATGCCGAGGGCAAGGTGGGCCGTGAGGCACTGCTGGACGCCGAGGCCGCGTCGTATCACGGCAGTGGCACGTGCACGTTCTTCGGAACGGCCAATTCCAACCAGCTGCTCATGGAGGTCATGGGTCTGCATCTGCCGGGCTCGTCGTTCGTCAACCCCGGAACCGCGATGCGCGACGCGCTCACCCGCGAGGCCGCGCACGTCGTCACCGGTCTGACGTCCCTCGGAGACAACTACACCCCGGTGGGGGAGGTCGTCGACGTCAAGTCGATCGTCAACGGCTGCGTCGCACTGCTGGCCACCGGCGGCTCGACCAACCACACGATGCACCTCGTCGCCATCGCGAAAGCCGCCGGCATCACGCTGACGTGGCAGGACCTGTCCGATCTGTCGGCCGTGGTGCCGCTGATGGCCAGGATCTACCCCAACGGCAAAGCCGACGTCAACCACTTCCACGCGGCCGGTGGACTCGGGTTCGTCATCGGGTCTCTGCTCGACGCCGGATTGATGCACGAGGATGTGAAAACCGTTGCCGGGCAGGGCCTGCGGCGCTACACGCAGGAACCGAAGCTCGACGGCGACGGGGTGATGTGGCAGGACGGTACTCGGATGAGCCACGACGACACCGTGTTACGTGGCGCGAACGAGCCGTTCAGCGCCGACGGTGGACTGAAGATGCTGATCGGGCCGATCGGAAAGTGTGTCATCAAGACTTCGGCATTGGCACCCGAACATCGGGTGGTCACCGGACCGGCGCGAGTGTTCGACGACCAAGCGGACTTCCTCGAGGCATTCGATGCAGGGCTTCTCGACGGCGACTTCGTTGCGGTGCTGCGTTATCAGGGCCCGCAGGCCAACGGCATGCCCGAGTTGCACAAGCTGACCCCGGCTCTGGGAATCCTGCAGGACAAGGGACGGTCCGTCGCGCTGATCACGGACGGCCGGATGTCCGGGGCCTCCGGAAAGGTTGCTGCAGCAATCCATCTCACTCCCGAAGCCGCGAGTGGGGGACCGATCGCGAAAATTCTCGACGGTGACATGATCACCCTCGACTCCCTCGACGGCACATTGTCGATCGACGTTCCGCTCGACGAGTTCGAGGCACGACCGGTCGCCGGACGAGTCCTGGACAAGGACGAATGGTCCAGCACCGGTCGTGACCTGTTCTCGGGCATGCGTGCGCTCGTCGGCCCGGCCGACGAGGGCGCAATGTTCGTCATGCGCTGAGTCCCTGTAACTCCACAAGAAGGTAAGAACGTGACTGCATCTCTGCTCGACCGCGTACCCGTCATCCCCGTCGTCGTCATCGAGAACCTCGATCATGCTGTTCCGATCGCACGTGCCCTGGTGGCGGGCGGAGTGCCCGTCATCGAGCTGACGTTGCGGACTCCGGTGGCACTCGACGCCATCGAGCGCATCGCGGCGGAGGTCCCCGAGATCCTCGTCGGTGCGGGCACGATCGTCACTCCCGGCCAGGCCAAGCAGGCTGCCGACGCGGGTGCTCAGTTCCTGGTCTCGCCCGGCTGCACGGCTTCACTGACGAAGGCCATGCGTGATACCGGACTACCGCATCTGCCCGGTGCCGCAACGGTATCCGAGGTGCTGACCTTGCTCGAAGCCGGTTACACCGAGCTCAAGTTCTTCCCGGCCGAAGCATCCGGTGGTGCGAATTTCTTGAAGTCGATCCACTCGCCGATCCCGGCCGCACGCTTCTGCCCGACGGGTGGAATCTCCACCGCCAATGCGTCGACGTACCTGGCGCTGCCGAACGTCGGATGCGTCGGGGGATCGTGGCTCACTCCGGCCGCGGCTGTCGCAGAACAAGATTGGGATGCAATCGTCGCTCTTGCGGCAGCCACAGCCGAATTGGTCTGAGATTCCCCGTCCTCCGATGGAACCAGACGTGACGGTGCGGCGTCCTACTGGTTGTCCGTCATCGAACAATCGGGGGAAATTCTCATGTCAGGTCCGTACGAGCAACCGTTCCCAGCCGCACAGTCGTTTCCAGCGGGGCAGTCCTTTCCGGCCGAGCAGCCGTATCCGCAGCCAGCTGCTCTGCCGTCCTCCAATGCAGGCTGGGCCGTCGTGGCCGTCATCTTCTTCTGGCCGCTGGCCATTCCAGCGTTCAACCACGCACTGAAGGTGCACCCGCTGTGGATGATGGGAAACGTTCAGGGAGCAGAGTATTCGTCGAATCGGGCCGGGTTCTTCGGGAAGCTGTCGCTGATCATCTTCGGTGCCTTCATCGTTCTCTACCTTGCGTTCATCGGCTTGGTCGTCTCGACCATGTGACCGGTCGACGGCGGTTCACTGCTCACCCGCGCGTGACCGAGATGCCGCCGTCGACGTAGAGGGTTGTTCCGTGGACCATCGCGGCGTTGTCCGATACCAGGAACAGAACGCCATCGGCGATGTCCTGAGGCGAGAGCACCGCGCCTGCGGGCGTGCCGGCCGTCATGGCGTCGAGTACTTGACGAGCGTCCTCGTTGCCCGGGGTCAGAGTCGCTCCGGGTGCGAGGGCGTTCACTCGCACGCCGCGCGGTCCGAACTCGGCTGCCCAACTGCGCGTGAGCTGTTCGTCGGCGGCTTTGGTGGCGGAATACATAGCGGCAAAGGGGCTGCCCATCGTGGCCATCCACGACCCGATGTTCACGATGACTCCGCTACCGCGCTCGGCCATGGCCGGGGCCAGCGCGCCGACGAGCACATGTGGAGCTCGGACGTTGACGGCAAGCATCGCGTCGAGCTGATCATCGGGCAGGTCGGCGGTGGCGGTGGCCGGATAGATGCCGGCGTTGTTGACGAGAATGTCGACGCGGCCGCCGAGAGCGTCGGTGCTGCGGGCGGCGAATTCGCGGAGCTCCTGGTAGCTGCCCGAGAGATCGACGTCGATGAAGGCCGCAGTGCCGCCTGTCTCGGAAATGCTGTGCGCCAGGGCCTTGCCGCGCTCGGCGTCGCGGCCGCTGACGACCACCGATGCCCCCTGGGCGGCGAGGGTCAGCGCGATGGCAGCACCGATCCCACTGGTCGATCCGGTGACGACGGCGGTGCGTCCGAGGAGCTGCGGAGAAGTAGAAGAAGTCATGACGCCATGTCTACGGTCGGTCGATGCAGTCAACCAGGCGTCGTTCTGCCTAGGTCTGTCATGACCAGGTTGGCAATCGCCCATGTCGCTACTGTGGAATTCGTGAACAAGGACAGGTCCGCCCTCAGCGCGTTTCTGCGTGATCGGCGCGACCGCATGACTCCGGTCGAGGCCGGGATTCGTACGTATCCCGGTGCCAGACGGGTGCCGGGGCTGCGGCGCGAAGAGCTGGCGGCTCTGGCCGGAGTGAGTCCGGATTACTACAGCAAACTCGAACAGGGTCGCCAGGCCAACGTGTCGACCGAGGTGCTGCGGGCAATCGCCGGCGCGTTGAAGCTCGATGAGGTCGAGTCCGCGCATCTACTCGATCTCGCGTCCCCGGCGACGCCCACCGAGGATGTTGCGCAGCTACCGAATCCGGGGCTGCTACAGGTCATGAAGGCGCTCGACCATGTGCCGGTGATCCTGCTCGGGCGTAGCGGGGCCGTCCTGGCCAGCAACTCGCTGGTTCGATCCGTACTGAGTCTGCAACCGCCCGCTGATCACTCGTTGTTCCACTATCTGTTTCGCAATCCCATCGCCCGCGAGCGAATCGTCAATTGGTCGCAGTTCGCGGCGGCCTCGGTCGCGGCGCTTCGCCGCGATCTTGCCCGTCGACCGGGAGACCCGACCCTGACGGCGTTGATCGACGAATTGCGTTCGTCGGAGACATGTTTCGAGCAATGGTGGAGCGATCACGAGGTCGCCGAATTTGCAGGTGCAACCAAGATCATTCAGCACCCGGCGGCGGGCACCCTGCAATTCGGGATCGAGTTTCTGACGTCGCCGAGCGAGCCGGATCAAAGTCTGATCGTCTACACGGTCGAGGAAGGGTCGAGTACGGCGAAAGTACTGCCGATCCTGGCGAGCTGGGACCCGAGTTCGGCGATCACCTCTTGACCTGAACAACACTCGAGGTTTTAGCGTCGTAGCCATGGACACACTCGGTCTCGGCACAATCGGCATTTCCATCGACGTGTCACCGTCGCACCTCGACGACGCACGCGAGTTGGAATCACTCGGATTCACCTCGGTCTGGTTGCCGGGTGGGCAGCTCGATCGACTCGGCAGGCTGGCCGATCTGGTCCACGCGACCGAGACTGCGACCATCGTTCCGGGGATCGTGCCGGTCGATGTGTACTCGCCTGCGCAGACCGGTGAACTGTTCGACGAGCTCTCGGGCACCGGTCGATTCGTCCTCGGCCTCGGTGGGCCGCAGAGTGCTCGGCCTTTGGCTGGGTTGAGGAAGTACCTCGACGAGCTCGAGGTGCCCGCCGATCACCTTCTGCTTGCGGCGCTCGGTCCGAAGAAGTTGGAGATGGCGCGGGACCGCGCTGCCGGCGCAATCGCGTTGCTGGTGACGCCGGAGTGGACGGCGCAGGCGCGCAGTGCACTCGGTGGGTCGACGTTGGTGGTCGACCAGTTCGTCGTGGTCGAGTCCGATCCGGATCGGGCGCGCGCTGCAGCTCGGGAACCGCTGAGCTTTCTCGCCACGGTCCCTGGGTATCGGCAGAACTTCCTGCGCATGGGGTTCACCGAGGCGGATGTCGACGATCTCAGCGACCGTCTGGTCGACGGCTTGGCGGTGTGGGGGAGTGTCGACGACATCGCCGAGCGAGTGTCCGCGCACCATGCTGCCGGCGCAGATCACGTGGTTCTGGCGCCGCTGGGTGCGTCGAGTATCGAGGCTGGCCGGGCACTGTCCGAGCTGGTGGTGTTGTCAAAGTAGACTCCATAGATCGTGAGCCTCACCCTCGGAATCGTCGGACTGCCCAACGTCGGCAAGTCCACCCTCTTCAACGCGCTGACCAACAACGATGTGCTGGCCGCGAACTATCCGTTCGCCACCATCGAGCCCAACGTCGGTGTGGTCGCGCTGCCGGATCCCCGGCTCGAGAAGCTGGCCGAGGTGTTCGGTTCGGAGAAGCTCGTGCCTGCGCTGGTGTCGTTCGTCGACATCGCCGGCATCGTCAAGGGTGCGTCCGAGGGCGCAGGCCTGGGCAACAAGTTCCTCGCCAACATTCGTGAGGCCGACGCCATCTGCCAGGTCGTTCGTGTCTTCGCCGACGACGACGTGGTGCACGTCGATGGTCGCGTCGACCCGACCGCAGACATCGAGGTCATCGAAACCGAACTCGCGATCGCCGATCTGCAGACCCTCGAGAAGGCCATCCCGCGCCTCGAGAAAGAGGTGCGGATCAAGAAGGATCGCAAGCCCGCGCTCGACGCGGCTCTGGCGGCACAGGCCGTACTGAACGACGGCAAGACGTTGTTCTCGGCCAAGGCGAAGTTGGACTTCGAGCTGCTCGGTGAATTTCAGCTGCTCACCACCAAGCCCTTCCTCTACGTCTTCAACGCCGACGAGTCGGTGCTGACCGACGACGCGAAGATCGGCGAACTGGCTCGTCTCGTTGCCCCCGCCGACGCGGTGTTCCTCGACGCCAAGATCGAATCCGAACTGCTCGAGCTGGACAAGGAATCGGCAGCGGAACTGCTCGAATCCGTCGGACAGACGGAGCCCGGTCTCGACGCATTGGCTCGCGCCGGCTTCCACACTCTGGGCCTGCAGACCTACCTCACCGCAGGCCCGAAAGAGGCCCGCGCGTGGACGATTCATCGAGGCGACACGGCTCCGCAGGCTGCGGGAGTCATTCACACCGACTTCGAGCGCGGTTTCATCAAGGCCGAAATCGTTTCCTTCGACGACCTCGTAGCCGCAGGGTCGATGGCCTCGGCCAAGGCTGCCGGCAAGGTGCGCATCGAGGGCAAGGACTACGTCATGTCCGACGGCGACGTGGTGGAGTTCCGCTTCAACGTCTAGCTTGACGCGCGACATCAGTAGGTCACCCAGCATGTCACTTGTCGGCAGCACACTGGCTGCTCGCGGCCTCGGTACGTACTGAACTGTTCCCATCGGCGAGGCACAAAACAGGCTGAATGCCGGATTTTTCACAATTTGCTGACGATCAGTCCGATTCTTGCCCCTCCTTCGTGCAAAACTGCCCCGACAACAGCGGTCGCACAGCGCCGCGGGCAGTGGGGGTCCTATGTTCGGCGTGCGGCCGGTTCTGGTGGTGATCGCAGTTCTGCTCACCTTCGTGGCGGGCGTGCCCGCCGCTGCTCAAGACATCGACACTGAAAATCCTGCACCGAGCCAGCCGGCGCGGATCGAGAACCGAATCGATACCGGCCCGACGCTGACGTGGCTGTCGGTGTACTCGCCGAGCATGGATCGGACCATCGAGGTGCAGGTTCTGACCCCCGCGGAGCGTAAAGGCACGCGCCCGACGTTGTACATGCTCAGCGGATCCGGGGAGAACGAACCGTCGAGCAGCATCTGGCTTCGCAAGGGCAACGCGGCGGAGTTCTTTCGTGACAAGAACGTCAACGTGGTTCTCCCGCTTGCCGGTCCAGCGAGCTTCTACACCGACTGGGAGAACGACGACCCCCGACTCGGCCGCTACCGCTTCGAAACCTTTCTGACGCAGGAGCTTCCGCCGTTGATCGACGCGGAGTTCGAGGGCAACGGCAATGACGGTGTGGCGGGCCTGTCGATGGGCGCTCAGTCGGCGATGATGCTTGCCGCCCGGAACCCGGACAGGTACTCGGCCGTCGCGGCGTACAGCGGGTGCTTTCTATCCGAGGGCATACTTGGGCAAACCCTCATGCGAACCATCGTCGCCGGTTACGGCGGCAACGCCAACAATATGCTCGGTGGCCCCCTCAACGCGGGCTGGGCCGCCCACGATCTGCTGGTGAACGCAGAAGCGCTGCGCGGAATGTCCATCTACCTCTTTTCCGCCAGTGGCCTCCCCGGTCCGCACGAGCGGTACGAGACGCTCGAAGACCTCGACACGCTGGTGATCGGCGGGGCGATCGAAGTAGGCACCGATTTCTGCACGCGCCTGCTGCGCGACAAACTCGTCGAGCTGAACATCCCGGCCACGTTCGATCTGGGCAGCCCTGGTACGCACTCGTGGCCGTACTGGGCCGACCAGCTTGCAAAGAGCTGGCCGACGCTGGCCGCGGGGCTCGAGCCGTGAGCTTGCTCGCGGAGCGGTAGGTACCCCGCGCAAGTCCAGCAGGTTCACGCGGATTGATTCCGTTCACACTCCGCAAGTTCCGCCACACCTGGTCGTATTCCTGGCTCAACATGGCATCGGCGAGACGCCTATCGGTAACTTACCGTTGAGCCCAGTCGTCTGCGCCGCCCATCGAACTTGGCTACGCTCCGAATCAGACGATAGGAGAACGTGGATGGGTCTGCAGGAACTCGAGGCATTGGTACACCAAACGGCCACTGCTGGGGAACCTTTCGAGCGTGGAGCCGATGAGGCGGAGCAGGCATACTTGTCTTCGCTCGCCGCCCGGCCGGGTACGAAGCTGATCTGTGAGGTCGGGTTCAATGCAGGCTTCTCGAGTTGGGCTTTTCTGTCCGCGTCACCCGACGTGACCGTCGTGTCCTTCGACTTGGCCGCGTACACATACAGTGCCGCCGCGAAAGCCCATATCGATGAACACTTTCCGGGCCGCCACACCCTGATACAAGGTGATTCGCACACCACCATCGCCGCATACGCGAAGGAACACCCGGACGTGCGATTCGATGTCATCTTCGTCGACGGCGACCATTCGGTGGAGGGTGCTCGCGCAGACCTCGACGATTTACGTGCGCTCGCTACCGTCGAGTCGGTGGTCGTGATGGACGACATCACCCCGTGGCTCTGGTTCGGTGAAGGACCGACCCAAGCGTGGCAGGAAGCAGTCGACGAGGGTCGAATCCTGCACACCAGCTACTTCCGCGACGGTGAACCTGTCGATGCGGTGACACCGCCGGCAGCCCGTGCCTGGGCCGAGGGACGCTACGTCTTCTGATTCACTTCTTTCCCCGTAGCATTTTCTCCAACGGTGTCGGGAATGACGGGACCACCGCGGTGCCGTCGAGCAGGGTGGTGAGGCGGTCAGTCTCTGCTGCAACGGCTTTCGACACCGTCGAGCCGACGTCTTCGAGCAACTCGGTCGCCACTTCTCCGGATCCGGTCACGGCCCAACCTCCGACGATACGACCCCCGGACCAAATGGTCGGGCCAATGTTGCCGAAGGTATCGAACAGCGGGGCCTTGTGTTCGCCGAGATACCAGGCGCGGTGCTTCCAGCCCATCGGCGTGGGATCGAGTGCGGGCAGCAGCATGACGCTTGTGCCGGCGGGCTTGTCGAAGGTAGTGCCGGTCAACATGATTCCGTCGCCTTCGGTCAGTTCGACCGCCACTGTGTCCAGGCCGGAAACTGCACCACGAGTCTGCGTCTTGTTCCACCCTGTCCACCATTGCAGGTCGTCGAGCGTCGCCGGTCCGAATACTTCGAGCCAGCGTCGGGCAAGTTCGGCGCGTGCCTCGGTTTCATCGAGATCAGGAATCCCGTCCGGCCACCAGTGGTCGATCGGTGCCCACGCATGCCGCCGAGAAGTCCATGCTCCCCGTGGCTCGACCCGCACCAATTTTCCTTCGGCGGCCATCATGACCAACACCTCGGAGGTGACGTATCGCCTGACGTCGTACACCTTGTCGGTGGTCGGTAGCAGTGCCGTCTTGAGGCCGGGGACCACTGCCGACAGCTCGGCTCCGGTCGCTGTACCCATCGAGCGAAGCGCCGCCTCGGCTTCTTTTTCCGTTGCGGCAAGCCAGGATTCGACATCGACGATCACCGGTTCGGTGGGCAGCGTCGAGACCTGTTTGACCAGGCGTGCCCGCATGGTGCGTGCAACCCCGAGACTCGCCGCGGCATGAATCACCGGGACGTCGTCGTGAGCGACGACGAACATCGTGCGCCGCATCGCCATCAGGCGGATCAGACTTCGGCGCTCGTACATCGCGTCACGAACATCGGACAGTCCCAGCGATCGAGCACGCGCCAACACCGAGAGATACACAGTCGCCGGGTCGGTCGCGTGCAACGCGAGCAGGGACGACACCACGGCTTCGACGGTCGAAGGGTCGGAGAAGTGTTGCGCGACGAGCCGGTGTCGCCGCTGGGCGTCGGTGATCTTCACGCGATCAGTGTGACGGCATTTGTGGCGCAGGGCCGACAAAACCGGTGAGGAGGGCGTCGGCGATGGCGTTCATGCCGTGCGCGCGGGCATCGGCGGCAGCACCGATGTGGTCGTAGTCGACCAGCTCGAAAGACACAGACCAGCTGCCTGTGCCGCGATCGTCGAGTACTGCGTAACGCGCATGCGGCGACCCGGATTCCATGACGTGAGGGTAGGGCTGATTGTCGTCGTACGCGGGGGTGCCGACGCTGCCCGGGTTGACCACGAGTGTGCCACTGGGAAGAGTCCACTGGCGCTGTAGGTGGGTGTGTCCACAGGCGATGACAGATCGGTCCGTGAAACCTGCTGCCCGTTCGAGGATTTCGGCTTCGGTCGCCTCGCGCGAACCGTTGGCGTCCACCGAGTGCAGGAAGTATTGCTGATCGTCGGTGGGTGTTCCGTGTACTGCCAGTATTCCGTGATCCAGCGCGAGTGAGAACGGCAGCGAGCCCAGCCACTGTCGGTGCTCGTCGTCGAGTCGATCATGGGCGTGCCGATCCCAACTACCCATGGACTCGGGATCCTGCTCGAGCAGGTAGCGATCGTGATTTCCGGCGATGGTGGGAAAGTTCAGCGCCATCAGCCGATCGGCAGTCTGACGCGGATGCAGTCCGCCGGACAGCAGATCGCCGAGGTTCACCACCGAGTCGACGCCTTGCCGTTCGATGTCGTCGAGGACGGCGTCGAGCGCCGCGATGTTGCCGTGAATATCGGCTATGAGAGCTATCCGCACAACCAACAGGATCGCAGCGTGGGCATTCGACTGCAACAGGGCAGCCCTCGGCGAGCGTTGGAGACTTCGCCCTCGAATCTCCGCCTTGGGTGGGTGATATCTCCATAGACCCGTGCCCGATAGGTCCATAGTGTGGTCCAGGTCACTTTCGCTCTAGGGAAAGCCGAGCCCATGCCTGCAGTCATTTCGAAGCCCGAGATCGAAACGCGGGTGGTCAAGAAGGTCGCCCGACGCATCATCCCGTTTCTCGGGTTGGCCTACTTCGTCAACTATCTCGATCGCACCAACATCGGTCTCGCCAAGCTGACCATGAGCGACGAATTGGGCCTCACCGAAACGATGTTCGGTCTGGCGTCGGGACTGTTCTTCATCGGGTATCTGCTGTTCGAGGTGCCCAGCAATTTGGCGCTGCACAAATTCGGTGCCCGACGGTGGATCGCCCGCATCATGGTGTCGTGGGGAATTGTGGCCGCCGCCATGGCATTCGTACCGACAGCAGGGTGGCTGTACGGGCTACGGATTCTGCTCGGCATCGCCGAGGCCGGCTTCTTCCCCGGTGTGCTGCTGTACATGACGATGTGGTTTCCGCGTGCCTACCGAGTCCGTCTGATGGGCCTGTTCATGCTGGCACTGCCGGTGTCGTCGGCGCTCGGTGCGCCCCTGTCCAGTGCGATCATTCAGTACATGGACGGGCTGTTCGGACTGTCGGGTTGGCGGGTGATGTTCCTCCTCGAGGGCATTCCTGCGATCCTGCTCGGAGTGGTCACCTGGTTCTATCTCACGGATCGACCGTTCCAGGCGAAGTGGCTCACTGCCGATGAGAAGGCCTGGCTTACCACCGAATTGGAGTCCGAGGACGCTGTGAAGGACGGGCACATCAGCGGCTCGGTCAAGCGTGCTCTCGGTGACGTCCGAGTCTGGATGCTCGGCTTGGTGTATTTCGGCATCACCTACGGTCTCTACTCGCTGAGTTTCTTCCTGCCCAGCATCGTCGCGGGATTCAAGCAGACGTTCGACACCGACTTCTCGCTCGTGACAACGGGCCTCATCGTGGCCGTGCCGTTCGCAGTGGGCGCAGTGGCAATGGTGCTCTGGAGTCGACATTCGGACCGGACCGGCGAGCGCACCTGGCACGTCGCGATCCCCACCCTGATCGGTGCGATCTCCATTCCGTTTGCGCTGTACATGGATTCACCGTTCACCACCATGATCGCGGTGACGGTCAACGCCGTGGGCGTGTTCTGCGCGCTTCCCGTGTTCTGGTACCTGCCCAGTACGTTCCTCACCGGAGCGGGAGCAGCGGCTGGAATTGCGATCATCAACTCGGTCGGCAACACTTCGGGCTTCGGTGCCCCGTACGTGACGGGGTGGCTTCTCGACGCTACCGGCAACGCCAAGGCCGGGCTGTGGGTCGTCGGTGGTGTCATGCTGATGGCGGTGGTGCTGGTGATCGTGCTGCGGGGCCGGATGGGTGTCCGCTCCGAGACCAATACGGAAGTGCCGGTGGCGCACTGACGAACGAATGCGCATTCACGGAGCGGGGTATCTCCACGCAGCTGGATCCAGCTCTTCCACCGAACACCGGACATACTCGACAGATGACGAGTCGCGGGCGGGTCCGGAGCTGGGAGATTCTCGGCATGGAGGGCGTGATCGATTCCGAGGACACCCCGGGCGGCAGTTGGACGCCGTCGGCATCCGTCGCTGTTCGCGGATTGCCTGTTCTGGCTCCAGGCGAGGAGGTGGAGTTCGAGTGGCAGCACCAGGCAGAACCTCTGTACGGGTACAGCTTCTTCACAGTTCACGCCTGGCCGCTGGGTACCGAGCCGGTCGCACAGTCGGATCGTCCGACATCCGGTGCTTGGGATATTGCCCCTGACGGCACCGTCACCGAAGTGACAGATCTGGATTGGGAAGAACCGATTCGGATTGGAACGTGGTCCGTCGGAGTGGTGTCCGTGTGGAACGGCGAAGAGAGTTGGGGCGTCATCGATTCCGAGGACACTCCGGGTGGGTGCTGGACTTTCTTCAGTGCCCTTCATCCAGACGAAGTCATCGACTCGCGCTCGGTCGGAGGTTTCAGCATCGGTGGGGGTGAGTCCAACCTCGAAGTAGGCGAGCAGGTCGACTTCGAGTGGGAGCCTGCTATCGATCAGGACGGCTATCGGTTTCGCGCGATCAAGGTCCGACCGCGTCGCGAGATTCCGCCGTGGCGGATCGAGCGATTCGAAGGCTGACGCATCGATCGAAAACAATGATGCTCTGATCTCACGGCGGCCTCCGACGGCTATTGAGCCGTAACCTGCTCTCCGTCGACGCGGATCGTGGGAAGCCACGTTGCCAAGGTGCGGCCGAGCGTGGCGACCATGCGCGGTCCGAAGACACACAAGGTGCGTTCCCACGGGTGGCCGAAGGTCCCTTCGGTGAATCCGTCGCGGGCGAAGATGTAGTAGTCGCCGTCCGGGTGGACGGGGACCCGCCACTCGCCGTTCTCGGCCGCGTCGGCGTGCGCTTCCGCGTCGAAGCTGTAACCGGGGTGTTGCCAGTCCAGGACGACGAAGGTCGGGTTGTCCGAAAACTCGGTGACGAAGCAGCGCAAAGCTTCCGCGTTGACAGCGTCGACCCGGGCAGACCACGAGGCCGTCGTGCGGACGGTATGGGCGTCCAGGTCGAATGTCATGGAGGGTGCAGGCTCGGCGATGGCCGGCCACGACTCAGGTTCGGTCCCGGGCCGAAACCCGAACTTATTGTTGAACACCGACCAGTGCTGTGTTTGCGCAGTTCGGTCGAGTTCGGTCCACCCGATGGGTAGCGTAGATCCGAAGTCCATGGTCAGCTTGGTCGTCATCGGTCTATCGTTCCAGTCCCGTGAGACTGCGCGTAGACAGCAGTCGGAAGGGGAGATGACTGTATGTCGCTTGCGTTGTGTGCCATCACGTTCGCTGTACTGCTCCACGTCGTGGCGGCTCGAATCGCATCTCGTGAAAATTATGGCCGTAGGTTGCCAGCCGTGAACGGCTCGTATCCGGTCAGACCTGCCCAGCGCGCCCGACGTGCCCAGGCTGCCGGATGGATACTGAGTATCTTCGGTGCGCTACAGCTCGGCAATCATTTCTGGCTGACCGAGCCGTGGTTGGCGACTGGCCTCGTGGTGGCCGTTCTCTTGTTGGTCAACGGCCTGCCGAGTCTGGTGGTGACCGCGCTGCACAACGGCAATCTGCGCACTCAACCGTAGGATCTCAGCGCTGTCAGGACGCGAACACCTTGCCCGGGTTCAGGATCCCGTATGGATCCAGTGCCTTTTTCACCGCGCGGTGCATGTCCAACACCACCGGATCCAGTTCCTGCACCAAGCCGTCCATCTTGAGTAGCCCCACTCCGTGTTCGCCGGTCACGGTGCCGCCGAGTTCCAGAGCAGCGTCGATGATCTCGGCAAAGGCGGCCTGAGCGCGCTCGCGGGCCGGAAGGTCGTCGTGCGGAGTGATGAGCAACGGATGCAGGTTTCCATCACCGGCGTGTGCGATGTTGGCGATCGTAGTCTCGTACCGCAGGCCGATCTGCTCGATACGCGAAAGCATCTCGGGCACATGCTTCTTCGGCACACATACGTCCTCGGTCAACACCGGACCCAGGCGCTCCATCGCGGGATACGCCAACCGGCGGGCCGCGAACAGTGCGTCGGCCTCCTCCTGATCGGTCGAGACCGCAGACCACGTGGCCCCGGCCTCGTCGAAGCACGAGAGCATCTTCTCGGCTTCCTGGTCTCCGATGAGCCCTGGATCGTCGATCCGCCCGAGCAACACCACATTTGCCTCGACCGACAGGCCCATGTTCTTCCAGGCATCGACGGCGATGAGGCACTGCTTGTCGATCAGCTCCAACGCAGACGGCGTCAATCCGGCGGCGGCGACCGCGGCCACGGCGCGCCCGGCGTCGACGATCGAGTCGAAGTAGCCGGCGACGGTCCGTTGCGGATCCTGGAGCGGGCGCAGCTTGAGGGTCACCTCGGTGATGATGCCGAGGGTGCCCTCCGATCCGACCATCAGACCCGCAAGATCGTAGCCGGCAACACCTTTCGCGGTCTTGCGACCGAGCCTCACCAGTTCTCCGGTTCCGGTGACCACCTGCATCCCCATGACGTAATCGCGGGTGACGCCGTACTTCACGCAGCACAGCCCGCCGGCGTTGGTGGCGACGTTGCCGCCGATGGTCGACCACGGCGCGCTGGCCGGATCCGGTGGGTACCAGAGGCCCTGCTCGGCGACCGCTGCTCGCAGGTGATCGTTGACCACTCCCGGCTCCACGACGGCGTATCGCTCGAGCTGGTCGATTTCCTTGATCGCATCCATGCCGTCGAGGGCGAGTACAACGCATCCCTCGGTGGCGTTCGCTCCGCCGGACAGTCCGGTGCCCGCCCCGCGAGTGACGACGGGTGCGCCATGGGCCAGGCAGGCGCGAACGACAGCCTGCACTTCTTCGGCGCTACGGGGCCGCACGACGGCAACAGGCACCGCAAACGGTGCCCATTCCGCCTCGTCGTGCTGGTACGACGCGATGACGTCGGGATCGACGACGACGCGGTCCGCGGGGAGAGAATTCGACAACTGTTCGACGAGCGACATATCTCGACTCTAGCTGTGACCTGGGTCTCGGCCAATGTAGGTTTTCTCTATGTCGCCCGTGAAGTCATGGATGGAACTGCTGCTGGACGACGCGTCCATCGACGAACTCGAAGCCCACCGTCGAACACATCCCGGTGCCGAGGCGCACGCGGCCTCGAGGTTGCGCGCATTGCTCGATCAGCGCAAACAGCGCAGCACCGAACTCTCGGCGCTCAACGACATCGCGGTGCGCCTGACGACCGTGCGAGACAATCGGATTCTGCTGCAGGAGGTGGTGGACCAGGCGCGCACACTTCTGGGCGTGGATCTGGCCTACATGGGTTCGGTGTACGGGAACGAGTTCGTCATCGAGGTCACCAGCGGTGCACTGACGCCGAAGCTCGTGGGCATCAGGCTCGCGCAGGACGAGGGGCTGGTCGGCCTCATCGTGCGCGGAGCCTCACCGTCGTGGACTCCCGACTATCAGAGCGAACCTGCCTTTCGGCACATCACCGGAGCCGACAGCGCAGCGCGATCGGAGAACATGCGCGGCTTGCTGGGCGTACCGCTGCGGGTGGGCGACCGTGTGATCGGCGCATTGTTCGCGTGCAAACGGTCGGAGCGGGATTTCGCAGACAGTGAGATCGCTCTGCTGTCGGCACTGGCCGCACACGCGGCCATCGCCATCGAGAACGTTCGGGCGATCGACAAACTCGAAACTCTCAACGCCGAGTTATCCCTTCGCACGGCGGAATTGGAACAAACACTGCAGTGGGACCGCACGTTGACCCAGGTCGTGCTCCAAGGGGGTGGGGTGCGAAGCCTGGTTCGGGAGGTAGCTGCGGCCACCGAACGCCCGGCGTACTTCGTGGCGGATGTCGCGTCCGTGCCGGCTGCTCTGGAGTACACGGCCACCACGGTCGAAACCCTCGTCGACCGCTGTAGGGAGGGCGCGGATACGGCCGTCGACGACGCGATGACCGCTCACCGGGTGGTAGCAGCGGGTCACTTTCTGGGGGTGCTGATCTCCGTCGGACCCGAGGACCATCAAACCCGTTTGCTTCTCGATCGGGCCGCGCCGGCCATTGCGCTGTCGCTGGCCGAGGAGCGTGCAGCAGCGGAATCTGCACGCCGCGCGCAGGACGCCTTTCTGGTGGATCTGCTTCTTCATCCCATCTCGTCACCCGATGACGAACGCAGGCAGTTCCACCGTGCCGGACTGACGCCGGACGTGACGTACTGCGTGGCAGTGGGGCAAGGGAATGCGTCGAGAGCCGAGTTCGAAGCCATTGCACTACCTCCGGGATCAGTAGTGGCGGAGCAGGGTTCGAGGGTTCTGCTGGTCGTGCCTGCCCGAGAATCCGCTGTCGTTCGCCGCATGATCAACACCCGTGCGACGGTAGGAATTTCCGAGCCCGCGCGAGGTGCCGACGCCCTGGCAACGGCATTCCGCGAGGCGCAACAAACCGTCGATGTTCTGACGACCCTGGGCAGGGACGGTGAAGTGTCCTCGGCCCGCGGTTTGGGGATCTATCGAATCCTGCTCAGCCACATGGCCCGTGAGCACTTGGACGAGCTCACCGAGGAACTGCTCGGCCCCTTGATGGCGGAGCAGAACAAGCGCGGGGTTCCGCTGATGGAGACGCTGTCGGTGTATCTCGCACATGGACGGCACCATTCGGCTACGGCGTCGAGCCTGGGTGTACACGTCAACACGCTCTATCAACGACTCGAGGCGATCGACCGACTCATCGGTACACAGTGGCGCGACCCGGACGATGCCCTCGATCTTCAGGTGCTGATGCGGTTGCGCAGATCGGCCGACCTACTCGGTCTGTGAGTCACCGGCCGCGGGTTCGATCTCGATTCCCGTTGCCTCGACCACGCTGGCCCACAATGCCTCTCGCACGCGAGGTGAATCTCCACGCCAGGAGGGGTAATGAGTCGGGCGCGGCGCACGGTCGTGCCAGAACGTGCCGGTGCTGGTCAACGCGGGATCGGCTGCCACGAGCCAGACGATGGTATCGGCTCCGTCGTCGGCGCTGCGAAGAATCGGCTTCATCACCGAACCGAACAGAGGCATCGATCCGGTGACGCCGGGAGTCGACGCCCAGCCGGGGTGCATGCTGTGCACCACCGGATCGTCTTCGAGTGAAAAGCGTTCGGCCAGTTGCTCGGCCACCACCACCTGCATGCGCTTGGTGCGAGCGTAGGCGGTCATACCGGAGTACTTGCCGTTCTCGTACTCGAAGTCCGAGTTCTGCAGCGGCACCGCATACATGCCGCCGCTCGAGACGAACACAACTCGCGATCCGGCGTCGAAGAGCTCGCGCAATCCCACGGTCAACGCGACCGGCCCGAGAACGTGGGTAGCGAAAGCGGATTCGTGTCCCTGCGCAGAGAGTTGCCGTCCATCCGGCATCACCCCGGCGCAATGTACGAGCGCGTGCACGGCCGTGAGCTCGGAGGCCAACGTCGCGATCAACGCCGCCACGGAATCGAGATCGCTGATGTCGCACTCGTGCACTACGAGAGAGGCGTCGGGCACCTCGGTTCTGATGGCCGCGGCGGCGGACTCGAGTCGGTCGGCGGATCGGCCGACCATGTGCACCCGAGCCCCGAGCCGTGCGAGTTCTTTCGCGGTGGCGGCTCCCAAACCGGACGACGCGCCGGTCACCACCATGTCGATGGGGGAGGGGAACGGCGTCGGATCCGCGGCCCAGAATCGTCGACGCACCGTGGCACCGATGCGGGAGTATCCGGGAACGATTGCTCTGTCGAGGATCGTGTCGACCGTGCGGCTCAGCAATGACATGCCGCTCTGATACCCCGCGGTAACCGGATGTATGCGCGTCCGCACGCTGGGGTCGATGCCAGAATGAGTCCATGGTTCACCCCGCCGTCTCCGACGTCACCCGCGAGATACTCGCCGAACTTCCCGCACACCGACGCGAGACGTTCGAGTTGCGTCTCGAGCAGTGGTTTCCCGATCTGCACGACGCGGTCACTGCGGTCTATCCCGATCCCGACGCCGTGGCGGCCGGACTGGTGGACATCGCCGCTCGCGCCTATGCCGCCCGAGCCGAGGATCTGCACAGGCTGGATCAGCGTCGACTGCTTGAGCCCGACTGGTTTCAGCAGCCCGACATGTTCGGCTACGCCTGTTACGTCGACCGGTACGGACAGACGCTGCGCGGGGTCGGCGAGCGGCTCGACCATCTGACCGACCTCGGTGTCACCTACCTGCACCTGATGCCGTTGCTGCAGCCAAGGCCCGGCGACAACGACGGCGGATACGCGGTGATGGACTACCGCGCCGTGCGAGAAGACTTGGGCACCAACGAGGATCTGCGCACCCTCGCGCAGACGCTGCGTCAACGCGGTATCAGCCTGGTGGTCGACCTGGTTCTCAATCACGTTGCTCGCGAGCACGAGTGGGCAGCCAAGGCGCGTGCCGGTGATCCGAAATACCGTGACTACTTCCTGATCTATCCCGATCGGACCACTCCGGACTCGTACGAGCGCACTCTCCCCGAGGTATTTCCCGACTTCGCTCCCGGCAGCTTCACGTTCGACGACGAGCTCGGCGAATGGGTGTGGACGACGTTCAACGAATGGCAGTGGGATCTGAACTGGGCCAATCCTGCTGTGCTGCAGGAGTTCGCGAGCGTGGTGCTGCATCTGGCCAACCTGGGGGTGGAGGTGCTGCGCCTCGACGCGATCGCGTTCCTCTGGAAGCGGCTCGGCACCAACTGCCAGAATCAACCCGAGGTGCATGCGGTCACCCAGGCCCTGCGCGCCACCGCTCGACTCGCCGCTCCGGCCACGTTGTTCAAGGCCGAGGCGATCGTCGGACCCCGCGATCTGCTGCCGTACCTGGGCCAGGGGCGGCACACCGGACGAGTCTCGGACATCGCCTACCACAACTCGTTGATGGTGCAGGTCTGGTCGATGTTGGCTACGGGCAGTACGGCTTTGGCGCGTCACGCGTTGGCGTCGCTGCCCCCGACGCCGCCGAGTGGCACCTGGGTGACCTACGTTCGCTGCCACGACGACATCGGCTGGGCCATCGACGACGGCGACGCAGCGTCACTCGGACTTTCGGGCGCAGGGCATCGGCACTTTCTGGCCGACTGGTACTCCGGTGAATTCGAGGCCTCCTGGGCCGAAGGTCTCGTGTTCCAGTACAACCCCGACACCGGGGACCGCCGGATCAGCGGAACCGCGGCCGCGCTCACCGGCCTGGGCCCGTCCCGCCTGGATCCCGACGGCGCGTTCGGGCGAATCTTTCTGTCGCACGCCATCATTGCCGGTTGGGGCGGTATTCCCGTCGTGTGGAGCGGGGACGAGCTCGGCTCCCCGGGAGACCCGAACTGGGCAGACGAACCGGCTCATGCCGAGGACAACAGGTGGGTGCATCGCCCCCGCGTCACCGACGCCGACCGCGCCGGTCGGTTCGAGCAGGGAAGCGACGCGCAGCGGGTGTTCGACGGTATCGCTCGAATCGCGAAGGTACGCGCCGGTCTGCCGATGCTGCACGCCGAGGCACCGGTGGACGTGCAGACCGAGTCGGACGATGGTCTGCTCGTCGTGCGCAGGCGTCATCCGAGCGGCACCCTGGTCGGCCTGTACAACGTGACGGCCGACCATCGACCCTTTCCCCACGCGCAGCTGATCGAGCTCGGCATCCCGGCTCCGACCGAGGTGCTCTCGCAACACGATCTGCACGTCGACGACTCCGGATCGGTGTGGTTGCCCCCGTACGCGGCGTGGTGGATCGTCGACAGCCCTCTGCGCTAGAAGGAGCGTTACCGTGACCGGGCTGTTACCCTCCCCGAGACGGTCGGTCGATACGAACAAGGGGACAATCTCCATGCTGCATGCTCGGATACGAAGTCTGGTGCTCGCTGTGGTGGCGGTATTGGTAGCCACGATGGCAACGGTGCTGATGGGGACCGGTGTGGCAAGGGCCGATTCCGAGCTCGTCTACGTCTACTCGCCGTCGATGGACAAGGACATCCCGATCAAGGTGCTCAAAGCTGCCGGTGGGGGACCCGCGCCCACCCTGTATCTGCTCGACGGGCTGCGCGCGCCCGAGGACAACAGCGGTTGGCTGATCGAGACCGACGTCGAGAGCTTCTTCGCCGACAAGCACGTCAACGTGGTCATTCCGTTCGGTGGCGGCGGAACCTTCTACTCCGACTGGCAGCGCGACGACCCCAAGCTCGGACGAGTGAAGTGGGAAACCTTCCTCACTCAGGAACTGCCGCCCGTCATGGCCGATCGTTTCGGCAGTGACAACGTCAACAATGCCGTCGCAGGACTGTCGATGAGCGGAACCTCCGCGCTCAACCTGGCCGCGCATCGTCCGGATTTCTACAAGGCGGTGGCATCGTTCAGCGGCTACCCGACCGCGAGCAGCCCCGGATTTGCGCAGGGCATCTCGGTGGCCGTCGGCGAGATGGGCGGCAACGCTCGCAACATGTGGGGCAGCTGGCCGTCCGCGGACTGGATCCGCAACGACCCGTCCCTCAACGTCGGCGCATTGCGCAACACGGCAGTCTTCGTCTCTTCGGGGAGCGGCTCACCGGCTACGGACCCTGTGTTCAACCCGGCCAGCAGCAGCTTCGACCCGGTCAAGTTCGCGCAGATGGTTCCGCTGGAGACCGCCGCCGGCATGAGCAGCCGTGCATTCGTTCCGTTGCTGCAGGCCGCAGGCGGGCGACCTAACGTGAAGATCACCGGTACCGGTGTGCACTGGTGGAACCACTGGGAGCAGCATCTGCACGAGGCATGGTTCGAGACAATTGCCCCTGCGCTCGGCGGCTGATAGCTACTCTGTCGCCATGACGCCCCCGAGAATCACCGTCGACTACACGGTGCTGGACTGCCCGGAACCCGCTGAGCTGGCTCGCTTCTACAGCACCATCCTCGGCTGGGGATCGGTGGACGACGACGGCGACTGGGTGGTTGTCCATGGTCCCGGTGAACTCCGCCTGGCGTTTCAGCGGGCACCGGACTTCACCCCGATCGACTGGCCGAGCGAGGGCATCAAGATCCATCTCGACCTGGTGGTCGACGACATGGAACAAGCACGGGACTTCGTCGTCGACGCGGGGGCGACACTCATCGACCACGCGCAGTCCTCGTTCTGGGTGTACCGCGATCCCGCGGGGCACATCTTCTGCTTGTGCAAAAGAAAATGAAGGAACCGTCATGGCCAGCGAAACCCACCCGGTACTCGTCGAGCGATCGGCCCTCGTCCGGGCCGACGCCGCAACCGTGCACGGACTGATCGACAACTTTCACGAGTGGGTGAAGTGGTCGCCCTACGAGGGACTCGACCCTGGTCTACAGCGCACCTACACCGGTCCCGACGCTGGGGTGGGGGCGTCGTACTCGTGGTCGGGTAACCGCAAGGCCGGTGCCGGGACGATGACCATCACCGAGTCGATTCCGGCTGAACGAGTGGTGCTCGATCTTGCGTTCACCAAGCCGTTCGAGAACCGGAACGTCACGGCGTTCCTGCTCGAGCCTGACGCCGAGGGAACCCGAGTGACCTGGCGAATGTCGGGCAAACAGAACAAGCTCTTCGCTCTGATCGGAAAAGTGTTCTCGATGGACAAGCTCGTCGGACCGGATTTCGAGAAGGGCCTCAGGCAGCTCGCGGCTGTGGCAGAGAAGGGCTGAATCGGTCCTCGAGGCGGTCTGCCCGCTCGCCCAGCCAGCGCGCGAGTACCTGGCATCCGGTGAGTTCGCCGTCGTACGGTTCACGCGCGTAGGCGATGTGGCGGCCGCCGCCGGGGTTGGCCCATTCGAATCGGTGCCAGCGCATCGACTGCGGCAGATAGCCGGCCACCTCGGTGGCCGCGGTGCGGAGGCGTCGAACATCCTTCACCCACTGGGACGGTCGCAGGCGAGTTCGGGTCGCATTCTGGAAACTGTTGCTGCGCAGCAAGGTCCACAGTTCGCGAAGCCAGATCCTCGGGGTGCGAAACGACATCCAGCGGGTGAGGTCGGCGATGTCGCGAATCAGGCTGTCGTCGCTGGCGTTACAGATCATGTCGGTCTCGAGGCCGATCCACCGAACCGGAATCGACTCGGGCAGAGCCGGACCCGTGCCTGCGACCCCTCGTCCAGCGCATCCGCTCACCGCGCCGGCCGGTTGCTGGGGATCGGACACCAAGCCCGCAGCGACGATTCGGGTGCCGTCGATCGTTCCGTCGGCGACGAGTCCGAGCACCTCGCGCACAACGGTCGCACCTTGGGAATAGCCGATCAGTGCGATCGGCCCGGTGGTGCTTTCGACTGCGCGACGGAGGCGTCGGACGCCGATGTCGGCACTGTGCCGGAAGCACAGTCCGCCGAGTGAGACGGGACCGTACGACGCCGGGTAGCCGACCCATCGGCCGACGAAACGGTCGTCGAGTTCACCGACCACACAGGCGAGCAGTCCGGTCACCGACGTCCGGTGGTCGGACGGATGCGATTCTCCGGTACCCCCGACGGCGAGGACGGTGACCTGATCGTGGTTCATGGTGTCGAGTCTGGCGGTCGAACCTGAGCTCGTCGCCCGGCAAATGCTGAGAACTGTCTGGCAGTTCGGTCCCGATCAGGTCAAGGCAGCGCGCACCTGTTCGAGGGCGTCGCGTAGCAGCGTCTCGTAGCGGTCCGGGTCGGGTACGGCGGCGCTGTTGGACGTGATTCCGATGGTGACGGTAGTGCCGATGCCGTGTATTCCGTGGGTCAGGCTCATGGCGGGGGAGAGGGCGGGAAAGCCTGTGGTGAACCGGACGGCACCGCCGCAGAGCGTCAGATCCGCGGCACCACGCGAGACGCTGGACACGACGGTGTTGCCGGTGACCGTCGGTGGCGTCGCGGTCGGATCGAACTGCGCGACTCCCCATTCGGCCAGAAACGCCGGCACGTGTACTTCGACCTCGTCTTGGGAGGCGCGGGCCGCCTCCGTCAGTGGATGACTGGCGCGAACTCTCCGTGCGGCCAAGTCGTCCGAGACGAGGCGCATGCGTGTGCGAATATCCGGCTCTGCGGTGAACAGCCCGACTCCCACGTTGCCGAAGTTGTTGCGCGCGGATCCACGCGTCTGTCGCGCGAGAGTCACCTCCGCGGCCAGATCCTCTGGAGTGTCGAGAAAGGCTTGCAGTGCAATCGATATGGCGGTGAGTGCGAACGCGGTGACCGTGGTGCCCTCGGCGTGCAGATCGGACTTCGGAAGAACGATGGTCCGCACGGACGTCCGGCCGGTGGGGGGTACGTCGAGGGTTGTCAGGGCCCGCGACCGAGCAGGCGGCGGGATCGAATCCGAGTCGGTGGCTCGCCCGAGGGCCAGCGCGTCACGTCGAGCGCGTAGACCGCCGCGGACCATCAGCGCCATGCGCAGCGGAAGGACTGCAGCGGCCCGCACTGCGGAGGCCAGTTCGGTCCCGGTGGAACGCGAGGTGCTCTCGGTTGCGGGCGGGAGTCGATGTGTGCCGAAGAGGTCGCGGGCGGTCTTCGATGCCAGGGCCCCGTCGGCCGCTGCGTGCGAAAGTTGAAGTACAGCAACGATAGCCGGTCCTGCTCCGCCAGGAGCGTCGGAGACCTGCGAATGCAGCTGCAGACACCACACCGATACTCGGGGGTCCACCTGATGCTCGAACGACGACGAGATCGCATCGAGGCATTCCGACCAGGTGCGCGGTGCCCGGTGCACGATGATCGCGTCGGTGCACGGATTCGCGGACGTCCACCGGGGATGGTCGAGGCCGAGAGGCGCATCGGTGACGTGTCGGCTCAGTACGTCGATGCGAGCGCTGCGTTCGAGCAGTCGGACCACCTCGGCATCGAGGTCGTCGGGCCCGGTGTCGAAGCAGTACAGCAGAAACTGGTCGCTGGGGATCTTCGACGCCATCCAGTACGCCCGTGCATCGGCCGGGTGCAGACGCATCGACTCGGGGCGATTGTCGTCGGGGCGATCGCGGGGCACACGGTAGAGCCTAAGCGCCGCGGCCGGACCGGACCGGTTACGAACTGACCAGTTCGGTTCTGTGAACTCTCACCACCACAGGCCGAGGACTTCTTCGATTGCCTCGGCGATTACTCGCCGAATCCCCGTTAGCCTGGGTCGATGCATCGCCTCGCCCTCCGTACGCAACGCCGCGAACCGGCATGGTCGGTGTCGTGACGCCCAGAGTTGCTTCGGGCTATCGGGCGGGTCTGCGTTCCTCGACCAACGCTGCCGCCTCGGCCGACTACGTCACCGACATCTCCTACACGGAGTACGGCTCGGCGGCGTGCACCCTCGGGGTCGCGTCGGACAACACCGTTTTTCTCGCGCCTGCCTTCACCGTCGACGGGATCGGTGTGTTGCGGTCGTCGGACTTCGGAAATTCATGGCGCGCATCGGTTCCGGAGGGCATGCAGAACGGTGGACGTCGGCCGTACCTGTACTTCGACGATGTCGACGACCGACTGTTTCTCCATGCCGGCACATTCGGCGCGGCACCGCAGCGCCTGTTTCGGACGGGATTCGCTCTCGGGGTCAGTGACGACCGAGGTGAGACCTGGCGCATCCGAAAGGTGGCGTCCAAAGCCAGAACGAACGCGAAAATCTTTGCCGGCCCACGTAATTCGAGCAGTGCGAGGGTGACGTACCTGTCTGCTCCGACGCCGTTCGTACTACGTGTACGACCGCTGATCAACGTGACCCGTCAGGTGATCTGGCGGTCCTACGACGGCGGCGTGAAGTGGGAAGTGGCCGGCGGATTCGACATCGATCCGAAGAACATCCCCGGTCTACCGAGCCGCGAGTACGTCACGTTCGGCAAGGGCGTCGTCGGCCCGGATGGAACGGTCTACATCGGCGGCCGTTACGGTCGACGGTTCGCCGTGGCAGTCAGTCACGACGAGGGTCTGACCTGGGATGTCCGCATGGTCCCCGGGTCGGCACTGGCGCGGTACCACAACCCACTGCATTTTCTGCTGCTCGGTTCGCGCTATCGGCTGCCGGAGTCGACGGCCGTCGACGACGAGGGCAACGTCTACGTGGTGTGGCCGGACCGCGACGGAGTGCTCCATGCCGCCTGGTCCTTCGACGGAACGGTGACCTGGTCGAGGCCGGTGGTCGTCTCCGCGCCCGGAGTGCGCGATGCCCGACTCGCCGCCATCACCGCCACCGGGTCCGGGCGAGTGGGCATCGCCTACTACGGGCGTGAGCGAGGGCGCGCATTCCACGGGTTCATCGCACAGTGTCGTGACTTTCGCACCGGCCGCCCGGTGTTCGTCGGCGGCAAGTACAACGAACCCGACGCACCACTGTTTCCGCACGGCTTCCGCGGCGGTGTCAAGGATCTCGCGTTGGGACGCTCACTCGACGACATCGTTCGGGTGCACTTCGCCCCCAACGGTGACCTGCTCACGGGAGCCGCGATGCAGATGCGAGGAAGGAACCGGCAGCGTCCCTGGGCGGTGCGCTCGGAACGCACCGAGATGCAGGCAGTAGTGGGGAGGCTGGGCCGAGCAGTCGGAGCATGAGCAGCGAAAGGCCCTGCAGCGCGCGCTGCAGGGCCTTTCGACTTTCGATATCAGGCGACGTCGATCAGGCGACGTCGATCAGGCGACGTTGACCAGACCCACGGTGGGGAAGAAGAAGCAGCTCTTGTCGGTGCCGTCGATTCCCTTGTGGTTCACCGTGCCGAACACCGCCGCAAGGACGGTTCCCGATCCGGTTTCCACGGGCACGGCGCGCGCACCGGCAGCGGGCAATGCATTGAGTGCGTTGACCACGAGAGGCCGGGCCAGCTCCTTCAACTCTGCCGGAATGCCGGAGTTGTCGAGGATCGACTGGGCGAGAGTGGTGGCCAGCCCACCGAAGTCGGCGAAGCCGCCCTGCAGGGTGTTGACGTTGAACCACGCCACCTGCATGCCGGACTTGTCGGCCGAGTCGTTCACGATGCCGGCCGGAACGAATGCGAACATCGTCTCGCCCTTGTTCACCGCGTTGAGTTCGGGCACGGCGATCGAGGGCAGGCCGGGCAGAGTGGCGATCGGCGGCACGGACAGCTGGGGCCACGGTCCGCCGGCACCACCGGCGACGCCCGGGACGATGCCGAGGGGTGAGGCACCCGTCGCCGCGCAGTTGACGGCCGCAGTCGGGTAGAAGAACGGGGTGATGCCGAAATCGGTCAACGCCTTGTTGGCTGCGTTCAGCGCGGCGAACGGATCGGTGCTCGCATCCTCGGCGACCGGGGTGCGCGAGTCGGCGATGGCATTCGCGGCCTCGAGAGATGCACCGCCCTGACCCTGCAGTGCGGCAATTGCCTGGGCCAGCGGATCGACCGGTGCCGGCTCCGCTGTCGCGGTAGCGGGGACTGCGAGCAATGCTGCGCAGGAGAGCGCGAGCGCGCCCGCCAGACGGCTGAGGCGACGAGACATGTGTGACTCCTGTGACTGATGTGGCTTATGTTGCGGTTGCGCTGATATCACCACACATCATCTCGACGTCACAAGTTCTGCCGGAATCCGTTGTTCAATCGAGACGGTCCGATCGAGACTGTCCACGAACGGATCAGCCCACGTCGATGCCGAAGTCCCGAACGATTCCTTCCAGGCCCGATGCGTAGCCCTGGCCGATGGCGCGGAATTTCCATTCGGCACCGCGGCGGTAGAGCTCACCGAACACCATGGCGGTTTCGGTGGAGGCATCCTCGCTGAGGTCGAAGCGGGCGAGTTCGCGTCCGTCGGACTTGTCGACGACGCGGATGAAGGCGTTGACGACCTGACCGAAGTTCTGCCCCAGCGCGTCTGCGTTGTGAATGGACACCGGAAAGACGATGGAGTCGACCTCCGGGGTCAGGGCCACCAGGTCCACATCGATGCTCTCGTCGTCGCCCTCGCCTTCACCGGTGCGGTTGTCACCGGTGTGCTCGATGGCACCGTCGGGGGAGCGCAGGTTGTTGTAGAAGACGAAGTAGAGGTCGCTCAGCGCCTTCTTGGTGGTGCCGAGGCCGATGGCGCTGGCATCGAGATCGAAGTCGCCGCCCGTGGTGGCACGGACGTCCCAGCCCAGTCCGACGGAGACAGCGGTCAGGTTCGGTGCTTCCTTCGTCAGTGAGACATTTCCACCCTTGGCGAGAGTTACGCCCATGTCCATCCACTCCTTCGCAGGTTCGTCCGTGCATCGTCGTACCCACCCTATTCATGCCTGCCGTCGCGGTGCCCGAGTTGCCGGTGTGAACCACGGGAGGAGCGTGAGGGGTGTGAACAGTGGGGCTGGCGGTACCGATGGGTTTGTGGTGGGATACGACAAAAGATCACAAAGTATCAGTGGTGGTGCAGTTCTGTGAGTAGGCGCGCCGCGGCGATCGATCGAACGATGGAGATTTCTGTGCAGGTTTCGCGACGTGAACTGTTCAAATACGCCGCCGCAGGGTCCGCTGCCGCCGTCGGTCTGGTTGCGCTGGGGACGGCGACCGCGCACGCGGACGCCGGACTGGGAACACTCGTCGACTATTCGGGCGGGGTGCCGTCGGCCTCGGCGATCAAGCAGGCCGGTCACCTCGGGGCGGTGCGGTACGTCTCCGATCGCCGACCCGACGCGAACTGGATGATCGGCAAGCCGATGCGTAAGTCCGAGGCCGACTCGCTCACCTCCGCCGGACTGGAGGTGGTCTCGAACTACCAGTTCGGAAAAGGAGCGACGTCGGATTGGCGCGGTGGGTACGCAGCGGGCGTGAAGCATGCCAAGCGCGGCCTCGAACTCCACACGGCTGCCGGAGGTCCCGCGGACCGCCCGATCTACGCGTCGATCGACGACAATCCCTCCGCGGTGGAGTTCGCGACTCTGATCGCGCCGTACATCCTGGGTTGGCAGTCGGTGATCGGGGCCGAGAACACCGGCATCTATGCCAATTCGCCCACCATCGAATTGGCCTCGGTAGCCGGTCTCGGCCAGTGGTATTGGCAGCACAATTGGGGGACCCCGAAGGGCTTCGTTCACCCGGCGGCGCATATTCATCAGATCCGAATCGACAAGGATTCTGTCGGCGGAGTCAAAGTGGACATCAACAATATTCTCAAAGCCGATTACGGGCAGTGGTCGAAATCCGCCGCCGATATCACCTGAATTACATCGATGTAATTCCGCGGTGTTTGTCGCCTTCCACGATGTAAGTCGACTGTCCGAAATATCTTCGAAATGATTTCGCCCCCGGCTGACGAACAGCCGGGGGCGAATTGCGTCGTGCGCAGGATCTACGAAACGTAGACCGTTCCGATGGTGGGCAGGAAGGTGCAGCTGCGGGGAGCGGCCGCGGGATCTTCCTTCGACTGCGTGGTGATCGAGCCGGAGACCACCGACAGGACGCGTCCGGGACCGGTATCGGCAATGGCCGACAACGTTGCCGGGCCGTCGGCGTTGATCTTCGCCGCGCCGGTCAGGTCCTGTGTTCCCGAGCGGCGGTTGTCGATGTTGAGCCAGGTGACGGTGAGCGGAGCCGACTGCTCGGCGGCGATGGGGGCGGTGCCGAGCGCAGTGAACACGAAACCTGCCTGGCCCGCGGCCGGTCCGGGAGGAGGCAACGTGGCCGGGCCCGGTACGGCGAGAGCAGTTCCGACGGAATCGGCGGTGTCGGAGATGCACCCCTTGCCGAGCGTCGGGTAGAGGAATTGAGTGATGGCCGGTCCGTCGGCGGGCAGTTCCGGACCACCGCCGCCGGATCCGTCCAGGAAGGTGATGACGGACTCGAGCAGCGACTTGACCTGCTCTGGCAGCTGCGCCGTTTCGAGCAGAGCGCGAGCCTGGCTCAGCAGATCTGCGGCCGGAGCGGCTCCGACATCGGCGGGTCCAGCGGCAGCACCGACGATCGCGGGCGCGAACGAGGCGAGCGCCTCGATGTCGGCCAGGTTGGGCATGGGCTCACCGGGAGCGGGAAGGAACTGAGCGATCAACGCGGCGGGATCGGCCGGTGCAGCAGGCAGATCAGCGGGCGCCATGGGCACCAGAGGCTGTGCGGATGCGCTGGTCGGCACGACGAGTGCGGCGGCTGCTGCAACGGCAAATGCCGTCACTACGCGACGCGTTCCGCGGGTACGAAGCACGGTGATAATCCCCATTCTGATCATGACGCGGGCCCCGGCGACAGCCGGTGCTCGAGGGGTCACTCTATGTAGCGCGATCCCCGATGTACAGCCGTTGACGTCGAACCCTCCCCGTCGCAACTGTGCCAGGGCAGTCTATGTGGTCCACGCTGCGAATTCTCCGCAGGGACAAACAATAGCCTGTTACTGGAGTTATCAGTGTTAAAGGTGATGCAAATGTTACTCGTCTACCCACGTGGTTAGGGAAGGCCTGTGACGACCTATAAGCTTCGCTATCGATATACAGCACCGATACCGAACGGAACCGCACGCACAGTGAACCGACTCGTTCGGCTGGCCCCCGTTCTGTTGGCGATGTCGGTGATCAGCCGCTTCGTCTGGGCCTTCGTGACACCGAACGGCATGAACCTCGTCGATCTGCACGTGTACGTAGAGGGCTCGGCGGCGCTGCTGGGCGACAACCTGTACGACTACACCTACTCGGTGCAGACCCCGGACTTTCCGCTTCCGTTCACGTACCCACCGTTCGCAGCCCTGGTGTTCTTCCCACTGCATTACCTGCCGTTCACGGTGGTCGGCGTCGTCTGGCAGGCCGCGACCATGGCCGCGTTGTTCGCGGTGGTTCGGCTGGCGCTGTCGATGGTGCTGGGTGACGGGCGTGCCGCAGAACCGCGCTGGGTGCGGATCGCGATGCTGTGGACCGCGCTGGGGCTGTGGTCCGAACCCGTACGGACAACTCTCGACTACGGCCAGGTCAACGTTTTTCTGGTGCTGCTGGCGCTACTGGCCGTACGCAGCTCGCGGTGGTGGGTCGCAGGCGGCCTCGTCGGCTTCGCCGCGGGAATCAAGCTGACCCCGGCCATCACCGGCCTGTACTTCCTGGCCACGCGCAGGTGGAAGGCCGCAGCATTCTCGGCCGTGGCCTTCGCGCTGACGGTGGCGGTCAGTTACGCGGTGCTCGGGCATCAGGCCGCCACCTACTTCACCACGTTGCTCGGCGACGCCGACCGCATCGGGCCCGTCGGTTCGGTCTGGAATCAGTCTCTGCGCGGAGCGCTGAGCCGGATCGTGGGCGAGGACGTCGGCCAGGGGCCGCTGTGGATCGCCGCCGCAGTGATCGCCACGGTCCTTGCCGTGTCGGCATGGCGAGCACTCGATCGCCGCGACTACCTGGGAACCCTGGTCATCGTCCAACTCCTCGGCCTGTTGGTGTCGCCCATCTCGTGGTCGCACCACTGGATCTGGGTGATTCCGATGGTGATCTGGCTGGTGCACGGTCCACTGCGCAACATCGCCGGTGCCAAGCTCGTCGCGGGATACTGGCTGGTGACGGTCACGGTGGGGGTGCCGTGGTTGCTGAGCTTCTTCCAGGAATCGATCTGGACCATCCCTCGTCCCGGGTTCGAGGCATGGGCGGGTGCCGTCGACGTGATCGGCTCTGCTCTCTTCCTCGGCTGGGTCGTCTATGCGGGACGCATCAGTGCGCGATCAGCTCGTCGATCCGACGCGCCAGATCCACATCCTTCTGCGTGAGACCGCCGGCAGAGTGCGTCGAGAGCGTGAAGGTGAGCGTCCGCCACCTGATGTCGATATCGGGGTGATGGTCCGCCTCCTCCGCGGCGTCGGCCACGCGGTTCACCGCCTCGATGGCTGCTGGGAACGAGCCCAGTTCGACGGTTCGCGTCAGGGATTTTTCCACCACCGTCCAGTCGGTGAGCCGGGAGTCCTCGATGTCGCGGTCGGTCAGCAGTTCGGTCATAGAAAGATGGTGGCATGTCCGGTACCCCTACCGCCGTGGTTGTCGCTGCCGCGTTGATCGAGAACGGCCGACTCCTGCTCGCGCAACGAACCCGTCCGCCGGAGCTGGCCGGCCGCTGGGAACTTCCGGGCGGCAAGGTGGAGCCGGGGGAGTCCGAGGACGCAGCGCTCGCGCGTGAGCTTCGCGAGGAATTGGGAGTCGAGTGCTCCATCGGTGCCGCGCTGAACGGCGATGTCGATCTCCCCGGCGGACTGGTGCTTCGTACCTACTGCGCGACGCTGGTCTCGGGAACCCCTGCAGCGCTGGAACATTCGGCTCTGCGGTGGGTGGACGCCGAGACGCTGCCGACGATGGATCTGGTCGATGCCGACCGGCTCTGGTTACCCGAGCTACTGGACATCCTGCTCACTTCGCCCGAGCTGTCTTCAGGCCCTTCTTGAGGTCTTTCTTGGTTGCGCCTGCCGATTCGAGCTTCTTCATTCGCATGATGACGACCGGGCATTTGATGCACCGAACCTTCTTGCGGCAGCATTTTTTCTTGGGCTTCATCCCCGAGACATCTGCGGCCTTTATCTTGCCCATGAGCACCAAGACTAATGGGTGGCGCAGGTCACAGACCTGAGGGTGGCGCGGGGCACGGTCGAACTACGGGTAAACTCGATCAGTCGCGAGAACCTCGCGGTGCAGCGCGCTTCTCTAGCGACATAAGCCCGCTAGCGAACAAGAGCCCGCATTCGACTCCAGGAGAATTTTTCGCGTGAGCGCCCCAAGCAGTGCAGACAACATCGACAGCACCACTACATTTCGCAACGTCGCCATCGTTGCACACGTCGACCATGGCAAGACCACCCTGGTCGACGCCATGCTTCGACAGTCCGGCGCGTTCGAGGAACGTGCCGAAGCGATCGACCGCGTCATGGACTCGGGTGACCTCGAAAAAGAAAAAGGCATCACGATCCTGGCCAAGAACACGGCCGTTCACAAGCGCAATGCCGACGGCACCATCACCGTCATCAACGTGATCGACACCCCCGGCCACGCCGACTTCGGCGGAGAGGTCGAGCGCGGCCTGTCCATGGTCGACGGCGTCGTCCTTCTCGTCGACGCATCGGAGGGCCCGCTGCCGCAGACCCGTTTCGTGCTGCGCAAGGCGCTCGCCGCGTCGTTGCCGGTGATCCTGGTCGTGAACAAGACCGACCGTCCCGACGCGCGTATCGAAGAAGTCGTCTCGGAGAGCCACGACCTGCTTCTCGATCTGGCGTCAGATCTCGACGACGAAGCGTCCGAGGCAGCCGAGCTCGCACTCGACCTCCCCGTCCTCTACGCCTCCGGTCGTGAGGGCAAGGCCTCGAAGGTCCAGCCCCAGAACGGACACGCTCCCGACGCCGAGAACCTCGACGAGCTGTTCGAGGTTCTGCTCAGCTACGTCCCGGCACCCAAGGGCAACGTCGACGCGCCGCTGCAGGCGCACGTCACCAACCTCGACGCATCCGCGTTCCTGGGCCGCCTCGCCCTGGTCCGCATCCACAACGGACAGCTCTCCAAGGGCCAGACCGTGAGCTGGATGCGTGAGGTCGACGGCGAGCCCGTCGTCCAGAAGGCCAAGATCACCGAGCTGCTCAACACGATCGGCGTCGAGCGCGTTCCCGGCGAGAAGGGTGTCGCAGGAGACATCGTCGCCGTTGCGGGCTTCCCGGACATCATGATCGGTGACACGCTCGCCGACCTGGAGAACCCGGTCGCTCTCCCGCGTATCACCGTCGACCAGCCCGCCATCTCGGTCACCATCGGCACCAACACGAGCCCGCTCGTCGGACGCGTCAGCGGCCACAAGCTCACCTCGCGCATGGTCAAGAGCCGCCTCGATCAGGAGCTCATCGGCAACGTCTCGCTCAAGGTCCTCGACATCGGTCGCCCCGATGCCTGGGAGGTTCAGGGTCGTGGCGAGCTCGCACTCGCCATCCTCGTCGAGCAGATGCGTCGTGAAGGCTTCGAGCTCACTGTCGGCAAGCCCCAGGTGGTCACCCAGCAGGTCGACGGCAAGCTGCACGAGCCCTTCGAAGAGCTCATGGTCGACACACCGGAGGAGTACCTCGGTGCGGTCACTCAGCTGCTCGCCGCACGCAAGGGCAAGATGGTCCAGATGACGAACCACGGCGCAGGCTGGGTTCGTATGGAATTCATCGTTCCCTCGCGTGGCCTGATCGGTTTCCGCACCGAGTTCCTCACGGACACTCGCGGTACCGGCATCGCCAACGCCGTGTTCCACGGCTACGCGCCGTGGGCCGGCGAGATCCGCGCCCGCCACACCGGTTCGCTCGTCTCGGACCGACACGGCACCGTTACCCCGTTCGCGATGATCCAGCTGGCCGACCGCGGCACGTTCTTCGTCGAGCCGGGCGCAGACACCTACGAGGGCATGGTCGTGGGCATCAACCCGCGTCAGGAAGACCTCGACATCAACGTCACCCGCGAGAAGAAGCTGACCAACATGCGTCAGTCCTCGGCAGACGTCATGGAGACCCTGGCCAAGCCCAAGAAGCTGGACCTGGAAATGGCCATGGAGTTCTGTGCAGGCGACGAGTGCGTCGAGGTGACCCCCGAGGTCGTCCGCGTCCGCAAGGTGCACCTCGATTCCAACGAGCGCGCCCGTGAGCGTTCACGCAGCAAGACTCGCGACAAGGCTGCTCTGTAAGACTCATCTCGTGCGGGAGAAGCGACGTGTCACTTTTGTGGGGCGTCGCTTCTCCTGTACCGGTAGCCGATCACGAAGGAGATCCTCGTTGCGCAACGTGCTGATGCCGGCGGTTCTGGTTTCTGCCATCGCACTGGTACTCACTGCGTGCACCGCGGATCCGCCACCTCCCATCGAGAGCGTGGAGACGCCGGTCAGCACGACGATGGTTCCGGCCAAGACCGGTGATCCGGTGGTCGTCGCCATCGACGACGTCGGGATCGGATTCAACCCGCACTTGCTGGCAGACCAATCGCCCGCAACGGCCGCGGTGAGTTCCCTGGTGCTACCCAGCCCGTTTCGGCCGATTCGAAACGTCGACACCGGGGTGACCACCTGGGAACCCGACCTGTCGCTGATGATCTCGGCCGAGGTGACCTCGCAGTCGCCGTTCACCATTCGTTATCAGCTGCGCAACGAGGCGCAGTGGTCCGACAGCGCACCGATCGCCGCCGAGGATTTCCGCTACCTGTGGCAGCAGATGATCACCCAACCCGGTGTGGTCGATTCCGCCGGGTATGCCCTGATCAGCGACGTCGCATCCTCGGGCGGTGGCAAGACGGTCGACGTGACTCTCGAATCGCCGTACCCGGCGTGGCAGCGCTTGTTCACGGACCTGGTGCCCTCGCACTTGCTCAAGGACTCGCCCGGCGGTTTCCAAGGTGGTCTCACCGACAACGTGCCGGTCTCCGGATCCCGGTTCAACATCAAAACCGTCGACCAGGGTCGTGACGAGATTCTGCTCGAGCGCAACGACCGCTTCTGGGGCGAGCCCGCGTCGCCCGATCAGATCCTCATCCGCCGCGGCGGTACCCCCGCGCAACTGGCCGATTCTCTGCGGTCGGCCGACGCCCAGATCGCCCAGGTTCGTGGTGACGCGGCCTTGCGAGCGCAGCTCTCGGCAATTCCCGGCGTCCGCACCGACACGATCCGGCAATCTCGGGTGCTGTCGATGACGGTCAACGGGCGAGCGGCCAATATGTCGGATTCCATTGTGCGCCAGGGTATTTTCGGCTTGCTCGATCCCAATCTGCTCGCCACCGTCGGGGCAGGTGGTGGCGCGACGGATCGTCGAGCTGCAGCGCAGCTCCTCTCTCCCTCCGACCCCGGATACACCGCGACGTCGCCCGCTCCCATCGGCAGAACCGCGGCCCTCGACCTGCTGCGACGCGCGGGCTTCGTTCCGACGCCCGACGCGGTGGTGACATCGACACCGAATGCAACCGCACCGACCACTGCAACCGCGCCGACGTCAACCGCCCCGGCAACCGGTACCCCGACCGCCGACCCGGCGACCACGAGTGCTCCGGTTCCGGGGGTGCCCCGTCTTGCCGACGCGACCGGTACCGCGTTGCGGTTCGTGATCGGTGCCGTCGAGAACGACGACATCGCGCTTGCTGTCGCGGGGACGGCTGCGGACGAGCTCGTCAGCGCAGGGATCGATGCGACCGTCACCCCACTGCCCGCCGACGAGTTGTATTCGACGGCGTTGACCGAGGGCACCGTCGATGCCGTGGTCGGCTGGAACAGTGCAGGAGTGGACCGGGCGACGGCGCTGGCATCACGGTTCGGCTGTGTCCAGGAGCCTGCTGCAGGCAGCGGCGACCGCGCGGCGGCCCCGCGAAATCTGTCCGGCCTGTGCGTTCCCGAACTCGGGCCGACCATCGACAGGGCTCTCGTGAGCGGACTCGATCCGTCCGTCGCCACCAACGACGTCGAGCCCAAGCTGTGGTCCCTGGCGTCGACGTTGCCGATCATGCAGGACTCGTCGGTGGTGGCCGCAGTTCCCGGCATCACCGGCGTCTCCCTGACCGGCCCGATCGAGGTCGGCATCTTCGCCGACGCCGCGCAGTGGATACGGACGCCCTCGTGACCGATCGCCGCGGCGACACCGCGACCAATGACGAAGTGAGCACTGGATCGATGACAGAGGCAGTGACGGAGCAGGCGATGACGGAGCCGCAGCGGCTTCTTCTCGTGCACGCGCATCCGGACGACGAGACCATCACCACCGGCGGCACCATTGCCCACTACGTTCGTGCCGGGGCCGACGTCACGGTACTCACCTGCTCGCTCGGCGAGGAGGGCGAGGTGATCGGCGAGACGTGGGCCGATCTGGTCGTCGATCGTGCCGATCAGCTGGGCGGCTATCGGATTCTGGAATTGCACCGTGCTCTCGCGGCGCTGGGCTGCAATCCGCCGCGCTTTCTCGGCGGAGCCGGCCGCTGGCGGGATTCCGGAATGGCCGGGACGTCTGCTGCCCGCAAGCCGCGTGCGTTCGTCAACGCGGACCGCGACGAGGCTCTCGGAGCGCTCGTGGCGGTGATGCGTGAGCTTCGGCCGCAGGTCGTCATCGGATACGACCCCGAGGGCGGTTACGGCCATCCCGATCATCAGCAGGTGCACTCGTTGGTGACCGAGGCCGTCGAGGTCTGCGGAACGGATTCCTACCCCCGGGCCGGGTCGCCCTGGGAGGTGTCGAAGTTCTACTGGACCGTCACCGGTCAGGACCAACTGCAGTCGGGACTCGCCGCGATCGACGACATTCCGGCCGGATGGCGACTGCCCCTCGACGGTGAGCTACCCAGCGTGCCCGAGAGCACGATCACCACCAGCATCGACATTCGCGGTGTGCTCGACGCCAAGCGGGACGCGTTGCGCGCACACGCCACTCAGGTGACCGTCGCACCGTCGGGACGTGAGTACGCGCTCTCCAACGACATCGCCCAGCCGATCCTGCTGGACGAGCAGTACGTGCTGGTTCGGGGCACACTCGGCGTCGATGGGACGGGCAGGGAGACCGACCTGTTCGCCGGCGTACTAGGCTGTGCTTCGCATCACTGAATGACCACAGGGTCGATCTCATCACAGCAGGGGCGGAACACATATGTACAACTGGGTAGTGCAGGACGCCATCGTCGCGTTCGTCGATTCTCTCAAGCCGCAGTTCGGCGCGCAGGCAGATCTGTACCAGTACGTTCTGGGTCAGATCGCCATGGGTGCGAGCAACTTGCTCACCTCGCTGGGCTATCCGCCGGTTTCCTGAGTGCCGGTGCCCGGTTTTTGAATGCGATGCACTGAAACAACCCGGGTCAAGGCAGTATTGGGCGCATGATCTCGAAGGCCGCATCCAATACTGTCGCCCTGGTGTCCTGGGCGACCGTCGCAGTACTGGTATTCGACGGCTTTCTCTCCGGAATTCTGTCGGTCTTTTTCTTGCCGACCTACCTCGGTTCGGTGCAATTCCCCATCAGCGCACTACTCGGCGGCATCGCCAACGTCGCGCTGATCCTGGCCGCGCGTAAGGTTGCCGAGCGGTCGATCTGGGTGGCGTCACCCCTGATCGGTTGGTTCGTCGCGGTGGTGCTGTGCATGCTGGGCGGCCCGGGCAACGATGTGCTGCTGCTCGCCGACTGGCGCACGATGCTGCTCATCATTGCAGGGGCGGGCCCGGCCGGTGTTCTGCTGTTCACGTTCCGGATGAAGGCGATCACAGCATGCGTGCATGCCGACCCGCATCCCGAAGGACATCCTCGATCATCGTCGGCGTCAACAGTCCGGTGAAGGTGTTTCGCTGACTGACGTGGTAGCTGGCGAACACCGTGATCGAGCCCAGCTCCAGTCGAACTCCATGGCCGAATTTCGGTGCAGGCCTGGGTATTTCCCATCCGTTGGCGGCCAGTATCGGAAGCAGGGACTGCCAGCCGAAGGCGCCGAGAACGAGCACCGATCGCAACGTCGGACGAAGCAACCGCAGTTCGTCTTCCAACCACGGTGTGCACCTGTCTCGTTCGGCCGGAGTCGGCTTGTTCTGCGGCGGCGCGCAATGCACCGGGGCCGTGATGCGAACTCCGTTGAGCGTCAACCCGTCGCCGATATGTGTCGCGGTGGGTTGGCTTGCCAGCCCGACGGCATGCATGGCTCGGTACAGCACGTCACCACTTCGATCGCCGGTGAACATTCGGCCGGTGCGGTTCGCCCCGTGTGCCGCCGGAGCGAGCCCAACTATCAGCATAGCTGCATCGGCCGGTCCGAACCCGGGAACCGCCTTGCCCCAATAAGTTTCGTCCGAAAATGCCGCCCGCTTCTCGGCGGCGACCTGTTCGCGCCACCGCACCAGGCGCGGGCAGGCGCGACATTCCGATACCGCGATGTCGAGTTGTTCGATGCTCTGCGGGCGTGCCTTCTTCACAGCGGGTCAGGTGCGCCGCAGCCAGATGTCTCCGGCTCCCGGGGTGACGGCGTCGATCATGGCCCACGCGTTCTCCACCGGGATGTCGATCACCTCGTAGTGGCCGACGCCTGCCGGAGTTGCCGCGACGATGGTCGCCACCCCGGCGCGGCGCTGGAAGAACGTCTGCCGCACCGTCCAGCCGATGATGCCCGCGGCCTCGAGGCTGTGCCGAGTCCTGTCCAGCGAGCCGTGTTGGGTGATGAGCCAGCCGGGCAGCACTGCATGGCCGAGGCCTCGGTAGCGATCGTGAGCCAGGCCGACCGCGGCGACGAACAACACCCCGATCGCCGTCCACGCGAGGATCGGAATCGGCGCGCCGAAATACTGCGTAGCTCCCAGGCCGGCGGCGATGACCAGCAGCGGCAGCGCTGCCCGGGTGTAACGGCGACGTCGCGCTGCGGGGCCGTGTTGCAGCAGTGGCCGGTCGGCGCCGCCGTGCAGACCGGCGTCGCCGAGCACCGTGGTCATCATGCGTAGAGCCTCGGCCTGCGGGGCCTGGGGGAGCAGCAGAGACGATTCCTTCTTCTCGGCGCTGACGCCGGTCATGATGGCGTCCAGGCGGGCACCGCTGACGGCACGCAGTAGCAGCGGTTGGGACAGGGAGGTGCCGCGCAGCCGCTTGCGGTCGAGTGTCGACTGACGGGTGCGGAGCAGTCCGTGGCTGACGTGCAAGGTGCGACCCTGGTCGGTGACAGTGAGATTGGCGTAGGTCAACAGGTAGCGGACACACGCGAAGATGCTCGACACGACGAGCAGGGCGATCAGGGCTACGACGACGAACACGGCGATTCCGAATTGCTCGGCGGAGTCGATACTGTTCGAGACCACCGACGACTCGGCCAGCGTCTGCCCCAGTCCGTACTGGAACAGCACGCCGACGGCAGCGGCGATGGTGACGATGCCGGTGATCGAGAACGGGGCGAATCGCACCCACGAGAACTGCCAGTGGGCAATCTCCACTTCGGCATTCGGTGCTGCGGTGGGGATACCATCGGCTGCCGGAATCTGTCCCGACACTCGCTGCAGCAGATCGACACGCAGTGCGGGGACCAGCGAGGTGTCGAGGGCATTGAGCTCGAAGGCCTCGCCCTTGCCCGCCTGCTGGCCGGTTCCGATCCGCAGGATCGACAATCCGAGCATCCGGTGCAGCACGTTCGCCTCCACGTCGACCGACCGAATCCTGTTGCGCGGGATGGACAGAACCTTCTTCTGCAGCACTCCGGTGCGCAGTTGCACATGTACCGGGCCGATCCGGTAGCTGGTGGTGAACCAGCGCAGAATTGCGAACACCACCACGACCGCGAGGATGCCGAGACTCCAGTAGTGGTTACCGCTCTGGCTGCCGACGAAGAACGAGATCAGCAGCACCGGCAGGATCTTGATGCCCTCGTTCACCGGGTGCACCAACAACATTCGCTTGTCCAGGCGTAGCCACGGTTGCTCTTCCTCGACGGCGAGGAGCTCCTGATCTGTCACGTTGCGTCTCCGACGGTGCGGCCGGCGATATCGGTCAGTCGGGCCACTGTCTTGTCTGCGACGTCTCGATCGAGTGCCGTGATCTTCACTGCTCCGGCCGACGACGCCGTCGTGACGGTGACCGTGGCCAATCCGAGCAACCGATCGAGCGGTCCGCGCTCGGTGTCGACCGTTTGCACTCGCGAGATCGGCGCGATGCGGCGCTCCTGACTGAGCCAGCCGGTGCGGGTGTAGACCGCCGTGTCGCTGATCTCCCAACGATGGACGCGGTACCGCCACTGAGGAACGATCGTGACGTGCAGGGCCGCCAGCACTATCGATGCCACAAGGACGGCGACATGCGGCCACGAGGTCCACGTCGAGTCGACGACGGCCCAGACGATCTGGGCGACGAAGACCGGTAGCCACAGCAGACCGGCACTCAGAGCCCAGAGAAGACGTGCACGTGGAGACGGTTGCCACTGGGGGTCGGTCATCGTTGTCACGGCTACAAACCTAGAGGTGTCTTTTGGTATCCACCACCCCGAGTCGGAGTGGGGGCGGCAGCCCGAAGACCCTGCAGTGGCACGGGCGTACCGGGAAGGCGCATGATCGACGGGTGACTTCTCTACCGGATCCCGTACCAGCCCCCTCTGCGATGCGACGAGTGTTGCGTCGTGCCCGCGATGGAGTGTCTCTCAACGTCGACGAGGCCACGGTACTGCTGCACGCCCGCGGTGACGATCTGACCGATCTGATGGCGTCGGCGTCCCGAGTACGCGATGCCGGGCTCGAATCCGCGGGCCGGCCGAAGACGGTGTCGTACTCCCGCAAGGTATTCGTACCCATCACGCGGTTGTGCCGCGACAAGTGCCACTACTGCACGTTCGTCACGGTGCCGGGCAAGCTCAATGCCGCCGGGCACGGGATGTTCATGGATCCCGACGAGATCATCGACGTCGCTCGCAAGGGTGCCGCGCTCGGGTGCAAGGAAGCGCTGTTCACTCTCGGCGACCGACCGGAGGAGCGGTGGCCCGAGGCCAAGGCGTGGCTCGATTCCCGCGGCTACGATTCGACCTTGGACTACGTGCGTGCCATGTCGATCCGGGTGCTCGAGGAGACCGGCTTGCTGCCGCACCTCAACCCGGGAGTGATGTCCTGGCAGGAACTTTCGCGACTCAAGCCGGTCGCCCCGTCGATGGGCATGATGCTCGAGACCACCTCGCGTCGGTTGTTCGAGGAGAAGGGGCAGGCGCACTACGGCAGCCCTGACAAGGATCCCGAGGTTCGGCTGCGCACCCTGACCGACGCGGGCCGGCTCAACATCCCGTTCACCACCGGCATTCTGGTGGGCATCGGCGAGACGTTGCGCGACCGCGCCGAGTCGATCATGGCAATTCGCAAGGTGCACAAGTCTTTCGGGCACGTTCAGGAAATTATCGTGCAGAACTTCCTGGCCAAGTCCGATACCGCGATGCGATCGGTGCCCGACGCCGGTCTCGAAGAGTTCCTGGCAACCATCGCGGTGACGCGCATGGTGCTGGGCCCCTCGATGCGGATTCAGGCTCCGCCGAATCTGGTCGCACCGGAAGAGACTGCCGCGTTGCTGGGGGCGGGCGTCGACGATTGGGGCGGGGTCTCGCCCCTGACGCCCGATCACGTCAATCCCGAGCGGCCGTGGCCGAACCTGGACACTCTCGCCGAGCTGTCGGCAACGGCCGGATACCGGTTGGTCGAGCGCACCGCCGCGCAGCCGCAGTACGTTCTCGCCGGCGCGCCGTGGATCGATCCGCGGATCTCGGCGCACGTGCGGGCGGTGGCCGATCCGGAGACCGGCATGGCTCGCGAGGGTGTGAACCCGACGGGTCTGCCGTGGCAGGAGCCGGACGAGGAGTGGGAGTCCTCGGGTCGGGTGGATCTGAACACCGAGATCGACACCCAGGGCCGCAACACCGAGACCCGCTCGGATCTGGCGAATGCGTTCGGCGACTGGGAATCGATCCGCGAGCAGGTCCGTGATCTCGCCGGGCTCGAGCGGGTGGACCGCGACCTGGTCTCAGCGCTCACGGCAGCGGAGAAGGACCCGGCCGGATTGTCCGACGAGCAGTACCTCGCGCTGGCCACAGCCGAGGGCCCGGGCATGGATGCCGTCGCTGCGCTCGCCGACGATCTGCGCAAGCAGGTCAACGGGGACACCGTCACCTACGTGGTGAACCGGAACATCAACTTCACCAACATCTGCTACACCGGATGCCGTTTCTGCGCGTTCGCGCAGCGCAAGGGCGACGCCGACGCGTTCACCCTGTCCACCGCAGAGGTCGCCGATCGGGCGTGGGAAGCGCATGTCGTCGGAGCCACCGAGGTGTGCATGCAGGGCGGAATCGACCCCGAACTCCCCGTGACGGGATATGCCGATCTGGTACGGGCGGTCAAGGCCAAGGTGCCCTCGATGCACGTGCATGCGTTCTCGCCGATGGAGATCGTCAACGGGGCCTCGCGCGGAGGCCAGTCGATCCGCGAATGGCTCACCGAGCTCCGGGCCGCCGGCCTGGACTCGATTCCGGGTACCGCCGCGGAAATCCTCGACGACGAGGTCCGCTGGGTGCTCACCAAGGGCAAGCTCCCTGCCGCCGAGTGGATCGAAGTGATCACCACCGCGCACGAGGTGGGGCTGCGGTCGAGCTCGACGATGATGTACGGGCACGTCGACAACCCGTCGCACTGGGTCGGTCACCTGAACGTGCTCAAGAAGATCCAGGACAAGACCGGTGGATTCACCGAGTTCGTGCCGCTGCCGTTCGTACACCAGTCCTCACCGTTGTATCTGGCCGGGGCGTCGCGGCCAGGACCGACCAACCGGGACAACCGCGCGGTGCATGCTCTGGGCAGGATCATGCTGCACGGCCGGATCGACAACATCCAGACATCGTGGGTGAAATTGGGAATCACGGGTACACAGGCGATGCTGAACGGAGGCGCGAACGATCTGGGCGGGACCCTGATGGAAGAGACGATCTCGCGGATGGCGGGTTCGCAGAACGGTTCGGAGAAGACCGTCGCGGAACTGCACGAGATCGCCGACGGCATCGGACGACCGGTTCGTCAGCGCACCACCACGTACGGCCCGGCACCAGAGGTGTCGGTCGCCGGCCTGATCTGACCCTGGGTCCTGATTTTCGAAATGGAGCTTGTCTGACATGGACGACCGTCGAGTCGCCGCGGTGCTGAGCAGCGCCGTCGCCATCATTCATCCTGTGCTCGACATCCTTGCCACACGTGACCCGATCGGTCTCAAGGGTCGGACGTTCCGCGAGTCCTCTGCGGACGATTCGACCCTCGACAACGTCATCGACTTTCTCGCGAAAGCCTTCGACACCACCGACTTCCCGGGCACCGCCGGCTGGGAAAAGCTCGACAGCGACGCTCGTTCGCAGTGGTGGGTCAATCGCATCGGAGCTCTCAACACCGTTGCCGTCGCATTCCCCGGTGTATTCGGCATCCTGGTCAACCGTCTGCCGATCCAGGATCTGCTCGGGTTCGCCAACCAGGCGATGGTGCTCGTGGCGGTGGCCCGCGAATCCGGAGTGACCGACCGCGAGACGCACGTGGCGCTACTCGGGTCGGTGCTGTGCAAGCGCGACCTGACGTCCTTGGCCGACAGCGCTCCCGCGAAGAAGGAAGAATCGCCGAAATCCGGCCCGTTCGCACTGCTGCGCGGAATGTGGCAGATCGCCAACGTGCTGCGCGACGTTGCCGGCGAACTGGAGAAGCGCCCGCATCCCCGTGGGTTCTACCGCGTACTCGGAGCCATTCCGCTCGTCGGCGGCGTCGCCGGATACCTCGGTGAGCGGGGCGCGCTCTCGCGCGCCGCCAAGCAGGGCCGCAAGTGGCTCGCGGCGCACAAGAAGGCGTCCGCACTCGGTGCAGACGTGCCCGCGAAGCAGCTGCGGCGATAGCCGTTCGGGGCAGGTGAGGCCACCCTGGTCGATTTGCCCCATGTTCGGACGGCGATACTAGGATGCTCAGGGCGCGCGAGCGCCCACGATCGATACAGGAGGGGAGAGCAGCAGTGACCTACTCGATTGCAGAACCGTGCGTAGATGTACTGGACAAAGCGTGCATCGAAGAGTGCCCGGTGGATTGCATCTACGAGGGTAACCGAATGCTGTACATCCACCCCGACGAATGCGTCGACTGCGGGGCCTGCGAGCCCGTGTGCCCCGTCGAGGCCATTTTCTACGAGGACGACGTTCCCGAGCAGTGGAGCGCCTACGTCGGTGCCAATGTCGACTTCTTCGACGACCTGGGATCTCCCGGCGGTGCCGCGAAGCTCGGCAAGACCGACTACGACCCGCCGTTCATCAAGGCTCTGCCTCCCATGGGCGAGAACTGACGCCTTGGCACGTAGAGCGGTGGCAGCGGCGCTGCCCGATTTTCCCTGGGACTCGTTGACCGCTGCCAAGGAGAAGGCGTCGGCGCACCCGGACGGCATCGTCAACCTGTCGGTCGGTACGCCGGTCGATCCGGTTGCCGAGGTCATCCGCACCGCACTGAATTCGGTTGCGGGCGAACCCGGGTACCCGACGACCGTCGGCACCGTTGCGCTGCGGGAGTCCGCGGTGGCTGCGCTCGAGCGCCGCTACTCGATCACCGGCATCGGGGTCGACGCGGTGCTGCCGGCCATCGGCACCAAGGAAATGATCGCCTGGTTGCCGACTCTGTTGGGTCTGGGTGCCGACGACCTGGTCGTCATCCCCGAATTGGCCTATCCCACTTACGAAGTGGGTGCTCTGCTTGCCGGTGCTCGTATTCTGCGGGCAGACGGTCTCAATCGGCTCGGACCGGAGCGCGCGTCGTTGATCTTCGTCAACTCTCCGTCCAACCCGACGGGCAAGGTGCTCGGCGTCGATCACCTGCGCAAGGTCGTCGACTGGGCCCGCGAGCGCGACGCCATTGTCGTCTCCGACGAGTGCTATCTGGGACTGACCTGGGATGCTGACGCCGTGTCCGTGTTGGATCCTCGCGTGTGCGACGGCGATCATACCAATCTGCTTGCCGTGCACTCACTCTCGAAGACCTCGAACCTGGCGAGTTATCGCGCCGGCTTCGTCACCGGCGACGCGTCCCTCGTGGCCGAGTTGCTCGAGGTGCGCAAGCACGCCGGCATGATGGTGCCGCTGCCGATCCAGGCTGCCATGACCGCAGCACTGGCCGACGACAAGCACGAGAGCATTCAACGCGAGCGATACCGCGCCCGGCGAACTGTGCTCAAAGCTGCCGTCGAAGCAGCAGGATTCGCCGTCGATCATTCCGAGGCCGGGCTCTACCTGTGGGCCACTCGGGGCGAACCGTGCCGCGACACCGTCGACTGGCTCGCCGAACGCGGCATCCTCGCCGCTCCGGGAGAGTTCTACGGGCCGGACGGTGGACAGCACGTGCGAATCGCACTGACGGCTACGGACGAGCGCATCGAGGCTGCGGCTACTCGCTTGCGCGGGTAGCCGGGTTTCTCCAGCGCGCTGAGCGTCCACAATTCGGTTCGGCGCGCGGGATCCCGTTTCTCGACCCAAATAGTGGACACTCGAGTCAGTTGGCTCCGGCTCCGCCTGGGTGTTCTCATGTACGCATGACCCTCACCCTGCTGCTCAGCTTCGCCGGCGTGTGTTTTCTGCTGGCGATCCTGCCCGGGCCCGATTCGTTTCTGGTGCTGCGGTACAGCATCGGCGGCCTCAAGCCCGGGATCGCGGCGGCGATGGGCGTCGCGATCGGCGGACTGTTCTGGGCCGTGCTGGTAGCCGTTGGGCTGGCGGCGATCGTCGAGCAGTCGGCGACGGCGTATCGCGTGGTCAAGATCCTCGGCGGGCTGTATCTGCTGTACCTGGGTGTGAAGGCGTTTCGGGCACGCCGAAAGAACAAGGTGGCCGGTGAGCCGCTGGTGCCGGTCGCGGCGGCCGCATGGTCGGCGTTCGGTGCCGGAGTTCTCTCGTGCGCGCTCAATCCCAAGGTCGGACTGTTCTACCTGGCCGTGGTGCCGCAGTTCCTCACCGTGGTCACGTTCACCGGTGCAATGACGCTCGGGCTGGTCGAGGTGGTGGTGGCAGCCCTGGTGATGGGAGTGTTCTCCGTCGTCGCCTCACGCGCGGTCGCGTTGCTGCGCAAGCCCGCGGTGACCGACTGGCTGGACCGCATCAGTGCCGGATTCCTGGTCGCCCTCGGCGTCGGAACCGTCGCGTCCTCGGCCTAGCGGCGACAGCGATCAATCGAGGTCGGGCTCGCCCACGTCCCAGCCGCCGCGTCTGATGCGCAGGATGTAGACCAGTTCATTGCTGCCGAACGCTTCGACGGTGGTGAAGCGCTTCGGCTCGGTGTTGACGTCGGGATTGCGTGCGTGGGCTTCCTCGTAGAGCTGAGTGGCTCGCAGATCGGCCAGTTCCACCCGCGTCCAGAAATCGTCCGATTGGACCGAGTAGACCAGCCTCGGCGCGCCGTCGGTGACGTGCGCGATGTCGATGGCGTCGTCGTCCGAATCCTCGTCTTCGAGATCCAGGTCGAGTTCGTCCTCGGAATCGGTGTCCTGCTCGGCGTCGGTTCCGATCAGATAGACGCCCGCCTGCAGGTCACCGGCGGCGACCGTCATGTACTCGGCGTAATCGCCGGTGTCGATTCCGTCCACGTCCATGTATGTACGGTAGCCATGTGCTGCTTCGTTCACTGAACCCACTCGCCGTTGCGCGGGGAGACGATATTCCCGACGCCATCACCATCGACGGAGTCTCGCTTTCTCGCGCCGACATCCTGGGTGCTGCGACCTCGGTTGCCGAACGCATCGCGCGGGCAGATCGGCTCGCGATCTACGCAACGCCGTCGGTCAAGACGGTGCTCGCGGTCGTCGGTGCCCTGATCGCCGGAGTCACCGTGGTCCCGGTGCCGCCGGACGCGGGCGTCGCCGAACGCGAGCACATCCTCCGGGACTCGGGTGCGCAGGCGTGGCTCGGCGAAGCTCCGCCCGATACCGCCGGGCTCGAGGTTCTACCGGTGCGTCAGCACGCGCGGTCGTGGCACAGCTACGCCGAACCGCAGCCGTCTTCCGTTGCGTTCGTGCTCTACACCTCCGGTACCACCGGCCCGCCGAAGGGCGTCCTGATCTCTCGCAGCGCCATCGCGGCCGGCCTCGACGCGTTGGCCGATGCGTGGAGCTGGACGTGGAAAGACACTGTGGTGCACGGGCTTCCACTGTTCCATGTGCACGGTCTCATCCTCGGGGTCCTCGGCCCGCTGCGGGTCGGCAGCCCACTGATTCACACCGGTAAGCCGACTCCGGAGCTCTACGCGGCTGCGCGTGGTTCCCTCTATTTCGGGGTGCCGACGGTGTGGTCGCGGGTCGCCGCCGACGAGACGTCCGCCCGAGCTCTCGCGGACGCCCGGTTGCTGGTCTCCGGCAGTGCGCCGCTTCCGGTACCGGTGTTCGAGAAGCTGCGCGAGCTCACCGGCCAGGCCCCGATCGAGCGGTACGGCATGAGCGAAACCCTCATCACCATCAGCACCCGCGCCGACGGTGAGCGTCGCCCGGGCTCGGTGGGACTACCGGTTGCAGGCGTCGAAACCCGACTGCGCGGCGAGCAGGGCGAAATCCTGCCCCACGACGGTGAATCGATCGGAGCACTGCAGATCCGTTGCCCCATGCTGTTCGACGGCTACCTGAACAACCCGGAGGCGACAGCGAAGACCTTCACCGAGGACGGCTGGTTCGACACCGGAGATGTCGCTCTGATCGAGCCGGACGGCTTTCATCGCATCGTCGGGCGCGCGTCGACGGACCTGATCAAATCCGGCGGCTATCGCGTCGGCGCGGGGGAGATCGAGACGGTGCTGCTGGGGCATCCGAGCGTGGACGAGGTCGCTGTCGTCGGCTTGCCGGACGACGACCTGGGCCAGCGCATCGTGGCCTTCGTCGTGGGTACCGATGTCGAGGATAGGGTGCTCATCGATCTGGTGGCCACCGAGCTGTCGATTCACAAGCGGCCCCGCGAGATTCGCGTGGTCGACTCGCTGCCGCGCAATGCGATGGGCAAGGTGCAGAAGAAGTTGTTGAGCTAGTCGTCGCGGGAGTGGAGCCTGCGGAATTACCCAAAATGGCTCAACGTCAGCGCGGGGTACGAGGCGGCGATTAAGTTCGGGGTATGACCTCACTCGACGGCGCACGCATTCTCGTATTCGGTGCCAGTGGTGGGCTGGGGTCCCCGATAGTCGACCAGCTCGCAGAAGCCGGTGCGCGGTTGACCGTCAGCGGTCGCAGCCTCGAGTCCTCGGATCATCACGTGGTGAATGCCGATCTGACGCTTCCGGATTCGGCTCGCTCGGTGATCGCAGAGGCCGTCGAACACCACGGCGGTCTGGACGGGATCGTGATCGCCGCCGGTGTCGTGGCGTTCGGGCCGGTGACCGAAGTGGACGACGACACCGTCGACGAACTGCTGCTGCTCAACTACCTCGCGCCGCTGCGCATCATGCGCGAAGCGTTGACCACACTCGATCAGGGCGGCTTCGCCCTCAACATCAGTGCGGTGGTGGCCGACAAGCCGATGCCGAACATGGGTGCCTACTCTGCGAGCAAGGCCGCGGTGAGTGCGCTGCTGAAAAGTGTTCGCACAGAAGCCCGTAAGTCGAAGATCAGGATCGTCGATGTGCGGCCACCGCACACCGAGACCGGCTTGGCCACTCGGCCGATCGCCGGGCAGGCACCGAAACTGCCACAGGGGCTGACCCCGGATGCGGTGGCAGCGCGCGTCGTCGCGGCCATCGCCGACGACGAGACCGACGTCGGCGCGGACCAGTTCTCGTAGGCGAGACGTTCCTAGGCTATTGTCGGCTTCGTGACCGAGACACATGTGACCGACGCAGCCAGAAGGCTCGTTCGTCGTCGCACCATCGACTTCGGTCTCGTCTGCACCTCCTCCTGTTCGTAACAGTCGATCGAACCCATTCCCGACGGGCTTTTGCGCTCCTCGGGTAGTTCCGGCAACCCTCGAATCGAACAGGAATTCTCATGACCACATCTGTCTCTCATCTCGGCGGCGTCATCGCTGCCACCGATGACGCCGTACAGGCCGACGCGAAGAACGCCCAGGTCGTCTTTCGTGGTTCGGCCACCGCACACGACGCCGTCGCCAGCACCGTCACACTCGGCAAATACAGCGTCGAGGTGGACGAGCCGCCGGCCCTCGGCGGGGAGAACAAGGCCGCCAATCCCGTGGAGTACTACCTCGCGTCGCTGCTGTCCTGCCAGGTGGTCACCTATCGTGTCTGGGCCGAGAAGCTGGGCATCGTCGTCGACGACATCAGCGCAAAGGCCGAGGGAGATCTCGACGTGCGCGGATTCTTCGGGTTCGACGACGCGGTGCGCCCGGGGTTCGGTGAGGTGCGTGTTGTCGTCACGGTCACGGGGCCGGAGACGCGGGAACGGTACCAGGAGCTGCAACAGGCCGTCGACGATCACTGCCCCGTGCTGGATCTGACGCGCAATCCCACCCCGATCCACACCGTTCTCGAAACGGCCTGAGGTCATGAGCGAACGGACATTCGGCCTACGTACCAGAGCAATTCACGCCGGCGCAAGGCCTGATCCTTCCACCGGTTCGCGTGCTGTGCCGATCTATCAGACGGCGAGCTACGTGTTCGAGAATTCCTCTGACGCAGGCGATCTGTTCGCTCTGCAGAAGTACGGCAACGTCTACAGCCGTATCGGCAATCCGACCGTCGCCGCCTTCGAGGAGCGCATCGCGAGCCTCGAAGGCGGCATCGGAGCGGTCGCGTTCGCCAGTGGGTTGTCGGCCGAGTTCGCGGTGTTCGCTGCTCTCGCGGGCACCGGCGACCACATCGTCGCGGCGGCCGGTCTCTACGGCGGCACGGTGACCCAACTCGACGTCACACTCCGCCGCTTCGGTGTCGAGACCACGTTCGTTCCGGGCACCGATCCGGCGGATTACGCTGCTGCGGTAACGGATTCGACCAAACTCATGTACGCCGAGATCATCGGGAACCCGTCGGGGGAGATCGCCGACCTCGACGGTCTAGCCGCCGTTGCGCACGAGCACGGGATCCCGTTGGTGATCGACGCGACGATGGCGACCCCGTGGCTGAGCCGGCCCATCGAGTTCGGTGCCGACATCGTGATCCACTCGGCGACGAAGTTTCTCGGTGGGCACGGTTCGACGCTGGGTGGAGTGGTGGTCGAATCCGGTCGATTCGACTGGGGCTCTGGCAAATTCCCGCAGATGACCGAGCCGGTGGCCTCGTACGGAGGCCTGTCGTGGTGGGGAAACTTCGGCGAGTACGGCTTTCTGACCAAGCTGCGCAGCGAGCAACTGCGCGACATCGGTGGTGCGTTGGCACCACAGTCGGCCTTCACCCTGATCCAGGGTGTCGAGACGTTGCCGCAGCGTATGGACGCACATGTTGCCAATGCCCGAGCGGTCGCCGAGTGGCTGGAACAGGATCCGCGCATCGACTACGTGAGATGGGCTGGGCTGGAGAGTCATTCGCATCACGACCGCGCCTTGAAATATCTGCCCGCCGGACCCGGTGCGGTGTTCGCCTTCGGAATCGACGGGGGTCGCGACGCCGGTCAGACGTTCGTCGAAAGTGTCCGAGTTGCCAGCCATGTCGCCAACATCGGCGACGTGCGTACGCTCGTGATTCACCCGGCCAGCACCACCCACCGGCAGCTGACCGACGATCAACTTCGCGGAGCGGGTGTCGGCCCGGAATTGATCCGCATCAGCGTCGGACTCGAAGACGTCGAGGACATCCTCTGGGATCTGGATCAGGCCCTGACGCTGGCAACCGGAAAGGCACGCTCGTGACCGAACGCACCTGGCAGGGCCCGTCCGCCCAAGAGCGCCAGCGCATTCTGCGGGAAACCAGGACGGTGGCAATCGTCGGTGCGTCCAAGAACCCCTCGCGGGCATCCTATTTCGTCAACCGATATCTGTCGTCGACGAGCAACTACGAGATCTTTCTCGTCAATCCGACGATCACCGAGATCGAAGGAACAACGGTCTATCCGACGCTCGCAGACCTGCCGAAGCCGCCGGATCTGGTCGACGTCTTCCGCAAGTACGACGACCTTCCTGCGGTTCTCACCGAAACCATTGCAGTGCAGACGAAGACGGTCTGGCTGCAGCTGGGGCTGTGGCACGAGCAGGTGGCCCACGACGCCGAAGCCGCCGGATTGAACGTCGTCATGGACCGTTGCCTCAAGATCGAACACGCGCGATTCCACGGTGGATTGCATCTGGCCGGATTCGATACGGGAGTGATCGATTCGCGTCGTACACGGGGGTAGGCGCGCCGCACGCCTCACCACGTCAGGACGGTGTCGTCCTCGAATACCAGTCCGGTGGGTCCATCGGCGTCGAGGGTGGCGAGCCGAATCGCGACGGCCGCACCCTCGTCCGGCGATCGTGTTCCGCGGAATCCGTTGAAGTCGGTGGCGACGTGCCCGGGGGCTGCTCCGTTGACCTTGATCGGGGTATCGGCAAGGTCTCGGGCGTAGTGAACGGTGAGGGCGTTCAGAGCGGTCTTCGAGCTCGAATACGCCATCGACGGCGTGCCCACCCACGCGCCGTCCTCGCCGATGGAACCGCGCTTGCTGGTGACGTTGACGATCCGACCGGCCGGGGACTTTCTCAGTAGCGGCAGGAATGCGTTGGTCACATCGACGACGGCAAAGACATTGACGCCATACACCTTTCGCAGATCCGACGAATTCTCCTCGGTAGGGCGGTGATACCCGACGTTGACGCCGGCGTTGTTGATCAGAGCGTCGAGGTGGCCCACTTCGGTGTCGATGTGTCGGACGGCCTCGTCGATGTCGTCGGTCGAGGTGACGTCGAGCCGAATCGGGCGTATGTCTCCGTCGATCCCGGTGGCCGCTGTGACGCCCCCGGCGAGATCTCGCGAGCCCAAATAAACGACAAAGTCCTGGGCGGCGAGGCCGCGGACGATGGCAACGCCGACGCCTCGGTTGGCACCCGTGACGAGAGCGGTGTGTGTTGTCATGTCAACACAATGCACCCGGTTGTGTTGTCATGTCAACAGTGGGTGGATAGGCTGGCGCAATGACGCTGTTGAACGAATCCGAGATGGCCCTGTGGCACGTATGGAAGCGGGCGCAGGGCGCCGTGTGGACTCGCGTCACCGCGGAGATTGCGGACGAAACTGGCTTGTCGGAACAGGATTTCGCGGTCCTGACCCGAGTACACGAGATAGGGGATGGGGTGCTGCGGCAGAGCGCCTTGGCCGCGTTGCTCGAGTGGCATCGCAGCCGGCTGTCGCACCATCTGACCCGAATGGCCGACCGCGGACTCATCAGTCGGCGTCAGGTCGACGGGGGAGTGGAGGTATTTCTCACCACCGCGGGACGCGATGCCGTCGTGCGCGCTCGGCCCGTTCACGCTGAGGCGGTCCGACGGCATCTGCTCGACGCGATCCCGGCTTCCGAGCGAGCGGCATTCGAGCGCATCCTCGTCGGCCTCACGCTTTCAGCAGGCGACCGCTGATCACTGTTGCCAGACCGCGCGGGGCGAGGCGCACGCTGCCCGCGCTGATCTTGTTGGACAGACCGGACACGACACTGGCCGGAGTGCGACGAGAATCCAACGCGCGCAATGCCGTCGAGACAACTTGCTCGGATGTCTGAAAGTTGCCCACCGCGGCGTCTTTCGATCCCACGACGTCGAAGAACTCGGTGCGCGTCGGACCGGGGGAGAGCGCGAGGACTTTCAGCGACGAGGTGCGGTACTCGAATGCCAGAGCTTCGGTGAAGTTCAAGACGAACGCTTTGGTCGCCCCGTACACGGCCATGTTGGGCGTCGGTTGATACGCAGCGGTACTCGCCACGTTGATCAGCGCACCGGTCAGGTTCGGCAGGAATGCGTGAGTGAGGTCGACCAGCGCACTGACGTTGAGGGCGATTTCTGCGGCCACGCGCTCCGGATCCTCGTCGGCGAACCGGCCGTGCGTTCCGAAGCCGGCGTTGTTGACCAGGGAAGTGGGAGTTATCCCTTTCTCGGTCAACGTGGTTCGCAGTGCTGCGCCAACTCCAGGTACGCCCAGGTCCATCGCCACGACGGTGGCAGTGACGCCGTGGTCGGCCTCGATGCGGCGAGCGAGAGCCTCGAGTCGATCGGCCCGCCGTGCAACGAGGACGACGTTCTCGCCGCGTGCGGCAAATCGGGTGGCGAATTCCTCGCCGAGGCCTGAGCTTGCGCCGGTGATGAGCACTGTGGAAGTCATGAGCGCAAATGTAGGCAGTGTCAGCATTGTTGTCAATGCCAACATCACTTAGGGTGAGTGCATGGCAACGCGGCGCTATCACCATGGTGACTTGCGGGCGGTACTGCTCGACGCGGCCGAACGGAGCATTGCGCAGGGTGGCGTCGATGCGCTCTCGCTGCGGCAGTTGGCCAGAGATGTCGGAGTCAGTCACGCCGCCCCGGCTCGTCATTTCCGAGACAAGCAGGCATTGCTGGATGCGCTGGCCCTGCACGGTTTTCAGGAGATGAACCGCCGGATGGCCGCCGCCGCGACCGGTCCCGGTGAGCTGATGTCGCGGTTTCGTGGCGTCGCACGTGCGTATCTCGGATTCGCCGTCGAGCATCCCGAACTACTGGATGTCATGTACAGCACCAAACATCACCCCGGTGCCAGCGACGACCTGAAAGCTGCTGCGGGCCAGAGTATGACGGCAACCGAGGCGTTGTTGAAGGACGCCATTGGCGCCGGCATGATCACTGAGGCGCCCACCGAAATACTCGCTCGGGTGGCGTTCGCGAGTGTGCACGGCCTCGCGGTGCTCGCCACCGGTGATCTCCTCGACGGCGTCCCGGTCGAGGATCTACTGGACGCAACCGTCGACACCCTGATGCGCGGGTTCACCTAGGTTGAGTGGCATGACCGAATACGACCTGCAACGCTTCGTGGACGCCCAGGACCCCGTCTGGAATGCAGTGACGAAGGAACTGAAAGCGGGACGCAAGCAGACGCACTGGATGTGGTTCGTGTTCCCGCAGTTGGCGGGGCTGGGCCGCAGTGCAACTGCTCAGCACTTCGGCATCGCCGATCTGACCGAGGCGGAACTGTACTTGTCTCACGAGGTGCTGGGGCCGCGCCTGAGCAAGGCAGCTCGGCTGACCGTTGGAATCGAGGGCCGGACGGTCGACGAGATCTTCGGTTATCCGGACAATCTGAAATTGCACTCGTCCATGACCCTTTTTGCCGAAGCTACCAAGGGCACGTCCGTTTTCGGTGAAGTGTTGCAAAAGTATTTCGACGGTGAATCCGATGGCGGAACACTCGACTTGCTCGACGAGCGATACCGCTAGCATCGCACCCATGACGACTCCACTCGCCGGATCCATTGCCTTCGTTCACGCCAGCTGGCACCTGGACATCGTCGACCGCGCGCGAGTGGGTTTCGCAGCAGAACTCGAGCGGCTCGGCCAGGCCGGGACGTCCATCGACGTCTTCGAGGTCCCGGGAGCATTCGAGATCCCGCTGCATGCGCAGCGGCTGGCCAAGACCGGGAAGTACTCGGCGATCGTTGCCGCCGCACTGGTGGTGGACGGCGGAATCTATCGACACGACTTCGTCGAGACGGCGGTCATCGACGGTCTCATGCGGGTGCAGCTGGATACCGACGTCCCCGTGTTCTCGGTGGTGCTCACTCCCCACCATTTCCACGAGCACGCCGACCACAATGCCTTCTTCACAGCGCATCTCGAAACCAAAGGTGCCGAGGCGGCGAGAGCTGTCGTCAAAACTCTGGCGTCGCTGGGAACCATCGGCTGACGCTGGGGCCGACGTCGTCGCCGATTCTGTGCGCGGGCCCGATGGCCGCTCACTGCCCGAGCTGGATGAGATACTCGCGGAACTCGAACGGCGAGAACCGATCTTCCATCGCCGCGAGTACGGCACCACGCGGGGAGACTTCGAGTGCCTCACCGATCCAAGTTTCTGGGAGATCGGAGCTTCGGGTCGGCTCTACAGTCGCGAACACGTCTGGTCGGTCCTCGAACATCGGTACGCGTCCGACCCGAGCGGTCGGCTCGACGGTGATTGGGAGACCAGCGGATTCGAGCTCCGGGAAATTGCCCCGGCGACCTACCTGCTGACTTACACGCTGCGGCTCGACGGCAGGTATACCCGTAGAACAACGTTGTGGCAGCGACGGGACGGTGACTGGAGAATCCTCTATCACCAAGGAACCGTGATCGCAGACCATGAATCGTGATGTGTGACGGATGAGTTGACCTTTACCACGAGCTACCGACAGGTTCCGTTTCGTGAATAGTGAAGCACGGCAATAGTTTTGGATTCGACTATCATTGCCGGTCGAACACATGTTCGATACACTTGGTCCATGACAACGGAGATCTGGCAACTGAGCGAAAGCGAACTCCTCGCCGACGCTGCTGATGTCTCCCACCGAATCCAGTTGATGGAAGCCCGACGTATCGCCCTCGTAGGCGAAATCGACACCCGCGTCTCCCGCGAGAAGCTCGGCTTCCCCGGCCCTGCCGGATGGCTGACCTCCACCACCCTGCTCAGCCCCAGTAAAGCCACCAAAATCGTCGCCCTGGCCCGCGGACTGAAGAACTTCTCCGACATCGCCGACGCCGTCAACACCGGCGTCATGACCATCGACCATGCAACTCTGATCCTCGCCTTCGCCGAAACACCACCGAAGAACCTGCCGCAAGAGGGTCGCGATATTGCCCGGAAGGCGATGATCACCGCCGCCACCGGACCCGGCGCACGTACCGGCCGCATCCGCGAAGCGATCACCAAACTC